>CAZWEP010000011.1:35334-65655 GCA_964632565.1 uncultured Marinobacter sp. | reverse complement strand
TGAGCCTTAATCCGAGAGACGTTGTCGTCGTCGATTGCGTGCGGACTCCGATGGGGCGTGCCAAAAACGGTTGTTTCCGCAATGTACGCGCGGAAACCCTGTCGGCAGCGCTGATCGAAGCACTGTTTGAGCGCAATCCCAAGCTCGACCCGAAAGAAGTTGAAGACGTGATCTGGGGCTGTGTAAACCAGACCAAAGAGCAGGGCTTCAACGTAGCGCGTCAGATTTCATTGCTGACCCGTATTCCTCATGAATCAGCAGCGCAGACAGTCAACCGTCTGTGTGGTTCTGCAATGAGCGCGATTCACACTGCAGCCCAGGCTATCCAGACTGGTAACGGTGACGTGTTCTTTGTGGGTGGCGTTGAGCACATGGGTCACATCCCCATGACCGACGGCTTTGACCACAACCCGGCAGCTTCCAAGTACTCTGCAAAAGCGTCCAACATGATGGGCCTGACTGCAGAAATGCTGGCCAAGATGCACGGCATTACTCGCGAGCAGCAGGACGAGTTTGGTGCGCGTTCGCACCGCCTTGCCCACGAAGCCACTCAGGAAGGCCGCTTCAAGAACGAAATCGTTCCGATTGAAGGTCATGACGAGAACGGCTTTAAAAAGCTGATCGAAGAAGACGAGACCATTCGTCCAGAGACCACAGCGGAATCGCTAGGCCAGCTGAAGCCGGCTTTCGATCCGAAGAACGGTACAGTGACGGCGGGCACATCTTCTCAGCTGACTGACGGTGCCGCAGCGATGGTGCTGATGTCTGCCGAGCGTGCCGAAGCGCTGGGCCTCAAGCCGATCGCCAAGATCCGCAGCATGGCTGTTGCCGGGTGCGATCCCGCGATCATGGGCTATGGTCCGGTACCGGCCACCAAGAAGGCGCTTAAGCGTGCAGGCCTGAAAGTTGAAGACATCGACTTCTGGGAACTGAACGAAGCCTTTGCCGGTCAGTCTCTCCCTGTACTGAAAGACCTGAAGCTTCTGGGTGTGATGGAAGAGAAGGTGAACCTGAACGGCGGCGCGATTGCCCTTGGCCATCCGCTGGGCTGCTCTGGTGCACGTATTTCCACGACCCTGCTGAACGTGATGCAGAACAAGGGCGGTAAGCTTGGTGTTTCCACCATGTGTATCGGTCTTGGACAGGGCATTGCGACGGTCTGGGAGCGTCTTTGATCCACGAAAGTGAGTGATTGACGTTGCAGTAAGAAAGCCCGGCCAATGCCGGGTTTTCTTGTCTCTGGTTGCAATAAAACACCGTCGGGAATCGAAGAATGGGTTGTCTTGCCAATCTTGACCCTGTAAAACAATGCACCTATACCAATGTGGCGGCTATTGAACGTTTTCTAGCCGACTGATTTTACTGCGAGTTTCCGGTTTGCTGTTTTTTTAACCGTTTATCGCCAAGGAAATAGATCTCCGATATGGGTAAAAGCCTCGTCATTGTCGAGTCGCCAGCGAAAGCTAAGACTATCAACAAATACCTGGGCTCGGACTTTATTGTGAAGTCCAGCGTGGGGCATATTCGTGACCTCCCCGTCAGCGGCAGTGGCTCGACAACGGATCCAAAGGAACGTGCCAGGCAGGCTGCGATTACCCGTAAAATGAGCCCAGAAGAAAAGGCCATTCATAAGAAGAAGAAAGCGAAGGAACAACTGGTAGCCCGAATGGGTGTCGACCCCGATAAGGACTGGGATGCCCGATATGAGATTCTTCCTGGAAAAGAAAAAGTTGTTAGTGAGCTGAAGCGGCTCGCCAAGTCTGCAGACCATATTTATCTCGCAACGGATTTGGATCGCGAAGGGGAGGCCATTGCCTGGCACCTGCAACAAACCATTGGTGGGGATGACGGTAAGTACCGCAGGGTTGTTTTCAACGAGATCACCAAGCGGGCGATACAGGAAGCCTTCAAAGACCCGGGCAATCTGGACAATAACCGTGTGAACGCACAGCAGGCGAGACGGTTCCTGGACCGCGTCGTAGGTTATATGGTTTCACCGCTGCTGTGGGCAAAGATTGCGAGAGGCCTGTCAGCAGGTAGGGTTCAATCGGTGGCGGTGAGGCTGATTGTTGAAAGGGAGCGTGAAATCCGAAAGTTTGTGCCAGAGGAATTCTGGCAGTTGCATGCGGATCTCGAGGCTCAGAAACAGTCATCTGCGATTCGCTTCGAAGTGACGCGCTATGCGGACAAGGCGTACCGGCCCGTCAACGAAAAGCAGAGTAACGAACACGTTGAACGCCTGAAAGGCGGTGAATTCAAGATCGCCAAGCGGGAAGACAAACCCACCCGGTCACGCCCGTCTGCACCTTTTATTACCTCCACGTTGCAGCAGGCTGCCAGTAACCGTATGGGCTTTAGCGTCAAAAAGACCATGATGCTGGCTCAGCGGCTCTATGAGGCGGGCTTCATTACTTACATGCGTACCGACTCCACAAACTTGAGTCAGGACGCTGTCGCAAGCTGTCGTTCTCACATAAAAAGCCAGTTTGGCGACAAGTACCTTCCTGACTCGCCGCGAGTTTACGGCAGCAAAGAGGGCGCACAAGAAGCCCACGAAGCGATACGCCCATCGGACGTAGAGCGCAAGCCCAGCGACATAAAAGGTCTTGAGAAGGATGCCGAGAAGCTTTACGAGCTGATCTGGCGCCAGTTCATCGCCTGTCAGATGGCGGATGCGGAATTCCTGAGTACGTCGATCGTGGTCGCCAACGGTGAATACGAGCTGCGCACCCGCGGCCGTATCATCAAGTTCGAAGGCTTCTTGAAAGCAGCACCGCAAACGTCCAAGAAGGACGAGGACATCGCGTTGCCGGATATCCGGGAGGGTGAGGTGCTGGACCTGAAAAAACTCGATCCCAGCCAGCACTTTACGAAGCCTGCGCCGCGTTACACGGAAGCGAGCCTGGTTAAAGAGCTTGAGAAGCAGGGGATCGGTCGCCCATCTACCTATGCGTCCATTATTTCGACTATTCAGGATCGGGGCTATGTTCGTCTGCAGAACCGCCGTTTCTACGCTGAAAAGATGGGAGAGATCGTCACAGAACGACTTTCTGAATCTTTCCCCAATCTGATGGATTACGACTTCACCGCACGGATGGAAGACGAGCTGGACGAAATCGCCGATGGTGATGTGCAGTGGAAAAAAGTCCTCAACGATTTCTACGAGCGGTTCCGTAAACAGCTGGAAACCGCCGAGAGCAGTGAAGACGATGGTATGCGTGCGAACACGCCCACGGAAACGGACATTCCCTGTCCGGCGTGCGAGCGTCCTATGCAGATTCGGGTGGCGAGCACCGGCGTCTTCCTGGGTTGTTCGGGGTATTCGTTGCCGCCCAAAGAGCGCTGCAAGAAAACCATCAACCTGGTTTCCGGAGATGAAGTTGTCAGCGCCGACGAGGACGTAGAGGGTGAAGGCGAGACTCGCCTGCTCCGCAAAAAACGACGCTGTCCCAAATGCGGTACGGCAATGGACAGCTATCTGGTGGATGAAGGGCGCAAACTGCATGTGTGCGGTAACAACCCGGATTGCTCCGGCTTCGAAGTAGAAAAGGGCACTTTCCGCATCAAGGGCTATGAAGGTCCGACACTGGAGTGCGACAAGTGTGGCTCGGAAATGCAGCTCAAGACTGGACGGTTCGGGAAGTATTTTGGCTGTACCAGCGAAACCTGCAAGAACACTCGGAAACTGCTGAAAAGTGGTGAGCCTGCGCCGCCCAAGATGGACCCGGTTCCGATGCCTGAACTGCAATGTCAGAAGGTTGAGGATACCTACGTGCTTCGCGACGGCGCGTCGGGTTTATTCCTGGCTGCCAGTAAATTCCCCAAGAATCGGGAAACCCGGCCGCCTCTGGTGAAAGAAATCAAACCTCACCGCAAAGAGATCGATCCAAAATACGATTTCCTGATGGATGCGCCCGAAGCGGATCCTGAAGGTAATCCGACGGTGATTCGCTATAGTCGCAAGACCAAAGAGCAGTACGTCATGTCTGAGAAGGATGGCAAGGCGACGGGATGGAGTGCGTTCTACCAGAACGGAAAGTGGGTACCGAAAAAATAGGCACCAGTTTCTGGCGTATTGAGCGCGAACAGAAAAGGCGGCCCGAAGGCCGCCTTTGTTCGTTCAGAATGCATCATGCCGACTGTTTGGCTGCATCCTTCATGGTTGTCGCAAGCACCGTGTAGGTTTCGGTCCATGCCGCTTTGCACTCTGGGGTGAAGTCGTCCCCAAGGCCCTGTTCCAGTGTCCAGAGCAGGGCGCCTCCGACGGTGTCGTAGTGCTCGTCCTTGACGCCATAGTCCACATGCCGCTCGCCCAGTTTCTGGACCGCAGGCACAATTTCCTCCAGCCTGCCCAGACTGTTTACCGCCATGCCGATCATCTTCATCAGCTTCTGTCCCTGTTCCGTCATGTCACCCTTAAACATGGGTTTTACTGACGGGTCCATCTCAAACAGCTTGGTGTAGAACAGCGATGCCGCCTGATCTGCTATGGGCGCAACCTTCGCAAAGGATTCTTGAACCAGTTTGATTTGATTATCGTTCATTGTGTTGTCCTCGTATTGTGGCCTAGCTTTTCGGCAGAGGCAGACGAATCACCACACCACCCATGACTTCGCCAATTTCAAAGTCGCTTCTTGGCGAATCTTTGTGGTCGTTATGGCACGTCGTGCAGGCGGGCGATACGGCAACATCCGGGTACACCGCGGTGAAATACGTGGTGTCGCCAAGAGTTTCTTCACCGTAGAAGTTCTTGCCGGGGTTATCGGCAATGTATTGCAGGCCTTCTTTCTCTACGTCGGTTTTCGGCGCATTCTGTTTGTTGACCGGCCAGAGTGACTGGAGTGAATAGCTGAATTTGTCGGTAACTTCAGCAACGCCTTCAGAGCCGTACCGAAACATCTGTGCGGGCAGGGGCGCGGAGCCTTCCATGTCTTCCCAGTGTTCATTGGGTTTAATAGCGTCCGCGCCGTTAGGCCCGAGTCGCTGGATGATCAGTTTTGTGTAGTTGGCACGATCTGAGTTCATTACCGCAAACAGTGAGTCGGTAAAGACTTGTGGCTCAATGCCGACCTGAGCCGGTTCATCGGAGCCACCGCAGCCCACAAGAAGTGTGGTTGCGAGCAATGCGCTGGTTGTGAGTCTGGTTTTCATGGTCTCTCTCCCTGGTTTTTCGGTTTGGTGGTGCTCGGTTCTATCCTCTCGAGAGCCATATCGATGCTCGGAATGTGCTCCGTAAGCGGGCCCGCGAAGTTGGATTGAATCTGGGTTTCAGAGGCCAGAGCGTCGATAGAGAACGACAGGCTGTGGCAATGAAGACAGGTGCTGCGGATCATTTTTTCGTTTGGTCGCAGGGTTGCGTTCTGATTGTGATTGACCCGCACTGAGGTTTTGCCGAACTCAGTGGTTTCTTCTCGCGGCAAGTGGCAGGTTGCACAGCTGACTGCCGCCTCTCGCGGACGGTCTCCTTCGAGGAATTCTTCCCACGTGGCGTGGTGGGGCGTGCCTTCGAACGCCAGCGAGTGTTCGTCTGCATGGCAGCCGAGGCAGGCTTCGGTCGCAGCAACTTCAGTGTTCTGATCGTGCGGCCCATGGCAACTGGTACACGTTAGCTCCAGGTGCGCTGCCGACTCTGCCATGGGAATGCGCGCCTGCGAGGGCGTCATTGGAGATAATCCCTGGGCGATTCGCATGCCGTGGCGGCCCGATTTGAATCCTTCGGCTTCCTGTTTGTGGCAACCCTGACAGGTCTCGGTGCCCGGCTGATCCTGCCACTCGCCCGAGCCTTCCGGTTCGTGACAATTGGCACAACCGACGTTTGCCTCCCCATGTGCGCTGGACAACCACTCGGCATGTGCCAGTTGCCACTCGGAATCCTTTTTCGCCAGCGTCTGGGTTGGATCAAACGTGGACCAGACCATGCCGGATACCTCGATGGCCTGAGGCATTGAGCTGACCGGCAAGTTCGGATCCTTCAGCAGATCAGGGCCGCTGGCGTGTTCGAGCAGGAAGTCTTCATAGAGCGCCTGGTTATCGTGGTAATTGTGGCATCCAGCCGAGGCGCAGGTTTCGAACCCCATGCCTTCATGGCTCGGTCGTTCCTCCGCAATTTCCTGATGGCAGAACGCGCAAAAGTCAGTGGGCTGGGTAACCCCCATTTCCCGGGTAATTTCGGGTGTGTGCTCGACATGGCAACTGACGCAGTATCGGGCATCAATCCTGGCGAGCCGATCAGCGTTGCGTGGATCGGTAAACTTGCTTTTCGGGTGGCTGTCCCGGGCGACTTTTAGTTCTTCTCCGTGGCAATCAACGCAGGCTTGTTGAACGGCATCCTGATCTGCGAATGACTCTGTATGGCAGGCAGAGCACTCCAGTTCTATCTGAAAATGACCGACCGACGTCTTGCCCGGCAGAAAGTGCGGCTTCTGATCCTGGGCAAAAAGCTCCATCGCCAGAAAGCCGGCCAGTCCAAGGCTCGCGATAAACCAAACTCCCCACAGTAACTTCTTATTCATACAAGGGACCTAGAAGTAATACACCGATACAATGTGGAATCCGAGAAGCACGGGAAGAGGCCATGCAACGTAAAGATGGAAACCGGCCAAACGGCGTTTCCAGGTTTTAAGGGTTAGTGACGGATAGCGTGGCTCAAGCGCCACAAGCACAGAGGTGACGCCACCCAGAAAGATGAGGGCAATCGCACAGCTCAACAGTGCGAAATTAAGGTTGTCGCTGTTTTGAAGTCCCGTGTGGATCAGCAACAACATGGCCATAGAAACGGTCAGTACTAAATGGATGTTTCGCGCCGAGTTGAAGGCCTTTGCCCATTTCCCGGGGCCTCGTTTCACAGCGCTGACTACCATGCTCATGGTAACGAGCGCCAGCAGGGTGTAGCCGGTCCACTGTCTGGCAACTGTGTTGCTCCAAAGCTTGGGAATCTCGGAAGCTTCAACGCTTTGTTGAACGGGAAATGCGGGCAACAGCCAGAACAAAGCGCCATAGATCAGCGCAACCAGGCCAGCGATCATCGGTAAACGGGAAACGGGTTTTGTCTCGGATTTGGTTTCGGCGACCTGGGCGACAAGGGGCTCGCAACTGCCACATACCTGGGACGCGCCGGAGGCCTCGCAAAGTTGCTGCGTCGACATTCCCGGCTCGAACTGGCTTCGGACCTCGCCGACAGTGATGCTCCGGCAGTTGCATAAAATAGCTGTGTCTGGAAGCGCCGTGGAGGTGTCGCCGAATAGCCGCCCATGGGTTTCAAATCTCAGGCGCTGCCAGGGCAGTACGCGGGTGCGGCTCTTCAGAGCCTCGCGCAGCCTCCCAAATTCGGGCCAATCGCCGACACCGGCGGCGCCAACGATATGACCCCGGTAGAGGGTGATCAGTCGGTCATGGTCCTCGGTTGTGTGGCGAAGGACACAATCCATCATGGCCGGGCCATAGTCGCTCACCGTGCCAACGCTGTGAACTGGCAGGTCAGACACCTTCAGCGAGCTGGCCATGACAGACCCAGCGTAGGTAATACGGCTGCCGGTCAGTTGCTTGGCAAGGTTGGCGGCCTGTTCCAGCCCGGGCGCGACCAGACCATAAGTTTCACCGCGATATTCTGCGCATTCGCCAACGGCAAAGATGTTCGGGATTGATGTTTCCAGGTTGCTATCGATTTTTATGCCCAATCCGACGGCAAGACCGGCTGATCGGGCAAGGTCAATGTTGGGACGAATGCCGGTTGAGAAAAGTACGGTGTCGCATTCGAGGATTCGACCGTCACGCAGGTGAACGGATTCAACACGGTCCCGACCAGTGATGCTGGTTATGGTATTGCCGAGCAACACCTCCATTCCTGAGTTGGTCAGTTGCTTGTAAAGCCTGGATGACGTCTGTTCGTCCAGCTGCTTATTCATCAGGAACGGCGCGTGGTGAATGAGAGTCACTCGTGTGCCATAACGGCTCATCCCAATTGCCGCTTCTATCCCCAGAAGGCCGCCTCCAAGCACGACACAATGGGTGCTTCGAAAGTGCCTTGAACGCAACTTTTCCACATCCTCAAAGTCGCGGAATGTGAATACGCCTGACAATTCCTTGCCTGGTATATTAGGGACGTGTGGGCTCGATCCCAGCGCCAGGATGAGCGTGCCGTAGGGATAAGCGTTGCCCGCCTGGTCTGTCACCGTTTGGTCGGCCGGGTTGATTTGGCTGATTCCGGTGCCGTGATGGTAAGTGACGTTCGGCAACGACGCCTGGGGAACGGAAAGGGTCTCGGCTGTCACTCTGCCTTGCAACAAGCTAGATAGCGCAACTCTGTCATAGGGCAGACGTTGTTCTTTACCAAACTGAAGAATGGGGGATTGGGCACCCAGCCTTGTCAATTCCTGAAGAACATGGCCACCTACAGGCCCATTACCCACAATGATGATGGGCAGGGTTGCATCCCGCTGAGCAGGAGTGTTCAGTTTTCTGGGTGCGTTTAGCTTAATGCCCATAACTCAGCTTTCTTTCCATAAAAAAAAGGGCCCACCTCTCGAAGAGGTGGACCCCGTTGTCCCGGATGAATCGCTAAAATTGGCGGCTCCTTCCCTCAAGAGGGAAGTGCAACTGTGCTAGTTCTGTCGGCAGACGCCGCCATTGGCGTCTTTTTAATCTTGTATTTAATCAGCATGGTTTGTGCCAGCTTGAGAAAAACGACCGACAAAACAGAGCCCTAAGCAATTATTCGCGCATAGGTGTACGAACTTGAATTATGGGTTATGTCCAAAGGAAGGGCAGATGGCGCACAGAAATGCGCCATCTTGACGCATTTACTAAGACGTTTTGTGGGTATTACGAAGGCGCTGAATCAATGAGGATGTGTCCCAGCGACCACCTCCCATTTCCTGAACGTCACCATAGAATTGGTCAACCAGAGCGGCGACGGGAATCCGTGCGTGGATTCTGCGTGCTTCTTCGAGGCAGATGGCCAGGTCCTTTCTCATCCAGTTTACTGCGAAGCCGTGTTCGAACTCGCCATCAATCATGGTTGCAGACCGATTGTCCATCTGCCAGGACTGGGCCGCGCCCTTGGATATCACGTCGACAACTTTGGTCAGGTCCAAATTGGCTTGCTCTGCAAAATGAAGCGCTTCTGAAAGTCCCTGGACCAGACCGGCAATGGCAATCTGGTTCACCATTTTTGTTTTCTGGCCGCTCCCAACCGGTCCCATGAGGTTTAATGCCTTGGCGTAACACTCCATGGCGGATCTTGCGGTTTCGAATGCGGCTGAATCGCCACCACACATAATCGTGAGTTTTCCGTTTTCCGCGCCTTGCTGTCCGCCCGATACAGGCGCGTCGATGAACGATAGCCCGCGGATACTGGCAGTTTTGGATAACTGCTCCGCGATGCCGGCGGAAGCGGTGGTGTGATCAACCAGTATGGCACCGGTTTTGGCGTTCTCAATGACGCCATCGGCGCCATCAAATATTTGTTTGAGGTCTTTGTCTGCTCCTACACAGGCAAAGACTATATCTGCCTCAGAGACCGCCTCAGCGATCGTCGCGCAGGCACGTCCTTTGTATTCGCCGGCCCAGGCTTTAGCCTTTGAGGCAGTCCGATTCCACACTGAGACATCGTGTCCTGCTTCGGACAGGTGTCCGGCCATCGGGTAACCCATGACGCCAAGCCCCAGAAATGCCGTCTTTTTGCCCATTGTCGTTCTCCGCTGTTGGTCTTGTTATCCGGTTATACGCATGATTGCAGAATGGGAGGGCACAAAAAAGGCCGCTGGATAGCGGCCTTAGTCGAATACCGGTCGAAGTATCAGGACTTCGGATAAGACCTTGCGTCAGAACCGGTGTAGAGCTGGCGCGGACGGCCAATACGGTAGTTTCCGCTCACCATTTCGTTCCAGTGTGAGAACCAGCCAATGGTGCGAGACAATGCGAAAATCACCGTGAACATGGAAGTCGGGATGCCGATCGCTTTCAGGATCAGTCCGGAATAGAAGTCGACGTTCGGGTACAGTTTCCGCTGAACGAAGTATTCATCTTCCAGGGCAATCTTCTCAAGACGCTGGGCGATTTTGAGCAGTGGGTCATTCTCGAGTCCCAGCTCACTCAGCACTTCATGGGCGGTCTCCGCCATGACTTTGGCGCGCGGATCGAAATTCTTGTAGACGCGGTGACCGAAGCCCATCAAACGGAACGGATCGTCCTTGTCTTTCGCTTTGGCGATGTATTTTTCAATGTTGGACTCATCGCCGATCTCGGCCAGCATATCGAGCACGGCTTCGTTGGCGCCACCGTGTGCAGGTCCCCACAGAGCGGCAATACCGGATGCGATACACGCGTAGGGGTTAGCGCCCGTTGAGCCGGCCAGTCGAACGGTAGATGTCGATGCGTTCTGTTCGTGATCAGCGTGCAAGATGAAGATCTTGTCCATGGCCTTCGCCAGGATCGGGTTCGGCTTATATTCCTCACAGGGAACACCGAACATCATGTACAGGAAGTTCTCTGCGTAAGAGAGGTCGTTGCGCGGATACATGAACGGCTGGCCAATGCTGTACTTATAACACCAGGCTGCGATGGTCGGCATTTTAGCAACCAGACGGTGCGCGGTAATTTCGCGCTCGTATTCGTCAGTCACGTCCATCTGGTCGTGGTAAAAGGCAGAGAGGGCACCGACAACACCACACATGATGGCCATCGGGTGGGCATCACGGCGGAAACCCTGGAAGAAGTTGCGCATCTGATCGTGAAGCATGGTGTGGTTCTTGATCGTTTGATGGAACTTCTGGTTCTCTTCGGCGCTGGGCAGCTCGCCTTTCAGCAGGAGATAACAGACTTCGAGATAATCGGAGTTTTCAGCGAGTTCTTCGATCGGATACCCGCGGTGAAGGAGAACACCATTTGCGCCATCGATGTAGGTGATCTCAGACTCGCAAGCGGCTGTAGAAACAAAGCCCGGGTCATAGGTGAAGACGCCTTGCTGTACGAGGCTGCGGACATCAATTACGTCAGGGCCGACGGTGCCTGAGTACATCGGTAGTTCAATGGACTTGTCACCCACCGAAAGCGTGGCTTTCTTGTCGGTCATGGTGCTCTCCTGTCTATTTTTTCAGCGTTTGAAGCATTGGAAGGCGCGTATTATCGCAAAATTGGCGCCAAAATATAGGGCGTTGACTTTTTTTGTCAATTCAACAGGCGAGATTTGTCAGTAATTGCGTTCCGTGTAACGACGACTGAGACCGCTAGAGCCCATCCCTGAAAGCCATTTTATCGACGTTGTCGCATTTGCAGTCAAATAACCCAGCCCCTGATTTCATGGGCTTTTAGGCCATTGCACGTTTGTAATTGAAAAGGTGACTCCTTATAATCCGTAGCCCGGAATCGGGGATAGGTCGGTAGTCAGTGCCGAAATTCAGAAGAGCACGAGCCGATTTTCCTCCCTCCTGAGCCAATCGCGTAGCACCATCGTAGGGATACGCTGATCCTTCTATACCAACCCTCTGCAAACCCGCATTGATCGGGCTTGCAGATCAACGAGAGAGTGTGAGAGCGCTGTGAATAGCAAACGACCAGTAAATCTCGATCTCGGCAAGTTTCATTTTCCGTTGCCAGCGATTACATCCATATTGCACCGCATCAGCGGCATCATCATCTTCATTGGTGTTGCGTTCATGCTGTATGGACTGGACCTATCCCTCAGTGGAGAGGCTGGCTTCAACCAGATGAGTGACTTGCTGGACAGCTTCCTGGCGAAGCTGATCACCTGGGGCATCCTTTCTGCCTTGTTGTACCACCTGGTTGCTGGCATCAAGCACCTTTTGATGGACATGGGCATCGGCGAAGAGCTGGAGAGCGGCCGTCTCGCTGCCAAGGCTACCATCGCCGTTTCAGTCATTCTCATTATCTTGGCAGGAGTCTGGGTATGGTAAACAGCGTTACGAATTTGGGTCGCAGCGGTGTTTTCGACTGGATGGTCCAGCGTGTCACCGCGTACGTACTTGCTCTGTATACAGTTTTCCTGATCGGGTTTGCGCTCACGACTGACGTGAACTACGAAACCTGGTCCGGTCTGTTTGGGCAAACATGGTTCCGCATATTCACATTGCTTGCCTTGATTTCGATCGGTGCCCACGCCTGGGTAGGGTTGTGGACCATCTCCACCGACTACATCAAAGCAACAGCGCCGCGCTTTCTGTTTCAGGCCGTTTGTGGCCTGGCCATGTTTGTGTATTTGGTTTGGGGCATTCAGATTCTGTGGGGGCTTTAATTAATGGCTAACATCAAGACCATGTCTTACGACGCCATCGTCATTGGTGGTGGCGGTTCCGGTATGCGCGCTGCGCTCCAGTTGACCGAATCCGGCGTTAATACAGCGTGTATCACCAAGGTTTTCCCGACTCGGTCCCACACTGTGTCTGCGCAGGGTGGTATCACCTGCGCGATTGCCAGCGCGGACCCCAATGACGACTGGCGTTGGCACATGTACGACACCGTAAAAGGCTCTGACTACATTGCCGACCAGGACGCCGTGGAATACATGTGTTCCGTGGGTCCTCAGGCGGTGTTCGAGCTTGAGCACATGGGCCTGCCATTCTCGCGCACCGAGCAGGGTCGCATTTATCAGCGCCCGTTTGGCGGTCAGTCAAAAGATTATGGCAAGGGCGGGCAGGCCGCTCGTACTTGTGCGGCTGCGGACCGTACCGGCCATGCGCTTCTGCACACGCTCTATCAAGCCAACATCAAAGGCGGCACTACCTTCTTGAATGAGTGGTACGCGGTAGACCTCGTCAAAAACAGCAAAGACGAAGTGGTTGGTGTTGTTGCCATCGAAATTGAAACTGGCGAAGTCGCCTACATCAAAGCCAAGGCCACGGTACTGGCAACTGGCGGCGCGGGACGCATCTACTCGTCGACCACCAATGCCCTGATCAACACCGGCGATGGTATCGGTATGGCATTGCGTGCCGGCTTCCCAATGCAGGACATGGAGATGTGGCAGTTCCACCCGACCGGTATTTACGGAGCCGGCACACTGGTGACGGAAGGTTGCCGGGGTGAGGGTGGTTATCTGATCAATTCAGAGGGTGAGCGCTTCATGGAGCGCTACGCACCGAACGCCAAGGACCTGGCTGGCCGTGACGTTGTCGCGCGAGCGATGGTCATTGAAGTTCTCGAAGGCCGCGGTTGCGGACCTGAAAAAGATCATGTGCTGCTGAAGCTGGATCACCTTGGTGAAGAAACCCTGAACCTGCGGTTGCCGGGTATCTGTGAACTGTCCAGAACGTTCGCACACGTTGATCCTGTCAAAGAGCCCGTGCCCGTCGTACCGACCTGCCACTATATGATGGGTGGTATTCCAACGACCGTTGGTGGTCAGGCACTGACTCAGGATTCGGATGGCAAAGACAAGCCGATCCCCGGACTGTTCGCCTGCGGTGAAGCAGCGTGTGTATCGGTACACGGTGCGAACCGCCTCGGTGGTAACTCTTTGTTGGACCTGGTGGTATTTGGTCGTTCTGCTGGCCTCTATATAGAAGAGCAGCTGCGTGGCGGCTTTGAGGCAGACGGAGCAACTGAGGAAGATATCAAAAAGGCCATGGCGCGTCTGGACCGGCTCAACAGCGCCACAGAAGGCGAGAGTGTTGCTGAGGTTCGTAAGGATCTTCAGGCTTGCATGCAGCTGTACTTCGGTGTTTTCCGTGATGGCGAGGCGATGGAAGAAGGGCTGAAGAAGCTCGAAGCCATTGGCGAGCGCGTCAAGAACACCAAGCTGACCGATACCAGTAACGCGTTCAACACCGCGCGCATCGAGGCCCTGGAGCTGGACAACCTTTACGAGGTAGCTCTGGCTACAGCGATTTCGGCCTACGAGCGCAAGGAAAGCCGCGGTGCTCACGCGCGCAACGACTACACAGAGCGCGATGATGACAACTGGTTGAAGCACTCCATTTACTTCCCGCTGGAGCGTCGTTTGGGCAAGCGTGATGTAAACTTCACACCTAAGACAGTTGATACTTTCGAACCGAAAGTCCGGACTTACTAAGGGGGGATGTAACAATGTTGGTAAGTCTTTATCGTTACAACCCGGAGACCGACAGCGCGCCCTATATGCAGGACGTGGATGTTGAAATTCCGGAAGGCAAAGATCTGATGGTGCTGGACGTCCTGAACCTGATTAAGGAGCAGGACACCACCATGGCGTACCGCCGCTCCTGTCGAGAAGGCGTCTGCGGTTCTGATGGCATGAACATGAACGGCAAAAACGGGCTGGCATGCATCACGCCGCTGTCCGAAGTGGTCAAGAAGAACAAACTGGTGCTTCGTCCACTGCCTGGCCTGCCTGTGATCAGGGATCTGGTCGTCGACATGAGCCTGTTCTACAAGCAGTACGAAAAAGTGATGCCTTACCTGGTCAATGATACGCCAGAACCGGCTATTGAGCGGCTGCAGACTCCCGAAGACCGTGAGAAGCTGGACGGCCTGTACGAATGTATTCTTTGTGCATGCTGTTCCACGTCGTGCCCATCTTTCTGGTGGAATCCGGACAAGTTTATCGGCCCGGCTGGTCTGTTGCAGGCCTACCGCTTCCTGGCTGACAGCCGAGATACGGCTCAGGAAGAGCGCCTGGCGAACCTGGATGATCCATTCAGCGTCTTCCGGTGCCGCGGCATCATGAACTGTGTTAGTGTTTGTCCGAAAGGTCTGAACCCCACAAGGGCGATTGGCCACATTCGGGATCTGCTGCTGCAACGGGCAACCTGAGCAGGATTGGATTAAGACAGCTATACTTTGCTGAAAAATATGGCACCCAGAGGTCTTCGCAACGAAGCGGGACTTCAACCAAAGGCTTATGGTCATAAGTCTTAGGGGCGTGCAGACTACGCGAGCCGTGGTTGAAGCTTAAAAGGCTTCTCCACGGCTTTTGCAGAGTAAAACCACCGGGGAAAGGAAAACATCCATGTTGGATATGGTGGCCAAAGTCGATCCCGTAAAAACCCGTATTGACTGAGATTTACCCCTGGCCGACCATATCGGGCTCCCCGCACCAGCCCAAGGTGAGCTATTCAAAATGCACGAAAGCATAATGGAGCAGTTGTGGCAGACTTCCCATCTTCAGGGCGGGAATCTTGCCTACGTTGAACAGCTTTTCGAGACCTACCTGACAGACCCCAACGCCGTTCCCGAAGAGTGGCGAAGCTATTTCGATAAACTCCCCAGCGTTGACGGCTACAAGGGGCGTGATGTTAATCATTCCTCTATTCGCCAACAGTTCGAGCACATTTCGAAGAATCAGCGTTATCTGGCATCTGGCGGCGTACCTGCAAGCGCTACGGTTGATGCTGACAAGAAACAGATTCGTGTCCTGCAGCTGATTAACGCCTATCGATTCCGGGGACACCAGGAGGCGAAACTGGACCCACTGGGTGTCTGGGACCGCCCCAAGGTTGAAGATCTCGATCCTGCCTTCCATGAGCTCACCGAGACAGATTACGATCTAGAGTTTCAGACCGGCTCGCTGAATTTTGGCGCCGAGACCATGAAGTTGCGAGACATCGTGGACGGTCTTCGCCAGACCTATTGCGAAAGTATCGGTGCAGAGTACATGCACATCGTCGATACCCGCATCAAACGGTGGTTTCAGCAGCGCATGGAGCCAGTCAAGTCTCTGCCAAATTACGAAGTGCCTACCCGAAAGCATCTACTTGAGCGTCTGACTGCCGCTGAAGGCCTCGAAAAGTACCTGGGTTCTCGATACCCAGGTGTTAAACGCTTCGGTCTGGAAGGCGGTGAAAGTTTGATTCCATGCCTGGACGAGCTCATCCAGAGAGCGGGCAGTTATGGCGCCAAAGAGGTCGTGCTTGGCATGGCGCACCGCGGCCGTCTGAACGTGTTGGTAAACACCCTTGGTAAAAACCCGAAAGAATTGTTTGACGAGTTCGAGGGCAAGAAGCTCGCGGATTCAGGTTCTGGTGACGTCAAGTATCACCAGGGCTTCTCGTCGAACGTAATGACTGAAGGCGGTGAGATTCACCTGGCTCTGGCTTTCAATCCGTCTCACCTGGAGATCGTGTCGCCGGTTGTCGAGGGCTCAGTTCGCGCCCGGCAAACCCGCAGGAATGACACTGATGGCAGCCAATGCGTTCCTATTATCATGCACGGTGATGCTGCCTTTGCAGGCCAGGGCGTGGTCATGGAGACGTTCCAGATGTCTCAGACCCGTGGCTATGGTGTTGGTGGAACCATCCACATTGTCATCAACAACCAGGTTGGCTTCACAACGAGTAAGCAGGAAGACGCGCGTTCGACTGAGTACTGCACGGACGTGGCCAAGATGATCCAGGCGCCAATCCTGCACGTCAACGCGGATGATCCTGAGGCAGTGCTTTTCGCATCGCAGATGGCGATGGATTACCGCAACGAGTTTAAAGAGGACGTGGTCATTGATCTGGTTTGTTACCGCCGTCGCGGTCACAACGAAGCCGATGAGCCAGCGGCAACCCAGCCAGTGATGTACGAGAAGATTCGGAAGCTCAAAACAACCCGTAATCTTTATGCCGAAAAGCTCGTTGCCGAGAAGGTGCTTTCGGAAGAGGACGTTAAACAAATTGAGCTGGACTATCGCGATGCGCTGGATCAGGGCGACCACGTTGTAAAATCACTGGTTAAACAGCCGAACAAAGACCTTTACGTCGATTGGACGCCGTACCTGGGGCACGAGTGGACCGCCAAGTGTAAGTCTAGCGTTGCCCTGAAGACGATTCAGAAGCTTGGCAAAAGCCTGACCCACTTGCCGGAAGGTTTCAGTGTTCAGCGCCAGGTTTCAAAGATCGTCAGTGACCGGGAGAAAATGACCGCCGGAGCACTCTCCATCAACTGGGGTTTCGGCGAGATGATGGCCTATGCCACTCTGCTAGACGAGGGGCATCCGATCCGGATTACCGGTCAGGATGTTGGCCGCGGCACCTTCTCTCACCGGCACGCGGTGCTGCATAACCAGAAAGACGGCTCCACGCACATTGCGCTGGAACATCTGTCCGAAGATCAGCCCAAGTTCGAAATCTATGATTCGCTGCTGTCTGAAGAGGCAGTGATGGCCTTCGAATACGGCTATTCCACCACATCGCCGACTGGGCTTGTTGTCTGGGAAGCCCAGTTTGGTGACTTTGCCAACGGTGCGCAGGTCGTTATCGACCAGTTCCTCACCAGCGGTGAGCACAAGTGGGGACGCCTCTGCGGCCTTACGCTGCTTTTGCCGCATGGCTATGAGGGGCAGGGGCCAGAGCACAGTTCAGCTCGTTTGGAGCGATTCCTGCAGCTCTCGGCAGAACACAACATTCAGGTGTGTGTTCCTACGACACCATCGCAGGTTTTTCACATGCTGCGCCGGCAGGTAAAACGCCCTCTGAGAAAGCCGTTGGTGGCGATTACACCAAAGAGCCTGTTGCGACATAAAGAAGCGACTTCGGAGTTGGATGACCTCACTACCGGCACATTCAAAACGGTGCTGCCGGAAAAAGAGCCGTCCGACCCGAAAAAAGTGACTCGACTCATTCTGTGCAGCGGCAAGGTGTACTTTGACCTGCTTGAACGCAAAAAGAGCGAGGAAAGGGACGATGTTGCGATTGTGCGGATTGAGCAGCTGTACCCGTTTCCCGCTGATGATCTTGACGAGCTTCTGTCCGAGTATACCAAGCTAAAGCACGTCGTCTGGTGTCAGGAAGAGCCGATGAATCAGGGCGCGTGGTACTGTAGCCAGCACCATATGCGCAATGCTTTGCATCGGCACAACCCCAAGCTGTATTTGCAGTATGCTGGCCGCGACGCCTCCGCTGCTCCGGCGTGTGGGCACATGTCTGTTCATGTGGAAGAGCAGAAAAAACTCGTAAACGACGCTTTTGAAATCTGACGAGCTACCGAACTAAGGATCCGAGATGTCAACTGAAATAAAAGCCCCCGTTTTTCCAGAGTCGGTCGCAGAAGGCACGATCGCGACTTGGCATAAGCAGCCAGGCGAAGCGTGTTCACGAGACGAGCTGATTGTCGATATTGAGACAGACAAGGTTGTGCTGGAGGTCGTTGCGCCTGCAGATGGTGTGATCGAAGAAGTGCTCAAATCTGAGGGCGACACCGTCGAGAGTGGTGAGGTCGTTGGGAAATTCAAGGAAGGCGCAGCGGGCGAATCCAAGCCTGCGGCCAAAGCAGAATCCGACAATAGCGCTGACAAAGCAGAAAGTTCCGATTCCGGTACCGCTGCTCAGTCATCGGGAGAAGCTATCTTGAGCCCGGCGGCTCGCAAGCTTGCCGAAGAGAATGGTGTTGATCCTGAAGCGATCAAGGGTACAGGTAAAGATGGTCGCGTCACCAAAGAAGACGTTCAGAATCATGTGGATGCGAGCAAATCTTCAAGTGCATCCTCGAAGCCTGCCGGTGCGCCTCCAGGGGATATGCCGGAAGTGAATGTTGGTGTTGGCGAGCGCCCAGAAAAGCGCGTCCCGATGACGCGTCTGCGCGCCAGCATCGCCAAGCGTCTGGTTAATGCCCAGCAAACGGCCGCCATGTTGACCACCTTTAATGAGGTGAACATGGGGCCGGTCATGGAATTGCGCAAGCAGTACAAGGAATCCTTTGAAAAGCGTCATGGCATCAAGCTTGGTTTCATGTCGTTCTTTGCCAAAGCGGCCACCGAAGCTCTAAAGCGGTTCCCTGCAGTGAATGCGTCCATCGACGGTAACGACATGGTTTATCATGGCTATCAGGACATTGGTGTTGCGGTATCCACCGACCGCGGGCTTGTGGTTCCGGTAGTCCGCGATGTGGATGGCCTGGGTCTGGCAGACATTGAAAAGAAAATTGTCGAATACGGCACCAAGGCGAAGGAAGGCAAACTCGGCATTGAAGAAATGACCGGCGGCACCTTCACCATCACCAATGGCGGTATTTTCGGTTCGTTGATTTCCACGCCGATTCTAAATCCGCCTCAAACCGCAATTTTGGGCATGCATAAGATCCAGGAGCGTCCGATGGCGGTGAATGGGAAGGTCGAGATTCAGCCGATGATGTACCTGGCGCTGTCCTATGACCACCGCATGATTGACGGTAAAGAGGCGGTACAGTTCCTCGTAGCGATCAAGGAAATGCTGGAGGATCCGGCGCGTATTCTGCTGGACGTCTAAGCATTAACTTAACGAATCACAAACGGGATTAACTATGTCTGATAAGTACGACGTTATTGTCATCGGCGCGGGCCCCGGTGGTTATGTTGCCGCCATCAAAGCAGCCCAGCTTGGTTTAAAAACGGCCTGTGTAGAATCCTGGACCGGTGAAGATGGAAAAAGCCAGGTGCTTGGCGGCACCTGCTTGAACGTTGGCTGTATTCCGTCAAAGGCATTGTTGGAGATTTCTCACAAGTATGAGGAAGCCAGCCACGACTTCGACATGCAGGGCATCATTGCCAAAGACGTCAAAATCGACATCGCCAAGATGATGGAGCGGAAGAGCGGCATCGTTAAGCAGTTGACTGGCGGCATTGCCGGCCTGTTCAAGTCCAATGGTGTTACTTCGATCCACGGTCACGGCAAGCTGCTCGCGAACCGCAAGGTAGAGGTTACCGACAAGGACGGCAAAGCAACCACCTATGAAGCTGAGAACGTCATTCTCGCAAGTGGTTCCAAACCTATCCAGATCCCACCTGCACCGTTTGATGGTGAATACATTGTGGACTCTGAAGGGGCACTTGAGTTTGATGAGGTTCCAAAGCGACTGGGTATCATCGGGGCCGGTGTCATTGGTCTGGAACTTGGCAGCGTGTGGGCGAGACTGGGTGCTGAGGTTACCGTTCTTGAAGCGCAGGAGACCTTCCTGCCAGCAGTGGATCAGCAGGTCGCCAAGGACACACTGAAGCAATTCAAGAAGAAAGGCCTCGACATCATCATGGGTGCCCGTATGACCGGCGCGGAAGTGAAGCGTAAACTGGTCTATGTGAACTACGAAGATGCCAAAGGTAAGCAGGAGCAGAAGTTCGACAAGTTGATTGTGGCCGTTGGTCGCCGTCCATACACCGACAACCTGCTTGCAGAAGATGCCGGCGTCCAGATGGATGAGCGCGGTTTCATCTATGTGGACGACACCTGTAAGACCGAAGCACCAGGCGTTTGGGCCATTGGCGATGTGGTGCGCGGCCCAATGCTCGCTCACAAAGCGTCTGAAGAGGGCGTTATGGTTGCTGAGCGAATTGCCGGGCACAAGCCACAGGTGAATTACGATTGTATTCCAAACGTCATTTACACCTTCCCGGAAGTAGCCTGGGTCGGTAAGACAGAGGAAGAGCTCAAGTCCGCGGGCGAAGCCTACAAAACCGGCGTGTTCCCGTTCGCGGCAAACGGTCGGGCCATGGCTGCAAACGGCGCCTTCGGCATGGTGAAAATCATCGCTGATGAGAAAACGGACCGGATTCTCGGTTTCCATGTGGTGGGGCCGCAGGCGTCGGAGATCGTTGCTCAGGGCGTGATCGCGATGGAATTCGGTTCCAGCGCAGAAGATCTGGCGCTGACCTGCTTTGCGCATCCGACTCTTTCTGAGTCTGTACACGAAGCAGCGTTGGCGGTTGACGGCGGAGCGATTCACGTCGCAAACCGTCGCAAAAAGAAGTAACGCAAAACCAGGAAAGTGGGGCGCCAACGAGGGCGCCCCGCTGCTTTTAAAACAGCTGATTTCCGGTTGCGTTAAGTGCGGGCTGCGGTGATCCCCGGCCTGCCAACGAGAATTCGCATTTGCGGGTTCAATTTCCGTATGTGGTTATCCTCCATCAGAAAGCGGGACGAAAACTATGAATTTGCACGAATATCAGGGCAAGCAGTTGTTCGCCGAATACGGCCTGCCAGTATCCAAGGGCATTGCCTGCGATACGCCCAAAGAAGCTGTCGCTGCAGCGGACGAGATTGGCGGTGATGCCTGGGTTGTAAAGGCGCAGGTGCATGCTGGCGGTCGTGGTAAAGCCGGTGGTGTAAAGCTGGTCAAAAGCAAGGATGAGATCCGGGCGTTCGCCGAGCATTGGCTTGGCAAAAAACTGGTCACCTACCAAACCGATGAAAACGGTCAGCCAGTCAGCAAGATTCTCGTTGAGTCCCTCACTGACATCGACCAGGAGCTGTATCTGGGCGCTGTTGTCGATCGTGGCACTCGCCGCATCGTCTTTATGGCATCGACTGAGGGTGGCGTTGAGATCGAACAGGTCGCCGAAGAGACACCAGAAAAAATCCTGAAAGCGGAGATCGATCCGCTGGTCGGCGCTCAGCCGTATCAGGGACGCGAGCTGGCGTTCAAGCTGGGTCTTGAAGGTAAGCAGATTGGCCAGTTCACCAAGATTTTCCTGGGCCTGGCAAAGTTGTTCGAAGAACGCGACCTTGCACTGCTTGAAATCAACCCGCTGGTGATTACACCGGCTGGCGATCTTCACTGCCTGGACGCGAAAATCGGCGTTGACGGCAATGCGCTGTATCGTCAAAAGAAGATTCATGAGATGCACGATCCGTCTCAAGAAGATTCCCGTGAAGCCGAAGCGGCCAAGTGGGAGCTCAACTACGTGGCACTGGAAGGCAACATCGGCTGTATGGTGAACGGTGCTGGTCTTGCGATGGGCACTATGGACATCATCAAGTTGTCTGGTGGCCAGCCAGCGAACTTCCTCGACGTTGGTGGCGGTGCGACGAAGGAGCGCGTTTCGGAAGC
The DNA here is from genome assembly GCA_964632565.1 of uncultured Marinobacter sp. Taxonomy (GTDB): domain Bacteria; phylum Pseudomonadota; class Gammaproteobacteria; order Pseudomonadales; family Oleiphilaceae; genus Marinobacter. The sequence continues at coordinate 43,944 of CAZWEP010000011.1, read as the reverse complement.
GTTCAAAATCATCCTGTCTGATTCCGCTGTGAAGGCCGTACTGGTTAACATCTTTGGCGGCATTGTTCGCTGCGACATGATTGCAGAGGGCATCATCGGAGCAGTCAAGGAGGTTGGCGTTAAGGTGCCAGTCGTTGTTCGTCTGGAAGGCAACAATGCAGAGAAGGGTACTCAGGTGCTTGCCGACAGTGGTTTGAATATCATCGCAGCGACCAGTCTGGCCAACGCCGCAGAGCAAGTCGTTAAAGCCGCGGAGGGTAAATAATGAGCATCCTGATTAACAAAGACACCAAGGTCATCTGCCAGGGTTTCACCGGTGCTCAGGGTACGTTCCACTCCGAGCAGGCAATTGAATACGGCACACGAATGGTCGGTGGCGTAAGCCCGGGCAAGGGTGGAACCGAACATCTTGGTCTGCCGGTGTTCAACACCGTTCGCGAGGCGGTCGAGAAAACCGGAGCAGAAGCGACGGTCATTTACGTACCTGCGCCATTCTGTAAAGACGCGATCATCGAAGCGGCAGACGCCGGTATTCGTCTGATCGTTTGTATCACTGAAGGCATTCCGACGATCGACATGCTCTATGCAAAGGAGTACGTCGACAAGAAAGGCGTTCAGATGATTGGCCCGAACTGTCCAGGTGTCATCACTCCGGGTGAAAGCAAAATCGGTATCATGCCAGGCCACATTCACAAGCCGGGCAAGGTGGGCATTGTTTCCCGCTCCGGTACTTTGACCTACGAAGCGGTCAAGCAGACCACCGATTTTGGCTACGGTCAGTCCACATGTGTCGGTATTGGTGGTGACCCGATTCCTGGCTCTAATTTCATCGATATTCTGCAGATGCTGCAGGACGACCCTCAGACAGAGGCCATTGTCATGATCGGTGAGATTGGCGGTACCGCTGAGGAAGAGGCGGCTGCGTTCATCAAAGAGAACGTTACCAAGCCCGTCGTATCCTACATTGCGGGCGTAACGGCACCTCCGGGTAAGCGGATGGGCCACGCTGGCGCCATCATTTCCGGCGGTAAAGGCACGGCGGATGAGAAGTTCGCGGCGCTGGGCGACGCCGGTGTGAAAACGGTTCGGAGCCTCGCCGAAATCGGCCAGGCCCTCAAGGAAATCACCGGCTGGTAATCGTCGGTTGATCCTATGACCCCCGGGCCCGCGTTTGGGTTACGGGGGTTTTTTCGTTTCTGGTCTTTGCAGCTTTTGCATGAGTTGCTTAACGCCAGACGCTCATAAGACTATAATGCCCGGTCAGTTCGCCATCGGGAGAGCTGATTTATCCAACAAAAGGAGTTCGTGCTTTGAGTTCTGTAGATTCCCAGCAGCGGATACTGTCTGGCATGCGCCCAACGGGCAAACTGCATCTTGGCCATTATCACGGTGTTCTGAAAAACTGGGTAAAACTCCAGCATGAATTCGAATGCTTTTTCTTCGTCGCAGACTGGCATGCTTTGACCACCAACTACGACGACCCTTCCGGTATTGAGCAAAGCGTTTGGGACATGGTCGTCGACTGGCTGGCCGCAGGGGTCAACCCGGGCTCCTCGACAATGTTCATCCAGTCAAAAGTGCCGGAACACGCAGAATTGCACCTGCTTCTCTCCATGATCACCCCCCTCGGTTGGCTGGAGCGGATTCCTACCTACAAAGACCAGCAGGAAAAACTCCGCGAGAAAGATCTGGCGACCTATGGATTTCTGGGATATCCGCTGCTGCAAAGCGCCGACATACTGATGTACCGTGCCGGCCGCGTTCCGGTTGGGGCAGACCAGGTCTCACATGTTGAAATTACCCGTGAGATCGCCCGCCGTTTTAACCATATTTACGGTCGTGAGCCCGGATTTGAGGAGCAGGCAGAAGGCGCCATTGTTAAAATGGGAAAGAAAAACGCCAAGCTTTATCGCACCCTGAAAAAGCGGTACCAGGAAGAGGGTGACATGGAAGCACTGGAAACGGCCCGCGCCCTGTTGAAAGAACAGCAAAACATTTCGATCGGTGACCGTGAACGCCTGTACGGTTTCATTGAAGGTGGCGGCAAAGTGATTCTGCCTGAACCTCAGCCGTTACTGACGCCGGAATCAAAAATGCCGGGTCTTGATGGCCAGAAGATGTCAAAGTCCTACAACAACACCATCGGACTGCGGGAAGATCCTGACACAGTATCGCAAAAGATACGCACCATGCAGACGGATCCGCAACGGGTGCGGCGCACGGATCCGGGTGAGCCTGAAATGTGTCCGGTCTGGGGTCTGCATCAGGTGTACTCAGACAAAGATACTCAGGAATGGGTTCAAACTGGATGTCGAAGTGCGGGCATTGGTTGTCTGGAGTGTAAAAAGCCCCTGATCGATGCCATTGTTGAAGAGCAGAAGCCTCTGCATGAGCGTGCGGCCGAATATGAGAACAATCCTGATCTCGTTCGCGCTATCATCGAAGAAGGTTGTGAGCAGGCCCGGGATGCCGCCAGAGACACTCTGGAAGAAGTCCGGGAAGCCATGGGACTGAATTACCGCTGAACCAGCGCTTGAGTGCGCGGGAGCCGGGATGACCGAAGAATCCACAGAACATACGTCCGACGCTGAAGCTTCGGCTACGGCAGAGGGCCCAGCGCCACTGGCCAGGGTGTCCGGTCAACCGGTTGTGGATCTTCCAAACGATCTCTACATTCCGCCCGATGCACTAGCCGTGTTCCTCGAGGCATTCGAGGGCCCGCTGGACCTGCTGTTGTATCTTATTCGCCGCCAGAATATGGACATCTTGAATATCGATGTCAGCGAGATCACGCGCCAATACATGGATTACATCAGCGCCGTTGAGGCGATGAGATTTGAATTGGCCGCCGAGTACCTGGTGATGGCCGCCACGCTGGCGGAAATCAAATCCCGGATGCTGCTGCCGCGCCAGGAAACCGAAGATGAAGAAGAGATCGATCCAAGGGCAGAACTGATTCGCAGACTGCAGCAGTACGAGCGCTACAAGCAGGCTGCTGAGGACATAGATGCGTTGCCACGTCAGGATCGGGATAGTTTTTCAGCCGCGGCGGCATTGCCGAAACTGCCATCGAGCCAGACTCATCCGGATGTCGAATTGCGAGAGATGTTACTGGCACTGCAGGGAGTATTGGCACGGGCTGACTTGTTCACCAGCCATCACGTTGAGAAAGAACGGCTGTCCACGCGGGAGCGAATGTCTGCCATTCTTGCCAGGCTAACAGACGACCAGTTTGTCACTTTCGAAAGTCTATTTACGCCGGAAGAAGGCCGTCTGGGTGTAGTCGTCAGTTTTCTGGCAACGCTTGAACTGGTAAAGGAACAGTTGATTGAAGTTGTGCAGGGCGAAGTTCTGGGCCCAATCCATGTTCGGGCAAGGGCTGTTAGCTGACCGCGAAGCCGCGACATTTCAGGTTGGATTTGCGATATGAACGAAGAGAATCTTCTGAAAATTCAAGCCATCACCGAAGCTGCTCTGTTGTCGGCGGGTAAACCGCTGTCTCTGGACCAACTCAGGGAATTGTTTGCCGAGGAAGAGCGTCCGGCCAGGCAGGTCATGGAACACGTAATGATGATGCTCGATTCCGCCTGTGAAGGTCGCGGATTCGAGCTCAAGCATGTTGCCAGTGGATATCGCCTACAGGTTCGTGAAGCCTACGCCCCATGGGTCGGCCGGCTATTTGAGGAGAAGCCTCAGCGTTATTCTAGGGCTTTGCTGGAAACTCTGGCATTGATTGCTTATCGACAGCCGATCACCCGCAGTGAAATCGAGGATATCCGCGGTGTGACGGTCAGCAGCAATATAATTCGTACCCTGCAGGAGCGCGAGTGGGTCCGGGTGGTTGGCCATCGTGACGTACCCGGCCGCCCGGCCATGTATGCTACAACGCGCCAGTTTCTGGATTACTTCAATCTTGAGGGGCTTGATCAGCTGCCACCGCTCTCTGAGATTCGTGATCTCGAGGAAATTGGTCGGGAAATCGAAAAGAATATGCAGGCTGAAATCGAATTTGAGTCGACAGCGACTCCTGTGGCTGACGAATCAGATGACGCTCCGAATAGTTCTGATTCAGAAGACAGCCAAACACTTCACTAACGAGAAACGTCCGTTTCACAAGGAAATCCAAATGGCGGCAGATCGCCCACCATCAACCAATCGGCGTAGTCGTGCCGATGCTCGGGGCGAGCAGGCTCCAGAACGCATTCAGAAACTGCTGGCACGCGCGGGCGTTGGCTCCCGCCGTGACGTTGAGGGTTGGATCGAACAAGGTCGCTTATTGATAAACGGCGTCACTGTTCAGCCGGGCCAGAAAGCCACTGCGTCAGATCGGATTGAGCTCGATGGTAAGAAACTCGATATTTCAGCGGGGGCCGAGGTTGTTCGACGGGTTCTAATCTACAACAAACCTGAAGGCGAGGTAACAACCCGCCGAGACCCTGAAGGTCGTCCTACGGTGTTTGATCGGCTTCCAAAACTGCGTGACCACCGTTGGATAGCTATCGGCCGGTTGGATATCAACACAACCGGACTGGTCATGTTTACCACTGACGGCGAACTGGCCAATCGCTTGATGCATCCGTCGCACAGCGTTGACCGTGAATATGCGGTTCGCGTTTTCGGGGAGATCGACGAAGCAATGATTAGTCGACTTCAGGAAGGCGTCGTCCTGGAGGATGGCCTGGCGCGTTTTACCGATATATCTGAGGCGGGTGGCAAAGGCATGAATCAGTGGTTTCATGTCACCCTGATGGAAGGTCGGAATCGTGAAGTTCGGCGACTCTGGGAATCCCAGGGTGTGCGTGTCAGCCGACTGAAACGGGTCCGTTATGGGCCCATATTCCTACCGAGTCGCTTGAGCATGGGTAAGTGGGAAGAGCTTGATCAAAAGGCAGTTGATACGCTTAGCCGTTCGGTGGGGCTGGAGCCCGTTGAGATTCCAGCCAAGACGCCTTCGGAACAAAAAGCCCATGACCGTAAGCGGAAAAAACAGGGGGCACCGAGTCGCCGAAAGCCCGGCACACCTCGGTGGCAGGTTTCTTCGGAGCCAAGGCAAGCTGAAAAGTCAGCTCGAAAAAAACCTCATCGCTAAACGTTCTTCTCAGCTGCAAATGGCCGCGAAGACCCGCGTGCAATTCCTACCGCCAGCTTTTGCCTGATAGAGAGCCTCATCGGCTCTGGCCAGCCACTGTGATGCATCTTCGTTGCGAAGGTGCATTGCGACACCGCAGCTTGTCGTTACAGAAAGCGTTGTGTCTCCGCAGTGCACACTGATCGTGCTCATAAACTGCCGGATACGGTCTGCTACTGCGACGGAGTCTTTTTCGTTGGTGTGAGGCAGTAGGATCGCAAATTCCTCTCCGCCAAATCGATATACTTCGTCAGACTGTCTGATCGCTTTCTTGATCTCTTTGGCTGCCAACGCCAGAACATGATCGCCAATGACGTGTCCGTGATGATCATTGATGGATTTAAAATGATCGAGATCGCACAGAATCAGAGAATAGTCCTGCCGGTGCCGGTTACCGATTGAAGAAGCACGAGCCAGGGCATCGTCCATTGCTCTTTTGTTGGGTACGCCCGTCAGAGAATCGGTCAGTGCGGCCTGTTCTACGGCAATGAATTGGCAGGCATTTCGTATCGGGCAGATTGCAGCGCCGATAAGCAGCTCAATTCCTTCCAACTCCTTATCCGAAAATCGCTTTCTACGGTTAAAGATCAGTGTGCCGTAGTTCTGACCTTCGAGCGAGAGGCGGTACTCGCAGTTGTGAGGCCCACCCAATCCGGTCGCGAAGACGAAATCTCTTTCTGCAATCCGGTGGCGATAATTCATGCTGTCGAAAGGAATTACCGAGGTCACTTCCTCTGCCAGTATACCCATCTGGTTTTCGAGCGAGAGAGTCGTAGACAGACGCCGGGTAAGCCGCGTTAACACATCGGGAGATTCCGCCCAGGCTTTTTTTGAGGAGAGCAGGGTTGCGAGCTTCTGGGTGGTCTGTGTCGCATTAGCGATGGTCGGGATCTGTTTCACGGTTCTCGGCCTGATTAATCGGTTTGTGCAGGTGTTTGCAGTAACCTTGCCACTATTTATAAACGTCCTATTAACAGTGGTTTACGGGATATTCTTTAAATAAAGGTGAGATAATGCGTTCAATTTACGCGTGCATTGCCAAAATTCTGGCAGGACATTGCCGGTCCGTTGTTTAGCACCTAAATAACGGTAAAGGGATTGGGCTGAAAGGTGCGGGTGGGGTAAACTTCGGTGTTTGTTCAGGCGTCGTTTGAAAGGAATCTTCCCACATTATGAGGTTTCAGGCCCCCGAAAGTCTGTCAGAGCAGATTGCCCAGCATCTTGGCCAGCGAATTGTGACCGGTGAACTCTCGCCGGGTGAACGAATCCAGGAACTGAAGGTATCCGGGGAATTGAACGTCAGTCGTGGATCTGTGAGAGAGGCCCTATTGATCCTTCAGCGCAGGCACCTGGTCAACATATTCCCCAGGCGTGGTGCGGTGGTTTCTGAACTGACACCGGATCTGGTCAACAGCTTGTACGACATTTACATCGACCTTCTGTGCATGCTCGGGAGGAAAGTGCTCGAGCGCTGGTCAGGGCAGGAGTTGTCCGGAATCATGAGTCAGGTGAGGGAATTGCAGACCGTCATTGATGCGTTCAATTCCACCGGCCCAGATGCGACAGAAAAAGTCATCGACGCCGGTTTTGGCGTAATGACCTACGCCTCTGAGCTGGTGGGCAATCCGTTCCTGGAAGAAACCCTCGAAAACTTCAAGCCTGCGATTAGCCGTACCTACTTCGTTGCGCTTGAAAACTTCCGTGGGGAGTTGCGGGCTACCGCCCAGTTCTTCCAGCAGCTTGCGGATGCGGCAAAAACTGACGACACAGAACGCCTGGAGTCGGTAATTCGACATTTTGGAGAGCACCAGCGTCAACAGGTGCTCAGTATTCTCGGTGAGGGGGCCAACGGCTGACATGCGCCTGAAATCGATCAAGCTCGCTGGTTTCAAATCGTTTGTTGATCCAACAACGGTGCCGTTTCCCTCCAATATGACCTCCGTTGTTGGGCCCAACGGGTGCGGAAAGTCCAATATTATTGATGCCGTTCGCTGGGTGATGGGAGAAAGTTCCGCGAAATACCTTCGTGGCGAATCCATGACGGACGTTATTTTCAATGGGTCCAGTGCCCGCAAGCCCGTTGGGCAGGCATCGATAGAGCTTGTCTTCGACAACAGCGATGGCTCGGCTCCCGGCGAGTTTGTGAAATTTAATGAGATTTCCGTACGACGTCGGGTGTCCCGCGAAGGACAGTCCGAATATTTTCTGAATGGCTCCAAATGTCGCCGTCGGGATATCACGGACCTCTTCCTCGGCACCGGTCTTGGCCCGCGTAGTTATGCGATCATCGAGCAGGGCATGATCTCAAGGTTGATCGAGGCGAAACCTGAAGAGTTACGTGTCTACATCGAAGAAGCGGCTGGTATCTCCAAATACAAGGAGCGTCGACGGGAAACTGAGAACCGTATTCGCAGGACCCAGGAAAACCTGGAGCGGCTGACAGACCTCCGTGAAGAGCTGGGCCGGCAGTTACAGCACCTGGAACGTCAGGCCCAGGCAGCCGAAAAATATAAAACCTACAAGCAGGAAGAGCGGCAGAAAAAAGCCGAGTTGACCGTTCTGCGCTGGCAATCTCTCGATAAAGATCTGCAGTCATCCAAAGTCCGGATACGGGACAACGAGTTGGAACTGGAGAAACATCTGACCGAGCGCGTCAGTCTGGAAACATCGCTCGAATCCCTGAGGGAAAACCACCAGGAGAGAAACGAACATTTTAACCGGGCCCAGGCCCGTTATTATGAAGCCGGCTCCGACATAGCCCGTATTGAACAGAGCATTGAGCACCAGCGGGAGCGCAGCAGGCAATCGGCGGCCGAGCTAGATCAGGCGATGGCGAATGAGCGTGAGATTGTCCGCGAGCTGGAACAGGATGAATCGAAACTCCGGGCCATCCAACAGGAGCTGGACGAACTGGAGCCAGAGCAGGAGTCCCTGGCCCATGCCTCGGAGGATTCCGGCGAGCAGCTTCAGCAAGCAGAAGAGGCCATGAGCGAGTGGCAGCAGCGCTGGGAGGAATTCAGCGCCAGGGCATCTGACGCTCGTCGACAGGCTGAACTCTCTCAATCGCGAATTCGATCCCTTGAAGATGCCATTGAACAGCTGCGCAGCAGACATCAACGTTTGCGTGATGAGCGTGATTTGCTGGAAGGCCAGGTTGACCGGGTAGAACTCGAATCACTTCTTGAACAACAAGAGGAGTTGTCTCTGAAACGGGACGATGCTTCGGAAAAGATCGATGCGCTTCAAGAAGATCTTCAGGAGTCTCGTCAGAATCATAAAGAGGCAGAGCAAGCTGCCATAGAGGCAAGGCAGGCGGTCCAGAGTCTGCGGGCGTCCCTGGATTCTCAACAGGCTTTGCTGGACGAACAGATGGGCGAACAGAACGATTCCTTGAAAGACTGGCTGGCTCAGCGGAACCTTGGCAGCGCCAAACGGCTTGCCAAAAATCTGGTGATACAGCCGGGCTGGGAATTTGCGGTTGA
>CAZWEP010000011.1:0-35234 GCA_964632565.1 uncultured Marinobacter sp. | reverse complement strand
CGGGAGGAGTGGCAACAGGCTCTGGCCTCGACCGAAGATACCGACGAAGAGAAAGAGCGCCTGTTAGAACAGCGAGATTCATTGCGTGAGAAGCTCGATCGATTGCGCCAGGAAGCCCGACACGACCGGGACCGTGCCCATCAACTCCAACTGCAGCTGCAATCCCTTAACAGTCAGAGAGATGGTCTGAAGCAGACCATTGACCGCATGCAAATGCAGAAAGAGCGCCTTCAGGAACGTTTGGAATTTCTCAGGCAGAGCCGGGAAAGCGCGGAAGAACCCATCGAGGATCTCAAGTTGCAACTTGAAGGTCTGTTGGAGCGCCGGCTGGCAGAAGAGCAAAAGCTGGCCGAGGCTCGGGACTCCCTCGAAGACATCGATCGTGAGGTTCGCGAGCGAGAGCAGGGGCGTAGTCGAATTGAGCATCAGATTCAGGATGTTCGGGCACTGCTTGAAAAGAGCAAAATGGAGTCGCAGGCAACGGAGATTCGGGCCGCCAACTATCTGGAGCAACTTAAGGAACTGGATGTTGAACTCAATCAGGTAATGGAAAGCCTGCCGGATGACGCAAGTGAACAGGCCTGGTCAGACGAACTTGAAAAAATTGGCAACCGTATTCAACGGCTTGGAGCGATTAACCTTGCCGCGATTGAGGAGTACCAGGTTCAGAGTGAGCGTAAGACGTACCTCGACAGTCAGCATGAGGACCTCATGGAAGCGCTGGAAACGCTTGATAATGCAATTCGCAAGATTGACCGCGAAACCCGACAGCGCTTCAAAGAAACGTTCGATAAGGTCAATGGCGGATTGCAGGCTCTGTTCCCGAAAGTCTTTGGTGGCGGCAATGCTTATCTGGAACTGACCGGCGAGGATCTGCTGGAAACCGGCGTTGCCATCATGGCGCGGCCTCCTGGCAAAAAGAATAGCACCATCCATTTGCTGTCCGGTGGCGAAAAGGCCCTGACGGCCATTGCCCTGGTATTTTCCATATTTCAGTTGAATCCGGCTCCATTCTGTATGCTGGATGAGGTGGATGCGCCATTGGACGACGCCAATGTTGGTCGTTATGCCAACATGGTCAAGGAAATGTCGAAACAGGTTCAGTTTATCTACATCACACACAACAAAATCGCGATGGAAATGGCGGATCAGTTGATGGGTGTCACCATGCATGAACCGGGCTGTTCGAGGCTGGTTTCTGTGGATGTTGATGAAGCGGCGGCACTGGCAGAAGCCTGATCGGGCCAAGTCCGATATTGCGACATGACAAAAAGGCCATCTGCGACGGTTAAGCGTTGTATTCAATAATGCGTTTACATACAGTAACAGCGTTGTCAGGAATACAAACAGGACAGTTCAGTTATGTCTCTTAGGGAATGGTTAATTGCGATCGGCAGCCTCATCGTTCTGGGGGTTGTGATCGATGGCATTCGCAGAATGCGGCGGGCTCGTAAGGAGTCGGTTGCAATTTCTTCAGGCATGGGCGCCGACGAAATCGGTGAGAAGTCGCCCCTGGACGACGAATATAACCCTGAACTGCCCAATGGCGGTGCCCGAACCATATCCCGAGATACCCTGGAAGAGCGAGGCTACGTTAAACCTGAGCGGAAATCGCTGACCAGAACACCCACCAAGCCAACCAGACCTATCGTCAGTGCCGAGTCTGAAACAAAATCCGAAGGGACGCTCGACGAACAGACGCAAGAAGGCTTCGGAGAGGAATTCTCTGCGCGTTATGAATCAGACGACTTCGAACCTGAAACCGGCTGGGGCACCGATGAAGAAGATCGTACAGACTTCAGTGGAAACGATGAGATAGTGGGCTCTGCCCGTGTGGTTGGACCTGAAAATGCCAGCACGTCCGCCGGCGGTGTTGAAGATTCAACGGCTGAGCAGGAGCCGCCGTCGGCCTATTCGTCCCCCGGGAAGGCACCCGACGTCCAGCAGGATACCGCAAGTCGCGCAGCCGCTTCTGGGGCGGGAAATCAGCCAAAGGCAGGTGCAAATCGCCCTGAGGCCAGGGAAGTGGTTGTCATCAACGTGCTCGCCAAAAACGGCGAGAAATTCCCTGGCGATAAACTCAAAGCTTTGTTTGATGCTTGTGGTCTCGAACACGGAGATCTGGACATCTATCATCGTCACGAAGAGTCGGATACCCAAAGTCCGGTGCAGTTCAGCGTTGCCAGTGCGGTTGAGCCAGGCACGTTCAATCCTCAGGATCAAAACACCTTTAACACGCCGGGAATCAGTTTTTTCATGAGCATGCCGGGCCCGACCAATTCGCTGCAGGCTTTCGAATTCATGCTCGAAACCGCGCAATGTGTCGTTCGGAACCTGGGTGGTGAGCTCAAGGACGAACGCCGCAGCGTTATGACACCTCAAACCATTGAGCACTGTCGTCAACGTATCCGCGAATTTGAACGCAAGAGCCGATCTTCTGCCTGATGACCGAAGCACCCTCACAAACCGAGAAAGATCGCGCTGCTGAGTTGCGTCGTCAACTCACAGACCACAACTACCGGTACTACGTTCTTGATGACCCGACGGTACCAGACTCCGAGTATGATCGGCTGTTCCGGGAATTGCAGACCCTCGAACGACAGTTCCCGGAATTACTGACTCCAGATTCACCCACCCGCCGAGTAGGGGGCGCCGCCGAAACCTCCTTCGCCGCAGTTGAGCATCGAATTCCGATGCTCTCGCTGGATAACGCCTTCTCTGATGAAGAGTTGATGGATTTTGATCGGAGGATAAAAGACCGCCTCAAATTCGAGGACGATCTCGAATATGTCTGCGAGCCCAAGTTGGACGGTTTGGCCGTCAGTCTTCATTACGAGGGTGGCATCCTTACTCTTGCTTCCACCAGGGGTGACGGATACACCGGCGAGGACATCACTGAAAACATCCGCACCATTCCGTCTGTGCCGCTGCGTCTGCGCGGTGACTCCTTTCCGGACATTGTTGAGGTCCGGGGAGAGGTCTACATGCCCAAAGCCGGTTTTCAGAAGTTGAACGAATCGCTGGCCCGCAAAGGCGAGAAGACCTTTGTGAATCCTAGAAATGCCGCAGCGGGCAGTTTGCGGCAGAAAAAGCCCAGCGTAACGGCCCGCAGGCCTCTGGAAATGTGTGCCTATAGCGTGGCCGTTGAGGATGAGAGTCAACTACCACCCACCCACTGGGAGGGCTTGCAGGCCGTCAGTTCATGGGGCTTTCGGGTAAATCCGGAGATGAGACGCGCGTGGGGAGCTGCGGACTGTTTGCAGGCGTATCGGGACCTTCTCGATAAACGAAATGATCTGCCGTACGAAATTGATGGCATCGTGTTCAAGGTGAATCAACTGGAGCTACAGCGAAAGCTTGGCTTTGTTTCCCGCGCGCCGAGATGGGCGATTGCGCAGAAATTTCCCGCGCAGGAGGAAATTACAGTCATTGAGGATGTCGAATTTCAGGTGGGTCGAACCGGTGCAATCACCCCTGTCGCCAGGCTAAAACCGGTGTTTGTCGGAGGCGTCACGGTCAGCAATGCGACTCTGCACAACATGGATGAGATCCGGCGCCTGGATGCAAGGATCGGCGATACGGTATTCGTAAGGCGAGCGGGCGATGTTATCCCTCAGGTCGTGAAGGTTATGCAGGAACGGAGGCCAGCCGACGCAAAGAGGGTCGAATTGCCCGCCGCTTGTCCCGTTTGTAAATCGGACATTGTCCAGATCGATGGAGAAGCAGTCGCTCGGTGTTCCGGGGGGCTTTTCTGTCCCGCGCAGCGGAAAGAGGCCATTCGCCACTATGGCTCCCGGAAGGCATTGGATATTGAGGGGCTTGGCGACAAATGGATTGATATTCTCGTCGAGCGGGAGTTGGTGAGCACGGTCGCCGATCTTTACCTCCTCAAGAAGGCTGATCTGGTGGGCCTGGAGCGCATGGGTGAGAAATCGGCTGAGAATCTGATCAATGCGATCGATGGCTCAAGGCATCCAGTGTTGTGGAAATTTCTCTATGCGCTGGGTATTCGAGAAGTTGGAGAAGCCACGGCGAAAGGGCTTGCCAGCCATTTCGGTACCCTCGAAGCACTAAGCGACGCCTCAGAGGAGGAACTGCAGGAGGTTCCAGATGTGGGACCGATCGTCGCGGGCCATGTGAGGAGCTTCTTCGATCAGACCCATAACCAGGAAACGATCGAGGCTCTCCGCAAGGCAGGTGTTCAATGGCAGTCTGAGGACGTCTCCGTCGAATCTCGACCGCTCAAAGGCGAAACCTGGGTGCTAACGGGCACATTGTCATCCATGACTCGGGATGAAGCGAAGGAAAAGCTGGAATCTCTTGGCGCGAAAGTGGCCGGCAGTGTTTCAGCCAAGACCACCTGCGTGGTTGCGGGGGAAGCAGCTGGGTCAAAGCTTGCCAAGGCAGAGAAACTGGGCGTGACTGTCATGGACGATGACGCATTTCTGAAATTTCTTGATCAGCACCACATCTCTTAAAGCCTGACTGCGTTTCTCTCGCCTGAATCTGAGAACTCGCGCAGATCCCGCTTACCCCAAATTGATTACCATAAGTCTGTTCTGTAACGGTGTGTAAAGCACCCACAAAAACAATGTTCTGAAACGGACTTTTTATGCGCGCCGATTCCTTTCAACGCCTGAAGTGTCTCGCAGGTCGAAGTCTCTGCCTTTTCTTTGTGTTTGTCGCAATCTCCGGTTGTAAGACTGAGCAAAGCGCCGAAGACCCCGTTATCCTCGGTATACCACCAGAGGACGCCTATCTGGGTGTTGAATACTCCTATAATTTCGGGGCCGTCGACACAGACGATATTCTGGATTATTCCCTGTCTAATGCGCCGTCCTGGCTGGCGCTAGAAGACACCTCTAATAAAGCCCGCCAAGGCATCATTATGCGAGGCGTGCCGGGGATCACAGGTGGTGGCCGCGGGCGCGATGATCTCGGTCTTACAGAGCGCATAAACCTTGTCGGAACGGATCGCTCGGCTTTTGATGCTCAGCCTTTCTCAATCGAAGTAAAGGAAAACATCTTGACGGTGGTCAGTGCGGATTACACCGAGGGACCGCCAGAAGTCGAGGAGGAGGCCGAAGAGGAGAAGGAAGAGGAGAAGCCCGACTTCGAATGCGAGCCGCCCGTTCTTGAAGGCACAGGGGAGCATTCATATACGGTCAACGCCTATAACGACTCAGGCGAAGTAACCGGTTTTGAAGAACGCACCGAAACGACCCATCCAATCCTCGTCAAGGTGTTGCTAGACCAACCGTCTGTCACAACCGTTCGTGTCGCGTTTGAGCTCAGAAGCAATTTTGACCCAAATCGTTGCGATGATGGTTTTACTCCTGATCATCAACGTTGCGATAACGGCAAAGCGAATCAGGACGAAGCGATGGTTGGTAAAGATGTGGTCGGTCTGGGTTCCAATACCACTGAGCTGCCCGTTCCTGCTTACATTGATTATCAACTGGACGAAGATGGCTTCTACACGAAAGGTGTTTTGACTTTTGAGCCGGGCATCACGGATTGCTTTGTAAGGCTCGAAATCACGGACGATTCGGAACCTGAACCGACCGAGTCTTTCTTGTTTGCACTCACGGAAGTCCGATCAGGTATCGCAGCGCTTGGCCCATCAAACACGAACGTGTTAGAGCCGCTCCGTATTAAGGACAACGAACCCACAGTGACCTTTGAAACCCTCAACGGCGGTAAACGAGACGTCGTTAACGTGGGCGCGCAAACCGAGTATCGCGCGACGATCCAAGGTGATCGTGCTGAGATGTATTCTGTGAAAATCGCGGCCCTGGAGGGGTCGGACGCCATTATTGGGTCCGATTTCGAGCTCGAAGTGGATGATGGCGCCGGTGGGTGGGTTCCCGGCGACCTACTGGAATTCGATGTTGGAGTGGATGAGCGTTTTTTCCGGGTTGTCGTTCCGACCCCCGACCCAACCGCTGCAGATTCACCGGAGAATGACCGATTCGCGTTGCTTGGCGTGGACCCGCTGTACCAGCAGGGACGGTCCAATTTTGCAGCAGGGATCGAAGATGATGAATTACGGGTCAGCATAAACGAGCTAACAACGGATCTCGTCGTAGGAAATTCCACCGGTTTCGTTCCTACAGACATTTCCGTTGGCCAAAACGGCCGGATCTTCCTTACCGGCTATGACGCAGGTTCCGGAAATGTCCCTCTGGTAGTGATTTTTGACCAGGAGGGTAATGAGGTTTCACGAATTCAGCTTTCAACAACGGGCATCAATCTCCTCGCGCCGCCAGTGGTGACCGCTCAGGGGCGAGACGTTGTTATTGCCAACAAAGACGTGACACGTTTCGAATTCGCCGTGGCGTTCGGGGTGGAAGAAAGTGAACCCGGCGTGCCGTCGCCTGGTGACGTGAACGTGGTGACTCAGCGATGGTTCTTCGATTCAGCCATCGAGGACTATGCCCAGGACTGGTCTCTATACACGGGCACCGACCAGGATGATTATCCCCGTTGGGTTGGCATTGATTCCAACACGGGCAGCGTCTTTTTAATGGGGGAGACGCTTGGACCAGTAGAACCGGATGATCAGTTCAATGGCACCTTTGGTAGTTATGTTCGCCGCATAGATACCGAGGAAGACGGGGCGTCGTTGAACCCAGAGGTAGCGTGGAGCCGAAAAGTCGAATCTTCGAGTCACAACGAGCAGGTAGTCGGCGGTGGCATTTCAAATACTAATGCGATCGTTATCGGCGACTCGTCAGGTTCTGTGGAAGGTCAGTCGCAGCTGGGAGGCCTGGATGCGTTTTTTTACTCGGTCTCAGATGGTGAGCAGGCCATTGATCGCCTCAGCCAGGTCGGCACTGTCGCGGACGAGGACCTGACTGATGGGTTCTTTGGAACCAATGTGGTTTGGTTGGTGGGAAATGGAACGAGTAAGTACCGTGATGCGACCGTTGGGGGCGTAAGGACCCTACAGAGAAGCCGGGTGAACAGTGATCTGGGTTTCCTGCTGGGTTACACGCCGGCTGGCTCTATCATGGAAACCTATTCGGTAAATGATGTCGACGACGTATCCACCGAGACTCTGACTTCAGGAATGGTCTTTGATAAGGACGTTGTCGCCGCAGGATTCACCGATGGCGTTGTCGCTGCCGATCCCAGTGGTCCGGCCAACACGGCTAGTGAACCGATGCTGATACGCCGCAACCGCATGATCGAGCGTGACGAAAACGGCAACGATCTTGATAATCCGAGTCGTGAATGGGACCGCCAGTTTTCGCTGGTAGATCCCGCCACAGGAAGTATCGAAGGCCTGGCCAACTACAGGGATGATGAAATAGTAGGGCTATGGCGTGAGGGAGATACCTGGCGAATCAGACTGTTCAGCCCGGAAGGCGTAGCACTCAATAATCCGTGAGGTCAGTTAAACCTGGCCTTCCTGGCGACCAACATTGGCGTATAGGCGCAGGTAGTCGGTGCTCGTGACAATGCCATCCGGATGACCCTCTGGGGTGATGACTATCGCGGCATTCAATTGGTGGGCGAGCATCAGACGGGCCAACTGATGGGCATCAGTTTCCGGTGACGCTGTAAGAAACGCTGGCAATTCGATGTGCAACAGTGCCGCAGTGGTGGGTTCTGCGCGATGCCTGTAAAGCCATTCCAGCAACCAGCGCAATTCCAGTAATCCTGCGACGTTGCCATCAGCTAAAACGATGAGATGGTTGATTCCATTGTCGTCCATCACATTCAGAGCGTCCGCTACAGACGATGCTGCGTCGATTGAGAAGGTCACCGGGGTACTGATCTTGGAAACGGGTAAATAGGGCCGCGCTTCCTTTCTTTCGCCGGCAGCCGCCGCCCCATACTCTTCAAGCGCCTTCTGGCGCCCCGAGTGTGCAGCTTGCTGAAACTCTGCATCGGTCGCATCACTGTGGCTGACATCAATGTTGTGCGCTTCCTGCAGTTCCGTGACATCACCCACGCGGCGTCCCCTGTATATCTCCGGAAGCCGGGTGCCGACTGGGCGTCCGGGTTCGCTCACATGAATGGACATTGCACGTATCTCCAGGCTTTTATGCCGTTTAAAGGTTTAACGGCAGCGTTTGGAAAATCTGAAAGTGAATTTTTTGCAATTATTTGGGCTGGTGGCGGTAAAGTCTTTGTGATGCAACACGTTTCTTGAGCATTTTATCAAGGCATTCAGGCTGGTCTGTGATCTGATCGGCGAGAAATTCTGCCATCAATGGCGCATAGGTCAGACCTTTGCTGCCCAGGCCTGTGAGTAAATACATGCCTTCTACGAGATCACCCTTTGAATCGAATAAGGGGCCCGCAACAGGTTGATAATCAAATGACGCGCTGCGGAACGAGACTCGTCCTGCTAAGTCTTCTGGATCAAACGCGTCGATTGGCTGTTTCAGGACCTGGGGTGCGAACCCCTCAATCATGGCAAGATTATCCCGATGGCTGGATAGCTTGACGTCGGGATTGGATTCATGAAGATCAAAGGTTGCTCCGACCAGCGCATGGCCTTCCTGAACAGGATTGACGTACCCGGGGCCGCACAGCACAAGATTGGGTGCGTTCACCTGATTTTCTGCAAGCATCGTTACCTGGCCGCGTATTGGTTTCAGTCGCAGTTGGTCATCGTTCCAGAGGACCACCGGTGTTTCATGGCCGGCGCAGACAACAACGATATCCGCATGGACAGAATCACCGCTGCTCGACTCGATGTTCCAACGGCCTTGCAATCTTTCCAGCCGACGCACTTCGAACGCTTTTTTGTGGGTAATGCCCGCAGTTCTAATCAGACTGGCACACACCTGAGCCGGGTTCAGCCAGCCACTTGCAGGAAACCACAGGCCATGATGAGGGACGGGAACCCCGGCCAAAGCTGTGGCCTGCTCACTGGAGACGCACACAAGTATGTCTTCAGGGTACTGACTTTTTAAAAGAAATTTCTCCTGACGTTTCGATTCGGCATCGTTATGGGCCAATTGGAGCAAGCCTGTCTGATGCCAACCCTCATTGTTAAAGGTGCGATAGAACGATTGACTAAATGTCAGGGCCTGCAGCGCCAACGCCGTTTGATCGTTGTACTCCACGCCGAGTTTAACGTAGACCGCGCCCTGCGCGTTGCCAGAGGCGCCGGCCGCCGCATCGTCTGCCCGGTCGAGCAGAGTAACCGGGACGCCACGCTGAGCCAGGTTGGCGGCCACGGCGGTGCCGGCGATACCTGAGCCAATAACAACAACCTGTTTGGGACTGTTTGGGGTAGTGCCCGGCTCCGACTCGGTCGGCGGACGGAATACCGCAGTGATCATATCCCGTTTTCGCCCAAAACCACCGACCTTCGTGACGTCAAAGCCGTGGGCAATCAAAGCCCTACGAACCTGTCCCGATGCCGTAAAGGTTGCCAAGGTGGCGCCTGCGTGGCTGTGCCTGGAAATAAGACTGATTACGTCTTCAGCCCACATGTCAGGGTTGCGCGCCGGTGCGAATCCATCGAGGAACCAGGCATGGGCCTTAAAGCTCACCCGATCCAGGACATCCCTTACGTCGCCAAACACCAGGGTAAGGCGGATTCGCCCGCCGCCCAGAACCCGGCGATGGGTCCCGTAGACAGGAGGGGGGTAGACCTCAATCAGCTCTTCGGCAAAAGGTGCCAGTTCGGGCCATTGGCTGAGCGCCTTTTCCAGATCGCTCTTCGTGAGTGGGTAGCGTTCAACGGAGATGAAATGAAGGCAACTGGTGCGGTCTGGTTTCGCTTGTTCCCAGGCCTGCCAACAAACCAGGAAATTGAGGCCAGTACCAAAGCCCGTCTCGGCGACAACGAAATGCTCGCTTGCTGAGAGGTTGCTGAAGCGCTCCCGAAGCTGATTGTTGTCAACAAAAACGTGGTTTGTCTCGGATAGACCGTCTTCACGGCTGAAGTAGACGTCTCCAAACTGGCGAGACACTGGCAGACCCTGCTGCCAGTCTATGTCGGCGGTTTCGATAGTCGGCAATAATGGTTTGCTGCTCACCAACGGGCGGCTCCAATACCGGTATCAAGGATATCGACGGATCAGTCGGATCCCTGTTCTATGATTGAGGCTTCTTGAATGATGATAGGCTCAAGAGGAACATCACCCATGCCTCCTTTCCGACCCGTTGGTTTCTGTGCGATGGCATCGATTACCCCCATTCCTTCAGTCACCTTGCCAAACACGGCATAACCTGGCCCTCGAGCTCCCGCATTCAGGAAACCGTTATCAGTCAGGTTCACGAAGAACTGGGAAGTCGCAGAATCCGGGTTTTGGGTGCGGGCCATGGCGATGGTTCCGCGCAGATTGCCTGCCGTTGGCTTGGCCTCGTTAGGGATGGGTGAGCGAGTGTTCTGGCGGTTGAGGTTGGAATCAAATCCGCCACCCTGAACCATGAACCCGGGAATAACACGGTGAAAAATCAGTCCGTTATAAAAATCATCTTCGACATACTGTAGAAAATTGTTAACGGTTTTGGGGGCCAGGTCGGGGCGCAGCGTGACCTGGAAAGAACCCAGATTGGTCTGGAACAGAACCTTGGGAAGCTCTTCGGCGTGCAGACTGGTCGGTGAAAGCAAAACCGAAAGACTGAGTGCCGTTACAGTGAGTACGCGTTGAATCACACAACGAAACGGTTTTACGTAGTTTGTCATTCTATACTGACTCTCATGGTTGGCTTCGTGGGTTTTCCTGAGATACTGGACCCCTCCAAGGGTCGTCAGGCAAGTCAGGATGTTAGCAGATAATGGCCTGTTAAGGATGTGTTTCTGAAGCACGCACACCCATGTTCAGCTAGCCTGTTCTTGAAGATGTCTCAATGATCTTGCCGAGCCCGGTTGTACGGTAAAAATGACAAAAAGGAGTTCGCCGTGAAATTTCGCCAGGGCATTCAGGAAAAGTCCCGTCTGGGTCGTCTGCTCATCAACCGTGGTTATCTTTCAGAAAGTCAGTTGGAAGAGGGCCTTCGCCTTCAACGTGAAACAGGCCAACGTCTTGGTGAGGTGCTCATCCAGGCCGGCTGGTTGACGGAGAAAGAACTTCATCGGGTCCTGAAGCATCAGTCCAGATACCGGAATGCGGCTGCATTCGTTACGATGGTCGCACTTCCTTTCCAGCCAGTGGTCAGCTTTGCAGCGACCTCCCAGACCGCACACGCTAAAGCGACAGAGACTGGTGAAATGATCAATTCCACCAAGTTTCAGGCAATGTCGGATGAGGACATGGGAAATGTTGCCGGTCAGGGTGAAATCGCGATTCTGGATCAGATCGCGTCGGTCGGTTCAATGCCTGCTGCGGCACGAGGAGAGGGTGATCCAGAAGCCAGTGATCCCGACAGTATTGAAGCGTTAAAACTTGCGACTAATGTCTTCGTACCCGTATTAAATTTTCTCGATTCTGATCTCACGATATCCGGTGTGCACTACCGTGAGGGCGCTCCGCGATTTACCGTGGAAACGGACGGCGCGCTGAATCTGGCAATGCCTGAGAGAATCGAACAGATTAAAATGGCGAACATTCGCGTGCAGGGTGGGGGTGTACCAATGGGGACGATCACTATCAGTGACGTTCGCTTTCACGCGGGTTCAAGTATGACAATTCGCTCCAGGTAAGCTGAAGCGAATTTCGGTTTATGCACTGGCAAGGACGCTGGTGTGAGACACGGACTGCTCCTGTCCCTTGGCACCGTATAGCTTTTCCTGGCCGGACGCTCCCCGGAAAATCTCAGTCAGCTTCGAGAGCCTTTTTTGCAGATGGGATATGACCCGACCGTTCAAACGGTTCAGTGACTGACACCGATTAAGAAGCTCGTCGGCCTCGCTCCATAATTCTTCAACAGACGTTAGACCTGCGGCTGCTATGAAACGGGAGGGCTGCCCCTGATCCGGGCGGAAACCCATTGCTACGAGAACCCGGATTTTCGATTTCGCACGCTCTCGGATCTGATTTAGTAGCAGGTTTTTCTCTTCAGTCACAGAGGTCAGGGATTTGACGTCGGAATCTGAAAGGAGGGCTTTTTCGCGCTCCAGGACATCCGATAGGCTTTTGAGTTGCAGGATGTCCTGGTTCAGAAGTTCAGTCAGTTCTTCAATATGTGCCATGATCTACTCACCCAAAAATGCTTTCATCCATCTCAAGCATTTTCTGGGCCAGCTTCTCAGCATCTATTTTGTAGGAACCGCTCTCAAGGGCAGACCTGATTTCTTCGATCCGTTCGTCATCCATTTCTGGATAACTGCCCAGCTTCTGTTCCAACTGTTTCAGGTCCTTGGCCTGACTGCTCAGATTTACGTTCTCGCCGCGGGCATTCTGAGCGCTTGATTTTGCCTGCTCAGCGCCTGTGGGCTGCGCATTCTGGGAGCCAGACGTTTTCTCGGCCGTGGTTCTCTGATTGTTGACCTGGCCGGGGCCAATACCGTTAAAGTCAACTGACATACTCTCACCTGCTTTGCTGCGGCCACCTGGGCGACCATGGAATATTTTATCGTTTAACGGCAGTCCTGCCGGTTTCTTTAACGTTCATTTTGCAAAATGTATCACAAAGTGAACCGGTAGCTGCCTGACGGCAAGCGTTTGCCGTTTCGTGCAAGACTTTGCCGCATCCTGATACGAGTTACATCGGAATCTTTACCTGTCCCGGACCGGTGATTTGCGCACGCACTGTTCTTGCTGAAGACAAATTTTCAACTAAAACCTGTTCGCCGATACCGCCACTTGCCAGCGCTTTGCCGCGAGACCGGACCGTGAAGCCATTTGTGTGAGCACTGATCACAACGTGATCGCCGCGCTGAATGGCCTCAGGAGCCGTCAGAAGGTCTGGCGTAAAGGGAGTTCCGGCATTGACACCTCGGCGCATCTCCATCCCGATAAGTTGGGTTCTGTTGGTAATAGCAGCTCTGCGGGTGGCATTAACGATTACAGAACGGGATTCGAGAGCGGCTTCTGTGATTCGCTCACCGCGGGTCAGGGGCCGTGCAGCCACCAAACCCTGTCCTTCGATTTCAACAGAAACCGGGAGAAACATTCGCCATGGCCGCTCGGCTTTGCAGGACAGCAGTAATGACGGCTGCTGGGTTTTCCAGGGGTCACCGCTGAACTCGACCTCCAGTGATGTCTCACAGGGCGCTAACGATAAACGTGGATCGAGGCTCCCCAGCTCATGCTGAACAGTGAACCCTCGTCCAGATTCCTTGGCGGCAAAGTCGTCCATGAAAGCTTTGGCAGCGGTTTGAATCTGCTCGGATGTCGATGCGGCCCCAGCGGCTAATCCGGATGCCAGAAACGCGACGGTAAAAATCAAGATGCGCATACGCTCAACTTTGTCCTATGCTGTCATAAGGATGGGCAAGCCTCTGGAATATCGTCGTTTCTCAATTATTCTTCCAACCGGCCGATAGATACCCATCAGTCAATATTTCGACACTACAGTGCATATCTGAGTTGCATATTCAGAATGGAGCAAGATGCGTGCCGGTAGCGGCATGCCTTCCCGGGGGAACAAGAATGGCGGGCGTACTCGACAGTGTGAACCAGCGAACGCAGCTGGTAGGAGAAAACCGGCTTGAGCTGCTGTTGTTCCGGCTTCGCGGTCAGCAGGTTTATGGAATCAACGTATTCAAGGTAAAAGAAGTATTGCAATGCCCCAAACTGTCGTCGCTACCCAACAGCAGGCCAATGGTTAAGGGGGTTGCACACATTCGTGGCGAAACCATCCCAATCATCGATCTTGCAATGTCAATCCGGCTTCCCGGCGTGTCTCAGGAAGATCTTGCAACCAGTTTTGTGATCATCACGGAGTACAATCGGAAAACCCAGGGGTTTCTGGTGGCGGGTGTCGATCGTATTGTGAATATGAATTGGGCTGATATCCTGCCACCGCCCAAAGGCGCGGGGAAGGATGTCTATCTCACAGCGGTGACCCGGATTGACGAGAAACTGGTCGAAATCATTGATGTTGAGAAGATTCTCTCAGAGGTTTCGCCGCTCGAGGATAACGTTACAGAAGAGGTGCGTGCCCGTACCGCAGAGCGGACTCCGACCCTATTACCGGTTCTGGTTGTGGACGATTCGGCCGTTGCCAGGAAGCAGATAGAACGTTGTCTCACGACTATTGGCATGGAAGTGGTGACGAAAAACGATGGCAAGCAGGCCCTCGATTATTTGAAGGAAATTACGGCAGACGGCTCCAAAGCGACCGATCATCTGAGCCTGATTATTTCTGATGTCGAAATGCCGGAAATGGATGGGTACACTCTCGTCACGCGTTGCAAGAACGACGATGCCATCAAGGATGTTTACATCATGCTACACACGTCGCTGAGCGGTGTGTTCAATAAAGCGATGGTGAAAAAAGTCGGTGCAGATGATTTCATGGCAAAGTTCAGTCCGGACGAGCTTGCCGAACGCGTCATGGAAATCGTGGATGGTCAGCAGTAGCTGTTCCGATCTTTATCTCTTCCAACAACGGTCCTCAATGAAAGCTGAAATAACGCCACAGGAATACGAATCCTTCAAGTCGTTTCTGCAGGATGCGTGCGGCATATTGCTGGGCGACAACAAGCAGTATCTCGTCAAAAGCCGACTGCGACGAATCATGGAAGAGCATGAGATCGGCACTCTTGGGGATTTGCTGGACCGGATCAAGCGCTCCGGGCGTGGAAGCCTGCGTGAAGTAGTGATTGATGCAATGACCACCAACGAAACCCTTTGGTTCCGTGACAACCATCCATTCCGAATCCTGCAGGAAAAGATTCTTCCCGAGTTCGCAGACCGTAAAAGCCCGCAATCTCTTCGGATATGGTCTGCCGCATCGTCGACAGGGCAGGAAGCTTACTCCGTCGCTATGATCATTGAAGAATTCCGCCGTCTCAAACCGGGCAAAATTCGCGACGTTAAAATTACCGCTACAGACATCTCCAAGAGCGTCCTGGAAACGGCACGGACTGGAGAATACGAGATGATTGCCATCGGCCGTGGCCTTTCACCTGAGCGGCAGAAGCAGTTTTTCGTACCATCGATGAATGGAAGCTGGCAGATCAAACCCAACATCCGCAGCATGGTCGATTTCCGTGAACTGAATCTGCTCGACAGGTACCTGCTGGGTAAATTTGACGTCGTGTTCTGCCGAAATGTCCTTATTTATTTTTCTGCAGACCTCAAAAAAGACATCCTCACCCGTATCCACGCAACGCTTAATCCCGGAGGCTACCTGATTCTGGGGGCTTCCGAATCTCTGAATGGTTTGTCAGACCTGTATGAGATGGTTCAGTGCAGCCCTGGAATTATCTACCGGAAGAGATAATTCATGCCTTTGAATGTATGGATTCTCATTGGTGCTCAGGCACTGGCCATGTGTACGGCGCCATTTATCGTGTTCATTGGCAGCATCCACGGACGTCTGCTTGCACCCACGCCTGAAATGGCGACCCTGCCGGTGGGCTTGGTCGTTGTCGGAACGGTCGTCGCCATAAAACCCGTAACCTGGCTCATGTCTCTTTGGGGACGAAAGCGCGTCATGCTGCTGGGCGCGGCCATGGGAATTCTGGGCGGATTGGTTGGCGCAACCGCAAGCTGGTCGGGGAGCTTCCCGTTTTTATGTTTTGCCGCGCTGATCGGTGGCGCCGGGATTGCCGTGGTTCACCAATACCGCTTTGCGGCGATGGAATCGGTTCCGGAATCTCTCGCCGGCACTGCAGCCGCACGGGTTCTTCTCGGAGGATTGATCGCGGCCTGGCTAGGGCCTGAAATCGCACTGATTGGGGGAGGGAGAGAGGCAGAGTTCCCGTTCATGGGCGGGTGGCTGTCTCTGGCGGCAGTTCAGGTGCTCGCGTTGTTGTTGCTTTGTTTTGGATATCAGTCCAAGGGTGAGCGGGTGTCTGCAACGGAACGAGGGAAGGGGCGACCACTAACGGCGATTCTGCGCCAGCCAGTTATCCTGGTCGCCATCAGCGCCGCCGCTATGAGCTACGCGATCATGAGCTTTGTTATGACCGCAACGCCTCTCGGAATGACGGAAATCTCCGGCCACTCCCTGGAAGAAGCAAAATGGGTGATTCAGATCCACATTATGGCGATGTACCTCCCGTCTCTGGTGAGCGGCTGGCTAATCAGCAAACTCGGTCTGGTTAAAATGATGGTCATGGGATTGCTGGCATACCTTGGGTGCGTATTGATCGCCACCAGCGGCACAGGCTTCCTGTCCTACCTGGCCGCACTGATTCTTCTGGGTATTGGATGGAATTTTCTATTCGTGGGAGGAACGTCTTTGCTGCCTCAAGGCTATCAGGAGTCGGAGCGCTTTCGGGTACAGGGAATCAACGATTTGTTCGTTTTCGGAGCCCAGGCCACAGCGGCGCTGTCGGCTGGCGCAGTGCTAGCGATGGTTGGCTGGAATCTGCTTCTGGTTACGGTCATTCCGTTCGTCGCTCTGCACGGGATTCTGATGGTGGTCTGGATTGCTAGGGGAAAACGTAAAAGCGGTGTCACCTGAACAAAGGCGCAGAAACGCTATGATCGCGTCCATCAGACTACTTTTAGCCGGGATTCTCTGTCAGTTCATAATGGGATGCACCGGGCTACCGGATGGCATCGAGCCAGTCGAGACCCTTGATCTGGAGGATTATCAGGGGGTCTGGTTCGAGGTCGCACGACTGAATCACTCGTTTGAAGAGGGTCTCTCGAATGTAACAGCCACCTACCGTATTCAGCAGGATGGCTCAGTTCGGGTGATCAATCGTGGCTATTCAGACTCGGAAGGCAAATGGGAAGAAGCGATTGGGCGCGCTGTTTCCATCGGTGAAGATGAAACCGGCCACCTCAAGGTGTCCTTTTTCGGACCCTTCTACGCCTCTTACGTAGTGTTCTATCTGAGTAGTGACCGGCAAGAGGCCTACATCACCGGTTTTAATCGAGATTACCTTTGGTTTCTTTCACGCACCCCGGATGTTTCTGATCAGCAGATATCTCGGTTCAAGGCGTATGCAAGGGAGCAGGGTTTTAACCTCGAGGACCTGATCATTGTGGATCAGAGCCGCAATGCTGACTCCGTTAGCAGGCCTGATTGATCGGTAGGTGGCCGGTTTTCACCCAGATCACCGTCTCTTGATCAACAAACGGATGATGCTGGCTGAGATGCGGGCTCCGAATCCAGGTGCCCTCAGGATAGCGGCCATGCTCATCACAGAACTCGCCAGAGAGCACCAAAATCTCCTCTCCGCCAAAATGCCTATGAGGTTGGAACACTTCCGCAGCGGGCCATTTCACCAGGGCGACGTGCTCATGTTCGAAGTCATGGAGCGGCATTACCTCCAGCCCGCCGATACCCGGGAGCCAATCAGCCTTTTGGGTATTAACGCGGACGGTTCTGGTGTCACGGGGGTCGAACTGATGAAGCTTTACCAGCAGAACGCACCCGGACTCACTGAACGGCGCGTGGCCGCTTCCTGGAGGATTGCGAAGATAGAAACCGGGGCCATAGTCGCCAGTCTCGTCCGAAAATGTGCCTTCCAGAACGAGAATTTCCTCACCAAGAGGGTGTTCGTGGCGACTGAATCGAGCACCGGGTTCGTAACGGACGATACTGGTGGCGTGACCTCGCTCCGCTTCCTCCCGGGCGAGAGGTTTGCGAAGCACCCCTGCTGAAGGGCTTTTCATCCATTCCTCATCAGCGGTTCTGATGATCACTTTTTCCTCAAAGTTCATATTAAGCACAATCGAACCCCCGTTGTTCACAGGATCTATTACGCCGGTGAGCATTCGGCGGATGAGGAGATCATTTGATCAGCGCCTGAACAGCCCTGAATTGAGGGTGGTGGGCCGTTCCAAGCCACTCAAACGCGACCATCTCCACAGTAACAAGGTGCGCTCCGGCTTTGTTTAACCGCTGTATGGCGACGTCGTAATCAATTCTTCGTCTTGACCCCACTGCGTTGGTCACCACAAAGACTTCGTGGCCGTTGGCGATCAGGGCAAGTGCGGTTTGGAGAAGGCAGACATGCGACTCGCAGCCCGCGATGACAATCTGTGATCTGTCAGCGGGAAGTATGGAAGCCAGGTTTGTCTGGCAGGCATCGAACGTATCCTTTACCAGGCGAGGGGTGTCATCCGGCAGGGGGACAATGGTCGTTCCCAGTTTGTCTGGCAACTGTTCCGTGATTGCGATGGGAACGCCCAGCAGTGCCGCTATTTTGGCCAATCTCGTGGCTTCGTTGACAATGCTGACCCCGTTTTCAATGGCAGGCATCAGTTTTTCCTGGAAGTCCACAAGCACGAGGACGGACTGGCTTTCTTTAATTAGCATATTCAGGCCTCCCGTATCACTGGAGCAATCTCAGACAACAGTATTGCATGTTTGGAGAGGCAACGCGTAAAGGCCGGCGGGGGCAAATTGGGAGTTGCCAAACGGAGTCAAAACCATTAGAGTTTGCGCCCTCAAATGAGCGACAACGTTGCTGATTTGGAACAGTTTATTGGAGAGGTGGCCGAGTGGCTGAAGGCGCACGCCTGGAAAGTGTGTATACGTTAATAGCGTATCGAGGGTTCGAATCCCTCTCTCTCCGCCAATTGAAAAACCCCGGCACAGTCTGGGGTTTTTTATTGCCTGTCTGGTATTTTGGTCGGCGAACCTGGTCCGGAGACTTTATGGCTATCCTGCTGAAGCGCTTCACTGGTGCTCAGATCAAACCGTACATAGAAGATCTCGCTCGACTGCGCATTCGCGTCTTCCGAGACTTTCCCTATCTCTACGATGGAGATATGAGCTACGAATATAACTACATCGAAACCTACGCACGCTCCAAGCGGAGCCTTTTCGTTCTTGCCTGCGACGGTGATCGGGTTATTGGAGCGGCTACTGGTGTCCCGATGGAAGATGAAACCAACGAGTTCAAGCAGCCCTTTGAGCAACACGGGTATGACCCTTCGGCAATTTTTTACTTTGGTGAATCTGTTTTGCTTCCGGAATACCGCGGGCAGGGCGTTGGCGTTGCCTTCTTTGAGCAAAGGGAACGCTACGCCCGCGAACTCGCTGGGATAACCCGGTGCTGCTTCTGTGCTGTCGAGCGTCCCGATGATCACCCAATGAAGCCAGCGAATTATCAACCGCTAGACGCATTCTGGGGCAACCGCGGGTACACAAAGGAACCGGCACTGACCACAGAATTCAGTTGGAAAGACGTTGGCGAGGAGGCTGAAAGCGCAAAACGAATGACGTTCTGGATTAAAAAGTTCGACTGAATTCGTGGATGCTTAAATCAGCGAAAAGCTCTTCAGCAGGAATACGCCGAGAGTTACCGTGATGCAGGCAACCAGAGTAGTCAGCGCCACAATATTTGCAGCCAGATTCTCATTTCCGCCCATTGCCTTGACCATCACAAAACTCGCTGCAGCCGTCGGGCTGGCAAAATAGAGAAACATCAAGCCCAGTTCCTGCCCCCGGAAGCCAGCCAGCCACACTGCCATGGTGCAGACAATGGGAATAGTCAACATTTTGAGTTGGCTCGCCTGGATCGCCAATTGACGGTCTTTTCGCATCGCGGATAGGGACAGGGTGCCACCGATGCAAAGCAGCGCGAGCGGCAAAGTAAGCGATGCAAAATAATCGCCACTGGTCAGCAGCCAATTTGGAAGCTGCAAGCCACTCCAGGCAAAGGGAACTGCAACTGCAACGCTCAGAATCAGTGGGTTTTTCACGATATCGAGCAAGACTTTCGAGATTGAAGGTGCCACTCCGGGTTGATAAGCCGTCAGGACGATAACCGAAAGTGTGTTGTAGCTCAGGATCACGACACCAAGCAGTAGTCCACCGGCAGAGAGCCCGTAGTCACCGTACAGATTGGCGGCCAGTGCAAGCCCCACAATCCCGCAATTGCCTCGGAAGGCCCCTTGAATAAACACCCCGCGATCGGGAAAGGGAACCGATTGATGTGCCCACACCATCGCAATCAAAAACCCCAGACCAGTCGCGAGGAGGAACGCGAGCATCATCATCGGATTGAGGGTCTGAGTCAGATCTGCCCGAATAATGGCCAGAAACACCAGCGTGGGTAGAGTGGCTCGGAATACGAGTGTCGATGCCGTGTTGATGAATCCTGGGTCGATCCACCCGAGCCTCCGCAATGCCAGCCCCATGAAAACCATCGCGAAAACGGGAAGAATCGTTTCCAGTGTGTCGAGGAAGATGTCAATCAATGACATAGATTGATGCTTATCGAATCTCGAAGTCTGAGAATTCGCCTTTCGGAGCATCGATGATGGTTTTCACGGAATCGACTCGAGCGGCAGGCGGGCCCTGGTGACACCAATGGGTCAGCGATTTGAGAGCTGATTCCTCACCTTCCGCAACAACTTCCACCCGACCATCGGGAAGGTTGCGGGCAAAGCCGGTCAGGCCGAGAGTGCGCGCCGTTTGAACAGTTGAAGCTCGAAAATACACGCCCTGTACTTTGCCATCTATCAGTAGGGTCAGCCGTCCTTCAACCATTGCAATCTCCAGCCCAGTAGCTCATTGCTTACAAGTCTACGTCATTGAGGTAGTCAATGCAGGCCTTCAAGCCTCAACGAGAAGTCATTAACATTGGAAGCAACGTAAGGGAGAAAGTAATGGACGAACAAGGCAAAACGGCGCAGCAAGACCCTCGGCAGGAAAAGTTCACGGTAGATGCCAGCTTGTTAACACAGGACCAGCTAGAGGGACTGGTTGACGAATACTGCACGCGGTACCACGGACTCAATGACACCGAGAGCCCGTTGTCAGAGCGCCATCGTGTCTTCAAGGCTGTGCAGCAGGGCGATCTGGTGGTCTGGTTTGATCCGGTTGAAAATACGGCGGGACTTGGTCAGCCTGAGTAATCGTTCAAATTTCCGGTGAAAGTCGATGACTTTGCTATTACCGGTCATTATAAAGCGGTACAATTTCCCGGTTTTCCTATTTCCGTAACGAGGTGGCTTTTGATCAGGGTATTGGTTGTAGATGACCATGAACTGGTCCGTTCCGGTATTACCCGGATGCTTGCGGACAATCCCGATATTGAAGTCGTTGGCGAGGCTGAGTCAGGCGAGGACGCAGTCGATAGTGTTCGGAAAAACAGTCCGGACATTGTGCTCATGGACATCCGCATGCCTGGTATCGGAGGCCTGGAGGCGACACGTAGAATCTTGCGTATTGATGACGCCATTCGCGTGATCGTCGTTACGGCTTGCGCGGATGATCCTTACCCGACGCGGGTGATGCAGGCAGGCGCCTCGGCTTATATCACCAAGGGAGCGGACATCAAGGAGATGGTGCGGGCGATCCGTATGGCTCATTCGGGCCAGCGTTACATCAGCCCGGAGATCGCGCAAAAAATGGCCCTTAAGCAGCTCTCAGGTGATGCTCGGGATGAAGATGGCGAGCTCCAGCTGTTCGACCGTCTCTCTGAGCGAGAGATGCAAATCGCCATGATGGTCGTCGACTGCCAGAAAGTGCAGGATATTTCAGACAAGCTTTGCCTGAGTCCTAAAACCGTGAACAGTTACCGCTATCGTATCTTCGAAAAGCTGGAGATCTCCAGTGACGTGGAGCTAGCGTTGATGGCGGTCCGGCTCGGATTACTTGATGCCGACAAGGTCTGATTCCCCCACTGATCAAAACGGAGCTCAGCCCGTTCAGTCGTTCGATATCAAACAATTCCTGAAACGACTCACCGAACGGCCTGGTGTGTATCGTATGCTCGATAGCGCCGGCAACATTCTGTATGTCGGCAAGGCGCGGAACCTCAAGAAGCGCGTCAGCAGTTATTTCCGCAAGTCCGGACTTGCGCCCAAGACTGAAGCTCTGGTTTCCCGGATTGAGTCCATCGAGGTCACGATAACCGGCAGTGAAACAGAAGCCCTGTTGCTTGAGCAGAATCTGATCAAGTCATCGCGTCCGCCATACAACATCCTGCTGCGGGACGACAAATCTTATCCTTACATCTACCGCTCGTCCCACGACGATTATCCTTCGCTGACCTTTCGCAGAGGGCGAACCAAAAAGGGTGGGGGCACCTGGTACGGCCCATTTCCCAGCTCTGGCGCGGTCAAGGAAAGTCTTAACATTCTACAGAAGATATTCCGCATAAGATCCTGTAGTGAAAGCTATTTCAGAAACAGAACCAGGCCCTGCCTGCAGTATCAGATCAACCGATGTACCGCCCCTTGCGTAGAGTACATTTCGCCGGAAGATTATCTGGCGGATGTCCGTCATGCCACGATGTTCCTGGAGGGCAAAAACCCCGCAATTCTTCAGGATCTGATGACCGACATGGAAGCTGCTTCGAAAAACCTCGAATTCGAGAAAGCTGCCGCCTATCGGGATCAGATTAACCACCTCCGTCATGTTCAGGAGCAACAGAGTGTCGATGGCGAAGGCGGCGACGCTGATGTGGTTGCAATTGCACAGGACGCTGGTGTCGTGTGTATCGTGGTTATTATCGTGCGTGGCGGACGGGTTCTGGGAACCAAGGATTATTTCCCGAGATACAGCATTGAGCAGTCCGAATCTGAACTTCTGGGCGCCTTTCTGGGCCAGTATTATTTCGGTGGCAGCACGCGGCGCGAGATACCCCCTGATGTATTGGTTCCGATCGATATTGACGGCCAGGAGTTGCTTGCCCGGGCGCTAACAGAGACCGCCGGAAGGGAAACTCGGATCCGAAAAAATGTGCGTGGTGAACGACGTCGTTGGGTAGAGCTTGCGACTACGAACGCCCGGCAAACGCTGCTGACACACCTGGCAAGCAAAGAAACGGTATACCGCAGGTTGCTTGCGCTACGAGACCTGCTGGAGCTTGCAGAGACACCAGCACGCATGGAATGTTTCGATATTAGCCACAGCAGTGGTGAAAACACGGTCGCATCCTGCGTTGTTTTCGACGAGAATGGGCCTCTGAAAAGCGATTATCGCCTCTACAACATAGAGGGCGTGACCGCAGGCGATGATTACGGCGCAATGAAGCAGGTTCTGACGCGCCGTTATAAACGCATCGTCAATGGTGAGGGCAAACGCCCAAACCTGGTGTTCATCGACGGTGGAAAAGGGCAGCTGAACGTCGCCAGAGAGGTATTTGAGTCTCTGGGTATTTCAGACATTCCTCTCATTGGCGTCGCGAAGGGCGTTACCCGACGCGCAGGGATGGAGCAGCTCATTGATGCCATGACGGACGATGTGTTCAGAGTGCCGGCAGATTCACCCGCGCTCCATCTAATTCAACACATTCGCGACGAGTCCCATCGGTTTGCCATAACCGGGCATCGGGCGCGACGAGATAAAAAACGTCGGCAGTCCACGCTTGAAGGCATCGAAGGTGTGGGGCCAAAAAGGCGGCGCGACCTGATTCGCTACTTTGGCGGCATTCAGGAGCTCAAAAAGGCGAGCGTTGCCGAAATGACCAAGGTCCAGGGAATCAGCCGAAACCTGGCAGAGACGATCTACGCAGCATTGCACGACGAGTAAGGACCGCATGAACTTACCGAACATTCTGACGCTCTCCCGCATATTGATGATTCCCGTCTTCGTCATCATTTTCTATCTGCCGGTCGGGTGGAGTTATATGGTCAGCGCGGTCATATTCGCGCTTGCTGCGGCAACTGACTGGCTCGACGGCTATCTTGCGCGTCGACTTGACCAGAGCACGCCATTCGGCGCCTTTCTCGACCCGGTGGCCGATAAGCTGATGGTGGCGGTCGCGTTGACCGTGCTGATTGAGGAGCATGCGAGCTTCATTCTCACAATACCGGCGACGGTCATTATTGGGCGCGAAATTGTGATTTCTGCTCTGCGGGAGTGGATGGCTGAAATCGGCAGCAGGGCAAGCGTTGCCGTTTCTTATATCGGGAAAATAAAAACCACGGCTCAAATGGCGGCGATCACGCTTTTACTGGCGTTTCCTCCCGGCGTGGCCTGGACTTTCCTCGGCCTTGGGCTGCTCTATGTCGCTGCGGTTCTGACATTCTGGTCGATGCTCCTGTACCTCAAGGCTGCGTGGCCGGATCTGTTCCCTCATAAAACGACGGAATAACGCCCTCCAGCCATTCAATCAGCTCCCGATTCAGGCGAAGGGCAGCGATTCCAAAGCCCTCGATAACAACCTCCACCGGCTCGCTGGCCACTGGTTGCGTGACTCGAAATCGGGTTGCTTCCAGGATATTCCGACTATTTTGATCAATGAGCTGGACGTTAAGACTGATCACAATCTCAGTTGACTGTTCCGAGAAAGCGAGTTCGAATTCGGTAAGATCGCTGGTGAGCACAAGGTCTGTTCTGCCAGTACTCGATTCCCCAATAATTGCCCTGAACAACCCGCGCTCACGAATGCCTTTGATCAATTGTGACTGCAATAGCTGCGGTACTGGTTTGCTCCATAGGGCGCCCGGATAGGCCTGCAGTTCGTTATTACTTCTATTAACGAGGATCTGACTACTACCGTGGGGCGTTTGAGTCTTGGGAAGTGGAAGATTCAGGGTCAGATCAAATGCGGCGCCGTTCATGCTCGCTATGTCGGATGTCGGTAACGCAAAGGTTCGCTGAGCTTTTCGCTCAGGCAGGAAAGTGCAGCCGTATAGCAGCCCGAATATCAGAACAAGCGTGAACGACCGGATCATGGATTGAATTCCTGTAGTGGGTGCTTCCCTAGCAGAAGACCCGATGGGTCTTCCTCGATTCGATTGATCAATCGGTTAAAGTTCGCGAGCGTCGTGCGCATATCACGCATGGCGGGCTCAAGTTCGCCGATGCCCTGCATTCCCTGCTCCAGCGATGCCTCGTTGTCGGCGACCATTCGGTCGAGCCGCGCGGTTGCCGATTCCAGCGTGCGGGTTACATCTTTGGCCGCAATCACGAACTCTTTTACGTCAGTTTCAAGCAAGGTGTCGGCTTTATCGCCAACCCGTTGAAATGTGCTAAGAACAACGCGCGTCCGAGCCGTCAGCTCTTTCAAGCGATTGAACACATCGTTGACTTCCTCACGTTTTGCCATGAGTCCTGCGCTCAGCGTTTTCAGGTTCGCCAAGCTCTCGGTGAGGTTTGCGACATTTCGATCTGAAAACACCTGATTTGAATTGGTCAGTAATCGATCGAGTTTCGCGAGCAGATCTTCACCGGTGTCCATCAGCGAATTCAGCGCGGAGGGATCAGCAACAATGGCGGGTGGCTTCTCACGGGAGCCGGTGAGAATGGGAGCATCCGGTGTCCCTCCGTTCAGAGCGATGCTCATGCTTCCCGTGATATTTGTCAGTGAGAGCGAAGCCCGAGTGTCTCCTCTGATCGGGACATGGCTATAGACCCTGATCAACGCGCGAACGTTTCTTGGATCTTCTGGGTCGAGGCTCAGTTCGGACACGTCACCGACTCGAATACCACTGTATTTCACCGGGCTGCCTTCCGAAAGGCCGCTGACTCCCTCGCTGAAAATCACCTGATACCAATCGTAATCGCGATCACCATCGGAGTTGTTCAGCCAGAGCGCGAAGAAGAGGGCAAATCCGAGCGACACCAGCGTGAACAACCCGATGAGAATATGATGGGCGCGAGGTTCCATGCTCAGTATTCCTGTTCCTGCCCGGCGATTTCAGGGCGTTGAATTCGGCCTCTTGGCCCGTGAAAGTAGTCCTGTATCCAGGGGTGATCCATTGATTCGACCCCACTTAGGGTGTCTGTCACCAGGACGCGGCCGTCCACCAGGACCGCAACACGGTCACACGTTGTGTACAGAGTATCCAAGTCGTGAGTCACTAGAAATACCGTCAAACCAAGCGCATCCCGTAATGTGACAATCAGGCGATCGAAGGAGTCTGCACCAATAGGATCAAGACCCGCTGTGGGTTCATCGAGGAAAAGCACCTCAGGGTCGAGGGCCAGGGCACGCGCCAGTGCACCTCGCTTTACCATCCCGCCAGAGAGGGCAGCAGGATACTGATTCATGGCCGTTTCCCGCAAACCCACCAGCCTGAGTTTCATTCGCGCAAGATGCTCTGCATCGGCCCGGCTCAGTGCAGCGTTCTCGATCAGTGGCAGGGCGACGTTTTCCAGTAGAGTGAGGGATGTGAATAGGGCGCCTCCCTGAAATAGCACGCCAACCCGGCGATCAATTTCGGCGCGGCCGGACGGATTCTGTTGCGTTAACTCTCTACCAAGCACGGATATGGACCCAGCGGTCGGCCGATGCAAACCTACAATGCTGCGTAAAAGAACCGATTTGCCGGTGCCCGATGCGCCAACAACGCCCAGAATTTCACCGTATCTGACGTCCAGATCGAGATTGTTGTGAACCGTGTGGTCAGAGAATTGATTCGTGAGATTTTGAACGCGAATGGCAAATTGACCGTCACGCTGAGAAGTCACCAGCCCATCTCCATGAAAAATATTGCCGCGATGGAATCCAGAAGGATAACCATGAAGATCGACTGTACCACGGCAGAAGTCGTGTGCTCTCCGACAGACTGCGCACTTCCACTGGTTTTAAACCCTTCGAGGCATCCGATGATTGCAATCACGAACGCGAACACGGGTGCCTTGCTGATGCCGACGTAAAAATGGATGACGGCAATATCGGTTTTGAGAATGTTTAGAATTTGGGCCAGTGAGATATCGAGCGAGAGGATACAAACTAGGGAGCCGCCTACAATACCGCTGATAATGCCAACAAACGTGAGGATGGGAAGTGAGACCACCATTGCCAGAACCCTTGGAATAACCAACAACTCCATTGGGTTTAGGCCCAGCGTGCGAATGGCGTCAATTTCTTCGTTTGCCTTCATTGAGCCGATCTGTGCGGTGAATGCGCTTGCTGTTCTTCCGGCAATCAAAACGGCAGCCAACATCACACCGAATTCCCGGAGAAATGAGAAGGCAACCAGGCTAACGGTGTAAATAGTTGCCCCGAAATCATCCAGAATCGTTGCCCCCAGAAATGCGACGACGGCGCCAACCAGAAACGACAGCAAGGACACAATCGGGACGGCATTCAGGCAGGTCTGATGCAGGTGAGCCACGAAAGAAGTGATTCGCCACCGCGAGGGCTGAGGCAAGATCATGGCAAGGGTTGCGATCAACTCACCCGCAAAGGCCAGAAGCAGCTTCACTTGCTCAACGAACCGACTGATCTGATGGCCAATTCGGGCCGGCACAATCGACCAGACATTGAATGTTTGTGGTTCCTCGGACTCTTCAGCTTCCAGGGAACCCATGACGGCAAGAATCAGATCGCGGCGCTCTTTGGATACCTGCGCCTGGTCATCGATAAGCTTGCTCAAGGCTGCGTTACCCAAAAGCCGAACGAGAAGGCTAGCGCCCGCAGTGTCTAATTTGTCGATGCGACTGATATCCAGAGCCGATGGCTGTTTGACGCGGTTACTGAGTTGATCGATCCGTGATTTCAAAGAGGCGTAGTGTTGGAGTGTCCAGTCACCCTGAAGTATCCATTGGCGTTCCTCGATGTAAAATTGATCATGGGGGGACATGCTGTTAGCACCTGAGTTAAAACAAAATTTTTAAAAAGTGGTTGACGCAATCGGTCGAATCCGTAGAATACGCCCTCGTTGATCAAGCGGGAATAGCTCAGTTGGTAGAGCACAACCTTGCCAAGGTTGGGGTCGCGAGTTCGAATCTCGTTTCCCGCTCCAGATCGACCAGCTCTCAATGCCCACCTGAGAGCGAAAAAGGGTCCGATCAACCTGTTTGGACTTTTCCGGCGCGGTGGCAGAGTGGTTATGCAGCGGACTGCAACTCCGTTAACGCCGGTTCGATTCCGACCCGCGCCTCCATTTCTTAACCAGCCTTCCGGTCTCAATTCCGGGCTTCTACTGTGATTTCCTAACCACCCTTGCAATGGTTGACCTTGACACGCCTGTCTCGTCGCAAACTTCGGACCAGCTGAAACCTTTCTCCAGCAAAGATTGAATAGCAGCATGTTTGCGCCGGTCAATCGGCCGACCTTTGAACTTGCCTTTTTTCTTTGCCCTCGCTATGCCTTCCAGCTGGCGCTGACGGTGCTCTTTGACGGGTTTTCGTGACGCGGTTTCCAGAGTATCGAGCATGGTTGTGGTGATGGCATCAATCATTGGAAATGCTCCACTTTCGAGAGACAGTAATTTCCAGGAGCCTTCCACATCCAGAGTAACCAAACGAATCCGCCTTTCCTTTAGAGATGTTCTCAATTGTGTCCACTCGGCATCTGACAGAGATTCCAAAAGATTCAAGTGGGGCAGCAGAACAGCATCTCCGGGTTTGCTGGTATTCAGCAAACGGAAGAGTTCCGGATGGTCGTCTCGAGGTTCCGCTTGGTCAGGTTCATTGACGGCCAGATGAAGACCCTTTTGTTGCAAAAGATCCAGTAGGCGCGGCCTGTTTACTGAGACGCTTTCATCTTCGAAAAAGAAATCACGTATTCGATGTCCTTTTTTCAGCGCAAAGCGTTCGATCACAGATTTATGTGACTGAACAGCACCAACCGTTGCCGGTCCAAGGTAGGCCCGAATGATCATGTGTGGTATCCAGGTTCGAATTGACTGGTTTTATATTAGTCGAGAACCTGTCGCGTTCAAATTTTACGAGGATTCGGTCGTCTGGGGAGTGACGGTTCGGTTTAACCCAAGGTTATCGAACCAGCTTTTGACGCAAGAGAGCCGGATTTCAGGTGTTTTGACTCAACAGAGCCTCGAGATCCTGTTTGAGTGCCTCATCACTAACGTCGGGACGCACAAGGAGCCTTGGAGCTCCCGATTGGTCGAACACATACACGGCGCCGCTGTGAGACACCGCGTAATTGCCACGTTCGTCCGGCTCCTCGTAACCAAAAGTGGTTCGATACCGTTTGCTGAGGTCCCTGAGTGCCTGTTCGCTACCCGTGAGGCCAGTAATCTGGCCTCCAAAGAAATCAATGTAACTGGCAATTCTCTCCGGCGTATCCCGTTCGGGGTCGACGCTCACAAAGAGGATTTCAATGCGTTCGCGCTGTTGTGGCGTTAGCTTTTGAACGGTACGTGACAGCTTCTGAAGGGTTGTGGGGCAGATGTCCGGGCAAGAGGTAAAGCCAAAGAACAGCATTCTGACATTTCCGGCCGAGGCCTTTTCTGATACTTCCTTGCCACTGGTATCTATCAGGCGATACTCAAGAGGGGGCATGAGTCCGGAGATGTCCTTCGCATTCCATTCGTGGGCACTTTCGGAGCAGCCAACAAGCGCAATCAAAGAAAATAGAAGGGCAACCCGTATCGCGCGGTGAAAAGCCTTAGCAACACCACCAGAAATGTACTTTAAGAACGTTATCACTGAGCAGCCTCTCGAGCGTCAGCAGAGCCCAGGCGATTCTCGTCCTCTCTCATGGCTCTGCGCAGGATGATTAAAATACCGAATATGCTCATCATTGCGGGTGGAATCCAGGTCAGTAACCCCCCCAATAACTGATCGGTTTCAGGAGGCATCGGCCATGCCCGGCCACACACTTCGTAAACGTCATACATCATGCCCCGGGTGAAGACGATGATTGCGCCCAGAATCATCTGGGGAATAGCCACGACTGCAAGGCATAACATACGTTTCCCATAGCCCAGCGCTGTCGTTCGATATGGCGAACGTGGATCAAATATCAGCCACCAGAACAGCAGGCCGTCTATCAGCATGCTCCAGTTCATCAACCAGTAAAGGTCGCGACTGAGCATGGCGTCGAAATGGATCGGTGGCCAGAGCCAGAAATAAATAAGCCCGAAAAAGAGTAGCGATGCTGGTATCGGATGCTGAAGAATCCGGTAAATCCATCCAACGGGCGCCAATGCTGGAAGAATCCGTGCGGGAATCTGCCGATAAAGATATTGAAGCACGGGCAGGGGGTTGGAAAGCGCAATCAGAATGGGGCCGAGATGGTGCAGGATCAGGTGCTGTCCCCGGTGCACAAAAAACATGTACTGGGAGTAGTAGTCGAAGCGAGTTTGCATCACTGCGTAGCAAAGCAGCACACCCAGGGTAAACGTCACAATTCTGCCACTGCCTGGCCGTTGCGAAGCGGGCATTGCAAACAAGGCGTACCCGT
Organism: uncultured Marinobacter sp.; assembly: GCA_964632565.1. Taxonomy (GTDB): domain Bacteria; phylum Pseudomonadota; class Gammaproteobacteria; order Pseudomonadales; family Oleiphilaceae; genus Marinobacter. The sequence goes on along the minus strand of CAZWEP010000011.1, from coordinate 5,191 downwards.
AGAGTCCCAGCGTAAAAATGTACGCGAGGATGGTCAGTGGAGAGAAATCATAGGGTAGCAGCAATTCTGCAGCCGACATCGAAATAGCCTAGCGAGCGGAGGCATCTGCCCCGGCGTGGTTCCAAGTTGAGATCGAGTGTTGCCGGATTGAAACAGAAGTTCAAGTATTTCAGGACACCCAAGTGCGTTATCGAAGACTGTCAATCAGGCGGCTGTTCAAATCCTGCCAGCGGCTGAGTTTTTCAGCTTCGCCAATTCTTTGATCTCCGCCTTCCGAACGGTTCAGCCACAGGCCCAACCCATTGAAGCTGTAAACAGGTTCGAGATCGGTGCGTTCCGATGCCGGACGGATGTCGTTGATCAGGTTGTCTAAAATGAGTGGGTCAGAGGAGGGTGTTTCGTACCAGGCCAGAACCATATGGGCCTGATTCAACTCTGTGGCTTTGACGTAAACGATACGAAGTTGCTCGTCCGGTACTCCCATGGATTTGAGGGTCAGGTACTTAGCGATCGAGAAATCCTCGCAGTCTCCGCCATTTGTCGCCAGCAGTTCAACGGGGGTGGCCCAGTAGTCCTCCTCTCCCCAATGTTTAATATCGTTGATGAAGCGAACCTGATTGAAAAACGAATTGACCAGCCTGAGCTGTCGGTCGGCGTCAGCATTCGCTGCCATTTGCTGCAGTTGCTGCCACTTGAGAAGTCGATCCTTCGCCGGCTCCCCGAATTCTGTCCGGACGTATTCGATAAGTTCAGAGCTGAGCTTGAAACTGGCGAGCGCAACCGATGTCACTAGCAGCGCAGAGAGCAGCAGGGGTAAGGGACGACTGAAACAATACACATTCGCCTCGCTCGCCGATTTAATTGTTGTTTCTTAGCCTGTTTCTGAGTTGCTCAAGTCGCTTTCGGATTTCCTCCCTGCGCTCGTCACTGCTCGCGGAATTGGCCTCCGGACCCGGGTAGGAAGCCGACTGGGCTCCGGGTTCTGCATAGGTGGGCTGATCATCCGCCGCGGATTGCTCTTGCTGATTGGCGGCAACCGACAGGCCTTCCTGGTCATCCTCTTCTGGAAAATACAGGTTTTCGAGTTTTCCGCCACGGTCGATAATGATGCGATCCGGCCGCACAGCCTTAAGCCTGGCACGCCCTGGCAACTCTTCACCGACCAGGTAGGCTTCGGTTTGGCGTTTGTCATCCTCGACCAGCGCGCTGCCGGGAAAATCTCCAGATGCCGCCATAACGCCCCGAAGCGTCAGGCGCAGGTTGGTCTCAGGGAGGTTATCAATGTCCTCTTCAACGGGTGCCTGTTCGCCAATTCGTTCCTCGCCAAAAAGGGGCAGGGACGACAGACTAACCTCGGGAACCTTCCGAGTCTCCTGGACAACAATCTGACCCGACGATTGGCTGCCGCCGCCTGCGACCGACTCACCTTGCCAGAAGGCATAGCCTTGCCATGCCGTTGTGGCAATCAGTGCACTGAACAGCGCGACTGACAAAAGAAAAGGTGATTTTGCGCTGTTTAAAAGCATGTTGCGTCCCGGTGCGCCCCTGAGCCGTAAATCAAAAGGGCACAGGTTATCAGACTGTAAGGTTTAATTGGCAGTATAGTGTATTGAGTTATTCAGCGGTTTGATTTCCTGTGATAGCCTTCAGGAATTATTTGAATAAAAAGAGATTCCGGTCGAAAAGAGCGCTTACCGGATTCATAGACGAGGAAATGCGTGGATACAGAAACAGACAGTCAGCCGCAGGAAGCACCGCTGGGACGTCTCCCTTTCACCTTTGCCAAGAAAAATGGCGTCATTCTGACCCGGAATGATGACGGTGACGCCGTCGTTCTATTCCGCCCGGGCGCAGTGAAATCTGCCCTTGCAGAAGCCAATCGGATTGCCGGTGGCAAAGCCCGGTTTGCAACTGTTGATCCCGGCCAGTTTGACCATGCCTTGAACTCCGCTTATCAAAACGATTCCGCGGAAGCCATGCAGATGGTCGAAGGCATCGGTGACGACATGGACCTTGCCTCGCTGGCCGAATCGGTGCCAGAAACCGAGGACCTTCTGGAACAGGAAGACGACGCGCCCATTATTCGCCTCATTAATGCCATTCTGACTGAGGCGGTGAAAACCAGCGCGTCGGATATTCATATTGAAACCTATGAATCGCGCCTGGTAGTCAGATTTCGTGTTGATGGAGTGTTGCGGGAGGTCGTTCAGCCGAAACGGGCATTGGCGCCGCTACTCGTCTCACGAGTAAAGGTTATGGCGAAGTTAGACATCGCTGAAAAGCGCATCCCGCAGGATGGCCGGATTGCACTCAGGGTAGCGGGGCGAGAGGTTGATCTTCGTGTTTCTACCATGCCGTCTTCAAGCGGTGAACGGGTCGTATTGCGACTGCTGGACAAGCAGGCCGGCACCATCAAGCTCGAATCCCTCGGTATGGCACCGAACGATCTCAAGGTCATCCGACGGCTGATTCATCTGCCATACGGCATCATGCTGGTCACCGGCCCGACCGGTTCCGGTAAATCGACGACTCTTTATGCTGGCCTGCAGGAGATCAACGATCAAAGTCGCAATATTCTGACCGTTGAGGATCCGATCGAGTACAACCTCCCGGGCATAGGCCAGACTCAGGTCAACACGAAGGTCGACATGACCTTTTCCCGGGGTTTGCGAGCGATTCTCCGTCAGGATCCGGATGTAGTAATGATCGGTGAGATACGGGATCTGGAAACCGCTGAGATCGCCGTCCAGGCCAGTTTGACAGGGCATCTCGTGCTGTCGACTCTGCACACCAACAGTGCTGTCGGCGCGATCACGCGCCTGATGGATATGGGAATAGAGCCTTTCCTGATTTCGTCCAGCCTTGTGGGCATCGTCGCGCAGCGGCTCGTTCGCGTGCTTTGCACTGAATGTCGCGAGGCATACACGGCCAGTGAAGAGCAGTGTGAATTCCTGCAGCAGGACAAGAACAATCCTCCGACCATTTACCGTCCCGGCGGTTGCAAGACATGCAATCAGCTTGGCTACAGAGGCCGAATCGGCATTTACGAAGTCGTCGAGGTAAACGAGGAGATCAGTGCCCTGATTCACAAACGGGCAGGTGAGCTGGAACTTGAGCATGAAGCTCGAGCGCACGGTCCGAGCATCCACTCTGATGGTGTCCAGAAGATTCTCGATGGAACCACATCGGTAGCGGAAGTTCTGCGCGTTACCCATCGGGGTCGATAAACCATGCCCGCCTTTGACTATAAAGCGCTCGATCGACGGGGGAAGCAGAAACAGGGAGTTCTGGAGGCCGATGCAGCGAGAGCTGTGCGGCAGCAACTCCGTGAAATGGGCATGACCCCGCTTGCCGTCGAACCCGCGACTGGAAAGCAAAAGCAAAGCAGCTCGTTCGGTCAGCGAGGCGGCGGATTGGCAACGGCTGATCTTGCGTTGGTGACACGCCAACTGGCGACGCTGATTCAATCGGGTATTCCGATCGAGCAGGCACTGTCTGCCGCGTCTAAACAGTCTGAAAAAACCCGCATTCGAAGCATGCTGATTGCGATCCGGGCGAAGGTCATGGAAGGTTACAGCTTTGCCGACAGCCTGGGGGAGTTTCCACGCGCATTCCCGCGACTATTCCGCTCAACGGTTGCCGCTGGTGAGCATGCAGGTCACCTGGACCTGGTCCTGAACCGGCTTGCCGATTACACGCAGGCTCGTCAGGAATCGCGCCAGAAAATACAGCTTGCCGCGATTTATCCGATCATTCTGAGCGTTGTCGCAGTCATCATCGTCATCTTTCTCATGACCTATGTGGTGCCTGACGTTATTGATGCGTTTGTGAAACAAGGGCAGGATGTTCCGCCACTGACACAGGTCTTGCTGACGGTCTCGGATTTCCTAGTGGATTATGGGCTCTATCTACTGTTAGCGATCATCGCGGGTATCATCGGTTTCAGGTTTGCGCTCAGAAAACCGGATTTCCGGATGCGGTTTCACCAGAGCCTGTTAAATGTGCCGTTCTTTTCCGGCATGGTCCGTGGCGTCAATACCGCCCAGTACGCAAGTACACTCAGTATTTTGACGACCAGCGGTGTTCCGTTGGTGGATGCCATGAAAATTGCCGGAGAAGTCCTGTCCAATGACTACCTGCGCTACACCTTGCGGGACGCTGCCAGAAAAGTCAGCGAGGGCGGCTCTCTTCACCGTTCTCTGGAGCAGACAGGGTATTTTCCCCCAATGATGCTTCACATGATTGCGAGCGGTGAAGCCAGTGGCGAGCTCGACAGCATGCTGGAGCGCACCGCGGCTATGCAGGAAAACACACTCCAGGCGAAAATCGCAGCGCTTGTCGGACTGTTCGAGCCTCTGATGTTGCTGTTCATGGGTGGTGTGGTGTTGATTATCGTGCTTGCGATCATGCTGCCGATTCTGAATATGAGTAACCTCGTTGCCTGAGGGCATGCCCTTCAGGTCACAGAAAAAATATAGGAGAGAGTGCCAACAATGAATCAATTCAAACTGACCCAGAAAAGCCATCAGAAGGGTTTTACCCTGATCGAAATCATGGTGGTTCTGGTCATCCTGGGACTTCTGGTGGCGATTGTAGGTCCAAACATCCTTGGTCGTGGCGATCAGGCGCGGGTAACGGCCGCAGAAGCGCAGCTCAGCAACATTGCCAATGCCCTGGATCTCTACAGACTCGACAACAGTCATTACCCGTCGACCCAGCAAGGCCTGGAAGCCCTGGCAGAGAAGCCCAGTGGAACCCCGGAACCTCGAAACTGGAACCCGGATGGTTACCTGAAGCCGATTCCGCTTGATCCCTGGGGCAACGAGTACCAGTACGTGAGTCCCGGCACCGAGGGCCCGTATGACTTGTACTCGCTTGGATCCGATGGGCAGGATGGCGGCGAGGATACCGCTGCTGATATCAGTGTCTGGGATGTGAAAGGCTAAATGTTAGTGCCATCGCAACATGCGTCGCGTGGTTTCACGCTGATCGAGTTGCTCGTTGTGATGGTTGTGGTCGGGTTGCTGGTAGCACTTGCAACCGTGTCCATCGGCGGCGATTCCCTGCGTCGAGATCTGGACAATGAAGCGGAAAAGTTGGTGCTTCTGATGGAAACGGCTTCTGAGCAGGCCATTCTCAATAACAGTGAGCTTGGACTGTTGTTCGACGAGGAAAGCTATCAGTTCCTGAT
>CAZWEP010000010.1:53245-70076 GCA_964632565.1 uncultured Marinobacter sp. | reverse complement strand
GACACTTTGCCGGAACAAGGCCTGGTTGAGCACTCAGACGGCGGCGTGTACCTGCTTACCCAAAAGTCTCTGCCCAACGAACGCACTCTCTTGTTGGAGGAGTCACTGGATCAGATGCTGACGTTGTCTGGCAGTACCCTGGGCGCGGTGATTGCCCGGAGCCTGTTACTGCTGGTGGGACTGATGTTGGTTCTGCTGGGCTATGCCAGTTGGCTATCCTGGCGCATCACCCGGCTGCAAAAGGCGGTCAGCAACAGCATTGATGAAGATGGACGCTTGCTGGCGCCGCTGCCCCCGGCAAAAGCCAGGGATGAATTGGGCGACCTGTCGCGGCAGTTCAGCCATCTGACCGAACGTCTCCATGGCTACACACACTATCTGGAAAGCTTTTCCAGACGACTGTCCCATGAGCTGAAAACCCCGGTGGCCGTGGTGCGATCGTCGCTGGAAAACCTGAGTCAGAGTCAGGATGAAACCGAGCGGGCCAACTACGTCGCCCGGGCCAAATCGGCCACCGACCGGCTCAGCCAGATCTTGCACGGCATGAGTGAAGCAACCCGGCTGGAACAGAGCCTTGATCATGCTGAAAAAGAACCTTTCGACATGGCAGATGTTTGCGCGCAGGCGACCGCCGCTTATCAGACACTCGCACCGGACTTCCAGATTCAATATCGAGGCCCGCATCGAAACGTGCCCTATCACGGCTCACCGGAACTGCTGGTTCAGTTGCTGGACAAGCTCGTTGATAACGCTCGCGACTTCACTCCAAAAGGTGGAAGAATTGAAGTTCGGCTGCTCGCCGAGACCAAGTTCATCAACCTGAACGTGTTCAATGAAGGCTCGTCACTACCGGAGCATCTGGCAGCGGATATTTTCAGTCCGTTCGTTTCGGTTCGATCCGGCAAGCAGGAGGGGCATCTTGGACAGGGCCTACTGATTGCTCGGCTGATTGCCGAATATCACGGCGGCCAGATCCATGCCCAGAACGAACAGAACGGCGTTCGATTTACCGTCACCTTACCCCACCCCCGACCTGCGTCTTAATCCACAGGTCGTGTGTTCCAGGACGGGCAAACTCGCTAGTGTATAGGTTCTGTTGATAATGCTGCCTGGCAGCAGCCTGAGGACACCTGTGACTTCGCCGCTGAACGCTCTGGACATACACCCACTCCGGGAAACACTCTACAACGAACTGCACTCCCGCCCGTTTCAGGTGTTGCCGTGCCCGTCTCAGGTGTCGCACCTTGCCCTGCTAACCACCCCCGAGCAGCGTGCCAAACAATTCCGACACTGGCAGGATCTCCACGCCCAGTTGGGTCAGCCAATTCCACACGAAGAACAAGGTTGCTTTGAAACCACCATCGGCAGTCTGAGGATTCGCCGTGAGTTACACATGGAATTCGCCTCCTACACCTTCATTCATCTGGGCGAGCAGGCAGACCATGAACCGTTCAAACGCACCGGACTGAATGATCTGCCCGAAGGCTGGCTGGAACAGCTTACCGGTACGGTCGTCGCCGCGTTCCACATTGACCTGTTGCCGGCCTCGGCAGTGGCGACATCAGACATGGTGAGCATCAGGTCCCATTTCGAAGGTGCCCGGCTGGTTGGCAGTAGCGCTGCCCAGAGCAGGGCGCAAATCTGGGGATCGTTTCGCACCCACGAAGACGGCTTCGGACGCTTTCTGGTGTTGAATCGCGAACTCTCCGACAGCCAGCTTGGGCGCCTGACCCAGCGCCTGATGGAAATTGAAACCTACCGGTTAATGTCGTTGCTGGCGCTGCCCGTCGCCCGCGACATCTCGCCGTCGCTGAATGACATGGATCAACAACTGGCAGAAATCACCCAATCGCTGGCAAACCACGATCAGATGGACGAGCGTGCCGTGCTCGCGGAACTGACCGACATCGCCGCCAGAATCGAGGCCCACCGTGCCCATTCGACCTTCCGGTTTTCCGCGACCCGCGCCTATCACCGATTGGTATTGGCGAGACTGTCAGCGCTCAAGGAAGACGAATTGTCGGGACACCTGACATTAACCGAGTTTATGACCCGGCGCCTGACACCGGCGGTAGAAACCTGCGTGTCCGTGAGCGAACGCCTGGACGACCTCTCGCGCCGGGTCAATCGCACTTCCAACATGATGCGCACACGGGTGGAACTGGCCATTCAGAGCCAGAATCAGCAACTGCTCACCTCAATGGACAAACGCTCCAAAGTACAGCTGATGATGCAGCACACGGTAGAAGGGTTCTCGGTGGTGGTGATTTCCTATTATCTGATTGCGCTGATCCGCATGGGTGTCGACATCGCCGTTGATGCAGGGCTCCAGTTGAACAAACCCTTGCTGCTGGGCCCGGCGATACCCTGCATAATTGCCCTGGTGTTTTTTAGCGTTCGCGCCCTTCGGAGGCGATTTTTAAATCTGGCGGAAGATTCATAGGAGTTTCGCGCCCGGGAACTTTAGTGTAACAATTTGTAAGCCCTTTGCGGTTCACTTGTTATATCGCCAACAAGCTTCGAAGCATTACCTTTTTCTTGCTAATACGAAGTCCTGTGTTGCGAGTTTTCGGGACCAGAATAGCGTTCAACGAACCGCCCAACACGGCCGCAAAAAGATAATAAACTCATGTAATTTAATAGTTTCTGAAAATCATTCAGTATTTATGCATCTTTTCAATTAGTTAGAAGCCCGGACGATGAGTGTGGGATTGCTGGCATTCGGCTTGATGGGCTTTCACTCAATCACTTGTTCTACCCAGTTAAAGCCAGAATGATCGCTCTCTCCCTTTTTATATTCATTTAAGTTATATCAAGAGCGAGTTGCTACCAACAGCAGAGCTGACCTCACTGGAAAATTCATTACCCCTTTCTATTCTGTTTCGGAGCAGTTACCTCCTCTGAAAGGAATCATTTAATGAAGCTGAAAAGTTTTTGGCAAGACCTGGGTATCGCCAAGAAACTATCACTGAGTTTTGCCACAGTTCTGGCTATCGTCCTGATACTCTCAACACTCAGCGTTTCTTCGCTGGACTCATACAACCATCGCGTCGAAATTGTGAACCATACCAGTGCTGCTGAGATTGCATTGCTCAAAGCGGAGTATGAGGAAAAACAATTCAAGATTACGGGTAAGTCTGAATACATCGACCACGCCACCGAGCTGGTCGAGGAGGCTGAAAGCCAATTACTGCCCCTTCAGACATTAGTTCAAGAAGCGAGTGATCGGGAACTGATCTCCAGAGTCATCAAAGACGTTCAGATATACGGGGACCTTCTTCGAGATTACAAAGGGCAAGTCCTGGCCAATACGAGCAATCTAGAAGCCATGGAAGCGAACATGTTTGCAGCCGCCAGCGAGGCGATTGAGCTCTCCGAACGACTAAAAGAGCGCGAAAAAACACTATTGAAGGAACGTTACGATCTCACGGTAACCGAAATCTATATTCTTGCCGCAATTGCGATTCTTCTCGCGGCCGGCGTTGCCTGGATGTTGACACGCTCCATCACACACCCAATCAAAGAGTCCGTCGGACTTGCGACGAAAATTGCATCAGGTGATCTATCGATCAAAGTCAGTACGGCAAGGACAGACGAGTTCGGATTGTTGCTCGGCGCATTCCACACCATGAGCACCAATCTCAGCGAATTGGTTCGCGAGATTACAACCGGGGCTTCCGGCATTGCGTCCTCCTCCGAAGAACTCTCAACGGTCACGGTACAGACCAGTGAAGGCGTCGCGGAGCAGAAATCTCAGACAGATCAGGTGGCCACTGCTATGAATGAAATGGTCGCGACTGTTAATGATGTTGCGCGAAGCGCAGAAGCTGCTTTCGAGGCTGCTAGTCTGGCCAGCGAAAGGTCGGTCCACGGCCAGAAGGCCGTCAAAGAAACGCTTGAGTTCGTCACGGAACTCAATGATCAAGCGGAAGCTGTCTCTCGCCAACTTCAAGCCCTACAGAAAGATACCCAGAACATTGGTACCGTGCTGGACGTGATCAAATCGGTGGCTGAGCAAACTAACCTGCTTGCCCTGAACGCCGCCATTGAAGCAGCGCGCGCCGGCGAACAGGGCAGAGGTTTTGCTGTTGTCGCCGACGAGGTTCGCTCTCTGGCCCAAAGAACCCAAAGCTCGGCCACAGAAATCGAGAGCTTGATTACTGGACTGGTGAATAACGCAGAAGCCTCGGTTGAGAGCATGGCGCGAGGAAGCACACTGGCCTCACAAACCCTGGAGCGTGCTCAAGAGGCAGGCGATGCCATCAAACAGATGGCGGAAGCCGTTGAGGGCATTCGTGAGTACAACAGCCAGATTGCAACAGCGGCGGAGCAACAGAGTTCGGTTGCTGAAGAAATCAACAGAAACATCATCTCCATTCAGGACGTGGGAACCCAATCCGCAGCATCAAGCGAACAGGTCTCCGCCGCCAGTACCGATCTCGCGAGATTGGCGGAGCGCTTGAGTACTCAGGTGGCAAGATTCACGGTTTGACCCGGAAAATCAGTCGAACTGGCCGGAAACCTGGCGATAAAACTGCTGTGCCGTCCGGCCATTTCGAACCCCCTTGGAGGTCGCAAATCGTATGGCCTGACGGTGCAGCTCCTCGCGGTCCTGAACTGCGGGGAAGAGCGCGTCCACTGCCTGCAGATAGGTGTCCTGCGGAAATGGATAGAACGACAGCTGAAGGCCGAAACGATCCGCCAGTGACACCTGCTCCTCAATGGCTTCGGCAGGATGCAGCTCGCCGTTACGGACTTCACTGCTGAGATTGTCCGCCATGTATTCGGGCATCAGATGGCGCCGGTTTGACGTGGCGTACACACGAACGTTTTCGGGCGGCAGCTCCAGCGAACCTTCCAGCACACTTTTCAGCGCTTTATAGCTCGATTCCCCCACATCAAAAGACAGGTCGTCGCAGAAAATCACAAAGCGGAAGGACAGGTCGCACAGGTCGTCCACGATTTCCGGCAGATTCACCAGGTCGTCTTTGTCCACTTCAATCATCCGCAAGCCCTGGCTGGCGTAGCGATTCAACAGCGCCTTGATAACCGATGATTTGCCCGTACCGCGGGAGCCCCAGAGCAACACATTGTTGGACGGCTCTCCAGCCAGGAAACGCTCGGTGTTGCGAGCAAGGGCATCGCGCTGCCGGTCAATGCCCACCAGGCTTTCCCAGACCACCGGATCCAACCGGCGGATGCTACGGAGTCCGGATTTGTGTCGGCGCCAGACGGCAGCCGGGGTCTGTTTCCAGTCGATGGTCTGAAAATCACTCATGGTTTTCTGGCCAGATACACGGTGTTAGTCGATTCACGATTCTGGAATGGATTATAAAAAGACACCACCCGGGCCTCCACATCGGTAAAGCATGTCCGAAGGATCCCCATAAACGGCTCGTCGGGTGGATCATTGGACCACATCGCGAAGACACCGCCAGGCACCAGGTGTGCAGACATCTTTCCCAAACTGTCTTCGGTATAGAAGCTCGCGTTGGAATCGTTGAGCAGGGCCCTAGGGGAATGATCGATATCCAACAGAATCGCATCAAAGACTCGCCCCGGGGAGTAGGGATCAAAACCCTTCTCGCTCACCGCGAGGTCAAAAAAACTGCCCAGTACATAACGGCAGCGGGAGTCATCATTCAGCACCTTGCCAAGAGGGACCTTCTCTTGCTGATGCCATTGAATGACGGTATCCAGCGCGTCCACGACCAGAAGGTCACCCACCCGTTCATGACGCAAGGCGGCGTCGGCGGTGTAACCCAGCCCCAGTCCACCGACCACGACATTCAGTGAATCGCCTCGGGACACCTCAATGCCGAAGTCGGCCAACGCAACCTCGGCGTCTACGAACATACTCGACATCAGAAACTCGTCGCCGAGCTTCACCTCGTAGATATCCCGGTCGCCGAGGGCCGGGATCCGGCGCCGTCGGAGAGTAATTTCACCGAGTTCAGACGACTGGCTGTCGATTTGTTCGAACATCAGGCCCATAATGAACTCCCGCACGTGATAAAACCGCAGTCTATCATTGCGCAACAAACGGTGAATGGAAAAGCCAGGCGACCTTTTCAATGGATCGCAAGCGGCTACACTTAAGCGGAACACACACAGGAACGTGATTCTCCAGATGACTTCCGGATTTGCCCAACGTCGGGCTCGCGCTGCAGCGTCTTTACGAGGCTGCCCGGTCGCCCTTTTGCTGATGCTGCCATTGATGCTCTGGAGCCTGTGGTCATTTGCTCAAACGCCGTCCGTGGTGACCGTCGGCATCGTCGACGATAACGTCCCCTATTCCAATATCGTCGACGGAACCGCCTCGGGGTTCTCCGTGGATGTATTGCGGGACGTGAGCGAGAAGTCAGGGATCGAGTTCGAGTTTCAGGCGGGAAACTGGACGGACATCTACGATGCCTTTTTGAATGGGCGAATCGACGTCATCGACGGCATCTCCTATCGGGACGATCGCGCCGAGAAAATCCTCTTTACTGACCCCTATCATCAGCGACAGATCTTTTTGATGCACAACCCGGCCAATCCGCTGGGGAACATTGGTTCGCTCGACGCACTCGGAGGCAAACGCCTGGGCGCACTGCGTGACATCTATTATCTCGACGCGCTGGCGGCAAGTGACGCTCACATCAACCTTTACGACTCAGTCGCCGGACTGATCCGGGCCCTGGCTTTCGGCTGGGTGGATGGTATCGTCGGCCCAAAGCTGACTCTCGAGTACTACGCCAACGAGAGTGGATTGCGATTCCTGGAAATCGCCGGCCCGGCACCGCTCGGCCAATTCTCGGATGAAGATTTCCGGCTGGGGGTTCTCAAAGGCAACGAGGGTCTTTTCAACGCACTCAGCGATGCTTTAAACACCATCCCCGAGGAGCGCCTGACCGAGTTGCGGCAGCGTTGGCAGGAATACGGCGGCGCCAGTCTCAATGCCTCGCCCAAAATGGCCATCAGTGAGGCAGAGCGTCGTTATCTGAGTGACACTGGCCCTGTCCGCGTCGGTTTCATGATCGACTATGCGCCCTTCAGCTTTCGCGATTCCGGCGCACTTCAGGGTTTGAGCGTCGACATTCTCGATCGCGTCTCGGACCTCACCAACATTCAGTTTGTGGCGGTGTCTGGGCAGTGGTCCGAGCTCTACCCCTCCTTCGTCGAGGGCGACATCGACATCATGGCGAACATGTCCCGCACCGACGAACGAGCGCAGTTTGTCGAGTTCACCCGTCCGTACCACGTCATCCCGAATGTCGCGTTTACCCGCAACAGCTCGCTCACCTTCGACACACTGGAGGACCTGAGGGGGCTCAAAGTCGCCCTGGGCGCCGGCATCTATTACGAGCAAGCGGTTCGCGAGGTGCTTGGCAGCGACGCCAAATCCTACACCTCCCAGAAAGCCATGTTTCTGGCGCTGGCCTCCGGTGAAGTGGATGTGGTGCTTTCCGCCCTGCCAAACGGCAACCACTGGGTGAATACCCTCAATATTCCCGGCGTGACGATTGTTGGTGAAGTGGAGTTCGAGGGTACCAGGGGCGAGGATCTGCGCTTCGGCGTTCGCTCGGAACTGGCCCGTGTCGCGCAGTTAATTGATCGGGCTCTGTTGGCCATCAGCCCCACCGAGATGAACACCATCAAGAACCGATGGCTCGGCGCCAGGCTGCAACAGCAAAAAGGGCCGGCCGGAACGGTGCAATTTTCGGAGCGGGAACAGCAGTGGCTGGAGCAACGGGACGATGCCCTGATTCTTTGCCTGGACCCTCATTGGCTACCGCTGGAAGGCATCAACCAAAACAATCAGCACGTGGGCATCTCGGCGGATGTCTTCGATCTGTTCAGTCGCCGCGGAAATATCGAGTTTGAGCCGTTGGTGGTGGACGACTGGTCCCAGACCATTGAAGCCGCCAAGAGACGGGAGTGTGACCTGTTTCCGATGGCCATGAGAACGCCACAGCGCACGGCTTATCTCAATTTCACGTCGCCCTATCTGCAATTGCCCACCGTGCTCGTTGGCCGGATCGAGTCACCCCTGGTCGACTCACTGGACGAGCTGGGCAACCAGCCCATTGGCATCGTGCGAAATTACGCCCAGGCGGAGCTGATCAAGCGCCGGAATCCGAACCTGAACCTTGTTGAGGTCGATAGCGAAGATGACGGGCTTCGGCAGGTACAAAATCGCGAACTGGCGGCTTACATCAGCACGCTCGCCACCGCCAGTCACTATATGCAGGAGCTTGGACTGGCGGATCTCAAGGTCATCGGGAGGGTGCCAGCCGACTGGTCGTTGTCCGTCGCCACGCGCAACGACGTTCCGGAGTTGCTGGGCATCATGCAAAAGCTGGTGGAAAGTCTCACTGAACAGGAACAGAGATCGATCAAACAGGCCTGGAACCGGGTCGAACTCAAACAGAGTGTGGACTACACCCGGCTGATCCAGTTTGCCGTTGCCGCCCTGGTGATACTGGCCTTGCTGTTTTACTGGAATCGCAAACTCGGTCTGCTCAATCGCAAACTGGAAAATGCCAACGAACAGCTTGCCCGGCTCAGCGTCACCGACGATCTGACGCAGCTGGGCAATCGAAGCTATTTCGATAAAGAGTTCGGAGTCAGCTTCCGCTGGTGCGAACGCCACAAGGCCGGTTTTGCCGTCGCCATGGTAGACGCCGACCATTTCAAAAAGATCAACGACACCTACGGACACCATGCGGGTGATGAATGTCTGAAGGCGCTGGCAAACACGATGAGCCAGCATTTCCGCCGCGAAACCGACAGGCTCAGCCGCTTCGGCGGCGAGGAATTCGTAATCTTTACCACCTACAACGAAGAGCAGGAACTGATTCAACGATTCGAGGATTTCCGCATCGCCATCGATAACCTCCGCACCGAAGTCGAAGGCGCCAGCATCCACTTCACCATCAGTATCGGACTGGCTACGGGCATCCCTAACACCAAGGCTTCCCAATCCGAGTTTCTCCGCCAGGCGGACGGCGCATTATATAAAGCCAAAAAACAAGGCCGAAATCGACTGGAGGTTCACTCGATTTCAGAATAACTGATGCTAGACTTCAGAAAAAAACTGGAGCAAGTCATGGCAAAAATCTACAAAGACAATTCCCTTTCTATCGGCAACACTCCCCTTGTCCAGCTCAACAGAGTGAACGACGGGGCCACCATCTGGGCCAAGATTGAGGGCCGAAATCCCGCGTATTCCGTCAAGTGCCGCATCGGTTCAGCCATGATCTGGGACGGCGAGAAGCAAGGCACCCTGCGCCCCGGCATGACCATCGTGGAACCCACCAGCGGCAACACCGGCATTGCTCTGGCGTACGTCGCGGCGGCCCGAGGTTACAAACTGGTCCTGACCATGCCAGCCTCCATGAGTCTGGAACGCCGCAAGGTACTCAAAGCACTGGGGGCGGACCTGGTGCTCACCGAGCCGGCCAAAGGCATGCCCGGCGCCATTGCCAAGGCGGAGGAGATTTACAGCTCGGACCCCGACAACTATTTCATGCCGCAGCAGTTCCAGAATCCGGCCAACCCGCGCATCCATGAGGACACGACAGGTCCTGAAATCTGGAACGACACCGACGGTGAAGTCGACATCTTTGTGGCAGGCGTGGGCACCGGTGGAACCCTGACGGGTGTCTCCAGATACATCAAAAAGACGAAGGGTAAAAATATTACCACCGTTGCGGTGGAGCCGAGTGACTCTCCCATCATCACCCAGACCCGAAATGGCGAAGATCCCAAACCCTCTCCCCATAAAATTCAGGGCATCGGCGCTGGCTTTGTGCCTAAAAACCTTGAAATGGACATGGTGGACGAGGTTGAAACGGTCTCCAACGAAGACGCCATGGACATGGCTCACCGGCTGATGCAGGAGGAAGGCATTCTCTGCGGCATTTCATGCGGTGCTGCCGTGGTTGCGGCCATCCGGGTCAGCAAAAAACCGGAGCATCAGGGCAAGAACATTGTGGTTGTGCTGCCGGACATGGCGGAGCGTTATCTGTCGTCGGCTCTTTTCGCCGGTCGCTTCGGCGAGCTGGAAAACGAGCAGTAGGAAAAGGGGCGCGGCTTCCGCCGCGCCCTGTCATCAGAACTGGTATTTCAGACCAACTCGACCGGTGTCAAACTCTGGTCCATCGTTATCGATCTGACCGTTGAAGTCGTCCTCATCAATGTCGACGTTGTAGCGATCGTACTCCGCGAAAGCGCTCAACTGAGGCGTTACCCGGAAGTCCACGCCAACGCCCACAAACGGATTGACGTCATCGTAGGTTTCGTCTTCGTCAAAGGCGTCCACATCAAACGCTGACGCAAACGCGCCCACCTTACCGTAAACGCCGAAACTGTTGGTCAGCGGCAGGCGACCGACAGCACTGAGGCCAACGCCCTTGAGCTTGCCTTCGACGTCATCGTTGCCGAAGTTGCCAAAGTCGATGTATTCCGCTTCCAGTGCAAATACCGGATTGAACTGATAACCGACTGCGGCACCGAGCAGATCGTTTTCATCCTCGAAGTCACCGCCATGCGACTTGTAACCACCGTAACTACCGCTGATGTAGGCACCTTGCGAATCCCGCTCTACCGAATCCTGAGCCAGCACAGCCGGAGCCGCCACGGCGGACGCCGTGAACATGGAGAGTGCAAAAATACGAGTTTGTACTTTCATCGGTGTCCCCCTTTCGAATCGAGTGGCCTTTACACGACGAACGTGAGTAAGGCCTTGTCGGTCACGGATTTTTTCGTAACCACTTAGGCGCCACCCTACTAGCCATCGAAACGTCGGGGGGTTAAAACCGAACTAAGATTTCTTCATTTTCCGGTCATGCAGTTGGCGTAAAACGTTGTTGTCGCAGGCCAATCCGAAAAGATACCGATAACGCCCACATCCCTGGCCAGAACGTCGATCACGTTCAGCACATCACCATCATTGTTGATGGCGTCCGTCACCGTCTGATAGTACCAGCCGCCGCCCTCTGCCAGCGGCCCACTGCGCTCGACCGTCCAGGCAATCAGGTCCAGCCCGGCCAGGCGGGCATTTTCCGCATACCCGGAAGGCACGATGTCACCGTGACCGTTCAGAGTCAGCATCTTCCAAAGAGCCGGCGCAAGAATGTTAACTCCTTCAGCCTTCAGCGATTCCATGTAAGCAAGCGAAGTGTTTTCGGCGGAGGGGGAAGACATATCCAGAAACACCGCCTGCTGACCAAAACGTGGCGTCTCGTTTACCCAGAACAGCACATCTTCCAGATTAAAAGATTGCGGCCACACGTGGCGCGGTGGCACGCCCGCATCCCGGTAATCCTGAATCATCTGGCGCGCATAATCCTGCTGGCTGTAGTTGCCTTCAAAGGGCATCTCCACCACCGGCGTTTTCAGTTCGGGGGTCATTTTCACGCCCAGGGACTGAAACAGTTCAATGCTCTCGCGATGACTGAGAAGCGTGCCGCGAGCGGTGTACAGATCCGTGCGCCAGTCAGCTGTCCCCCTCAGATAGGCCTCCGGAGTGGTGGCCATCGGATTGTAGGCGTCCATTTTGCCTTCCAGGGATTTGAATTCCGCCAGCGTGATGTCACTGGTGCGGCACTCTGCCTTTGCCGGCGTTCCCGAAGCCGGGTCCGCTGGTACAAAAGGCTGGGTGCACTTGGCGTTCAATTCGGGGACGGCAACGATGTTGGTGGTGGTGTGCAGATCGTTCTGGGCGTGGCGACACACCAGCTCACGATCCTTGGTGAAAGCCACATCGCACTCCACAATGCCCGCGCCCATTTTTGCGGCAGCCACGTAGGATTCGAGGGTATGTTCGGGGAACTGGAGCGGTGCGCCCCGATGTCCGATCGAAAATTCGGACGGTTTGAAATGGCGAACCTTGCAGGACTGGAGCTTATCCTTCAGGGGCCCCTCGTCCATGTTGTCCACCAACCAGAATGGCCGAGGCCCAAGCTGAACGGAATCCTTGAAACCGCGATTGCTCTGTTTCCACTGAGCGCTCCCGGCTTCCTGCCAGTCCGCAAGCCCGGGCGGGGTCCAATCCTGGGATTTTTCCGCCGCCACGGCATGGCCGGACAAGACCAGCACAGAACACACGGCAATCTTCGCAATCTGGCGTAACTTCATAATCTGCTCCTTGTGACATGAATGATACTGCCTATCCAGTGTTCACGCGGAGAGTGACGCTCAGATGACCTCTGTTTGACCCGTTGATGGCGCTTTTGTGTCAACGACATCCGTCGGTTTGGCAGAACTCAGCGCGGCCGACGCCGCCAGTGCGCCCACCCTGACCGAGCCATAACAGAGGCGACTGATGCCGTCGTGAGACTGTTTGACCAGGCGGGACCACGGACGGGTAACCGCAAAGCCATCCAGCACCCGGAACGATTCATCAGCGATGGCCAGATGCACCCGCTGAAGTTTCTCGACGCCTTTGTCGGTGCCGGTGGCCAGCACATCACCTAATCCCAGCCACCAGTCGATCTGGTGTTGATTGCTCATACCAACCACTCCTCTATCTGGCTAGCCACCTTCGGATGATGCGCAAGCCGCACATGATCAATGCCGGGGAAGGTGGCCATGCCAGCCAGATTCCAGCCAGACCGCTCGCGGCCATGGGCACTGGATTCGTGCACCAAGGCATCGCCAAACAAGGCATTCACCGGATGCGGGCGGGATTTCGCAAGCAGCCCACTCACAACAAAATGGCGGGCACCGGGGAGCAACGGCGATTCCGCCTGCCCGTCCGCCACGACATCACCCCGGGACAGATTACGAATGCCCTCACTGCGGATATCGATGACCTCGCCAATAACCCGCAGATAATCCCGGGGCATATCTCGCATCAGGTCCGCCATGGAATGGGCACCGCGGGCGAGCCAAGAGCCATCGTGGGGAGAACCGATGTACACACAGTCGCTTAAACGCTCAATCCATTGGTGGTCAGAAGCCTTGCCGGCGTGGCACGCGCTGCGGATCAGCAAACCACCCATGCTGTGACCAAGAAGGATCAGCCGCTCGACCGGCACCGGCCAGTTGGCAACCAGTTGCTCCAGCAACTCCGCCAGCGACTCGCCATTGCGATAGATCGGCCGCCCAGTGTTGTAACGCAGCGTCAGGTCTGCAACGCCACCGGGAATACGGGCATCGAGCTGGCTGCCATAGCTGCGGATTCCGTCACCCGGCAAACGCCAGACACTCTCCAGCTCCATCAACCCATGAATGGACAGGCACAGAGAGGCACTGGCTTTCTCCGGTTCCGGGCTCTGCAGATCCAGCGGTTGGCCAGCATCAAACACCTGCATGGGCACGGCCAGCGGATTCCGACGGGCTTCCAGCCAATCCCCTAGAAAACCACTGACAATGGCACTGGTGTGGCGCTGCCAGAGTGGCAGGTCTGTAGACGGCATAAGCGCACTTCCTTTCGTACGATTTGTGACCAGTCTACGCCTGTTGGCGAGAAAGCAATTGACCCCAGAGGCCGAAATAACGCGGGTGCTCAGCCACCACAGGCCAAAGTCGTCCACAAAACAAGTTACCCCTAGTAGAGACTGCGGGGAATCTGGTACCCCGCCAGCAACTTCTGTGTGAACGGGTTGGTGTTACTACCGGCGTGCAACCGGTATCTCATTTCACCATCGTCCAGCGCAAAACGTACGTCTACGGCGCTGCTACTCACACCTGTTATGTCGGCCTCATCGAGCAGGCGAAACAGGGCCCAGGGCCCGTTTTCTGACATACTCCTTGGCGATCGATTCACTTCGGTCGGCACCAGCGTAATACGGCTTTCCACCGAATCCCTCAGGGTATTTGGCCAGACAAGGGGAATGTTCTGGCGAGGTCCATGACTGAACTCAACCAGTTGCCCATCCACATTCATCACACTGCGGCGTTTGTTCGACGAGAGGTGTGTCGGCTCCAGCGCGAACTCGACATCCAGAGATCCGCCCCTGGTGAAGAAGGCGCGCCGAATGAGCTCAGCCTTTTCCAAAGAACGGAACACATCTCGCCTCACCAGACTTGCCCGCTGAGAACCGGCAATGTGTTCCGGGTGATCTTCCAGGAACAGCTTCAGATTGTCCCGGTAGAAGCGGTCAAGCACCCCGTCAGGCGCAAAAAATCTCTCGAAATCCTGCAGTGCTGCATCCCGTCCTGCTTCCGGATTGAATGGATAGTGCCTGGCAAGGCTCTGCTGGAAAGGCTGATAGACATCCTGATACCACTGTCGCTCCAACTGGGCGACCGCCTGATCCAGCACAACACGCCAACTCTCCGAGGCAAGCTTGTCGAGCATCCGATCCAGGGGCGCCGGCTGGTTGGCCGCAACACGCTGCAACGTGAAAATTGGATCGGCACCCTGCAAGCCCATGCGCGCACGCGCCGCCGAAAGAGCCGCTTTACCACGATCAGGGGATTCCTGAATCGACCGCATAAACAGGTGCAGGTCTTTGACCACCTCCATCACCTGATCAAGCTGGCTGGGTTCATCCTTGTCGGTTCTCATCAATGTATTCAGCTCAGCAAATTGGCGTTCAATGCTGCGCACCATGGTGTAATGCTCGGATTGTTCCAATACAGAAGTTGCCGCTGCATTCTCGCCGGCCATTCCGCCACCGGGCGTCAGCCGGGTATTCTTGATGACCTCTGCAATCAACTGATGCATTGGTTGATGACCACCGGTGAGACTTTCAAGAACGCGCACACCGTGATTGAGATCGCTGAATGACTGCACATCCAGACGACTGAGGGCTTGACGCCATTGCGACGCGTACTTATCGGCGTAGATTGACTGCAATTCGCCGCGCAAACGTGCCTCGTCGGCCTCACTGAAATCCACGTCGTTGCGACGCCCCAGGACCCAGGCATCAATCAATGCGAGTTCGGTGACCGAATCAGATTTACGCAGGAACCAGGCATTCATGCCCTCCCGGGTCAGCAGCGACGGAATGATGGCTGGATCAGTCTGACCATCAACGCCCTCCTGCAATGGATCACCGTACTCGTCGAGGCGGACAAAGACTGAGTTAAACGCTGGCCCCGCGGCGCGGGCAAGGTCCAGCGGGGACCGGAAGCTCTGCTCCGCTTCCTTTTCCAGGTCCGAGTAGACGCGTTCTGGCGTGGCGATCTTGCCCAGTTCATGTTGCGCCCATTCGACCCGACTCTGAAAAGGGGCCAGGGCCATCTGGGCGGTGACGTCATCGTTCTGAACACGGGCGTTCAGGTCGGTGTGGGCCATCGCGTAATCGAGATGGTTGACCAGTCGTTGCTGTACGCTGCGTTGGGCCGGGAATGCCTGCTGCCAGTAGTCCATCATGTAGTCGCGAACGATACCTTCGCGTCTGCCACTGGCGTCATACAGCATTCGCAAGACTCGCAGGTGCGACAGCCGTTCTGAGCTGTTATCCGGCGCCTTGCTCATATTTTCCATCACTCCGAGCATGAGCGCGGGCATAAACTGATAGGACAGCATATCGAGATAGGAAGCCTCGACTTCCGGCCCGACGCGATGTCCCTTGTAAAGGCCCATGTCGGCCACGACTTTCGGTGTGTTTCGATATTCACCGAATGCAAGTGTCGCTTCGCGGAGCTGATCCAGTGGCTCCAGAAGATTCTTACCGGTGGTGTCTGGCTCGTATCCGATTGGTCGCCAATCGTCCATAAAGCTCTCGACGCCGGTTTCTACGGCCAACGCGGCGTTGGCGTTTTCAATAAAATAATGTTGCCAGCCCGCGGTTACGCCGGCTCCACACACCAGCGCTGCAGCCGTTGCGAGCGATACTTTGCGACGGCGGCGGGCCAGGGCTTTGCGATTGTCAGAGGCGAGACCCGCCTCGCGATAAATGATTTCGGGGAACAGGCTTTTTGTGAACAGACTCGAAGAGGTGCCGCTCCGCTGCGCCGGTTGTGTGGGACCTGCCAGCCCATAGTGCGATGCCGCGGCATGCACAAAAGCATCCTCCGGCACGCCTTCCTGCAGAACTGACGTGAAATAGGTGCCTCGAACAAGTGCCGGTGTTGAGAATGCATCCGCCGCCAGCAGGTCCGCCAGGTATTGAGCCATTATGGATTTCAAGCCGGCGATCTGACGAGTGAATGAATACGCGGCCGAACGTTCTTCTGCATCCCGGGTTGAGGACAGGACCCCAGGCAACCGCTGATTCAGAGTCTCAACAAGCTCCTCATAGCCGCTCTCGAATTCCGACAGCCAATCATCCGGATCTTGTTGGTTGAGAGAAAAGGTGCAGCCAAACGGTTGCCGGAGCTCTTCCTGGGAGAAGGTTTTTGCAAAAGGCGCGAAACCGTAGAGCAGATCGAGCTTGGTAAACGTAATGTACACCGGCAGCCGGGCCCCGAGCTGTTCCATCAGCTCCCGCAACCGTGTGCGCACGACGATGGCCTGGGACCGACGCTGCTGATCAGAACTCAGGCTAAGCTGAGCCAGATCAACCGTGAGAATCACGCCATTCAAAGGTCTTTGAGGGCGATTCTTTTCCAGCCAGTTGACGAAGTGCATCCAGAGGCGATGCTGCATTTCACCGGAAGCGGGGCCGGAGTTCTGGCTCAGGAGCTCACCGTCAGGATCAATCAAAACGCCGTTATCACCAACCCACCACTCGAAACCAAACGGATTTCGCTCGGTACGTGATTGCCGGGTGACGTTGGTCAGTGAGTAGGTCTGTCCCGATCGTTGGATCAGACTGGTTTTGCCCGCTTCCTCCAGACCCATTACCAGATACCACGGCAACCGGTAGATGCCATTCTTGCCAGGGAGATTGCTTTTAAGCTCTGCGAGTCGTTTGTCGAGTAGTCGTTGCTGACGACGCTCAAGCGGTAG
>CAZWEP010000010.1:39658-53145 GCA_964632565.1 uncultured Marinobacter sp. | reverse complement strand
GGCAGAATCCGTCTGCCGATGAGTAAGGCTTGTCTCCACATAGCGTCCGTTCCTGTTCAATACGTCCTAGTAATCGTCCTGTTGCCGATGGCGAACTGATCGGCGGAATTAAGCCAGTCTGTCTAGCTTCGTCATCAGGCCCGGCTCCCACAGCGATAAGTTCAACTCGCTCACCTGACTCTGCAAATCCTGAATCTGCTGCCGGGCGAGGCTTTTCATCCCACAGTCCCGCAACAGCTGACTGCTCATCAAGCGCCAATAAAATCGATCCCTGGGCTCACGGGCTTTTTCCAGCCCGTCTTCCAATAGTTGCAGGGCCGTCGTTAATCCTTTTTTATCGAGTAATATTCGAGCCTCTCGATAGGCGGATTCCCAGGGACTTGCACTGCCCTCTGCTCCACCCGGGCTTCCTGTTGGTCCGGCGAACACCCAGTCACGAGCTGTGTCAGTGAGGAAGGGCGTACCGTCATTGAAAGTAATATCCGTCAGCTTGGGGAGTCGCTCCACGAACGCCCTCACAGATGCTCGAATAGATTCGGCGCAATCCGGATAGCCAAGTTCCAGGGCCACGCAGGCGCTCAAATAATGGCCATCCAGCCAGAAAGGACTGACGGACAGGCTCTGTTCAATTCGCTGCCACAAAGCCAGATCTGGTGAACGATCCAGCGCATCGCGATAGTCCGCCACTCGATCGGCACTGACTGCAGCGAGATCTGTTTTCACTCCGTCCCTGGTCGGCGGTACGGCCGTTATCGAATGCCAGATGGCGTAGCGTCTGAGCTGGTAACCCAGGGGGTCCTCCGGCGAATGATCCGTCAGCAAATCCGAAACTTTCAGCAAACTCTGACGAGCCGCTCGCTCATTCGTTGGATCGAAGTTCAACGATCCGATACTTGCAGTGGCGGCGGACTGCTTCTCTGTGCCTTTAGCTAGCGGTGCTGATGGGGTGTCCGCTGGAAGTGGCGCTTCCTGGGCTGGTGGCGCTTGCTGTGGAACAGGAAGTTTTTCAACGGCACGTTTCAGATCTGCCAGGCCATCCGAAGGCAGTTGCCTGAGCTCGGACCGGCTCAATAAAACGTCCAGCGTTTCCAGACAGAATGCCCGGGCGTCACCGAGGGTGCCGTCGAAGCTCAGTGATTCGACCTGCTTGAGGGCGCGTTGCAGAATCTGGCGAAAAAGCATTTTGCGAGCTCTTTGGCCGCGATCGCCCGGATACGGCCATGCCTGATCCCACCAGTCATCCAGAACGCGTTGCAACAGAAAAAAGGACACGGCAAAGCGCTCACCATTACCGTCCCGCTGCAGGCAAAGCATGAGAAAGCCGAGCACCTTCAAATCCTTGCTGACATCCGACAGCAACCGTAGTGACTCACTCTCGACCTTGCCCCAGTCAATACCGGTGTGGGCAAGTGAACCGACTTTCATGACCTCGTTTTCGAGGTATTCCATCACAGGGTCTTCGGCGAGACTGTCACCAACGTCCGACTCACCCTGCAATGGGGCCATTACCTGATCCACATAGGGATGGTCTTTTACAGCTTGCATGCAGCGTCCTTACTGTTTCTGGATTTGCCCGGGTTACCAGCCGCAGGCTTCCCTGAGTGGTTTCAGCGTGTCCCCGAAATCCGTCAGGTCAAACATCAGTCCATCAAGACGACTGCTGGAAGAAGCCACGGTGAGAGACTGGGCACCTGACATGTTCAGAACTGTGCGTATGGCCGGCAAACCCCGGCCACCACTGACAACAAATCCCTCATCGCGAACGCGCCACAACTGCTTGCCCTGACCGAAATCCATGGTCACCCGCTCTTCCGCCATTTCCGCAGGCATCATGACTGACAGTTCGGTGATGTTATTGTGACACTGGATCGCTATCAGTGGTCTGGGCGGCTTTACCCCGAGCGCGCTGAGGGTCATGAGGTGGCCTGACACTTCACCAGTGTTGCGGTAAATCGGACCATCACCGGGCTGACGACGCTGCTCCTGCGCATAGGCCTGGCGCCAGCGTTCTGGCTGTTGGCCATGCCAACGCTCAATTTGAGCCAGCGCAATGGGTGTTCCGAACACCTCATCAAAACACGCCAACCGGTCAAGACGCTGAGGCTCCTGCGTGCATTCTTGTGCTTCTGCAAGCTGCAGATTCGGCTCACTCGACGCGGGTGCGGACAAAAGTACCAACGCCAGCAGAACACTCCAGATAACGTTGTCTGAGGGCTTTCCATTCATCCCATGAAAGTTCATTCGTTCACCTGATACTTCAGACACTTGTGTGCCAGGGTTCGTTTTGGCAGCCCGAGACTCTGCGCCGCCTGTGCCCGATTGCCGCCGTATTGACGCAACCGATCGCGAATCACTGCCGTCTCGAACGCCTGGGCCGCGGCGCGCAGATCGACGATTTCCTCGGCCCGGGGCAACCCTTCCAAAATCTGGTCTGATGAAACGTCGACGACGAGCGGATCCAACGTCGACACAACATCATCGAGACGAAGAACCTCTGGCTGGATGTCGTCGCCGGCAGGCGTTTGCAGGCAAGCGAACTCGATGATGTTTCGCAGCTCCCGAGCATTGCCAGGAAAGTCATAATCCGACAACTGTTTAAGGGCATGGCTGCTGATGCCAAGGGGCCCCACCCCTTCGCGCAGGGTGTACATGCGA
The DNA here is from genome assembly GCA_964632565.1 of uncultured Marinobacter sp. Classification (GTDB taxonomy): domain Bacteria; phylum Pseudomonadota; class Gammaproteobacteria; order Pseudomonadales; family Oleiphilaceae; genus Marinobacter. Next base: position 50,490 of record CAZWEP010000010.1, on the reverse strand, counting down.
ATAAAGTGACGACACAGAGATTCGAGGTCCTCCGGCCGGTCTCGCAACGGCAACACCTTTAGCGGAAACTGGCTGAGCCGGTAAAACAGATCGCGGCGAAAACATCCTTCTTCGATCCGCTCGCTCAACGGCTGATGCGTCGCGGCGACCAGGCGAAAATCCGAATGCTGCTCCTGTTGTGCCCCGAGCGGCCGGAATCGACGGGTTTCCAAAACTCTGAGAAGCTTCGACTGCAGCGCCAAAGGCATATCGCCAATTTCATCCAGAAACAGGGTGCCTTTATCCGCCTGCGCCAACAGGCCCTCCTTCGCCGTGTTCGCTCCAGAGAAAGCCCCCTTGGTGTGACCGAAAAGTTCACTTTCGAGCAGGGATTCGGGTATTGCAGCGCAGTTCACGACGACCAATTGCCCCTTTGATCGATCTGAAAATTCATGAATGCCCTGGGCCACAAGATCCTTGCCGCAGCCGGTTTCACCCTGAATCAGAACCGACAACTGGCTGCCAGCCGCACGAACAATCTGAGACCGCAGATGGGTCATGGCCAGGGAAGAGCCGACCAGAGTCTCGGCAAGCTGCTCGGAGCGCTGACGCAGTGTTTCCGCATCGTGGAGGTGATCCAGCGACCGCTTCAGTAAGCGCCTCTGCCAGACCTGATCGCTGTTCCGGAGCTGATTCATCCACTGGTGCGTCAGCAGGTTCAGCAAGCCTCTGTAGAGAGGTTGCTCGACAATACCCCGCCAATCCGGCTCTTCATTACAGAGCACCAGAATGCCAAGCGTCCGGCCATCGTCACTCCGTATGGGTTCCAGCCACAAAGACCGGGGGCGGTCACTGGCATCGAACATGGCCTGAAACCCCTCATGGTCCAGACGATAACTGGCCGCTCGCGACAGCGCCTGAGGCTTTCCCTGCTGAATCAGGTGCGCAAATGGATGACTGAAATCGCCACAGTCGAATTCTCCATATCGGCTGTTACTACTCAGCTCCGTCAGCGCCTGGCAATGAAGTGTTCGCCCATTTAAATCCAGTTCCAGGGTCCAGCATTGAGTCAGGCCAAAGGCGCTTTTCAACTGTCTTGCTGCCACGTCCAGCAAGCTGGTCAGATTCGTTTGCCGCAACAACTCCACCGCCAGATCCACGCCGGTGTGCAGTTCCATCTGCATCCGTCCCATGGGAGCTCCTTTAGTTCACTGTACCGGTGAGCTGATCGTCAACGACGTTCAGTGCAACACTCTGCACAGGTTGCCCTGCGGCCAGTTTTTCCAGCAGTGCCAACGAGACTGGCGGCAGAAGCTCACCCTCAATGATGGATTCGAGCATGCGCGCCCCATTTTCCGAACGAGTCGCCCGGCGCCGGATTGCTTCAACGAGATCATCACCCAGGGTCACCTCGGCCTGGTAACGGTCTCTGATCTGAGCTGCCAGTTGGTCCAGTTTGTGAACAACGATCCGGTCCAGAGTGTTCTCATTCAGCGGCAGGTAGGGCACCACTTCCATGCGGGCAAGCAGCGCCGGCTTGAAGAATTCGGCAAGTTCCGGGTACAGCGCCTCACTGAGTTTGTCAGGCGTTTCAGCATGCTCAACGATGGTCTGATAACCCAGGTTCGAGGTGAGGAAAAACACCACGTTGCGGCAATCGATTAAACGTCCTTCTCCATCGGCCAATTCACCTTTATCGAACGCCTGGTAGAAGAGGTTGAGGACTTCCGGATGGGCTTTTTCCACTTCGTCCAGCAATACCACCGAATAGGGTTTCTGACGAATCGCCTCGGTCAGGATGCCGCCCTCGCCAAACCCGACATAGCCCGGCGGCGAGCCAATCAGCCGCGACACCGTGTGCTTTTCCTGATACTCAGACATGTTAATGGTGGTGAGGAACTGACGGCCGCCATAAAGAAGCTCCGACAGTTGCACAACGGTTTCCGTTTTACCGACGCCACTGGGACCGACTAGCAGGAAAGCGCCCATCGGACGGCCCGGCCGGCGCAGGTCTGCTCTGGCCGTCAACAGGTGCTGGTGCAGAACCTCAATCGCGGGGGCCTGGCCTTTGATGTGCTCGTTCAGATACTCAGGCAGATGCGTGACTTTTTCGAGCTCGTTGGCGGTCATTCTGTTGACTGGGATACCTGTCCAGTCGGCCAGCACATCGGCCACCTGCCCGGCATCAACGCGGGCATGAACCAGCGTTTCATCGGCCTGAAGCTGACGCAATTCCTGCTCTATCGCACCCGCTTCGCTGCGCAGATCGGGGAACTCCTCGCTCTCGCTCGCGTCCTCCTTTCGCAACTCGTCCGCCAGCAGTTTCTGACGGACATCAATGAGCTGTTCAACAAGCGCGCGCTGGCTCTTCCAGCGTTGTTCAAGAGACTCTGCCTCCTCTGAAAGACGAGTCAATGAGAGTGTCATCTCCGCTTCGCGATCCTGGTCGACCGACTGGCCGAGCTGCTTTTCTCGTTGAACCAGGTCAAGCTCAAGATTCAGTTGATGCCGCTCACTCTGGACCTGGCTGAGCCGCCGTGGCGGCGTGCTCAGATTGAGTCTGACTCGCGCGCAGGCAGTATCCAGCACATCAATGGCTTTATCCGGCAACTGACGGCCCGCCAGATAGCGCGCCGACAGCTCGGCGGCGGCCTGCAGCGCCTCATCCGTAATCAAGACGTTGTGGGCGCGCTCGTAGACCGAGCGTAATCCGCGAAGAATATGGACGGCCTGGGCGGCACTGGGTTCATCCAGGGAAACCGGTTGGAACCGACGACTCAGCGCGGGGTCTTTTTCGAAGTACTTCTTGTACTCACGCCAGGTGGTTGCAGCGATGGTTCTCAATTCACCCCGAGCGAGGGCTGGCTTGAGAAGATTGGCGGCATCCGAGCCACCCTCGTTGTTGCCGGCGCCGATCAGCGTGTGCGCTTCGTCAATGAAGAGAATGATCGGCGTTGGTGAACTTCGCACCGCTTCGATCACACCTTTCAGTCGTTTCTCAAATTCGCCCTTGACGGAGGCGCCGGCTTGTAAGGCGCCCATATCCAATGTCCACAGCTCCACCGACTGCAAAGCCTCTGGCACATCACCACTGACAATCCGCAGCGCCAATCCCTCGACCACCGCACTTTTGCCAACACCGGCATCGCCGACCACAATCGGATTGTTTTTCCGGCGCCGGCACAGGATGTCGATCATCTGATCGATTTCCACGTCGCGACATACCACCGGATCCAGTTTCTGGTCCCGTGCCAGTTTGGTGAATTCGGTGGCGTATCGACTAAGGGCGTCCATGGCCTCTGGCAAAACCGTTTTTGCTGCATCATCCGATGCGCTGGCTGGCTGCTCTGCAGACCCAGAGGTCATCGAGTCAAAGTGTCGCCGCAGTTGTTCGCGATTAACCTCGGAAAAATGCCGGCTGACCTGAGGCAGCAGGTATCGGTCGGCGTTCATCAACAAGGCAAGCAGGATGACGCCGGATCTCAGCTGCGGGTGACCCAGTTCCACCGACGCGATCAACCAGGCGTCCTGCAAAAGCTCAACCAGCAAGGGTGAAAAGGAGGGATAGGGTTCAGCAGTTTGCGGTTCGCCTTCGAGCGTTTCTCCAATCAGAGGCTGGAGGCCGATCGGATCAATACCCGCAACGCCCAGAATCTGTCGGACGTCCGACAGGGGCGCTTCCAACAGCTTGAACAACAGGTGAGCCGGTGTGATTTCTGCGCCCTGACGGCTGATGCAAAGCGCTGCAGACGACTCCAGTCCCTGACGACATACCTCGTTCAGACGCCCGATAAGCGCCGGTAATTCTACCCGAATCACAGTGATCTCCTTATTTCGGGAGTTGTTCCAGTACGCTGAGCACATCCGTTATGCGTTCATTCAGCGCCATGTTGTAAAGCGAAAATATCCCGGCCATCGCAGCCAGAAACAGGCCACCGATCCCCCACAGAGGTATACCCGAACGCCGACGGTTTCTGGCCGGCGCCACCTTTGACAGACCGTTGGGCAGGGCCTTTGCGGAATCCGAATCCGCCGTTTTGTAGAGCTGCTCGTAGAGGCCACGAACAATCTGTTCGTACTCGTCACGCCCGTTGGTCATGACCTTGTAGCGCCCTTCAAACCCCAGGCTCAGACACAGATAGATAAACGCCAGCATGTCACGATAGCGCTCCGGTTCCTGCTCCATGCGGGCGGTAATCGCAAACACCTTTTCCCCGCCCCAGGTTTCGTTATGAAATCTGGACAACAGCGAATGTTGGGACCAAACGCTGTGAGCGCCCCAATCAGTACCCAGCACAGCTTCGTCAATGAACGCACACAGCACATAGCGATAGGCCACCAGCGTCGAACGCTCGTAGCCCTGTTCCACAAGTTCACGGTCGACAGATGCAATCTCTTCTTCGACCTGCTCGTAAAGTCGCTCAACCTCTGAAAAATCAGCCAGTCGGCGAACACGAATGACCAGACCCAGCAATGGCGTGGCCGCGTCGATCAGTCGATTATCCTCAAGGCCCCGCAACTGGAAGGACTGGCCTTCTGCCATCTCCCCCTCATGCTCCTCGGGGTTACCAAACATCAGGTCCTGAAAACTACGTTCAGGAATGTCAGTCTTGTCCCTGGGGGCATCCATGACTGCTGCGTCGTCCATGATCTAGCTCCTGATTGCCCAGAATTGAAGTTCGAGGCCGGGGAAACTTCCCGCAACGTGGAACGCAAATCCGCCAGCGCCATCCAGCATCTGCCAGGCCTGACTCTGGTCGTCCAGACGGAAGTAAACGAACCCTGCGTGGTAGGGCAACTGCCGCGGCGCCACTGGCAATGGGATCAACGGGACCCCCGGCAACTGGAGACTGATCAGATCGCGGATCTTTTCCACCGACGCGACCTTACATTGCTGGGTGAACTGCTTGCGCAGATCATCCAGCGGCATATCCGCTTTCACCGCCAGAATGAATTCCGCCTGTCCGATCAGATGACTGTCCTGTACCGGGGCCACCGTGAGACCGTACTGGCGTTGTTGCAGCTGGATAGCCAGCGCCCTCGGCTCGAGCACGGTGCTCAGGGACTGCCTCAACACCTGCATCAATGGCGTGAAGCTCTCTTCGGGCAGGTCGTGGTCATAGTGCGCAAATTCCTGGGGCAGCCGATTCTCGTCGGTGAAAGTCACCAGTTCGCCGCACAATTCCAGCAAGGCTTCATACAGCCTTTCCGGGTGCAGCTGTCGCAGGCGCGCCAGGTGCAGGTAACGTGGATGCGCCCGATTGAGCATTTGCAGCAGCATAAAATCGGCAACGTCCGCTACGCCGCCCTGACCGGGGGCGCCGACCCGCTCGGCAATGTTTCTGGCACGCTCACGCATCAGACCCGCCATTTCACCAACAAACCGTTGCAGCCGGGGAGCCGCCCGGACGCTCAGCATGGTGGGAATAAAGTTCGGGTCCATGACCAGGCTTCCATCCGGACGCTTTTCCAGAATGCGTCCCAAGGCCAGTGAGGCATAGGCGCTGCGATCTTCCCGCTCCAACATCAGACGTGGCGCGACCCGTGCCAGATCGATGGTATGGGCATCCCCATCAATGGAATGCAGATCCCGGAGCTCGGCGCTCTGAGCCCGGAAACGGCCGGCGATTGCCGCCTCGGGCCATTCCACTTCCGCCAGGTTGTCGCTGCCCAGCGGCAACGCCAGGTAAACCACCTGATTGGCAACGGAGGCGTCAGCAATTTCCAGTGGCTCCGGCATCACGTCGTCCTGGGGGAGACTGAATCGAGTTCCATCCGGGAACAATCCGGACGCCCTCACGAGGCCCACACGCCCAAAACTGAGATATTCGGTGTTCAGTTCCAGGTCGCTGAATCCATACAGGAAGTCCGATACGGCCTGGGCACGTTCATTGATCTGGTGTTCCAGATAACGCTGTTGCTGCTGGAAGTGCTGGGGTTTGATGAACAGCCCGTCACTCCAGATGACTCTGTTACTTGCTGACATCAGGATTCATCCGACCGTCTGAGTTGCACTTCGCGGGCCCGGAGGTTGACCAGCACGTGGTAGCGACCGCCGATCGGATCGACTTTCACCACCTTCTTCCATTGCGACAGATTTGGATACGCGTAAAACGCAATGACGCCGATAAATCGGGTTTCAGTATCGATCTCAAAGGGTTCAATAAACTTGAACTGCCCTGGCACCAGGGTGTAATCGCTGTGATCAATGTAATTGCGCCCAAGGGACGGTTCCAGCTCGCCCAGCAATTGATCAAAGTCCGCAGCCATCAGGCGGGAGCTGTCCCGCATCTCGATAATCTGAAAAGCAATCGGCGTAGGTGCCAGCGATTCGTTCGGATTGACGTCTGGTTCAGCCACCATAGTCAGATCCACCCGACTCGGCAGATCTTCCGGGTACCCCACGGGAATGTCCGGATCCCAGAGAACCTTGGCGGTTTTGGTGACCGCATTGTAGGGCGTGCTACACCCCACCAACGCGATGATGGTAACCAGCAAACTCCATTTGCAGTACTTCATGAGAGCGTCTCCCTCTGTAATTGGCGCAGGTGTTGATCGTAGGCCTGCTCGAAAACCTCCTGGAACAGTCGTTCAAATCCCTGTTGGCGACTGGAGCTGAGTTCCTCGTAATAATGCTTGTACATCTCCCACGCCCAGCTACTCTCCTGCTCATGGGCCTGCAATCCCCGACGGTAGCCGTGGAAACGCTGCAAAAGGGCGCGGGGTGAAAACGCATGGAGAATCGCCTCAAGTGCTTCACTGATCGCTACCTGGGTGGCTTGCTGATGGTGATTCAGGCTCTGCAGGCTCTCGCGAACGGCCGCAGGCGCCGACAGATGTACCGGGCTGCGATGATGCGCAAACAGGGTCTGGACGGTATCGCGATAGTTGCCACCGAGTCGCAACGGGTTGTCTTCAATGGGCTGCAACCGCATTCGCAACGCCTGATGGCGACTGTCCTCACCGCGATGCAGCGCCAGCAAGCCGTCGACCGTTGCCTTCAGAGTCTGACCGGCCTCTTCCAGAAAAAGGCGCATGTCCTCGCTGTTGTTCATGGCAAGATCACTGTCCAGACCTTTCAGAAGCGGTGCTCCGCTGATGTGCTGACGACTGGCCTCATCACCCCTGCCAACTTCTGAACCTTCATTACCGCGCGATTTTTCGCGTTTGCGCCCGGTCTGAAGGGGCAATGCCACGGCAGTATCCCGCCCTTCCGGTTCCCAAGCGGTCATCGGGTCATCGGAAACGACATGCCCCGGGGCCGGGCGTAACGCCGTGATGGGCTCTTCCGAATGAGTGTCTCGGGAATCTGTTTTCGGCTTCACCAGCGTGCCCTCTTGGCTATCGACCAGGGAGGTGTCTTCCGACACCTCATTCCACTCAGTCCCGGTCTCTGTCGGAGACATCACTTCGGCTCGCAGGTGATATGCGCCAATCCGGATCACGTCACCACTCTTCAGCCGTGCACGACGCCCACGCCCCACTGGCTGAGAGCCGCTGTTGATGTAGGTTCGACCACTGCGATCTATCAGACAGAATTCGCCATCCACATAACGAATTTCTGCGTGGCCCTGACTTGCACCCGTTCGATGCGACGACAATCGCCAGGTGTCGCTGTCAGCACTGCCGATTGAGCCCCCGTCGATACCAAAAACGAACTCGCGGCTTTGGCCGCGACTGATCTGGGACGGTTGATTAACCACCAGTTTCAGGTTGTTGGGTTGCGGACGTTCCATATCCTTTACCTTTTGTCTGAGTGCTGTCTTTCGACTAGCGACGTATCTGAATGCGAACAACCGGCAAGGTCGCGCTTCTCTCGGGCGTCACGAAAGAGTTCCATCCCAATCTGACGTCCTGCCCCATGCACATTGGCTTGACGTCCTTTTCCCGCATCTGCAGCTCGAGGTCGTAGGCCAGCGGCTCCCGGGTGACGAATTCCACCAGTTTGACCAGTCTCTGGTGATCCTCTCCGTTGGGTAAAAAATCTGCGAACCGCTGCCGCGTCAGGTTGGCGATTCGCAGAATAAATTTCCCACTTCGGTCCCGAATGCCCGATCCCACCAGCGTGTTCAGCCCCAGGCTCGCATTGGCCCGCCCAAGGCGTGTCTGCTGATCCGACGGAATGTCCACCTGGCGAAGAACCCACTGCTCGATCTTCACATCACTCAGATCAAAACAATGGGCGATGATACCGCTGACCACTTCCGGTGAACGGCTTCGGCCTGCCATCAGTCCGGCGTAAGCCAGCATCTTTGACCAATTCACCGGCGTCGCCTGACGCAGTTCCGGATCGCCCAGGCCAATCAGCGAGAAGATGTGTTCCGAAAATCCGTCCGACGCTTCTGGCTGAAATCGGACGTAGTAACGATATTTTCGCCACGCACGATGAAACAGGGTCACCAGGCGATGATTGAAAAAGTCGAGAAAATGGCGCCGAACACCGAGGTTTTGCCCGGCCTCCCAGGCCAGATCTTCCAGGTAGTAACCGGGCAACGGCGATTGCGAACCGTGCAGACCCAGAAAACTGACTTCCAGATGGTAAGGCGCATGTTCATGCTCGGGGGACACAGCGGAAACCACGTCACTGCCGGGAAATCCCAGACCGGCTGTGGCGGAGAAGCGAATTCGCTCCTGCCGCGGCTGCTCGTCCTGAGTCCGCTCAAGATCATCGCCGTGCAGACGGTGAATCAGGTCCACCAACTGAAAAAAACTGTAGCGTCGCGCATTCCCCAGAACGGGCTGCAGCTCGGCTACATCAGAGGCTGCTGCCCTTGTTGTAACGTCCATGTATACCGTTCCTGGTTTTCATTGTTCACCACATCCAGTTGGTGAAATGCATTGATGCTGGCGTAGAGTGCAAAGAACTGACTGAGCACCGTGCCAAAAAGATACAGGTCTCCCTCGGAGGCAAACGCCGACTGATCCAGCGTCATGACAGAACGCACGCCCCGCACTGGCAAACCGCGGACCATCCTGTCCACCGGCTTTGTGTCTATTTCCCGAATACCTGCCAGTCGTTTCTGGGAGACCCGCTCCGCCTGACGGTCAACCAGTGCGCGAAAATCATAGACCCGCAATACCGTTCGCAGGGCGTCCACGTCCAGCAGCGACAGGTAGTTCAGCGACAGGTTAGAAATCAGCGTCCAGAGCAGGCTGCCATCGAGCGTCGGTCTGACGGTGTGGGTCGGCCGGGTGATATTGCTGAACGATGCGAAGGCCGGTGTGCTCTCTGTCGCCATGCACACATCGCCAACCGCCAACTGATGCGGCAATTGCCGATTGGTACAGGTGAGCGTTAATGACACTGCTTCCTGGCGATTCAGACACTCTGACTCGTCACCCCGCACGAATGAGATGTAATGGTCGAAGCCATCGCCGCGCACACTCTCTCGCGCCCTGACCCGGTAATACAGAGCCTGCCTTCCCCGATCTCGTTCGACCTCATGCTGGAAGCTTTCGAAGGCCGTATACATTCGCGGTTCACCCCGGCCCGAGTGGCCCTCAAGCCAACCTTCTACCTGCTCTACATTGAATATCTCGAAATGCTCTGGCGACCTGCTGGACGGCGCAATTCGATATTCCGTCTCACGGCCGTTCAAATCCACCGGGTCCGCTTCATGTGAAAAGAGGTTGATGGCGGGCGAGCAGTAAAGCTGGAAATTCTCCTCCCGTATTTTGACGTCGGGCGGCAGAATTCGATCAAAGTGAAACTGAATACTCAGCTCGTCGGCCTGGATGGCGGGCATGCGCTGGCGCAGCCCATTCAGATCAACAAAGCGGAAGGCCTCTGGAAAGCTGAGATACTCCTGAAGAATCCGATAACCCGAGTAAGCATTTTTGGGATACGGCAGGATCGCCTCGTCTTCAGCAAAACCAACCGGTTTGAGCAACTGTGATGGCAGCGAGAATTTCTGATCCCCCACCCTGAGCTCGATCGAGCGGAGATGATGGTTCAACCAGAGGTACAAGGATTCACTGACGTGCTGATCGCCGCCGAGGTAAAACCGCAGGGAATCCAGCCCGATATCCGACAGGTTCTGGTCAGAGTGAATCGCCAGATCCACGGTCACCGAAGACACTTCTCGGGAATGTTCCGCAGAGGCATTGGCAACGCTCACCGGAAACACCTCGACCGAACGACAAGTTCGAAAACGACACTGGGTCTGCCGGTTCGCTTCTCCGACCGGACGGCTTTTGATCTCGGTATGACGGGCGACCGTCTGCCGCTCACTGATCGCATGCAGTTGAGGATCAAAGCGAATAATAGTGCAGCTCGGCACGGGGCGAAGGTAATTTGGCCAGAGCATGTTAAGCAGAGAATGAGTCAGTTCCGGAAACTCGTCCTCAACCTTCTCACGGAGCTTTCCGGTCAGAAAGGCAAAGCCTTCCAGCAGCCGTTCAACGTCCGGATCGGTACTCTGCTCCGACAGAAAGCGGGTCAGCTGAGGATGCGCATCGGCAAACTCCCGGCCCTGCAATCTGAGAAAGCTCAACTCGTCCCTGTAAAACCGATTCAACTTCATAAAGACTACTGCACCACTGTCTAATCGAGGGGAATGGCGATACCTTTTCTGAAGGGAAGAAAGGTGTCTGAGCAAAGCGAGTTCTTTTTCCCGTAAGAAAAGGTATCGCTGTTCCCCGCTGACTCCGAACAGCCGGTGTAAAGGGCTTCCCAAAAGACGCTACAAGCCCATCCATGGGCGCTTGGGCTCCGCCATCCATGGCTCCGCACACTTTTGGGAAGCCCTTTACACCAACTGTTCTCATCCGTGTCTGCGACAACTACTGGGCAATGATTCTTCACATCACCCGGTAGTAACGTTTGTCATCCAATAACAAATCAATGGTCGTTT
>CAZWEP010000010.1:36942-39558 GCA_964632565.1 uncultured Marinobacter sp. | reverse complement strand
CTTCACATCACCCGGTAGTAACGTTTGTCATCCAATAACAAATCAATGGTCGTTTTATCGTCCGTCGAACCCACGTTCAGATAGACCGTCACCTGAAAACGAAGCTGCAACGGGTCAGGCCCCTGAGGCATCGCCATCACATCCACACGGCTCACGCGGGGTTCGAATTTTTCAATACATTGCCGAATGGCACCGCGAATACGGATATTCAAATCGTGGGTGCCCAGCGTGGCATCGTTGAAATCCACCAGCCCGAGATCCGGAACGCTCTGGCAATTGCCCGGATGGGCATTCAGCAAACGCACCAGATGCCGCTTGATGGAATCCACCACATGGGTAACGTCCCCCATGCTCTGACCCGCAGGTTCGGCAGCCTGTTCAAGTCTTTCAAACAGACTGCCGCCCGACTGAACACCGTCGAATTCGGTGTTCCCGAACATGGATTAATCCTTGTCCAGGCGACCGACCAGTGACAGCTCGAAGTTCGCACCCATGTACTTGAAGTGGGGACGAACCGCCAGCGACACCTGATACCACCCCGGGTCGCCCTCAACGTCCGACACACTGACCTGTGCAGCACGCAGAGGACGTCGGCTACGCACCTCGGCTGGAGGATTCTCCTGGTCGGCAACGTATTGACGGATCCAGGTGTTCAGTTCCCGTTCCAGATCCTGACGCTCTTTCCATGAGCCGATCTGCTCACGCTGGAGCACTTTGATGTAGTGAGCCAGGCGATTCACGATCATCATGTAAGGCAGTTGCGTACCCAGCTTGTAGTTGGTTTCCGCTTCCTTGCCTTCCTTGGTGTTCGGGAACTGCTTGGGCTTCTGTACCGAGTTGGCGGAGAAGAAGGCGGCGTTATCACTTCCCTTTCGCATGGTCAGAGAAATGAAACCTTCGTCGGCCATCTCATATTCGCGACGGTCGGTGATCAGCACTTCGGTCGGAATCTTCGATTCCAGCTGCCCGAACGACTCGAAAGTGTGTACCGGGAGATCTTCTACGGAACCGCCACTCTGCGGGCCGATGATGTTCGGACACCAGCGGTACTTGGCGAAGCTTTCGGTCAATCGTGTGGCCAGTAGATAAGCGGTATTGCCCCAGAGGTAATGCTCGTGGTCGCCGGACACGTCTTCCTTGTAGTTAAAGCTCCGTACCGGGTTTTCCGTGGGATCGTATGGCACACGAAGCAAAAAGCGTGGCGACGTCAGGCCCAGGTAGCGAGCATCTTCGGACTCGCGCAATGAGCGCCACTTCGCGTATTTAGGCCCTTCGAAGACGGCTTTCAATTCTTTGATGGCGGGCAGTTCCTGGTAGCTGTCCACCCCAAAAAACGTGGGTGCAACCGAAGACAGGAAAGGCGCATGGGCCATGGCACCAACTGAAGACACATACTGCAGAAGCTTCATGTCCGGCGTAGAAGGGGTGAACGCATAATTACCAACCACGGCGCCGACCGGCTCTCCGCCAAACTGGCCATACTCGGTGGAGTAAATGTGCTTGTAAAAACCAGTCTGGGTGACATCGGGCGCGAACTCGAAATCTTCCAGCAGTTCGGTTTTAGTGGCGTGCAGGATGTCTACCTTGATGTTTTCACGGAAGTCCGTGCGGTCGACCATCAGCTTCAGACCGCGCCAGGAAGATTCCAGTTCCTGAAGCTTCGGCGCGTGCAGAATTTCGTCCATCTGCGCGCTGATTTTCCGATCCAGCTCAACCACCATCTGGTCTACCAGCGCCTTGTTGACCGGCTGACCTTTCTCATCACTTTTCAGCAGATTGGCAATGAACGTTGCCACGCCGCGACGGGCAACATCGTAGCCTTCATCAGCGGGAGCCATTCGGCTATTGGCCATCACCTGGTCCAACAACGATCCTTCCGCCACGGTTTCAGAAGCAACAGAATGCTGCTCAGCAGTATCAGACATACCACATCCCTTCAGTACGTTTTGATTTAGATTTGATTTCAGCCCGCGAAGGCTGACAGCGGATTACTCGCCGCTCTCGTCCGTTGCCAGTTCAAGCTCTTGCAACAGCTTGTCACGGGCATCGTCACTGTCCAGCAGTTCCTGCAACTTGGACCGGAATGACGGCACGTTACCCAGTGGTCCCTTCAGGGCCACCAGTGCTTCACGAAGCTCGATCAGCTTCTTGAGTTCGGGCACCTGGCGGGAAATGCTGTCCGGAGAGAAATCATCCAGCGTCTTGAAATCGAGAGCCACCGGAAGTTCTTCGGCATTCTCATCCAGCTTATTGGTAACGGTGGTGGAAAGGCTCAGTCCCGCTTCCGACATAACAGAACGAAAGTTGTTCTTGTCAACGGAAATGGCCTTGCGATCTTCGATGGGGGTTTCTTCAGGCTGTCCTTTGAAATCGCCAACGACAAACATCTTCAACGGCAGCTCGGTTTCTGCCTGTTGATCGCCGGTAGCGGGGACATATTTGATATTGATGCGCTCTTTAGGCGCGACAGAACCGTCTTTAGAAGACATGAGCTAACTCCCTTTGCTCCATGTGCGAGTCAATCCAGACTCGCAGAGTTACATTCCTTCGTGCGCACCTTCCTGGCACGTCACGCGGAGAACTCTACACAGGAACTTTTGAGCGCTCAAGCAAAAA
>CAZWEP010000010.1:0-36842 GCA_964632565.1 uncultured Marinobacter sp. | reverse complement strand
TTCACTGCCTACATGGCGCTGAGCATGGAAGGCCAGCCTGCCATGGACATGTCCGGCATGGATGAATACATGGCGGCCATGGACTATCTGCCGGAGGCTGAGAAGGAAAACATGCGCCGGATGATGGAAGGCGCACGCAAGTCCACAGAGGCTGCTCGTAACGCGCCTAAAGCAGACATTGAAGCGGTGCGTCCGTTTGCTGATGAATTCATGGAGTTTCAGGATATGCAGCCTGAATAGTCCGATGGGTAGTTCGCCTGTCTCCCGCTGTCTGTATAATTCCGCCTTTTGAACTCAACGGCAGCGTTTCGGCGCTGCACACAGGAGACACCTGATGCCCGCAACCAACAAACTGGCCGGTATTGTGGCCAAAATCAATCGCCTGCCCGAATTTGCGCGCCCCAAGGCGTTGTCGCTGTTTTTCGGCCAGGCCGTTCCATTCACTGGTACCACCGGCATTCGCATTGAAAGCCTAAACCAGGAAAAGTGCGTTATCTCCCTGGCGAACAAGCGTCGGGTCCAGAACCACATCAAAGGTGTGCATGCGGTTGCGTCCTTGCTGTTGGCGGAATCGGCCACCGGTTTTCTTGTAGGCCTGAACGTGCCAGACGACAAAGTGCCCGTAATCAAGACAGCGCGGGCGGATTACACCAAACGCGCTAAGGGCAACATGACGGTGGAAGCCAGTTTATCGAATGAACAACGCCAGCGAATGCTGACGGAGGAAAAAGGCGAGGTATCTGTCCCCGTCACCATTCGTGACGCAGAAGGTAAAGAGCCAATCCAGATTGAAATGATTTGGGCGTGGACGCCGAAGCGTCGATGAAACCATCCGCCCATGACGACCGTGTAGAGTGTGGCTATACTTCTCAGCCATTCTCATGAGTGAAATGTCTGTCGATAAAAGGACCCGGAAATGAGCGACCTGAAAACCCAATTTGATGAAGCCGTCAATTACATCCAGAACGCAGAGGGCGACTTCCAGCCTTCCAACGAAATGAAGCTGGAGTTCTACGCCCTGTTCAAGCAGGCCACCAATGGCGACGTTTCCGGCAAGCGTCCGGGCATGATGGATTTTGTAAACCGTGCCAAGTACGACGCCTGGGCGGAGCTGAAAGGCACGTCTTCTGAAGAAGCCATGCAGAAGTACATCGACAAGCTGAACGCGCTCAAGTAACCAACAGCTTTGTCACCAGGGTGCGGCCTACCCAGGGCCGCACCAAAAACTCAGAAACGTTTTGCGACGGTAAATCGTTTGTCATAAGATGCGCGCACGATAACAACAACAAGTCGCATAGAAGAGTTTTTTTAATGGAGATTTCACAGGCGCTGGAGCAATCTCAGCCCGGCCTCGTCAAGCGCGTTACGGATGTTATTCGCCAGCGCGAGCTCAATCACCGATCTGAACAAACCTACCTTCACTGGATTTCCCGGTTCGTGCTGTTTCACGACCTGACAGATCCGTCGTTGCTTGAAGAACAGGATCGACAGGAATTTCTGGATTATCTGATATCTCAGGTACAGGTGTCGCGCGCCCGGCTCAATCAGGCCAGGCAAGCGCTGCAATTCCTCTACACAGAGGTTTTGGCCAATCAGTCAGCCGAAGACATCGTCGCCGCCTGAGGATCAGCGCGTCGACGTGTTGAAATTGAAGGTGTCGTAAGTCCGGTTGTTGGCCGGCGGCACAATCCGGTAATCCGTGCCGTGAGTTTGGCCCGGAATGGATTTCGGGTTACTGAAATTGAATTCTACCGGAATTTCGCTTCGACCCAGATCTGTCCGGCTATCCCGCGGCTGCAGGGCGAGCGGATCCAGGTAAAAGTCTTCATCCGTTCTCGGTTGAACCGGCACGCCGGCTGCGGGGGCTTCAAGCCCACCTTCGATGACCGTATCGGCCAGAGATTCCTCCTCCAGAGAACGGAAGGGAATGGTGTTGATCGTGGATCGTTCCTCGTATGTGAACGCGCCACCTTCGACTTTCCTGTCTTTTGCACTGGTTTGAGCGCCGACCAGTGGCGACAAGGCCACGACGATGGCCGCTACGCCAATCGACACTCTGACTGTTTCGAATCCGCCCATGACACTGCCTATTTTTTTCCCTGTCCTACCTGAACTTCCGCGAGTAACCTGGTTACGGCGACGCGTCAGGATGACAATTTTTTAACCATTCTAACGAGTAATTTGTTTAAAAACTCATCGATTCGTCGGTTTTGTGACGTCTCTCACTCCGTGTCTAAAAGAGACGGACCCGAGCAATCCATCAAGCCGATGGGAGAGGATCGTAGTGGATAGCCGTTATAACAACGTGATTCCAGCCTTCAGGTGTCTTGACGCTCACCTCGTCGTCTACCCTCCTGCCGAGTAACGAGCGCGCAAGGGGCGCATCAATGCTGAGATAGCCTTTTGACAAATCGAACTCATCCGGGCCCACGAGACGGTAGGTATGTTCCTCTCCCTCCTCGTTTTCGATGGTCACCCAGGCTCCGAAAAAGATCTTTTCCCGATCATCAGGCAGGCGATCGACAACCGTCAGTTCGTCCAGCCGCTTTGACAGAAACCGAACGCGGCGGTCAATCTCACGAAGCTGCTTTTTGCCGTAAATGTATTCTGCATTTTCAGAACGATCACCCAGCGCAGCGGCTTCACGAACAGCCTGCGTGACCTCCGGGCGTTTCTCTTTCCAGAGAAAACGGAGTTCATCCCTTAGTGCTTTTTCGCCTTCTGCGGTGATGTAACGTGTTCTTGCCATTGCAAGTCCTTTCGGCAGATCTGAGAGGGTCAGACATAAAAAAACCCCGTCGTAACGGGGTATAAGGCTAGCGCTGTGCTGGAGGAAGACGCAAGGCAAATGAGGCTGCCTCGCAATCTACAAATCCCAGTATCCAGATTTGCAATTACCACGTGGTGGCCGGCGAGTTACTATTTAGAAAGTACCGGATTAGGTTGCCCACTCTAGAAGTAAGTCGTAGATTGCGACCCAATACCGCAAGACCAATGATTTATTCGATTGATGGGGATGAACATGAATTCACAACAACTGCTTAACACAGCCCTGAATGGCCTTGATCGCATCGGCTACCAGCTTGACCAGTATGGCATTACCGGAAAGCTGAACCGCCACAACGTTGCGGCGTTTATCATGCTCGAGCAGAAACATCTCGAAGGCGAATGGGACAGCATTCAGGCAAAGTTTGACCGTCGTAAAGCCCAGGTCGAAGGCATTATCACGGCCATCGAAACTCGCACAGACCCTCTGATCAAGCCGCTGGTAAGCCGCATCAATCAGTTCCGCGGCACATCCAGCAACTGATCAGTAGCTGCTCAGCTCGCCCGGAGGAATGGATTCTCCGGGCTCTTCCTCGACAGCATCCTGAGCCTGTTTCTGCCGCTTCCGGCTTTCCGAAAACACAGGCATACGAATGGAAACCACCAGACCCGGATGTTCTGGATCATCGTGATGATCACTCAGCGTAATCGTACCTTTGTGAATTTCGGCCACGGCGCTGACCAGGCTCAACCCCAAGCCATTGCCCGGCAATGAACGACTTTTGCCAACCCGATAGAAGCGCTGGAAGACATTATCCTTCTCATCATCGGGTATACCGATGCCGCTGTCTCCCACTTCAAAGATCACATCGTTTCCATCCTTGCGAACGTCTACCTGAATACTGCCCTGCTCTGGCGTGTATTTGATGGCGTTATCGATCAGGTTACTCACCATCTGGAACAACAGGTCCCGATCGCCTTCAATAGAGACCGTAGCGTCAATTGATTGATTGAACTGCTGTTCCTTATCTTCCGCAACGGCTTCGTAAAGTTCGCAAGCGTCGGCCACCAACTCGCCCAATGGCACCGGCTTCATGTCGGCGGCATTGCCACGGGTCTCGAGCCGTGCGATGCGCAGCAACGCGTTGAACGTAGCCAGCAACTGATCTGCCTCGGCAACGGCGTTTGCTGCCTGTTCGCGAGCTTCATCGTTGTCCACCGACATCAACGTCGATTCCAATTGATTGCGCAGGCGCGTCAGCGGCGTTCTCAAGTCGTGGGCGATGCTGTCTGACACGTGCCGGATACCTTCCATCAGGTAAACGATCCGGTCGAGCATCTGATTCAGGTTTTCAGCCAGCTGGTCGAAATCGTCGTCGGTGCCGCGTGTGGGAATTCGCAACGACAAATGACCGTTCATAATGCGCCGCGAGGTGTTGTTGATGACTTCGATTCGGCGAGTCGTGCTTCGACTCATGAGAAACCCGCCCAGAAGAGCAAGCGCAAGGGTAATGCCCATACCCCAGTTGATGGCCGTCTCAATCACTTGTTTCAGGCTGGTGAGTTCATCCACATCGCGGCCCACTAGCAGACGAAGGCCGCCCTGAACCTCAAAAATGCGCGCTCGGGCCAGTCGTTCCGGCCCCTGCCAGCCCAGGGTCTCATTCAGCGTGAAGTTGATCCAGCCGCTCTCGGAACGAGAGCCCTTTGGCCAGGTCTCGATGTTGCCGGCCAGTTTGAGGAAATCGTCCGTGGTGAGGAGATAAATAGACTTGGCATTAGGGTCGCGGGCAACGCGCTCACGGATGATCGAAATCAAGCCGTTTACGCCGCTGCCCCGGTATTGCTCGGCCAGACCCGCAATTTCTGCCTCAATGGTTTCATCGGTTTGGGCCGTCATGAAACCCGCGGTGCGCCAGTAGATAAACGCCAGCAATATGAAAACAGACGTGGCAAACACCACCATGTACAGCAGAGCTAGCTGGAATGAAGAAGTTCTGAGCTGGCTAAGCAGTTTCACGCAACATATATCCTGCACCCCGAATCGTTTGCAGCAAGGGTGTTTCGAATTCCTTATCGATCTTCGCACGCAAACGACTGATGTGAACATCAATCACGTTGGTTTGCGGGTCGAAGTGGTAGTCCCAGACTTTTTCCAGCAACATGGTCCGGGTTACAACCTGGCCCGCGTTGCGCATGAGATATTCCAGGAGCCGAAACTCACGGGGCTGGACGTCGATGTTTTGGCCGGCACGCTTCACTGTCCGTGCCAACAGATCCATTTCGAGATCGGCCACATGCAGCACCGTTTCGGTCTCAGTTGACTGCCTGTTTCGGCGGACCAGTGACTCGATACGCGCAAGCAGTTCGGTGAAAGAAAAAGGCTTGGTGAGGTAGTCATCACCGCCGCCGCGCAGACCTTCAACGCGGTCGTCCACGTCGCCCAGTGCGCTCAAAATCAGTACCGGAACCTGATTTCCAGTCGCGCGCACGGTTTTGATGATCGCCAGACCGTCCATGCCAGGCAGCATTCGATCCACGATCATGATGTCGTAGTCTTCGCTGGCAGCCATCATCATGCCATCTTTGCCGTCTGCCGCGTGATCCACGACAAAATCAGACTCTTTCAGACCCTTAACCAGATAGCTGGCGACGTCTCGATCGTCTTCAATGACCAGTGCTTTCACCGGTAGACCTCCTGATAGCGAAACATTAACGGCTAGGGTACGAGTATGCCGCCTGAGCGACCAGTTACGATCTTGTAAGAGGGTGTCGCCATACGCGACGGTCATTCGGGCGTCTGCATCCACCCCAAAGTCTCGTCTGTCTCCGCTGAGGGCCGGTATTCCGCGGCTACCCAGCCGGTGTACCCCATTTGGTCCAGGGCTTTAAAAACCAACGGGAAGTTAATCTCGCCAGTACCTGGCTCGTGTCGCCCCGGGTTATCCGCAATCTGAACGTGCGCAATCCACGGCATCAGGCACTCCAGCGTTCGAATCAGATCCCCTTCCATGATCTGCATATGATAGACGTCATACTGCAATCTGACATTGTCAGCGTCCACGGCTTCAATCACGCTCATGACCCTGGCCGAGGTATCCAAGAAAAAGCCGGGCATATCCACCCTGGAATTGATGGCTTCGAGACAGAGTGTGATACCCGCCTGGCCCAGTTTGTCTGCGGCGTATTGCACGTTGTTAATCAGCGTTTCCCAGGCCGCCTCCTCATCGAGAGACGCCGGGCGAAGCCCGGCCAGACAGTTCACCTGAGTGCACTCCAGCGCCGCCGCATACTCCAGCGCCCGATCGACACCGGACCGAAACTCGTCAATGCGGTCTGGCAAACAGGCGATGCCCCGCTCTCCGGCGTCCCAGTCACCGGGTGGCATATTGAATAGCACCTGTTTCAGGTTGTTCGCACGCAGGGCTTCGGCCAGCGTGTCTGCCGGCCAGGGATAGGGAAACAGGTATTCGACACCGCTAAAACCGGCCTCTTTTGCCCGTTTGAAGCGGTCCAGAAAATCGACTTCCGTGAAGAGCATGGAAAGATTCGCGGCGAACTTTGGCATCGCTGGCCTCACTTTTTAAAGGATTGGCGGTCAGACGAGCTCAACAGCGCGCCGTTTTGATGCTCCAGCTCAAGCAACAAGCCACTGTGATCCACTTCGCTGTGGCCATTGGCGATCAGGCTGAGGTATCCGTTGTGCACCTGTTGCGCAAGCGGCAGGGTCAGATTTTCGGAGCGCGCCTCATCAAGAATCATCCGCATATCCTTGAGTTGAATGCGGGCTGGCGCACCCGGCGCGAAATCCCGGTCAATCATCCGTTGGCCGTGAAGTTCCAGAATTCGGCTACCCGCAAATCCACCCATCAAGGCTTCCCGAACGGCGGCCGGGTCCGCGCCACCCTGTGCCGCCAGCAGTAGGGCTTCGGAGACAGCACCGATGGTGATGCCGACAATGGCCTGGTTGGCCAGTTTGGCCAGCTGACCGCTACCCACGGGCCCAATGCGGGTACACTTTCCCAACACAGAGAAAACAGGCCGTGCGCGTTCGACATCTGCCTCGGAGCCACCCGCCATGATGCTCAGAGTCGCCTGTTCCGCACCCACTGTGCCCCCGGAAACCGGCGCATCGACGTACCCGACGCTCCGTTGACCGGCAGCCTCGGCGTGAGCCCTGGCAGTGGAAGGCTGGACCGAACTCATGTCAATCAACAGTGCGCCTGCCGGCAAAGCGTCCATTGCCCCCTGGCGAGTAAGAACGTCATCCACAACGTTGCCGTTCTCAAGCATGGTAATGACAACATCGGCCCCACAGACGGCCTCCGCCGGAGTGTCTGCAATACTGGCCTGGCCCGAAAACACCTCGCACTTTGCGCGCGTTCGATTCCATAGCGTCATCGGATATCCCGCCGCCAACAGGTTTCTGACCATCGGGCCTCCCATCAAACCCACACCCAGAAATGCTATCCGTGGATGATGCTCTGCCATCAGCGCTGTGCCTCCATTACCGTAAGAATGTTCAGAGTATACAAACAAAAACGCCACCGACCCGCATGGGAAGGTGGCGCTTTATCTCGCAAGAAACCCAGCGTCAGGCTGCGGTTTCTGTCATTTGTAGGCGAATCTTTTTCATGGCGTTCTTCTCAAGCTGGCGAATCCGCTCTGCGGAAACCCCATACCGATCCGCCAGTTCGTGCAGCGTCGACTTACTGTCGGATAGCCAGCGCTCGCGAAGAATGTCCTGACTGCGCTCATCCAGCTGTTCAAGGGCCGCCATCAACCGTCCGTTGGAATCATCAGACCAGTCAGCCTGCTCAAGCTGGGTCGCAGGGTTGCTGCGCTTGTCTTCCAGGAAATACGCCGGCGCCTGATAAGCGTTATCGTCGTCATCGTCTTGCGGTCCGTCGAAGGCGGTATCGTGGGATGCCAGCCGGCCTTCCATTTCACGAACGACTTTGGGCTCTACGCCGAGGTCGTTCGCGACCGCGTTGACCTCGTCGTGGCTCAACCACGCCAAGCGCTTTTTCTGGCTGCGCAGGTTGAAGAACAGCTTGCGCTGCGCCTTTGTGGTCGCCACTTTGACGATGCGCCAGTTACGCAGAATAAATTCATGAATCTCGGCTTTGATCCAGTGAACAGCGAACGACACCAGCCGCACACCGTACTCAGGGTTGAACCGCTTCACGGCCTTCATCAGGCCCACGTTACCTTCCTGGATCAAATCGGCCTGGTTCAGGCCATAACCCGCGTAGCTTCGGGCAATGTGGATCACGAAACGAAGGTGAGACAGCACCAGTTCCCGGGCAGCGTCTACATCACCTTCGTAATGCAACCGCTCCGCGAGCTTGCGCTCCTCTTCAACAGAAAGTACCGGAATACGACTTGCGGCCTGAATATAGGACTCAAGATTCGCGCCGGGAACCAGCCTGTCGAGAACCTGTAGATTCGTACCCATGTTTTCCCCTCCGAACATGACGACCGACAAATATATCAGTTGATACTTGGACCGCCAAGATCCTTAAAAGTTCCCGAAACGCTGGCTAAAATCAATAATATCAAGCCATTGGGAACGAAACGTGTGTAATGCTACATCCAAACTACTGCTAATGTCTGAACTGACCAATACGGTATTGCCGAACCCCGGGATCACCCACCGGCGATTTCGCCGGGCTCGATGTCGTCCAGGTGGCGTTTCACCGCCACCCAGGCGCCCAGCCAACCCAGAAGCATAGCAACAATAATCAGCGCCAGCACACCGTCGAAGGTCAGGCCGGTCAGCGAGAACTCACTTCGATACAGCCCCGCCAATCGCTCCACAGGTCCGCTCAGCCACCAGAGCGAGACCTGCAACAGCAACCAGGCGACGACGCCGCCGCCCAGACCGTACCAGGCACCAGTGTATAGGAACGGCCTACGCACAAATGCATCGGTTCCGCCGACAAGTTTCGCGACCAGGATTTCATCCCGGCGATTCTCGATCGCCAGTCGCACGGTATTGCCGATCACCAACACCACTGCCAGGGCCAAAAGTATCGCCAATGCCCAGACCGCGCGGGCTAGCAGATCCGTCATGGCATTCAGCCGCTGCAGCCAGCCCAAATCCACCTGCACCTGCTCGACACCGTCCATGGACTCCACCAGTGTCAGCAAAGTCTCGACGCCATCTGCGGTTCTCGAACCGTCGCTGGGCGTCACCAGCAAGGTGTGTGGCAATGGATTTTCGTTCAGGTAATCGAGAGCATCCTCCAATCCTGACGAAGCGCGGAACTCGCTGAGCGCGGTATCCCGGTCAATCAGCTCCACCTCGGCCACACGGCTGTCATCCGCCAGTTTTGCTTTCAGCCCCTCGGCCTCATCAACCGACACCGACTGATCCAGATAGGCCGTGACCCTTGCCGAACTTTCCCAACCGGCACTGACCCCCTGCAGACTGGACAACAGAAGCATCAGGGCAACGGGCAAAGCCAGAGCCACCCCCATAACCGCCCAGGTCATAGAGCTGGCAACGGGGTTTTTCCGCAATCGATGGGCGCTGTCGAGGGCAACCTTACGGTGGTGAGCCAGATAACTCTGGGCCTGCTGGCCCAGTGGGGCCGGCGCCTTTGCTGCACCGCGGGACGCGTCACCACGGCGCTGTGTCGGCTCAGCCATGCCAACCACCCCCTGAGCCATTCACCAGACTGCCCTGCTCAAGGGTCAGCGTCCGCCGATCCAGTGCATTCACCAGTGCAATGTCGTGGGTGGCAATCAGCACAGTGACGCCAACCTGACTGAACTCGGTAAACAGATTCATGATGTCCGCAGACAGCTGAGGGTCGAGATTACCAGTAGGCTCATCCGCCAGCAGGACTGGTGGCTTGTTGACCACAGCCCGGGCGATGCCCACTCGCTGTTGCTCACCACCCGACAGCTGCATCGGGTTCATTTTCTCTTTGCTGAGCAGCCCTACCTTATCAAGTGCGGCCCGAACCCGGCGCCCCGCATCCCGGGCAGGCACGCCCATGACGTCAAGCGGCATAGCAACGTTGTCGTAAACGGTTCGGTCGAACAACAATTGGTGATTCTGGAAAACCACGCCAATGTGGCGTCGGATATAGGGGACCTGCCGCCGGGGGAGTTTATTGAGCAACTGACCGCCAACAATAACCTCACCCGCGCTGGGCCGCTCCATTACCATGATCAGTTTCAGCAGCGTGCTTTTTCCGGCGCCGGAATGTCCGGTCAGAAATGCCAGCTCACCACGCTCAAGGCCGAAATTCACCTGGCGCAAAGCGGTGTGGTCACTGTCGTACCGTTTAGTGACCTGGCGGAATTCGATCATCGGTGGTCAGTTCTCCGGGGTCTCGTCAAAAAGCGCCTCAACAAACGTTTCTGCATCAAAACTTCGCAGGTCATCCACCTGTTCGCCAACGCCGATATAGCGAATTGGCAACTGAAGCTGACGGGCAATGGCAAACACAATACCACCCTTGGCGGTACCGTCCAGCTTCGTCAGGGTGATACCGCTGACACCAACGGCCTGCTGAAAAACCTGTGCCTGACTCAGAGCGTTCTGACCGGTACCGGCATCAAGAACCAGCATGACCTCGTGCGGTGCTGTGTCGTCGAGTTTCTTCATCACCCGAACCACTTTCTCCAGCTCGGACATCAAGTTGTCTTTGTTCTGAAGGCGGCCGGCGGTATCTGCAATCACCACGTCGACGCCGCGGGACTGAGCGGACTGGACCGCATCGAAAATGACCGAGGCGCTGTCTGCACCCGTGTGCTGAGCAACAACGGGAACGTTATTACGCTCACCCCACACCTGCAGCTGTTCAACTGCCGCAGCGCGGAAGGTATCACCCGCTGCAAGCATCACCGACTTGCCATCCCGCTGGAAAAGTTTTGTGAGCTTGCCGATGGTCGTTGTTTTGCCCACACCGTTCACGCCTACCATCAGAATAACGTAGGGCTTTTTGTCATTCTCGACCTTCAGAGGCTGTGTGACATTCGCCAGCATGCCATGCAGCTCGTCACGAAGCGCCTGACGCAGTGCCTCGCCATCTTTGAGTTGATTCCTTTCAAGCTTGTCGGTAAGGGAATCAATGATTTCGGTGGTCGCTGTGACACCAACATCTGCGGTCAGTAGCGTGGTCTCAATCTCTTCCAGCAGATCAGCATCAATCTTCTTGCTGAGTGAAAACAGGTCAGAGAAACCACCTGACAGGTTGGCGCGGGTTTTACCCAGACCACTGCGGATGCGTTCAAAGACACTGACCTGAGGGGCTTCGGGCTCGGGTTCTGGCTCTGACGGCGCAACAGGTGCTTCCGGCTCTGCGGTTGAAACGGGCTCTTCAGATGCCTCGCCTTTCTCCTGCACAGGCCTGGGCTCGGCTCCCGGTTGGGGCTCCGGCTTTTTCTGTGGAACGGCCTTCGGACGAGGTGACGGCGGCCGGTTTCCAACCAGATCCAGAACAAAGACCAACACTAAAAGGGCCAATACCCCGATTGAAATCCACTCTGCCGTCATAGTCATCCTATTGATTCAACGTTCGCAGTAAAAAATAAAGGCGATAGTCTACCAGACTGACCGGTGAAGTGACTCATCCGGCGAAGCACCGTACCATTAAGCCATGCCTCGACAACGAAAAACGAAAACCGGCTCTGGCGGCGAGCTCAGGATCATCGGTGGTGACTGGCGAAGCCGTGTGCTGCGCTTCCCGGATGCCGGCGGTGTTCGTCCAACGCCTGCCAGAACCCGGGAAACACTGTTCAACTGGCTGAGTCAGCCGGTACCCGGCAGTCATTGCCTGGATCTGTTCAGCGGTTCCGGAGCCCTCGGATTGGAGGCACTGTCCCGCGGCGCGGCTTCCGCTACCCTGGTGGACCATACCCCGGAACTGACCCGGGCCTTGTCTCAGAACCTGCGCCTGTTGGGATGCCAGAATGGTGAGGTGGTGTGTCAGTCAGCAGAACAGTATCTCAGTACCCGGCCCCACCGCGCGTTCGACATTCTTTTTATGGATCCGCCTTTCAGGCAGGGATGGCCCGAGACGTTGATGCCGATGATTGCAAACAATGGCTGGGTTGCACCCGGGGGTTGGGTGTACATCGAACACGAGAGTGAAAAGGAGCTGACGGAGGTGCCGGATGGCTGGCACCTGCACCGACAAAAAACTGCCGGGCAGGTAAGTTATTGCTTGTTCAGAGTGGCGGCCGGTTAGATCAGGCCGCCGGGCGAAGGGAGTAGGCTCGCAGGTGCGCCGCGAACTCTTCCAGATAACGAATACCGCTGGCTTCGGCTTCGCGACACCACTCCATTAGAGCATGCAGCTTTTCTTGCGGCTTGACACCACGGCGGCGCCACAAGGCCTGCAGTTCATGGCTCATTTCGTAAATCTGACGCAGCACCGCGTTCTGCTCCAGCGCAGTATCCAGGTGTGCTTTTTCGCTCGGTTTGATCAGGGTGATCTCACGAGACAGCAGGCGCTTGAGTTTGCGATAGCGCGGACGAATTTCGTCGTCCATCAGGGATTTCTGCTGACGAAGCACCGGCTCCATCACCCGCTTGCGATACTGCCGCATGATATCGAACCGGTTGTTGGCGATGGCCTGAACTGTTTCAACATCGACGTCCTGCTTGCCGGGAACGAAATGGGCGATCGGGCGATACCCTTTAGGATTGGCCAGGCCAAACAGCTGGAACAGCCGGATATAGCCCCAGCCAATGTCCACTTCGTACCAGCGACGGGACAACTTGGACGAGTTCGGATAGGTGTGATGATTGTTGTGCAGCTCTTCACCGCCGATCAGGATGCCCAGTGGTGAGATGTTGCGGGCATTATCTGAACATTCGAAATTGCGATAACCCATGAAATGGCCGATACCGTTCACGACACCCGCTGCCCAGACCGGAATCCACATCATCTGTAAAGCCCAGATCCAGATACCATTGACGCCAAACAGCATCAGATCAATCACCGCCATCAGCTGGATGCCCAACATCTTGTGGCGGGAATACACGTTCTGCTCGATCCAGTCTTCCGGAGTGCGCTGACCATAACGCTGGAGAGTGTCCTCTGTGCCAGCGTCTTTATAGAGTTCGGCACCTTCAAACAGGACTTTGCGGATACCCAGCACAACCGGGCTATGCGGATCTTCTTCCGTTTCGCATTTAGCGTGGTGCTTGCGATGAATCGCGGTCCACTGTTTGGTGTTCGTGGCTGTGGTGAGCCACAACCAGAAGCGGAAAAAGTGAGCCAGTGCCGGATGCAGATCCAGCGAATTATGAGCCGAATGACGATGCAGATAGAGCGTCACACTCACGATCGTCAGGTGGGTAAGTCCGAGCGCAACCAGAATCAGTTGCATCACCGACAGGTCCAGAAGACCGTTGTACCACATAAAGGTATTCCTCATTCATCAGGGGCAGGTTACGAAGCCAGTCGGTGGGCTCTCGCAACTCAGAACGGCCACTTTAGCTTACAGTTGTTCACCAGAACAACTTCATTTGGCGGTGGTTTTGTTACTGATTACACTTACGCGCATCCTTTTATTTCCCCGGAGCCTTTTCCTTGCCCGAGTTGCCTGAAGTTGAAACAACACGACGCGGCATTGCACCTCACTGCGAGCAGCAAACGATCCGATCAGTGTCAGTGCGTGACAGCCGGTTACGATGGCCCGTGCCGGACAATCTGTCCGAACTGATCAACGGCGCGACCATCACGTCGGTAGACCGGCGGGCAAAATACCTGCTGATTCACGTCGAATCCAACAATCTTGCCGGAACCATGATTGTCCACCTCGGCATGTCCGGAAGCCTGCGGGTGATAACCGATGACAGCGCGCCCCTGCTCCACGACCACATCGAATTGACGCTGGCCAATGGCATCAAGCTTCGCTTTAACGATCCGCGACGTTTCGGTTGCTGGCTATGGTCAGAAGACCCCCAATCCCATCGTCTGCTGGCAAATCTGGGGCCTGAACCTCTGGCTCCGGAGTTCAATGGTGCCTATCTCTATCGATTGTCACGGTCCCGAAAAACGCCGATCAAGTCGTTCATTATGGACAATCACGTGGTCGTTGGCGTTGGCAACATCTACGCCAACGAAGCACTGTTCAAAGCGGGCATTCACCCACGAAGGGCAGCGGGCCGGATCAGTCTGGACCGGTTCCACCGGCTGGCAGAAGCCATTCAGGAAACTCTGAGCGCCGCCATTCTGATGGGCGGAACCACCTTGCGTGATTTTGTGAACAGTGACGGCAAACCCGGCTATTTTGCCCAGTCTCTCCTGGTTTATGGCCGCAACGGTGAAGCATGTCCCGATTGCGGACTGCCCTTAAAAGAGATTCGCATGAATCAGCGCTCCACGGTTTATTGCGGCGGATGCCAGCGCTAGACACGCAATGCAACAGAAAAATCGTTTGAAAATACGCAAATATGATTCATAGTTAACAGAGTATTTACCGTCTTGGGCTACACTGTCAGTAAGCCAATTCGGTTTCGTTGGGCATTTGTCCATGCTGCAAAGCGTTCCGAATGACAGATTGTGTCCGATTGGATGGGTAACCAGAGAGCTTGATGAAAGCTCGGAAAGTGCGGCCGCACCGCTGGACTCGACCCCAGAGACAGGCCGACATGTTCAGGAGAAATAATAATGAGCGGTAAGATTTCCCACATCATGATCACAGCGCTGGCGGTATGTATGCTCGCCTTCTCATCGATTGGTCATGCCAACACCGTCGAAGAAGAACCCACGGCCCTGGCAATGACGGGCGATGCCCTGTTTGCGCGCCCGGTACTGTTTGCGACCACAATCGTTGGCAGTGTCGTATATGTGGTATCATTGCCGTTCTCCCTGTTGGGCGGCAACGCCGGAGAAGCTGGCGAAACGTTGGTTCTGGGCCCCGCAAAGGCGACCTTCGTTCGCTGTCTGGGCTGCACTCGCGTTGGCCGTAAGCCAGAAACCGTTGAGACGACTGACGACAACTGATCCGTAAAATCCCCGGTTGTCATTCAGAAAGGAATTGGGCAGCCTGACGTTTTCATCACGTCAGGCTGTTCGTGTTTATGGTGGACTGGAATTCGATTGACACTGTGTTCCTTGATATGGACGGGACACTGCTGGATCTGCACTTCGACAACCACTTCTGGTTAGAGCATCTCCCCCGGCGCTACGCTGAGCACAACGACCTGACACCCGAGCGGGCAAAGGACCTGATCATTCCCATGATCATGGCCGAGCGCGGCTCACTCAACTGGTACTGCACCGACTATTGGAGCGACCGCCTGTCGCTGGACATTACCAATCTAAAAGCCGAAGTCGGCGAACGAATCGGCTACCGTCCACACGTCACTGAGTTTCTTGACGCCCTGCGTCAGAAAGGTCTCCGCTCGGTCATTGTCACCAACTGCCATCCCGACCCCCTGGCCCTGAAACTCCAGCGCACCGGACTGGACGATCGCGTGGACCGAATCTTTTCGAGCCACGAGTTCCGCAAACCGAAAGAAGATCCGGACTTCTGGCAGGCATTGGCGGGGCAGGAAAGCTACGATCCGCAACGCACGCTGATGGTTGACGACAGCTTTCCGGTTCTGGAAAGTGCGCGGCGCGCTGGCATCGGACACTGCCTGGCGATACTGTCACCCGACAGCCAGCAACCGGGCAAAGAGCAACACCCGGAAATACCGTCGATTCACCACTTCAGTGAAGTGACTCCGGCCTTGTTGAAACGTTCGGCACTGCCATCCGCCGTTTGACATCGCTATACTAGAGACAGACCTTCTTCAGGCGAGGAGACATGACGGCAATCACCACCGACGATCAACGCGTGAGACTGGACAAGTGGCTTTGGGCAGCCCGCTTTTACAAGACCCGTAATCTTGCCAAGCAGGCGATCGAGGGCGGCAAAGTGCACTACAACAGCCAGCGGACCAAACCGGGGAAACTCGTTGAACCCGGCGCCAGGGTCACGCTGAGGCTGGGATGGCAGGAACGCATTGTGGTGGTGGATGAAATCAGTGATCGACGCCGCGGAGCACCAGAAGCACAGAAGCTTTACCACGAGACGGAAGACAGCGTTAAACGCCGGGAGGATCTCGCCTGGCAACGAAAAACCATGCAGGCCGCCCAATTGCCACCGGCCCGCCGTCCTTCCAAAAAAGACCGCAGGGACATCCAGCGCTTCCGCGAACAAAACGGGCTGTAACCGACTCGCCCGCCACCATTTTTGACGTCCAGATTGATTCCAGGAGAAAACACCATGGCAACCGGGGACCAGTTTCATCGGTTTATTTTTGAAGGCAGCCAGGTTCGTGGCGCCTGGGTGAGACTCAACAAAAGTTACACCGACATTGGCAGCCAGGCGCCCTACCCGGATTCTGTCCGCAAGCTGCTCGGCGAATCTCTGGTCGCCAGTGTGTTGATGAGTAGTACACTGAAATTTGAAGGCACGCTGTCGATCCAGGCTCAGGGCAATGGCCCGATCAGCACACTGATGGCAGAGTGCAGTCACGATCGTTTCATCCGGGGCATCGCCCGGTACGACGAACACGCCGTCAGTGAAGAGAGCTTCCAGACACTCCTCGGCGAAGGACGCATGGCCATCACCATAACGCCGGATCAGGGCCAGCGCTATCAGGGCGTCGTTCCAAGGGAATCGGAAACCCTGGCCGAATGTCTCGAAGAATATTTTGAACGTTCGGAGCAGATCGCAACCAGTTTCTTCCTTTTCGCCGACGAAGAGGGCTGTGCCGGCCTCATGCTTCAGAAATTACCGGGACACACGGAACAGGACGCCGATGTCTGGGACCGGCTGAACCATCTCGCCAAAACGGTGAAAGCAGATGAGATGCTGGAACTGGACAGCGAAACCGTTCTCCACCGCCTGTTTCACGAGGAAACCGTGCGGCTTTTCGACGCCGAGCCCGTGGCTTTTCGCTGCAGCTGCTCCAGGGAGCGCACGCTCGGCGCATTGGAAGCCATCGGCAAAGACGAGTGCTACGACATATTGGAGGAACAGGGCTCCATCGAAATGGACTGCCAGTTCTGTCATGAACACTATCGATTCGATAGAAACGACATTGATCACCTTTTCACCGGACATACGCTACACTAGGTGGCCTTTGTAGCTTGGAAGCCAGTGTCAGCAAGGCTTTCAGGGCAGTCGTTTTTTACCGGCGCCTCTGGCATAATAGCGCGCCTGAATTGACCCGACTGTTCAGAAATCCGCCAACATTGAGGGCGGCATGAATCAGTCATGAGCACACCCCGAGGGCGAGGTCGAAGTGAGTAATACCTATCATGATCTGAGTGCAGCTCCACTGGTCGAGCTGGCACTGGAAAGAGGCGAAGGCAAGCTGGCCGCAAACGGTTCACTGGTGGTCGAGACCGGCGAGCGCACAGGTCGCTCACCAAAAGACCGGTTTATCGTTGAGGAACCAAGCACGTCCGACGACATTCACTGGGGCCCGATCAACCGCCCGTTCGACGCTGAAAAGTTTGACGCCCTCTGGGATCGCGTTGAAGCCTACATTGCGGAGCAAGAAAGCTTCGTCTCCAATGTCCACGTTGGCTCAGACCCGGAGCACTACCTGCCGGTCAAAATGACCACAGAGACTGCCTGGCAAAACCTGTTTGGCCGCAACCTGTTCATCGTGCCCGACAGCTACAACCCCGCCGACAAGCAAGAGTGGCAGATTCTCAACGCCGCCAACTTCGAGTGTGTTCCCGAGCGTGACGGAACCAACAGCAACGGCTGCGTGATCATCAACTTTGCCAAGCGTAAGGTTCTGCTCGCGGGCATGCACTACGCCGGCGAGATGAAGAAGGCCATGTTCTCTGTGCAAAACTTCCTGCTGCCAGAGAAAGACGTTCTGCCCATGCACTGCTCAGCCAACGTGGGCGAAGATGGCGAGACTTGCCTGTTCTTCGGCCTGTCCGGCACCGGTAAAACGACGCTGTCGGCCGATCCGGATCGATTCCTCATCGGCGATGATGAACACGGATGGGGCCCTGGCACCGTGTTCAACCTTGAAGGCGGCTGCTATGCCAAGTGCATTGATCTGAGCCAGAAAAACGAGCCCATTATCTGGGACGCCATTCGTTTTGGCGCCATCGTCGAAAACGTCGCAGTGAATGTGGAAACGCGCCTGCCGGATTACACCGATGTCTCCCTGACAGAGAACTCCCGCTGCGCCTACCCTCTGGAGCACGTTGAAAAACGTGTACTTGAGAACCGCGCCGGAGAGCCGTCACACATCGTTTTCCTGACCTGTGACATGACGGGCGTTCTACCGCCGGTTTCGATCCTGAGCAAAGAAGCCGCGGCTTATCATTTCCTGAGTGGCTACACCGCGCTTGTTGGCTCAACTGAAATGGGGTCTTCGTCAAAGTTGAAAGCCACCTTCTCGACTTGTTTCGGTGCGCCTTTCTTCCCACGTCCAGCAGGCGTTTATGCTGAACTGCTGATGAAGCGTATGGAGGAATTCGGCAGCAAGGTGTTCCTGGTGAACACTGGCTGGACCGGTGGTCCTTATGGCGTGGGCGAGCGGTTCAGCATCCCCACAACGCGTGCGGTCATTGCAGCCATTCAGAACGGCGACCTTGATGACGTTGAGACCGAACATCTGCCAGCGCTCAACCTGGACGTACCGACCAGCGTACCTGGCGTAGACTCCAAGCTGCTGAACCCTCGTAACACCTGGTCCAGCGAAGCAGACTACGACGCGAAAGCCGCTGAACTGATTGGTCAGTTTGTTGAAAACTTCAAGAAGTTCGACGTGTCTGACGCGATTGTAGCGGCGGGTCCGCAAGCCTGATCAGTCGCACAACAAAAAACGCCCCTCCGAACGGACGGGCGTTTTTTTGTGCCTGTCACAAAGCTGTTCAGTTTGCAATCGGACAACTGATGGCCGGGCAAGCCTCCGGCTGAGGCGTCTTCACCCGCGGGAGGTCATCGGGAAAAGGCGTCTCAGTTTTCGTGTTGGCACACCGTAACGCCTGCTGCGCCTCATCGTTGCATCCCAGGTTCGCCAGGGCGTGGGCGTAATTGTTCCAACCCGGCGCCAGACTCGGAAAGCGGCGAACTGCATCGCGGTAGTAATCTGCAGCCTCCGTCCATTGGCCTCGCTGGAAAGCAATGTTTCCCTGCCCCAGAAAGGCTGCCGGCTCCTCCGGCCAGGCATTTGCGGCTGTTTGATAAGCCGTTAACGCCGGCTCAGTCCGTCCGGTTACTTCTAAATCATTCGCAGCCTCCAGAAACCGGAGAGGCTCAGCCGTTGCGGGCAACTCGGAAGGCTTCAGTACTACCGCCGCCCACTGACCTGCCCTTTCCCAGGTTCGGTAAAACAGGCCCAGAGGCTGCCGATTGGCTTTGCGGGTATCGGTATGAAGCACAAGCGAAGCGTCTTCCACGTCGTACCCGATTACCACTGCGAAATGCCACTGGGGAAACCAGTCAAATCCCAGATTCTGCATCACCAGCACCGGATGCCCCGCGTCCACTTCGTCCAGCAACGCTGAGATGTCCTTGTCGAGAGGGTACACCAGCATACCGTTGCGACGCGCAGCGGCTACCAACTCCACCTTGAGGCTGCCTTCCCGCTCCGGGAGATACACCTGGGGCACAAGTTCTTCTGGGGTCACATCGCTACCCTGGGCGGACAGCACCGTCGCCAAGGCAGCAGGACCGCACTGATAGCGTTCCTGGGGGAAGAAGGGTACATCAAGGGTACGCGCCCCGGTCAAAGGCTTCCCCCCGACTTCAGCGGGCCAGGGGGGTGCTGAGGCACACCCGGAAAGCAGGGTCGCCAGCAGAACGCTGGCGACACCGTACTTGAAAGGATTCATATTGATGGGTTTGGTCAGTTCACGCAGTTAATGAAGCTAAAGATGTTGGTGGCGCAGAGCATATCCGTGATGATGAACACCAACAGGAACAGCACAATAATGCCGACCACATCCTGCCCCACAGGAGCCTCTGCCAACTGGTCATTAAAATCGGCCAGTTCTGAGGGCGTCAGACTCTGAACACGGGCTTCCACTTCGGCCTTATCTACACCCATGGAACTCAGAGTCTGTTTAACGTCGTCTCTTTCCAGCATGGACATCAGGGCCTGGCGGTCCACATCTGCACGCTGCTCGGTAAGAACATCGCTGGTACCAACCACGCCGGCCATCGCGGTCGATGACCAGACCGTGGCCAGACTCATCGCGATCACCATGAAACACGAAATCAGACGTAATTTTCCTCTCATCAACTGCATAAGGAATCTCCTCGGTGTCCAATGAAACCGTACATGTTCTTTAACCATAGCAAATTGCGACGCAAACCCGGATTACGGTATCTACACCAGCCGTTAAACTTTACACATAGGAACCGACAGCACAGATTCGGAATAGACACGCCAGCATCCGTAGTCGACTATTAGGGCCAGGGAAATGTGATCACTCACACGGAGGATCGGGTTTGGAAGGTTTGCTGTACCTGTTGCTGTTCGCACTTGTTGTACTGGTACCGATTGGCGCTCTGCTCGGCCTGTTGGCATTTCTTCAAAGGCATCGCGAAACCGACCGCATCAATGCACTGGAAAAGGAAATTGCGACTCTCCGTGCCCGACTGGACAGCACTGGTACTGAAAAGCCGGATACAACTCGGGCAACACCTGCCGATAACCCCATCCCAAAGCCACAAACCCCGGGCTGGTCCTCCTCCAGTGACAATCGATTGATCGCACCTAGACCCCGAAAATCACCCCAAAAGCCAAAACCGACACCCTGGTTGGCATCGCTCAAAGAAAACTGGATGGTCTGGCTCGGCGGCCTGAGCGTGGGCCTCGCGGGCATTTTCATGGTCAGCCACTCCATCGCTCTGGGCCTGATCGGCCCCACCCAACAATTTGTGATGGCATTGCTCAGCGGCATCGCTCTGCACGTGGGGGGCGAATTTCTCAGGCGCCGCAAGCGACTCGCCCATCCGGTGTTTGCGGCCCTGGCCGGGGGCGGCAGCATAACGCTCTATGCAGCTCTGTTGGCCGGCGTCCATCATTTTGACCTGATCAGCGCCGGTGTCGGCCTGGTGGCGCTGACGCTAGTCTCACTGTCGACAATGGCACTGGCACTGTTGCATGGCCCGCTTCTGGCCTTGATGGGGCTCAGTGGTGCCTACGTTGTGCCCATTCTGGTCGGGGGCGACGGCGGCAGCACCGCGTTCCTGCTCGGATACAGCGCTGTGATCTCACTGGGCTCGCTGCTGTTGATGCGCTATGTGTTTAGATCCTGGCTCTGGTACGCAACACTGGCGGGCGCCCTGGGATGGTGGTTCCTCACGCTGACGTCTTATCCTGTTGCGCCTGCGACAGCCTGGTATCTGGCCGGATTGATGCTCATGTTTGCCTGGCTGCCCGGCGGCAACCGCCTGGATCTTCCCCGTTACCGCGAAGCCTTTGTGTCCCTGCTGGTGGCCTGGACGTTTTCCATCGCCACGCAATCTGATCAGGCCACGGTGGTCTGGAGCTGGCTGGTGATAATCCCGGTTTCGGTTCTGATCCCCCAGAGCCGAGGCCCGCTCTGGTACCTGCCCTGGGGCGCCGTCGGCGGTTCGGTGATGGGTTGGATATTGAGTCAGGCCGAACAGGGCACTGGTAGCGCCATCCTGCTCCAACCCCTTCCGCCAAGCATTGAGAGCGCATTTGTGGGATACATCGCCGCTGCCATCGGACTCTGTGTCGGCCTCGGTCTCTGGCAGTGGCGATCCCATGGAGATTGTCGACGCTGGGTCTCACTGGTGCTGCTGGCACCCATGGCGTGGCTTACTCTGGCCTGGATACTTCTGGAGGGTTACGGGACGTCTCCCGCCTGGGCCGTATCAACCCTTGCCCTCGGGGGGCTCTACGGCCTGGCAGCCTGGCAGACAGAGCGCCGCAACCTGGGCTCGACCACCGTGGTGTTCGCACTCTCCGCCGCACACATCTGCTATTCACTGGCTTCGGTCATGGCATTTCGGGAAGCGTCACTGACCCTGGCGCTGTCAGTCCAGTTCGTCAGCCTCGCTTGGCTAGCACAGCGCTACCGGGTCCCCGAACTCTACTGGTTACTGAAATTGGCTCTGGCACTGGTGGTCGCACGCCTGACCTTTAATCCCTGGATTCAGGACTACAATCCGACCGTTCACTGGACCCTTTGGACCTATGGCGGTGCCCTGATCTTTGCCGCGATTGCCTCTCGTCTCGTCCCACGCGGTGACTCCATGCGTCTTTGGCTGGAAGCGGCCACATTGCATCTGCTGGTGCTCTTCCTGGGAGCTGAACTTCGATACTGGCTCTACGACGGCGACATCTTTGCCGCTGAGTACAGCATGACCGAGGCCGCCCTGAATGCCCTGCTCTGGGGTGGTCTGAGCATGACCTATCAGTTACGAGCCAGGACCGCCGAGTCACTGACCTGGCTTTACCAGCTACTCGGTCGCATCCTGTTGTTGCTGTCATCTGCCAGCTACGCCACATTGCTGCTCTATCACAACCCCTGGTGGAGCGGCGAGCGGATCAGTGACACTCCGATACTCAACATACTGCTGCTGGCCTACGGCGCGCCCGTGGTGATTGCCATTGCCATGAGTAGGCTGCCTCTGTTGGCTCCGCCGCGCTGGGCTCTGGGCATTGCGGCTGCGGGCTTTCTGGTATTCACCGGTCTGGAAATACGGCAATTGTGGCAGGGAGCGGACCTGAGCCTGTCCCGAGGTGTTGGTGAGGGCGAGCTGTACACCTACTCTGTCGTCGGCATGGTCTATGCGATTCTGACTTTGATGTATGCCCGCTGGGGAGACCGGCCAATCCCCTACAAAGCCGGCATGGCAATGTTGGGCCTGGTCATTGCCAAGATTTTTCTGATCGACATGGCTGGGTTGCAGGGATTGTGGCGGGTGGCAGCATTCATGGGCCTTGGATTGTCGTTGCTCGGTCTTGCCTGGCTGTACCGCAACGCTCGCAAGTCTGGGGATGCGGAATACCCGCCCTCAAATTCCCGCAGCGAACCCCTCTAATGCGGGCCTGACGAATCTGAAATAGAAAGGGCCTGCCAGTGGCAGGCCCTTTCTGAGAGCGTCAATCTTTCCAGGGGTCTTTGGACTCTTCCTCTTCCAACTCTTTTTGGCGGGCTCTTATCTTCTCAAGCTTCTCATCGCTGAGTTTCGAAGTATTGGCCGAATCCCTGAGTATCAGCAAACTGCCAACGATCAGCGCCAGAGCCAAAAGCACGAACAACCAACCGATCAGTGGCATGATTTTCTCCTCTCAATCGCAAAACACATCGCTATGGCTCAAGCATAGCAAGCCGCGTCTGATCAGGTGTAGAAAATCAGCGGTACAAAGGCAACCAGCACCAGAGAAATACCCATAGCGATCAGAGGCATGATGATACGCTCATGACGCTGATAGAACGTTCCAGTCTCATTCTGCGCCGCCAGGACTTCTTCCTCACCCACCACCTGTCTCGTCAGGAGGTGGTTGAGCGCGACTGGCGGACTCAGATAACCCAGTTCGAAGGCGACCAGCGTGACCATCCAGAAATGAACCGGATGGATACCACTGCCATAAGCAATCGTCGCCACGGTTGCGGTTACCAGAATCACTGCCCCGAAAGCGTCCATGATCATGCCCAGGATGACCAGGATGACCACCATCAACAACATGGCAGACCAGGCGCTGTCAAAGGATTGTGGGAACGATTCCATAATATGAGAACGTTCAATTACCCCGCCAATACTGACGGACAAACCAAGCAGTAACAGCAGCGCGCCGATTTCCGCCGTGGTGTCGTTGGTCGCCGAGCGCAAACTGCGCTCCAGCCCCTGATGATTGATCTCGCCACTGGCCCGGCCTTTCGTGTTACGCAGACTGAAATGCTCGTACACCAGAATAGCCAGCATGATGACCGGCAACAGCCTGGGCGCGGAGAACTCGTCCATCGACACGTCCAGTGCATACCTGTACAGGAGAACAACAGCGGCAATCACCAACACATAGGGAATCAGCTGTTTCAGCGCTGACATCATTGGCCCGAAGGCGTCGGACGCGGGTGCCAGGTTAAAGGAGCTCTGACGATTGACCGACAGAGCAACGATCGAAAACATGGCCGCGGTTAATACAAAGACCCAGATCCCCCAACCAAAAAGTTCGTCGGTGGTCACTTCCCGGTTCAGGTAGGCAATAACGACCACCAGAAGACAGGGACGCAGCACAACACCCAGAGAACCCGACATAGCGGTCGCCGCCAATGCAAGATGTCGGCGGGCCCCGGCCGCCCTGAGCTCACTGTAAATGACCGCACCTGCGGCGATAACGAAGATGCCGGAAGCGCCGGTGTAGGCTGTCGGGACAGCGGCGACCAGAACGGCAACAACCGCCAGCATTTCAGGTGGCATTCGCCAGGGGCGGAACACATTGAACACCAGCGTCGCAAGCCGAGTCTGTTTCAGCATCATGCCGACCCAGACATACAGACCGACGTTCAGGAACATATCGGACAGCTCCATCATCTTGCCCAGATAGATACCAATACCTGAAGCATGACCGATCAGCGCGAAATACGTACCGGAAATCAGACACATGACGGTGTACAGCGGTACCGCCAGGAAGGCTTTGTTGAGGTCGCCGCCAGGCTGAAGGTCGTCGGGCACACGGATCAGGCGATACAGACTGGCCAGTGTCAGCGCGGCGAAGCCAGTGATCCAGAAGTTATGGAGCAGCAACTCCTCGGAAGACATGGCAGCGTCGGCGCCAAAGCTGGACTGACGGAAAATCACACTGGAACCCAACAGCATGGCGTTGGCAATCGTCTGCAAGGTGTGGGAGACCACGTAATCGAGGCGCGTTTCCATCGCCCGCATGGCAATGTGGTGTCGGGTCAGTGTCGCCGTGACGGCGCACAACATCACCAGAACCACCAGGATGAAGCGCTGGGACTCCAGTCCCAGCGCAATCAGGTCAGCGACAAATAATTCAACCGTTCGGTAGGCTTTCACGCCCGGCGTCATCTTGCCCTGCAAATCTTCGTAGCTGGCAAACGCCTGTTTGCAGTTGGCAATTGAGCGCTCGACCGCCAACCGGACCTCAGCCGGGTCCACTTCCGCTTCGCCGAGCAGTGCGGCCATAGGGTCCTGGGCCGAGGCGTCCTCGGCCAGCTTCTCCTCGACAGCCTCATCCACGTCGCGATTTGGGTCGCAGGTGGGTTGAACCGGATCCATCCGCAGCTTGTAATAGCCGCTCCAAAGCTGCTCACCGCCGCGAAGCATCTGATTGTGAATATCACTGCTGGTTGAAAACAGGACAACTGCCAGCAACAGAAGGCAGGCCGGAAACGATGAGAACCATTCCAGACTGCTACGGCGAAGACCACCTTCAGACATAACAACTCACTCGTGAACTTTTAAACGTTAAAGCAGACCATCCAGGTCCATGGTTTCCACGGCTTCCTTCTCGTCATTCCAGAAGGTGCCGAGCTGCCCCATAGGCGTTCGGTGACCCGTATTTTCCATCCACAGACGATCCGAAATCGCTGTGATCATTTGCGTGGCCATAGCGTCCACAAACTGCCACTCTTCGTTGGACGGGGATTCCTCAATGGCCTCAGCGTGTCGACGGATCACCGCGCGCAGACGCTCGTTGTCCTGCTTGTTCTGCGCCGCGATGGCATGGAAGACGTGGCTGATGCGAACGCCCGCTTCTTCACCCTGGTCGTCTGCAATGTCTAACCGGACGAACGGGTCCTCGCCCGCCGGCAATGCGCCAGGGATCATTGCCCAAACGGTTGCTCGCAAGGCCATGGGAGCGCCCCACCACTTTTCGTTGTCCAGACACTGGGTCGCACGGGCAACCGTTGAGCCAATGTTCTTGGGAACGCCAATCGATGAGGTGGACTGGATTTCAGCGTTCAATGCTTGCAGGCCCGATAGCAGGCCGGCCAGATAGATGAACTCGCCGAGGTCATCATCCAGGCTCGGGCATTTTCCTGGCGTGGGCTCACCGTAGTAGGCGTTGTGACGTTTCCAGGCTTCGTAATAGCGCTCTGCAGCGAGAGCCAACGCGCGCTTCTGACGAATCAGGGCGTCTTCCGCCTGGTCTGCTCTCATCGCATTCATGGCACTCAGGCTTTCCAGCTCGTATTCCCGGGCGCGTTCTTCTGCGCAACCACCGGCAGACAGATACAGCATCACGGCCAATTGATCCGGTTCGGTGGTCACCCGACCAAACGACATCAGAAGTGGCGCCGTGGCCTCGCTCATCGCGCAGCCCATGGTCAGGTCATTACTCTGCAGCAGGAATGGCACCGTGTGGTCCCGTGAAAAGCCCTGCATCACGTCGCCTGTGGTTTTGTACATCATATTGTTGATGGCGCCGCAGCCTGACAGCGCGATGCCCAACAATGCTGTTGTTATCAGCTTTCCAAAACCACCTGCCCTGGCTTCGGGCTGGCCGTCATATTTCTGGATAAACGTCATAACGTCCTACCTTTCCATTCGTCTTTGCAGTGGCAACTGCATAATTCGTCGCTGCTCGTCCGACCGGAGCCTCGCCCTGTTAAGTTTTGTAACTGAGACGGCATTATGGCGGACAAGCTACTGTTTTTATGCGACCGGGGCCGCAAACAGACGCAGTCGATTAAATTCTGTTAACCGCAGAGTTTGCAGAATGTCCTTCCAGCCGCTATAGCTTGGAACTGTTGGAGCGCTCGGCGCACCAATCGTCTGAATCATCACCTCAAGGAGTCATCAATGCGCAAACCCGAATTAGCGGCAGCCGTCGCAGAGAGCACTGGTCTGACCCGCGATAAAGCCAGCGAAGTCATCACTGCGTTTACCGATCAGATTTCTGCCGCGGCCGCCCGCGGAGAAGACATTACCCTGATTGGTTTCGGCACGTTCAATATCCGTAAGCGCGAGGCCAGAGAGGGCCGCAACCCACAAACAGGCGCAAGCATCCGCATCCCCGCCAGCAAAACCGTTGGTTTCAAGGCAGGCAAGGCGTTGAAAGACGCCATTCGATAAGGGGAAAACGGGGGCCGTCCGGCCCCCGACAAACCGCCGATCAGTCAGTGATCAGGACGCACACTCGGAACGCGAACCATCCACCCGGCAGCGAATGGCCTTCATCAACTGAATCGCCCGCTCATCAAAAACTCCGTCTTCAAGCAGTGAGAGACGGACTTTCTGCAGCATCTTGTCGTATTCAGCGAGGCGCTCCTGAGGAAGGGTTAACCAGACATCGGAGGGAATCTCGGATTCCGCCTTGTCGATGATTTCGTAGGCCTCATCCAGCTTGCTCAAAGCCTGCTCACGGATAAAGCCACTGATTTCATCCGGGAAGCGGTCGCGATGAATCAGAATCTGAAAGTTCATGTACCCCAGAGCGTATTTCACCACCGCGCCATTGGGGTTCACACCCTTGTACAGTTCGAGCGGCTGATAGGCGACAGCCGGCGCGTAGGCGAGGTCCACACTGCCGTTATTAAACTTACCCGCAAAGTTGGCTGAGTTGGCACCGACCACAGAGGCGCCGACATGGCGGACCATACGCACGGACGCTTTATCGTAGTCCAGGGTCGCAATGCGCTTGCCCTGGAGTTTCTCAACCGAATCGATGTTGCGATCACGGGTGTGCAGGTAGATGGCGCCAGCCGGCAGCACACCAGCGACTTCGTACTCACCATCAATCATGAACGGGCGGGCTTTGGGTTGGCTCAGGGTGTTATAAAGAAGACGCATTTCCTCTTCACCGGGTACTGCGCCGATGGCTTCCAGACTGCCAGTAAACTTATTGAATTCACGAGCCCGGGTACCGGTCAGCAAGACCGAATCACACTGCCCTGCTTTGAAATCTTCTGCCGCGACTTTTTCGTCAGTGTAGGCGCGAAGATCCATCTTGATGCCTTGTTTCAGCGCCATCGGCTTAAACGTTTTAGCGATGGCAAAAAGCGGCCCATTAGCTCCCACGGGGTCGAACACGCAAAAACTGCGTTCGAGAACCTCGGATTGGGCCTGGGCGAAGGGGGCCAGCATAACGCTGGCACATAGCGCTGCCGCCACGGCAGCTTTACGCGGTAGATTGAATGATTTCAAGGGACAACTCCTGCTTTATTATATGGGCACCGGCACATCCATTTGTGCATCGATTACCTTAGATTCCGACGCCG
Source organism: uncultured Marinobacter sp. (assembly GCA_964632565.1). Lineage (GTDB taxonomy): Bacteria > Pseudomonadota > Gammaproteobacteria > Pseudomonadales > Oleiphilaceae > Marinobacter. The sequence goes on along the minus strand of CAZWEP010000010.1, from coordinate 8,907 downwards.
ACATTAGGCGGCACCCTGCAAGAATACGTTGGCACAGGTGCCCTCATTCAAGGGCTACTCAGCAAAAAATGGCGATTTGTGACGCATTCGACAAAGGTTCCGCAACCCCTGCCACACTTCCTCATTGAGCGTCGTTTCAGGAGGGAAAATCAGACCAGGCAACATTACCGCCACAGAGAGTGAGACGAACAGCCCCTTTCAGGGATTGGCCGGGCATCGGATGGTGGCGGCCAGCAGACAGCAGCGAGTCGTCCGAAGGCGTCCAGGTGGCGTCCGGATCAAACACGCAGAGATCGGCGGCAGCGCCTTTGATGATCTCAGCCTGACGATCAATCACCCGCGCTGGACCGTCGGTTAGCGCCGCCAGCAGTTGGGTCAATGTCAGTTCCTTGCGTTCCACCAGCGACAGCCCCATGGACAGTGTTGTCTCGATGGTAGAGAGTCCAGGCTCCGTTGCTGCCAGTGGCGCCTGTTTGGCCGCCGTATCCTGGGGCAAGTGCTGACTGGTGATCGCCGCAATGACACCATCACGGACGCCCGCGAGCAACGCCTGCCGGTCCTGCTCTGCCCTTAGCGGCGGACGCACATGATAGCGGCTGTCGTACCCCGCCAGAGCCTCCTCTGTGAACAGCAACTGATGCATGGCCACATCGGCGGTTACCGCAATGCCACGTCGTTTAGCGTCAACCAGCATGTCTACGCTGCGTGCACAGGACAACTGACTTAGGTGGAGACGTACACCCGTCTCCTCCGCCAGCAATAAAAGCTCCATGACAGCCGTCGTCTCCGCCACCTCTGGAATACCGAGCAAGCCCAATCGCGAGGCGACAAGTCCGTCATGAGCGTAGCCGTCAGCCGCAAGCGCCCGATTCTCCGGGCTGAACATCACGGTAATGCCAAACGTCTGTGCGTAGGCCATGCAGCGGCGCAGTACCCTGGCGTTGCTCACCGGCTGACGGCCGTTGCCCAGGGCAATGCAGCCAGCGCCAGTCAGCCCGGCCATATCGCTGAGCAGCTCTCCCTCAAGTCCGCGCGTGATCGCGCCGACGGGCAGAATCCGGACCGGCGACTGGCGCTCGGCCACGTCAAGAATCAGGTTGGTTACGGCTCCAGAGTCGTTGACCGGCGACGTATCCGGAGACGCACACACGGTGGTAAACCCTCCGTGAGCTGCAGCTCGGCTCTCGGAGGCAATGTTACCTTTCTGGCCGTTGCCAGGTTCCCGGAGATTGCAGCACAGGTCCACAAAGCCGGGGCTGATCAGGCACCCACTGACATCGATATTCCGTCCGACATCCGGGCGCGCATCTGCGGAAGCAATTTCCGCGATCATGCCATCCCTGACGATCAGCGTGACCGCCTCGCCCGAGTCGGCGAGACGCCCCCCGACCAGACTGAGACTGGATGACGGCTGCGGAAAAGTGTCGCTCACAGAGAAGTCCTCGTTGCTTGTTGCCGGTGCCGGTCTGCCATCTGGCCACCCATCGCCATAGACATCACGGCCATACGGATGGCAATACCGTTGGTGACCTGATCCAGAATCACGGACTGGGCGCCATCGGCCACCGCGGATTCGATTTCAACGCCTCGATTAATGGGACCGGGGTGCATCACGATGCAGTCGGGCTTGGCCAACGCGAGCTTTTCGCGATTCAGTCCATACAGCCGATAAAATTCACGCTCACTGGGCAGCAGCGCACCTTCCATGCGTTCTTTTTGCAGACGCAGCATGATGACCACATCCAGGTCCTTCATGCCCGCGCCCATGTCATAAACTACCCGGCATCCAAGGCTTTCCACATCTCGCGGCAGCAAGGTCGCCGGTGCAATCACCCGGACCTCCGCAACGCCCAGTTCATTCAGAGCGCGGATCTGCGAACGGGCAACCCGAGAATGCAGAACGTCGCCGACAATCGCCACTTTCAACCCTTCAAAGCTGCCCTTGTGCTGTCGAATCGTGAGCATATCCAGCATCGCCTGAGTCGGATGCGCGTGACGCCCATCACCGGCGTTGATAATGGAGACTCCGGGCGTAACGCTTTCGGCAATGAAGTGGGGTGCGCCACTCTGGGAATGGCGAACGACGAACATGTCGCTGGCCATGGCTTCGAGATTGAGCAGGGTGTCGGAGAGGGATTCGCCTTTGGAGGTGGCGGAGGTATTGATGTCGAGGTTGAGCACGTCTGCAGACAAGCGTTTCGCCGCCAGCTCAAAGGTGCTGCGGGTACGGGTGCTGGACTCGAAAAACAGGTTCACCACTGTGCGACCGCGCAGCAGTGGCACCTTTTTGATCCGCCGCTCGCCCACTTCAATAAACGAGTCAGCGGTGTCGAGAATGTCGGTCAGAAGAGCGCGGTCAAGACCGTCCAGAGTCAGGAAATGACGCAACTGGCCCTGATCCGTCAGCTGCAGCGAAGTCGAGGCTTGATATTGTAACGTCATGAGGCCTTTTCCCGAATTTCGATGCTCAAGGGTTCCGGCCCTCGCAGTTTCACCCGCTGATTCTTCGCCAGCGATAGCGTCTGGCCGGCAACGTCCGGATGAATCGGCAGCTCACGGGCACCGATATCCACCAGAGTGGCCAGAATGATACTCGCTGGACGCCCATAGTCGAATATTTCGTTCATCGCTGCCCGGATAGTCCGGCCGCTCATCAGAACGTCGTCCACAAGGACAATGTCTCTGCCCTCGGTATCAAAGGGCAAACTGGACGGTGATACGGTTGGATTCAAACCGATTCGGCTGAAATCATCCCGGTAAAACGAGATATCCAACTCTCCCAGGGGCGTCGACAAACCCAGGCGCCGGTTTAGCCGGTCTGCCAGCCACACACCACCGGTGCGGATGCCAATGATGACGGGATCCCTGACGCCGCGCTCCTTCAGGATCGTGCGAAGGCCAGCCTCCATCTGATCAAGAAGCTGCTCTACATCCGGCAAATCAGTCATTCGCATCCTCGCATCGTCAGAGTTTGGCTCATTGGCCACGCGCTTGTTCGTTGAACCAGGTTTCCAGAATCAGCACGGCAGCACGGTCATCCACGCCGTCTCGACCGAAATCACGACTGCCTCCGCCTGCCATGACATGCCCCTTCGCCTCGAAACTGGTCAGGCGCTCATCCACCATCTCCGTGGCCACGTGAAAACGTCCATGGAGTCGATTTGCAAATTTGCGTGCCCGTGCGCACATGTCGTTTTCGGTGTCGTCCATGTTCAGGGGCAGTCCGACCAGCACCAGATCCGGACGCCAGTCTTCAAGCAAAGCCTGAATTTGCTGCCAGTCCGGGATGCCGTCTCGCGCCTGCAACATGGTGACAGCCTGCCCTGTCCCCAGCATTTCCTGGCCACAGGCAACACCGATCCGGCGGGTGCCGTAGTCAAACGCCATGACGCGTCGGGAGGGTCCCTCAGGCATGACCGATAAACTCGCTGAGCTGATTGATATCCACACCAATGGCTTTGAGCACGGCCTGATATCGCTCGGCGTAGTCAGTATCAAACAGAATCTCGGTGGTTGCCGGACAGGTCAGCCAGGCATTACTGGCCAACTCTTCTTCCAACTGACCCTCGCTCCAGCCAGCATAGCCCAAACACACCAGATATTTTTCGGGCCCCTCGCCCGCACCAATATCTGAAAGCACGTCGCGGGAGGTTGTGAGCCAGATTTGATCCGTCACCTCGGCCGTGCTCTGCCACTGGTGGTTCGGCGTGTGCAGGACAAATCCCCGCTCCGGCTGAACCGGACCTCCGCCGTAAACTGGAACGTCCAGCTCGTCTCCGTTCATATCGAGCTGTTCGAGAATTTCGCCCAGTTGGATGTCCAGCGGCTGATTGATCGTCAGGCCCAACGCGCCCTCGTCCGAGTGTTCACACAAATAAATGACGGCGCCGTGAAATCGTGGATCCTGCAAATAGGGGGAAGCAATCAGAAACTGATTCCGAAGGCTGTTGGGCGATTGTCTGGATGCGGTCATCCCGAACTCCTCAAACCCTGTCGCTCGAATACCCAGGTGCGAATGATTTCCAGCTCGTCCACTTTATCCCCCAACGACTCCGGAAAAGGCGCGAACGGTGCTGCCATTCTGACAATGCGTATCGCCGCATCATCAAGAACGGTACTGCCGGAGGATTCCAGTATAGCCAGCTCTTTCACCGTACCGTCCTTTCTCAGCGACACCAGGATGCGGGCATTGCCATACAGCCCGGATCTGCGGGCCTCCGACGGGTAATTGATGTTGCCAACTCGAACCACCTTGTCGATCCAGTTGCGGACGTACGCAGCATTGGTCGATTTCAGTGTAGACGCTGCGGTCACTCTCATAATTCTGGGCTTGCGGGCGTAGGCCTGACGTTGCTTGTCGAACCTGGCCTCCAGGCTCGCGATTTCCAGGCTCCGCTCCATGAGACTTTTCTTCTTGCGGACAGGCAGAGACTCTTCGGGTTCGGGCGTTTTTGCCTCAGGTTCGGCCGTTTTTTCGTCACGCTTGGAACTGGTATCAACCACCGCCTGCTGTTGGCGGCTAACCGGCTCAACCTGCGAGGGCGGCTCCGGCTGAACCTCGGCGATCTCCGACTGACTGACCTCCGAGGGTTCCGGCGAGGTCATTTCAACCGCGGCTTCTTCGGTACCACTGCCCTGCTGATTGGTTTCGGCCAGAAAATCCGCTTCCTCAGGCGCCTGTTCGTCATCGAACTGCGACAGCGTGATTTCCATCGTCTGGGCTGAGGTTCTCGGTGGTTCCGGCGCAAACGTAATTCCCAGCACCACGATGGCATGGACAGCCAGCGCAATAAACAGCGTAAACGAAAATCGATCAAAGTCGCTGACCTGAACTGCCATTCCTGCTTGCTACCCTCTCGTTACCACGCTGCTGAACCAGACCCCTGTCCGGATCACGACAATCGCCGCTCAATGGCATCCATCAATTTACTGGAGATATCTATTCCGAAGGCCGAATCCAGTTCACGGATGCACGTCGGGCTGGTGACATTGATTTCAGTCAGGTAATCGCCGATAACATCGATTCCAACAAAAATCAGCCCCTTCTCTTTAAGCACCGGCGCAACCCGCTCGCATATTTCCCGATCCCGGGCCGTTAATTCGCGCCCCTCACCTCGTCCACCGGCGGCCAGATTACCGCGATTCTCCCCGGACGAAGGAATGCGTGCAAGGGCATAGGGTATTGGCTCGCCGTCAATCAGCAATATGCGCTTGTCGCCCTGCTTTATCTCCGGAACGTACTTTTGCGCCATGGCCTGGTGCTGACCATCGTTAGTCAATGTTTCGATAATAACGCCCAGGTTGGCGTCGTTTTCTTTCACGCGGAAAATCGACCGACCGCCCATGCCATCGACCGGCTTCATGATCACGTCCTTGTGCTCGGCGTAGAAGGCCCTGAGCCTTTCGGAAGAACGTGTCACGATCAGCGGCGGTGTGAGATCGTCAAACTGGGTGGCAAACAGCTTTTCGTTGCAGTCCCGAAGCGTTGAGGCCGGATTGACCACCAGGGCACCCTGTTGCTCGGCCGCCTCCAATATAAAGGTGGCCATGAGAAACTCCCGGTCGACCGGCGGATCCTGACGCATCAAGATGACGTCAAACTCTCCTAATGCCCGGTCATGCTCCTCGCCAAACTGGAACCAGTCATCCGGGTTCATCTGAACAGAAAGCTGACGAGTTCGCGCACGGGCCTCGGCGCCGGCCAGATACAGGTCGGGCAACTCCATATATTCGATTGACCAGCCACGCTTCTGCGCCGCCACCAGCATCGCCAGCGAACTGTCCTTTTTGAAACTAATGTTTTCGATGGGATCCATCACAATGCCAAGTCGGACGGTCATAAGGCCTCGTCGATTAAAAGGTTGGAATCCGTGAGATCGCTGGCACAGCGCCCCACAGAATAAGTGCTATGCTTTGTTCACAGATGGTATTGTACCCGAGCAATTAATGCACCCGGTTAAATACAGTGCTGTCCGGCAGCATTAAAGTAAGTGGAGGGGTACATTTGGTCACAAACTTCTACTTTTTATCCGGGCACCAATAATCTATAAATAAGCGGGGCTTATAGAACAACGTTCACGTTTGTGTTAAAAAGCCCGGTTAAAAAATAACGATTCGCAGAGCGCAAGGCTGTTGGACAATGGATGACAACTTCGAGAATTTGAAGATTATGGTGATCGACGACAGCAAAACGATCCGTCGCACCGCCGAAACCCTGCTGAAAAAAGTTGGTTGTGAAGTGATTACCGCAACCGATGGCTTTGACGCTCTGGCAAAGATCGCCGACTCGCAGCCGAACATCATATTTGTCGATATCATGATGCCAAGGCTAGACGGCTATCAGACCTGCGCGTTGATCAAGAACAATTCATCGTTCAAGAAGACTCCGGTCATCATGCTCTCCAGTAAAGACGGCCTGTTTGACAAGGCCAAGGGACGCATCGTCGGTTCTGACCAGTACCTGACCAAACCTTTCAGCAAAGACGAGCTTCTGAACACGATTCGCCAGTACGTTCCCGCCGCGGAACGGTAACCCAGCTCCAGCATTGAACTATTGAGGACACCATGGCCCGCATTCTGATTGTTGATGACTCGCCCACCGAGGTAAAGAAAATCTCGACCATTCTCGACAAGCACAAACACGAAGTGCTGACCGCAGACAATGGCGCTGACGGTGTCGCTAAAGCCCGAGCGGAAACTCCCGATCTTGTTCTGATGGACGTCGTCATGCCGGGCCTCAACGGTTTTCAGGCAACGCGTCAGCTGACCCGCGCCCCAGAAACCGCGTCGATTCCTGTGGTCATCGTTACCACCAAGGACCAGGAGACAGATCGTGTTTGGGGCACCCGTCAGGGCGCCAAAGGTTATCTGGTGAAGCCCGTCAACGAAGACGACCTGATTAAAACCATCAACAGCCTGATCGGCTGATCCCCAACCTTGGAGTGAGCATGTCCGCCCAGGCCGCCCCCTTTGCCGTTCTGACGGATATCGCCCGACGCAGCCGCTCAATGGCTGCCGGCCTGCCGGAACAGCAGCAAGCAGTCGAACTCTGGAACGGAATCGGCTTTGTACTTGCCGGTGAACGCTACGTTGCGCCGATGGGCGAAGTGACCGAGATCCTCCATGTGCCCCGCTTTACCCACGTACCGGGGGTTCGTCCTTTTATGATGGGCGCTGCCAATGTTCGCGGCCGCCTCCTGCCACTGATCGACCTGGCTACCTTTTTCGATGTGCAACGCTCCTCGCGCAGCGTTCGCGAACGCCGGGTCCTGGTGGTGGAACAGGGAGACGTATTCAGTGGGCTGGTGGTCGACAGTGTGTCTGGAATGCAGTATTTCGCCGTCGACAACCATGTGGCAGCGCCACAGGATGTGCCGGCAAGCGTTCAACCGTTTGTGAGTGGCGGGTACGAACGTAACGAAGAAATCTGGAAAGTGTTTTCCGCCGCCGAGCTTCTGAGCGACGAACGCTTTCTGGATGTAGCGCAATGGTGAGGGCGGTCAGGCTGCAGGGATTCTGTTCACCTGCCGAGCGCCCGCAGATGAAGACTTACCAATATTAGGGAAAAGGCCGGGAGCCAGAAAATGAAAAATAGAGCCGGAAAACTCAGTATGGGGCAGGGAGGCAACAAGCTCGTTGCCGGCCTGATCGCCGCACTGATTGTGTTGACCGTCCTGCTCGTTGCAGTACTGTTCATTCTTAACCGTGACAGTCAGCACGATCAGCAATACATCGCCCACGCTGCGGAACTCCGGGTATTGTCCCAGGAGATCGCAAAAAACGCGACGGAAGCGGCAGGCGGCACTGCATCGGCGTTCGACGCGTTGCGGCGCTCCCGAAACGAGTTTGATCGACTCTGGGGCTATGTTGTCAACGGTAACCCGGAAACCGGCCTGCCACCGAGTGAGATCGCCCAGGAAAGCGGAGTTCAGCAAAACTGGGAAACGGTCCGTGACAACGCCGACAGCATCCTCTCCACCCGCGATGCCGTGCTCGGTCTTCACGAAGTGGCACGGACGCTGAACGAAACAATCCCTCAGCTGCAGGTGGAGTACGATGACATCGTACAGATCCTGCTGGACAACAACGCACCGGCGGAACAGATTGCACTGGCGCAGCGTCAGTCGCTGCTGGCAGAACGTATCGTAAGATCGGTCAACAACGTTCTGTCCGGTGACGAAGACGCCGTCATCGCTGCTGACCGCTTTGGCCGCGACGCCAGCCTGTTTGGTCGCGTACTGAATGGTCAGGTGAACGGCAACCCGTCCATGGGCATCACCCAGGTTACCGATGAAGACGCGATCTACGGCCTTGAAGCCGTTGGTGAACTGTTCGAATTCGTGTCACAGAACGTAGACGCGATCCTTGAGGCCTCTCCCGACCTCTTCAAGGTTCGCACAGCGGCCAGCGACATCTTCCAGAATTCCCAGGTCCTGCTCGATGAACTATCCGTTCTCGCTGAACAGTTCACCGGTCAGGCCGGCTCCCGTTTCATCAGCCCGACCCTAGCGTTCATCATTCTGGCCGCCATGATCGGCATCGTTGTCATGATCGGTGTGGTTCTTTACCGCGAAGCCCAGGAGCGTCTGGCGACGACTCAGGAACAGAACGAACAGAACCAGAATGCGATCCTGCGACTGCTGGACGAACTCGCTGACCTGGCGGATGGTGACTTGACCACAGAAGCCACGGTAACCGAGGACTTCACAGGCGCCATCGCCGACTCCATCAACTACGCGATCGACCAGATGCGCGGACTGGTTCAGTCGATTCGTGGCACCGCCGTTCGAGTCTCCTCGGCAGCCCAGGAAACCCAGGCCACGGCCATGCACCTGGCCGACGCCTCCGAGCATCAGGCCCAGGAAATTGCCGGCGCCTCTGCCGCGGTTAACGAGATGGCGGTCTCCA
>CAZWEP010000009.1:68356-72359 GCA_964632565.1 uncultured Marinobacter sp. | reverse complement strand
TGTTCGAAGGCGGCGGCGCCATGCTGCCGACCGAGAAGACCCACTTCACCAACCGTGAAGAGAAAGAGGGCTGGCGTCTGAGCTGTCAGGTTCCGGTCAAACAGGACATGAAGGTCGAAGTACCGGAAGAATTCTTCGGTGTGAAGAAGTGGGAGTGCGAAGTGGTGTCCAACCACAACGTGGCCACTTTCATCAAAGAGCTGGTACTCAAACTGCCGGAAGGCGAGGAAGTGGACTTCCGTGCCGGTGGTTATGTCCAGCTCGAGTGCCCCCCGTACGAAATCGATTTCAAGGATTTCGTCATCGAGGAAGAGTTCCACGAAGATTGGGACAAGCACGATATCTGGCGCTACAAGGCGATTAACAAGGAAGAGACCATTCGAGCCTATTCGATGGCCAACTATCCGGAAGAGAAGGGTGTGCTCAAGTTCAACATCCGTATCGCCACGCCGCCTCCTGGCACGGACCACAACCCGGGCATCATGTCGAGTTATGTGTTCAACCTGAAGCCGGGTGACCGTGTGACCGTTATGGGGCCGTTTGGTGAGTTCTTCGCCAAGAAGACCGACGCCGAGATGGTCTTCATTGGTGGTGGTGCCGGTATGGCGCCTATGCGCTCCCACATTTTCGATCAGCTCAAGCGCCTGAACTCGAAGCGTAAGATCAGCTTCTGGTACGGCGCACGAAGTGTCCGCGAGATGTTCTACGTGGAAGACTTCGACATGCTGCAGGAAGAAAATGACAACTTCGAGTGGCACGTCGCATTGTCCGACGCGCTGCCAGAAGACAACTGGGAAGGTCCAACCGGCTTCATCCACAACGTTCTCTATGAGAATTATCTGAAGGATCACCCTGCGCCTGAAGATTGTGAATACTACATGTGTGGGCCCCCCATCATGAACGCGTCCTGCATCAAGATGCTGAAAGATCTGGGTGTCGAGGATGAGAACATCATGCTGGATGACTTTGGAGGCTAATTCAGCTCGCATGACATTCTGCATGAAACAGCCCGCCAGGGCGGTGATGATGGGTGCCTTTTGGGCACTCATTGTTTCCGTGCTGGCGGGTTGCTCGTTTAAGGACGAGGAAAAAATATGGGAAATTTCCGGTCCTGTGTTTGGCACGCGTTATCACATCAATGTGGTAATGGTCGATGATCAAAATCGGTTGGAAGCCCTCGCCTCCGGAATTGAGGAGGTCCTTGAGGGTGTGGATGCGTCCATGTCTACATGGCGAAAGGACTCCGAATTGTCGATTTTCAATCGGCGAGAAGACCAGAGCCAATGGCAAGAAGTGTCTCCGGCTCTTTATGAGGTCCTGACACGCGCCAACGAGATTTCCGAGCTCACTGGTGGCGCCTTCGATGTTACCGTCGGCCCCGTTGTCAATTTGTGGGGGTTCGGGCCCAAGGCGCGTCCTGAGACCGTTCCCACGGCTTCTGAACTCGCTGAGACCCTTGAGGTGATTGGTTACCAGCACCTTGAATTTCAGACGGAACCTGCGGCAGTGCGAGCCACACAGAATCAATACGTTGATCTATCTGCCATTGCCAAGGGTTACGGTGTCGACGCGGTTGCCCGGTATCTGGTCTCAAAGGGTGTGGAGGCCTACCTGGTTGAAATTGGTGGCGAAGTCAGCGTCAGTGGCCGAAAGCCCAACGGTGAAGCATGGCGTCTGGCGATCGAAGAACCGGTTTCAGAGCAGCGTCAGATCAACCGGGTGGTTGCCCTAGACAATCGTGCAATGGCAACCTCGGGTGATTATCGTAACTATTACGAATCGGAAGGAAAGCGTTTTTCCCATACAATAAACCCTAAGACAGGTCGGCCAATACAACACACACTGGCGTCGGTCACCGTGATTGCAGAAGACTGCATGACCGCAGACGCACTTGCTACGGCCTTTAACGTGATGGGGCTGGAAGCGGCAAAACAGCTGGCGACCCGTGAAAACATCGCGGCGTATTTTATTTCGCGCGGAGAGGATGGGTTTGAAACAGACCACACCCCAGCCTTCTCGGCGTTCATGACACAATGATGGAGAGGCCTTATGGGTACTTTTCTACTGGTTTTATTCATTGTTCTGCTGCTCGTTGCCGGCATGTCCATTGGCGTACTGATGGGCCGGAAGCCTATTAGCGGTACTTGCGGCGGCATTGGGGCAATGGGTATCAGTAAATCCTGCGATATCTGTGGCGGAAATCCCCAGAAGTGCGAAGAAGAGAATGAGCGCACGGCTGAGGCGGGGGCAACTGCCGATGACCTGACCTACGATGCGTCGGAAACGGATAAACGCTAGGCCAACAAGTCTGACCACACATACTTCGGGCGTTCCCAGGCGCTGATTCCTGAAAACCGGCAAGTGTTGAATAAGACCGGAACGGGTGCCTGTGGACCTCCTGCTGACGAAGAATCAGGAGTCACTACGTAATGGCAGAGTATCACTACGACGTCGTCGTTATCGGCGCTGGGCCCTCGGGTGAAGGCGCCGCGATGAACGCCACCAAGCACGGCAAGCGAGTAGCGATCATTGAAGACAAGCAAACGGTGGGCGGTAACTGCACGCACTGGGGCACGATTCCGTCCAAGGCTCTACGTCACTCGGTCAAGCAGATCATTACGTTTAACACCAACCAGATGTTCCGTGACATTGGCGAACCCCGTTGGTTTTCATTTCCCCGTGTTCTGCAGAATGCGCAGAAAGTGATTGGCAAGCAGGTCAAGCTCCGTACCCAGTTCTATGCGCGCAACCGGGTCGATCTGATCAATGGCCAGGCCAGTTTCCTGGACGCCAATCGCATTGAGGTCAAGGGCAACAAAACTCACGAGACCCTGCACTTCAAGCAGGCGATCATTGCAACGGGTTCCAGGCCTTATCTGCCGCCTGATGTTGATTTCCGGCACCACCGAATTTATAACTCGGATACCATCCTGAACCTGTCTCACACGCCGCGTACACTGATTATCTACGGTGCGGGTGTCATCGGTTCCGAATACGCATCGATTTTTGCGGGTCTGGGCGTAAAGGTTGACCTGATTAACCCCGGCAGCCGCTTGCTGACGTTCCTCGACGACGAAATTTCGGACGCTTTGAGTTATCACTTGCGGAACAATGGGGTGTTGGTGCGTCACAACGAGGAGTACGAGTCCGTCGATGGTGACGATCATGGCGTTGTGCTATCACTGAAATCCGGCAAGAAAATTCGTGCGGATGCCTTCCTGTGGTGTAACGGCCGCAGCGGTAATACGGAAAAGCTGGGTCTGGACAATATCGGGCTTACGCCGAATGGCCGGGGCCAATTGGCTGTTGACGAGCATTATCGGACCGACGTGGAGAATATCTACGCGTCGGGCGACGTCATCGGTTGGCCGAGCCTGGCCAGTGCGGCCTACGATCAGGGACGTTCCGCATCCTCAGACATCGTCAAAGACGAATATTTCCGGTTTGTATCGGACGTACCAACAGGGATCTACACCATCCCGGAAATCAGTTCGGTTGGTAAGACTGAGCGGGAGCTGACTGAGGCCAAGGTGCCTTACGAGGTGGGCCAGGCGTTCTTCAAGGATCTTGCCAGGGCGCAAATTACGGGTGATGCTGTTGGCATGCTCAAGATCCTGTTTCATCGCGAGAGCCGTCAGATACTGGGCATTCACTGTTTTGGCGACCAGGCCGCCGAAATTGTGCACATCGGCCAGGCCATCATGAACCAGGAAGGCGAGGCCAATTCGCTGAACTATTTCATCAACACCACGTTTAACTACCCGACCATGGCGGAAGCCTACCGGGTAGCTGCATTGAATGGCCTGAACCGTATCTTCTAAACGCTGGCCGCTTTGGCCAGCGCTAACGTGCTCAGCGCGCGGTTGTCGAAAAACATCCGGGTGCTGGTGGGATAGTCGGTAATGATGCTGTCGACACCCATGGCCTCCAGTGCCAGCATGTCGTGGATGCGGTTTACGGTCCAGGTGGAGACGTGCATACCTCGGCGGTGTGCATCGTCTAC
>CAZWEP010000009.1:5703-68256 GCA_964632565.1 uncultured Marinobacter sp. | reverse complement strand
GGGTCGACGCAAACCGGCATCCTCGTTAGTCTTTTCACCGCCGGTACGTGTGCGAAATCTACCATGTTCCGATGTGGTTGTCCGGCCTCGGTTTTCATGCCACGCAGGCAGAAGATGACGTTGGCATTGCCTTCACTGGCCAGGTACTCCGCCGCGTTCAGGGATTCGTTCAGGGTGATACCGAAGCCTCGCTTTAGAAGCACCGGGTACGTGGATTGACGACCAATCGCCTTGAGCAATTCAAAGTTCTGTGTGTTCCGGGTGCCGACCTGGAGCATGACGCCGGTGGGCCGTCCCAGTTTTTCCAGGCATTCGTCGATTTCCTCGATGTGGCTCTCATGGGTGATTTCCATCGCGATCACCTTGATGCCATGCTTCCCGGCTTTCTCAAACACCCACGGCAGGCAGCCTTTGCCATGTCCCTGAAACGAGTAGGGGTTGGTTCTCGGCTTGTAAGCGCCCATGCGTGTGCAGACCTCGCCTTGGGCCTCCAGGGCCTTCATCATTGCTTCCACATGCTCGGGTACATCAACGGCGCATAGGCCGGCAAAGATGTTCAGATTTGACTGATCAAAGGTGACGTTGTTGTAGGTAAATCCGCTCTGGCGCCGGTCATCCCGGTGACGACCCAGAATGCGATAGTCGTCGGAAATACGGATCGCTCGCTCGACCGCCGGAAGTGCCTCAATTTCTTCTTTATTCAGTCCCTTGGTGTCGCCAAGCAGGTAGATCTCGGTGAGGCGCTGTTTGGCGCCCTGTACCTCGTGTACGCGAACGGATACACCGGGAAGATTCTCCAGAAAGTGCAGAGTCTGGCGATAGGCATCGCTCTCCATGGAGGTGTCTGGATGTAGGATCGCTAGCATGGATGCTCCTCAGGAATCAGCCGTCGCCCTCGGCGCGAAGGCGGGCTTCTATGTATTCTCGATGATTAAGATGGAGCAGGTCTGACATTCGACGAATCAGGTGTGCCTCGTACTTGTCAATCCGCCCGTCGGCAAAAGCCACGCGCCATATACTCTCGAGCAGCGATTGTTTCTGGGCCTGATCCAGGTGTTCGTTGATCAGCCCTGTGAACTCGTAGAGCGACGTGGCGTCGTCTGCATGGTCCAGCGCATCCTGGAGAATATCCTCCGCTTCCTCCCGAGTGACTTCCTGGCTTTTCACAGCGCAATCGACAATGGTTTGGAGTTCGGCGTCGTCCTGGTTGTTGTCCACTCGCGCCAACTGAACCATCAGGGCCGTGGCTGCCACTGTCAGAGCGTGGTTGTCGACAGGCTTGTCGGAAGCCTCCTCAGGTGCAAAGAACTTCTTCAACTTTTCAATCATATACCTATGGCACTCCGGTAATCTCGGGCGATCAGGCAGCCTGGGCGAGCCGTCTTACCCGGTTTTCAAGTTCGATCTGGTCGGCCGCGAAACGACGAATACCGTCGGCCAGTTTTTCAGTTGCCATGGCATCTTCGTTTGACTCCCAGCGGAACAGCCGTTCATCGATCTGTCCGGGTTTGTCGCCACTGCCAGCGGTTTCTGGAATCAGTTGTCGTTCCAGGGTGCCTGAGTCCTGATCCAACTCCTCCAGAAGGGCAGGACTGATGGTCAGTCGGTCGCAGCCGGCGAGCATTTCGATTTCGCCTGTGTTGCGGAAGCTGGCACCCATGACAACCGTCTTGTAACTGTTCGCCTTGTAGTAATTGTAGATACGGGTCACTGACTGGACACCCGGGTCTTCTGCAGGGGGAAAGCTGTCACGGCCGGTGGCGGATAGATGCCAGTCAAGGATGCGACCCACGAAAGGTGAAATCAGAAACGCGCCGGCGTCGGCACACGCCGCTGCCTGAATGAATGAAAACAGAAGCGTCAGGTTGCAGTTGATGCCCTCGCGCTGGAGCTGCTCTGCGGCGCGAATGCCCTCCCAGGTAGACGCGATCTTGATGAGCACCCGGCTGGTGTCCATGCCCAGGTTGTCATAGAGCTCAATGAGACGCCGCGCCCGAGCCAGGGTGGCGTCGGTGTCAAATGAAAGGCGCGCATCGACTTCGGTTGAAACCACGCCGGGCACCCGACCGAGAATCTCACGACCTGCCAGAACAGCGAGCATATCGGTGGCATAGGTCAGTTGTTCTGCATCGGAGCCGCCTTGCTTGCGAGCTGCCGCAACAGCGTCATCAAGCATGGGCCTGTAGGCCTCGGATGCGGCTGCCTTGAGAAGCAGGGAAGGGTTGGTGGTGGCGTCTTGCGGTTGCCATTGGGCAATCGCGTCGAGGTCGCCGGTGTCGGCGACAACCGTCGTCATGGCTTTGAGCTGTTCAAGCTTGCTGGTCATTCGTCCTTTCATCCCGATAGGTTGTTGTCGTGGCCCGTCCTGCAGGCTCTAAAGCGATACGACTACAATAACGGGCTGGTACTACGGGAACAAGACAGTAAAAGGTGTCAGGCGGGCATTAGACGCGATTCGTGCGGTTCCGGCACCTTCGCCATGGCCGCTTCCAGAACCTCAATTCCTGACCCGGGTTTGTGGGCGTTTTCGCTGATGTAGCGCCGGAACTGGCGTCCCCCCGGCTGTCCGTGGAAAAGCCCCATCAGATGCCTCGTGATGTGGCTGAGGTAGACGCCTCGGTCCAGTTCTTCCTGAACAAATGGTAACACCCGACGCAGAGCTTCGTGGCGTGAGGTTACGTTCGCTGACTCGTCAAAGAATTCAGTATCAACGCCCGCCAACAACCAGGGGTTGTGATAAGCCTCTCGGCCCAGCATGACACCGTCTGTGTGTCGGAGATGTTCATGGCATTCAGAAAACGTTTTGATTCCGCCATTAATGATGATCTCAAGGTCCGGATACTTGCGCTTGAGATCATAGACCCATGGGTATTTCAGTGGCGGAATGTCGCGATTTTCCTTGGGACTCAGACCTTCAAGTACGGCGATACGAGCATGAACGATGAAGGTTTTGCAGCCAGCGGCAGACACGGTTTCGATGAATTCGCACAGGTCTTCCCAGGATTCGTGCCCGTCGATGCCAATACGGTGTTTGACGGTGACCGGGAGTCCGGTTGCGTCCTTCATGGCGGCAACGCCTCTGGCGACGGTTTCCGGGTGGGCCATCAGGCAGGCGCCAATCATATTATTTTGAACCCGGTCACTCGGACAGCCGACATTGAGATTGACCTCGTCAAATCCGAATTGTTCGGCCAGGCGAGCACAATGAGCCAATTCGCCAGGATTGCTGCCGCCGAGTTGGAGAGCAAGGGGGTATTCTTCAGGGTTGTGGCGCAGGAATCGCTCGGTGTCGCCGTGAATGAGTGCGCCGGTCGTCACCATTTCTGTATACAGCAAGGCGCGACGGCTCAGAACCCGGGCCAGGAAGCGATAGTGGCTGGTAGTCCAGTCCATCATCGGGGCGACGCAGAACTTTCTGGACAGGGGGGCTGCGGAGTCGGGTCGCTGTTCGAGCTGATCACCGCTAGCTTTTATCGGCGGATAGTTTGTCATCGCGGGCACAAATTCGTTTTAAGTCCAGTGGGTTCCCAGTATTTCGGCAGATTTTATCAGGAAATGGGGCCTGTTTGCTTGCCTGTTGGGGCTCAAGGCCTTTGGATCCTGTCTGCTTTTGTTGGGTTATTGTTACGTCTGCCATTGATCACTGGTTTCCCAACTATACTGAGCTGTGAAAAAGCCCGGCTGTGGCCGCTCTGTCGGGTGAGCGTGTTACAACAATTACACTGCCTGGAATAGATGGCTGATGCGCGTGTTTTTCAAACAAACGAAACATAAGGCGACTGTCGCTACGAATTCGGGTATTTGCAGAATCGCAATGTGTGTTTTCTGGATGGTGGTGTTGGCCACGCCATCGGCGTTTGCGTTTGATGTTCAGAGCGATGAGCGCAGTCAGGAAGTTGCTGGGGGGTACGAGTTTGTGTCCGAGGGCAAGGACTCGCTCTCGGTGGAACAGGTGCGCGATCCCGCGTTAGCGGACCAGTGGCAGAGCCTGGAAGGGATGCCGAATTTCGGCTATCGCAGCGATGCCATATGGTACCGATTGCCCCTGGAGGTCAGTGGCAGCGAGCCATTCACGCGGTTCTTCGAAATTACCTATCCGTTGCTTGATCGTGTCGAACTCTATCATTTTGCAAATGATGAACTGATCGCTCAGGCAAAGACCGGTGACAGTCTCGTCTTCTCCGAGCGTCCAATCGATGTGCGCACGTTTGTCTTTCCGCTCAACCTGGATCCCGGCACAGACCATACCCTGTACCTGCGTGTTCAAACGTCGGGGTCGCATCAGATTCCGGCGCAATTCTGGGAGCCGACGGCGTTCTACGTTGCCAATGAAAAAGACATGATGTGGCGGGCCATGTTCTACGGCATGCTGCTGATCATGGCGGTGTCCACCCTCTACCTCGCGCTGACCATTCGCGAATTCAGCTTTTTCTACTTCTTTTCCGTTCAGCTGTCGCTGCTGGTGATCATGTCCAGCCTTCACGGGGTCGCATTCCAGTATCTGTTTCCAAAATATCCCGGAATTCATCATCTTCTGATACTGACATCGGTCCCATTGGGCACCTTCTTCTTTTCTCTGTTCAGCATCGAATTCCTGAATCTGCGGCAAAGACTGGTCTGGGGCTATCAATTACTGCAGATGATTGCCGCATTGACGTTCCTGGCGTTTCTCGGTGGTCTTGTGCTTGCTTACGACATTTCCACAAGGATTTCAGTCTCACTGGCCGCATTGGTCTGTGTTGCCATCCTGAGCACCGGGTTGGCGCTGTTGGGTAAAGGTGATCGAAGCGCCAAACATTTTGTGGCGGCCTGGCTGGCCCTGCTGTTAGGAGTTGTGGTTCACATCCTTGGGCTGAGCGCTTTGCTCCCGGATGGCTGGCAGATTTCCTACGCAATGGAAATCGGCAGCGTGTGCGCGTCGTTGCTTTTGTACTTTGCCCTCGGCGATCGCTTCCACACGGAGCGCACGGCGAGAATCGAGGAGCAGAATGCCCGCATTGAGGCCATGCACGCCAGAGAACAGGCCGAGAGCCAAATGGTCGAAGCGGCCAGACACCATGGGTTAACCGGATTGCCGAACCGGGTGGCTCTCGAGGAGTGTCTGGATGCCCAGATTTCAGAATGTCGGGCAAGCGGCGGTACGGTCGCTCTGGTGCTCCTCCACCTCCGGGGCTTTGATGACATCAACAAGACGCTGGGTCATGAAAACGCCGATGCAATTCTGCAGGAAATTTCGCGAAGGATGGATCTGTTGGTAAAGGGCCAGGAAGGTTTTGTACAGATCGAGAAACAGGCGTCCAGTCCGGTCGCCGTGGCCCATGTAGAGGGCGTGACCTTTGCCGCTGTTTTCAGGCCTGAGCGCCAGGATGGCATGGTCGAGTTAATGAAGGAGCTGGCGGAGGGTGTTCGCCGACCGGTGGAATTCCGGGGGCTGAGCGTTGACCTTGGCCTGGTCGGAGGCTGTTCTTTCTACCCCGACGACAGTCCGGATGCACGGACACTTTTGCGTCACGCCTTCATTGCTTTTGATAAGGCGGACGCCGAAGCCGATCAGATCGCGGTTTTCACGGACGACCTCAACCCCTATAGCGAACGCAGGCTTACGTTGATGACGAACCTGCGCAAGGCCCTGGACAACGACGAACTTGCGCTCAATTTCCAACCACAATTGCGAGTCAGCACCGGTGAGGTGTCGGGATTCGAGGCTTTGCTGCGTTGGCAACACCCGGAGCACGGTTTTGTGCCACCGGACGAGTTTATTCCGATGGCGGAACAAACAGGCCTTATCCGCCCTGTGACCGCCTGGGTCCTGGAAAAAGCGTTGGCCTTTTGCCGAGCCATGGAAATGGCTGGTTTTCCAGTGAATGTGTCCGTCAACATCTCGGCGGTCAATCTGCGAGAGACAGATTTTGTTGATGTTGTGCGTTCAGCGCTCAATCGTCATCAAATCGAGGCGAAGCGCCTGGTGCTCGAGGTGACTGAAACGGCCACCATGGTCGACCCCAAAGCTGCGCTTCAAACCCTGCGTTCGCTCAATGAGGCCGGTGTGCGTCTGTCGATTGACGATTTTGGTACCGGCTATTCATCGCTTTCTTACATTCGAAAACTACCCGTGCACGAAATAAAGATCGACCGATCGTTTGTGATGGAAATGGCCGCTAACCGGGGCGACGCCACCATCGTTCGAACTACCATCAATATGTGTCATGACCTTGGCTACGAGGTGGTTGCGGAGGGAGTGGAGAATCAACAGGCTTGTAATCTGTTGATGTCAATGCAATGCGATACGGCTCAGGGATACCATCTGTCACGTCCCATTCCAGAGGCTGATGTCGTAGACTGGCTCAGGGTCTATTACCGCGAGAATCAGGATCATCCATTTCCCTGTGAAGCGTGACGCCGCCTGGCAAACTTTCCGATTGCCTGTGACTGCAAACATCTAAGGAACATCAGAATGAAAAACAGCATCTTTATTACTGGTGCAGGAGCAGGCATTGGCCTTGAAACAGCGAGACTTTTTGCAAGTAAGGGGTGGTTTGTAGGCGCTGCTGACATAGACGCGGGCGCGCTTGAGTCTGTTCAGAACGAACTGGGAAAGGAACGCTGCTCAATCCATGTGCTTGATGTTGTGGATATTGATTCGGTGAAACGGGCACTGGCTGCTTTCTGCAAACACACCGAAGGCCAGCTTCGATTGCTCCATAACAATGCCGGGATTTTGCGTGTGGGTCGGTTCGAAGAAATACCAGCCGATGTGCATCGTGCCATTATCGATATCAACGTGACGGGGCTGATCAATGTCCTGCATGCAGCATTTCCCTACCTGAAGGCAACACCGGGTGCTCAGGTCATCAATATGAGCTCTGCATCCGCCGCGTTCGGTATCCCGGATTTTGCCTCCTATTCCGCCAGTAAGCACGCGGTTCGCGCGATGACAGAAGCTCTGAGTATCGAATGGGAAGAGCATGATATTCGGGTGGGGGATCTCATGCCGCCGTTTGTTAACACTGGCATGGTACGGGCCAACGAAGGACGGTCGGCACTGTTTGGCAATATGGGTATCAACCTGGGGCCTGAAGCTGTCGCAGCGGCAGTTTGGCAACAGGCTAACGATCCCCGGCTGCATCGACCTTTGTCTGCACAGTTCAAAGCCTTATGGCCGCTTACCAAGTCAGCGCCGTCGAGCGTCACTCGCGCCATCATGAAGCGCCTATGGCGCCCCCGCTAGATCCTGAAACGATGCGATGAGATTGATTATTTATGGAATTGATGGCGCAGGCACTGGTGCCTGTTTTTGTGCTAATTCTCATGGGATACCTGTTTCGGCGAACGCAGTTCCCTGGTGACAGTTTCTGGTTACACGCCGAGCGGTTTTCCTATTATGTACTGTTCCCGGCGATGCTGATCTTCAAGTTGGGACAGGCAGAGGTTCCGGCGTCGCTTTACGGCGAGGTTGTGGCTCTTGCGGTTGCCATGCTGGGCGCGATGACTCTGGCATTGGTGCTGGTTCAATGGCTGTTCAAATGGCCGGGACCCGTGTTTGCGTCGGTGTACCAGGGCGGGATTCGTTTCAATGCTTTTGTCGCGATCGCAACGGCCGGTATGTTGCTGGGAGATGGCGGGCTGTCAGCAATGGCCATCGTGATTGCCGTCAAGATTCCACTGATCAACCTGCTGTGCATCCTGATGTTTTCAATTGCTGTGCGACAGGAAGAGGGTGTTCGATGGCGGCCCGTAGCCCGGGCGATCGCCACCAACCCGCTGATCATCGGATCGGTGGTGGGTGCGCTCTGGGGTTACTCCGGAATCGGTTTCCATCCTCTGCTTGCCGGCGTGCTGTCGCCTTTGAGCGACCTTGCCTTGCCTCTTGGCCTGATGACAGTCGGTGCTGGTCTCCAGTTGAAGGCGCTGCGGGGCATGTCGATGCCATTTCTGTTGTCGTCCGGGCTGAAACTGATCGGCTTTCCGCTGATGACTGCGGGATTGGCCGCGATGTTGGGCATCACCGGGACATTGGCTCAGGCCAGTATCCTGCTGGCAACGCTGCCGACTGCTACGTCTTCTTACATACTGGCACGCCAACTGGGAGGTGATGCCACGCTTATGGCGGGAATAATCAGCGGGCAGACGTTGCTGGCCATCATCACCATTCCCATGCTTCTGACTCTTTTGTGGTGAGTGGCTAGAGACATTGAAGCACGGCGTCGGCAAGGGATTTCTGGAAGACTACATAGCCGTCAGGACCTGGTGGAATATCAGCGGCAAGCGGATCCCACGCACTGATTGATGCTCCGGAGTCTCCAATGATGGCCTGCCATGCGCCCGGATCGAATGGTTGCTCTGTCATGATGCAGGGTTGGCTCACGCTGTTGAGTCTCTTCTGAATCTTTGCAAGATGCCGGGCACCGGGGGAAACCTCCGGGTTCACTGCCAGAACACCCGTCAATGTCAGATTGAAGTGCTCGGCAAAGTGGCTGAAAGCGTTGTGATAGGTGAACAGGGACAGTTTGCGCGCCGGTTCGAGTTGACGATCGATTTCCTGTTCTGTAGCCGTCAGTGCTTTCTCGAATGCCGCCAGGTTGTCTTTCAGCGCCTCCTTATCGGCGCCGGGCAGTTGTGCCAGTGTCTGGTGTATGTGATGCACCATGTCTCTCGCGTACTCGGGGTCCAGCCAAACGTGAGGGTCTTGTCCCTCATCGTGGCTGTGATGGTCATGGTGGTGGCCTTCCTCTGATTGGTGTGAGTCCTCGTCGTTCTCGGGGCCCAGGGCATGGGATCTCGATTGAAATTCACTACCGGAAAGCAAGCTCTGCAAAAACGTCTCCATGGCCGGACCAACCCAGAACACAGCATCGGCCTCATCCAGGGCTCGTCGTTGAGAGGGCTTCATGGAGTAGTTGTGCGGATTGGTTCCGGGTGGGACCAGGGTGGTGACGTTGATATCGGGGGTCGCCACTGCGCGCACGAGAAGTTCCAGTGGTTTGATTGAGACCACAACGTCAGTTGCTGCCGCGCCTGTCGAGCCAAGGGTGAGGCAGAGCGTGAGTGTGGCAAGCACTTTTTTGCGAAAACGTCCAAGCGGCATGTTTGAATTCCGGAATTAATGAAACGTTATAATATTACATTTCGATTCGAAATCAAAGCGGGTTGATTGGGGGCCATGCGAATCCTGTCCCTGACCGTTATAATGCTGCTCTTTCAATGCCAGGCCTGTTCCAGGTAAACGCTTTTTTATCAGGATGCTTCAATGACAGTACGTACCCGAATCGCACCTTCACCCACTGGTGATCCCCATGTTGGCACCGCCTTCGTGGCGTTGTTCAACCTGTGTTTTGCTCGTCAGCACGGTGGTCAATTTATCTTGCGAATCGAAGACACGGACCAGGCCCGTAGCACTGATGAATCCGAGAAGGACATTCTCAACGCACTGCGCTGGTTGGGTCTGGAGTGGGATGAAGGTCCCGATGTCGGAGGCCCTTACGGTCCTTATCGTCAATCCGAGCGCAAAGACTCTTACCGTCAGTACGCAGAAGACCTGGTCACCAAGGGCCATGCGTTCTATTGCTTCCGTACCCCAGAGGAGCTGGATGCTATCCGGGAAGAGCGGAAGGCTCAGGGACTCAATCCCGGTATAAAAGGCGATCTTGAGCTGTCGCCGGAAGAGGTCAATCGTCGGCTCGAGGCGGGCGAGCCACACGTCATTCGGATGAAGGTTCCGGAACACGGTGTCTGCGAGATAGACGACATGCTGCGCGGCACCATTGAGATCGACTGGGCTCAGGTGGATTGTCAGATTCTTCTGAAATCGGATGGTATGCCCACCTACCATCTGGCCAATGTGGTGGACGACCACGAAATGAAGATCACCCACGTCCTACGAGGTGAGGAGTGGATCAATTCGGCGCCAAAGCACAAATTATTGTACGAGTACTTTGGCTGGGACATGCCGGTACTCTGCCATTTGCCACTCTTGCGAAATCCCGACAAGAGTAAGCTGTCAAAAAGAAAGAACCCGACCAGCATCAATTTTTATGAGCGGATGGGATTTCTGCCGGAAGCGGTTACCAATTATCTCGGGCGTATGGGATGGTCCATGCCGGACGAGCGTGAAAAATTCACGCTGGACGAGATGATTGAGCATTTCGATATTCAGCGGGTGTCACTCGGTGGACCCGTGTTTGATGTGGAGAAGCTTCGCTGGCTCAACGGTCAGTGGATACGAGATGAGCTCTCGGATGAGCAATTCGGTGAGCGCTTGAGGCACTGGTGGTTCAACGAGGAGTCGCTCAGGGCTCTGGTACCCCACATCAAGGGCCGGGCAGAGGTGTTCAGTGATGTGGCGCCTATGGCGAGTTTCATGTTCTCAGGAATGCTGCCGCTGAAGCCTGATGACTTCGCACACAACAAGTTAGAGGAAGGCCAGATCAAGCGGGTTCTGCAATTCACGCTCTGGAAACTCGAAGCCCAGCGACATTGGAGCAAAGAGACGATCTTTGGCGACATCAAGTCTCTGGCCAAGGCCATGGAACTGAAAATGGGCGATTTTATGTTTCCGGTGTTTGTGGCGATCGCAGGCACACCCAATTCCTGGTCGGTGATGGACTCGATGGCGATCATTGGCCCGGATATGACGCGTTCAAGGCTCCGTCATGCCCTGGACGTCCTGGGCGGATTCTCGAAGAAAGAAACCAAGCGTGTTGAAAAGGAGTTTGCGGCTTTGGGAGCAGAGTGATTCGGCCGGCTGCGTTCTTTGACGGTGATCGTAACTCAGCGTTTGAAACCGAAAAAAACGCCGGAAAAAGGTTGACCTCTCATAGGGCGATCCTTAATATACGCAGCCGTTGAGGGGCCATAGCTCAGCTGGGAGAGCGCAACACTGGCAGTGTTGAGGTCGGCGGTTCGATCCCGCCTGGCTCCACCAATTTCTAGTCCCCTTCGTCTAGTGGCCTAGGACTCCGCCCTTTCACGGCGGCAACAGGGGTTCGAACCCCCTAGGGGACGCCATATTCAGCCGTCACGGCTGCGGTTCATCGGTTTAGTCCACCGTGAGCCAACAAAAAAACCGCCTTCGGGCGGTTTTTTTATGTCCAGAGAAAATCGGTTTCAGGCGGCAGGCTATCGCCTTGCGATGGAGCCTTTGCCAACCCCTTCGTAGGCTTTGACGGTGATTTGTTCATCGGGATGCTCTGCTTTGATGCGATCTGCTATGTGGGCCGCGATCCATTCCACCGTAGTGTCGGTGTCGAGCATGTAAACGCGTTCTGCCGGCAATGTCAGAGAAAACTCGCCCTGGTTAGCCTCGTACTCAAAGCTAAGATAAGCGGTGCCATCGTCGGCAATCCAGCGCCTGCAAACGTCCTCTTCCGAACCAACGTAAATATCCTCCCAGCGCTTGGCCCACTCCCGTTCCAGGTCTCTGTCTCGGTGACCGTCACGATCAATCCGGATCGGAGAGCGATGCCCGTGGGCAATTCTCTGACAGTTCCCTAGATGCTTCTTGAGGCCATGAACGTAGTGGTAATAGGCACCCTCGATCACGTCTTCCCGAAGTTCGATAGAAATGTCCGTGACGTTGCCTGGCAGCACAGCCCGGAGCTCCTCCTGGAGCAATCGCGAGACTGCGGAGGGTATGACTCGATCAGCATCCAGCCAGACCACCGCTTCGTCGGGACCGCTGTGACGGATCGTTGAACCGTCTGTCAAATTCCAGTTGAACGCCTGTGGATTCTCCTCGCTTCTGTGCAGACCTTTGTAGAGTTTTGGAATCACCAGGCGGTGATCAACGCGCTCATCAATGACGCGCTTGATGGTTCGTTTGACGTTGCTGAAGTCGAACACCATGCCCTGTTCGTCCAGCTCTCCCCCCAGAACCACATCTACAATCCAGCTTTCACCGACGAGCCCCCGGGATGCGTCCAGGTAGGCAAAGTCAATCACGGTCAGATTGTCGACGAACAGGTGGTTCATTTAGATGGTCCAGGGCGCGGGTGAATGACGAACAATGCGCGTTCAGGGTAGCGGGATTCTAGCAAATATGGACGGCAACTCGCAGCGAAACATACTATGCTCGTGTCGGGCGCGCCATAGGGGCTATCCCGGAGCCGAAACGGGAAACTGACCCCGATCGCAGAGCGGCCATCGTAATCCACCGGGAGTCACTATGTCTTTTAGTTCCAGGTCAAAAGAAGATAAGGCTTTCCCTGCACTGGTGCTCGCCGCCGGAGCGTCGCGCCGGATGGGGCGATACAAGGCGCTTTTGCCACTGGGTGACGGAACGCTACTGGACCGCGCAATCATGCAGGCCAGGCAGTTGAGTGCCGCGGTAACCGTGGTGACCGGCGCTGGATATCCACTGATTCGCTATCGTTGCCGTCGACAGCCCTCTGACTGGTTGCCGATCGCTGACTGGGAGCAGGGCATGTCAACGTCTCTCCAGGCGGGCCTCATGTCCTTGAGCCCGGAAGCAAAAGGTGTCTTTGTCTTGTTGCTGGACCAACCCCTCATTGAAACCGCCGACCTCGCCCAGCTTGCGACCGAAGCCCGTCAGTTCCCATGGCAGCCGGTCGCCGCAGACATGCACGGAAACCCGGGGGCGCCAGCTTATTTGCCGCGCCATATCTGGCCAGACATTTTGCAATTGGAGGGGGATCGGGGAGCCTCGGGCATTCTTGCTGACTATGGGGCGGAAACCTTGCCGATACCCGGAGCATTGACCGACGTAGATACGCCCCAGGATTGGCAGAGCATACAGACCGATTACCGCAATCGGTTCCTGCGGGATTAGAGCATTTCCATATGATGCTCTTGCAGCCACTGGCTGAGCTTCGCAGGCGGCAGAGGGTGACAGAACCAGAAGCCCTGAAGCTTATCGCAGCCGCAGGCTCTCAGGGCCTCAGCATTTTCTCCGGTTTCCACGCCTTCGGCGACGACAGAATAGCCAAGCCCGTGGGCCATATTGATGGCCGTTTCGACGATGACCCTTGAGGTGTCACTGGTGCAGATATCCTTTACGAGCGACCTGTCCAGTTTGAGTTCGGTGGCTGGCAGTTGTCGCAAATAGGAAAGGGAAGAGTAGCCGCTGCCAAAGTCGTCGATGGAAATTTCAATGCCGTAATCTGACAGCTCCTTGAGAGCTCGAAGTCCTGTTTCCGGATCTTCCATCGCCGCTGTTTCTGTCAGTTCGATCACCAACTGACGGGGCGTCAAACCGTGCCTGTTGAGTTGCTTTTCAATGAAAGGCTTAAGTTCGACGGAGGTGAGGTCGCGGGCCGAGATGTTGATCGACACCCGCAGCTCAGGATGCGATGGGAATATGTCCGCGAGGTCTGCCAGGCCCTTTTCAATGGCCCATTGCGTTAGATGAGTAATTACACCGGTCTCCTCCGCCAGTGGAATAAAGTCTGCCGGCATAATCCAACCACGCTCCGGGTGCTTCCAGCGTATCAGTGCCTCGAGTCCAACCACTCGATTAGTCTCGAGGCTTACTTTGGGTTGATAGTAAAGCTCTGTCTGATTTTCATTGAGCGCCTCTCTGAGGTCGGACATGAGCGTGAGGCGACTCTCACTATAGATGTCGTATTTGGGCGCATACACGCCGGTTTCGTAACGACTGTGAGGCGCTATCTCCATGCCGACATGGGCGTTACGAATGAGCAGTGCGGCGTTGTCCCCGTGGTTGGGAAATAGCGCTGCACCAAATTTCGGATGTAGCTCAATCGCCAGGTTGCCAAGTTTCACGGGCTCCGCCAGTGCTCGGAGCGCCCTGTCCAGAGACTTGAAGTCATCCTCCACTTTGTTCACGTTGATCAGTAGCCCAAAGCAATCGCCAGAGAGGTGGTAGACCCGCTCCTCGCGACCCATGTCGTCGGTGACCGTTTGAATCCCGGGCAACCTCGTTGCAAGTTCCGTCATCTGGTCAGCAATCTGCTGAATGAGAATCTCGCTGCGATTGAGTCCAAGGGTTCGGTTGATTTCGTCAAGGCGGGTGATTCTGGCAACCCCCACAAAATATCTGCCGTTCGGGTCGTCGCTGATGCGTTGGTTCACCATCCACTCAAACCGGTTTCGGTTTGGCAGACCGGTCACAGGGTCATGGGTCATTGCCTGAGTGAGTCTGTGCTGCGCCTCGTTGCGGGCTTTCTCGGTTCGCAGACTCTCTGCCTGGGCTCGGATTTTTTCTTCACGTTCCCGGTAAAGACGATCTGCCAGAGCCAGCGTGAGAATAAACGCCTCCAGTCCGGAGCCGATCTGCATGGCGTGTTCCGTCAGGAAGTTCTCGGGAAAGAATCCGAGTGCGCGCCCAGCTGTTGCCAGGACGCCTGCGGTGAGCGGCGACCATGCCAGCGTGAAGAAAGCGCCCGCCCGAACTCCTGCGGCCCAGGTGATGGGTCCTGCCACAAACAGTAAAGAGAAGAAAAAGAGGGCTGATACGGAAGACAATGTGACCGCCGCATTGTAATCCAGTGTGAGCGCACTGATCAGGTTGAAGATTTCAAAGTACATCATCAGCCGAATGGCGAGATCCAGTCTTGGACTGTGTAATTTTATCCTGAGGAACTCCCGACAGAACAAAATCGAGAAGAGCGCCAGGATGGGCATAGAAACAAGCAGCGCACGGGCATGCAGGCCGGGAAGATCCGGATACAGTAATTGGAAGCTGTAGCCTTTGATGGAGGCGAAAAACAGCAGGTAGCCGCTAATGGCAAGCGCGTAGAACAGGTAGAGCCTTTCGCGCAGCGTCAGGAATACCGCCAGATTAATGAGAATGATCACCGTGAGGCTGCCGTAGTAGAAAAAGTGCAGCTTTTGCTCGTTCGAGGCGGCGCCAAAGAATTCACTTTCGCGCCACAGCTCAAGTGGTAGGATCATCGACCCTGCCGTTGAAACTCTTATGTAAATCTCTTTCGTCTGATCTGGATCGATGCGGAGACGGAGCAGCATGCTCGGGTGATCGATTTCCCTTGGATAAAACGGACGAGCATCGCCCGTCCGGACGGAGCGCAGCTGTTCATTGCGGTGATAAACAAAAAAGGTGACATCGTCGAGTTGCGAGTACGCGAGATCAGCGACCAGGTTCGCTTGAAGAGGCGTTGAGTTGTGAATGCTGAAACGCAGCCAATACGTAGAGCTTGTGATGCCCAGTGTTGCACTACCATCGGGCGCCGACTGCCATTGCTGATCAGGGATTTGCCGTATTTCTTCGACCGGCACGTTGGCGTTCGGTGCCTCCACATATTCGAAGAACGAATCAATAGGGGAACCTTCAACAACGTCTATCGGCTTTGCTTCAGCAGAAGTGGTCGTTGCTGACAGGAACGCGAGGAGCATGAACACAATGCTTTTGGGCAGGGTTGCGCTCAAAGTCGGCTCACCATCGGTTGTTTGTTGTCGATCCCGCATCGGACATTTTGAGACAGGACCAAGGTCACTAGGTGCATCTCAAGTCTGTCGGCGCGGATTTATTATTTTTGTCTCTGCTATTCACCATAGCGGGCTCTCGGCCCGCTGTGAATTCGTTCGTGTTTCGTTAGTGTAGTGAAATGTGACAGGGATGCTTCGCCTCCCAGTCACAGATTAGCCGAATAGGCCCGAAAGAAACGCAATTCCGACCGTAAAGACGCCCAGGCTGGCGGCAAGGCCAATGGTATAGATCCGGGATGTCATCGACTTCTGCTGCGCGACAAAGAGGTCAATTGTGCGTTGGGCAATATCCTCGGCCGTTTCCCGCGAAATCTCATGGGCCTGTTGAATTGCCTCAGACTGCAGCGTCTGCCAGAACTCCGTGTCGATGGTTTGCACACTGGTAATGTGGTCCTTGAGTTCCGCCATGTCATCAGCAGTAAAGCCGTTGCCCTTCGAAAGCTCTTTGCGAACATGGGACAGCTCCTGCACCAGGTTCAGATTAACCTCGGCGGCAACGTCGTCACGAAGGTTAGTGGTGCGCTTGTCCACCATTTCAGCGACCGCGTTGAGACGTTCCTCAACCACGGCTTCCTGCTTCCTGCTGGTCTCGTCGAGGACCCGTTTAAGGTGATCAAATTGCTCATCAAACAGCGAGCTCAACAACTCGTGTAGGCGGTTGTTGATGTGGGTCTTGACCGCAGAGCGCGCAATTTGCTCGATCAGATCGCTGGTTAATGGCACAACCTGAGGATTGTGAGCTGATGCATCTGAAGACTGCTCTTTGTCTCCTTTAGGAGCCAACTCCAGTGACGCGTCGGCCGGAATGTCCAGTGGCTCTTCATCATCCGCCTCGTCGGCAAAATCCAACTCCGGAGGTTCGGGGAGCGTGCCTCCGGAGACATCAATATCCAGTTGTTCGAGTACTGAGCTGAGGCCTTCAACTTGAGGCGGCTTGGTCAGAATGTTGTAGACTCCGAAGTTTCTTGCCTCTTCGGTGAACGACTGGGATTTTTTGGAGGTGCACATGATGATAGGAATCCCGGCAGTTTCGGGATTACCTTTGATGGCTTTGGTTGCTTCAACGCCATTCATGCCGGGCATCAGATGATCCATGAAAATCACATCCGGACGCTCATTGCTGTTGAGGTAGTCCAGAGCCTCTTCCGCAGAGCCCGCCATATTCACTTCCATGTCACGCCCTTCGAGCAGTTTGCTCAGTGCAAACCGGGCTACCTTGGAATCGTCAACCAGAAGCGCATTTTTAATTGTCATGTCACTACCTCAACCTAAACAGCTTAAGCGTTTGTTATCGGACCAGTGCCTGAGCATTACCAGCCTTCCAATTTTGGGCACTGGGTGGCCCTGTAGCTCTTGTCCCGATAACACACACCGGGTTCCGTTGTCCGGGCAGTAAACACTTCCCCGGCCGCCGTTGTCAGACGAACCTGTCCATAGGGTTCGCCGTATCGGAAGGTCGCCTGGATGGAGCTGCCGTTGGGATTGCTCAGCAGACCCTTTCCATGGAACGAACCTTCGATGTATTGCCCTTCGTATTGCTTGCCGTCGGCAAAGACTTCCTTGCCTTTGCCGTGGAATTCACCGTTTGA
Organism: uncultured Marinobacter sp.; assembly: GCA_964632565.1. GTDB lineage: Bacteria > Pseudomonadota > Gammaproteobacteria > Pseudomonadales > Oleiphilaceae > Marinobacter. Next base: position 51,247 of record CAZWEP010000009.1, on the reverse strand, counting down.
GAACTCGCCCTCGTAGTGGCGTCCGTCCGGATAGGTCAGAGTGCCTTCACCGTGGAACTCGTTACTGCGGAATCCGCCGACATACAACATGCCATCTGAGGTGGTCAGGGAGCCATGGCCATTGAGCTTACCCTCGGCCCAGAGGCCGGTCAGGATGTCGCCGTTTGCCATGGTGAGGGTGCCCTGGCCGTTGAATTGATCGTTACGGAACTGGCCGGTGTAGCGAGTGTCATCTGCCCCACGCCACGTGCCTTCACCATGACGTTTGCCGGTGCGCCATTCGCCCTCATAGCGACTGCCGTCCGGGTACCAGGCGGTACCCTTGCCGTGGAACTGCCCATCGACGAAGTGGCCCTCGTAACGCAGGCCTTTGCTGTTGATTAGAGTGCCGTCTCCGGTTTTGACACCACCGATCCACTTGCCATCACGGTAATCAACATTGGTGTACGCTTCGAGCCGGCCCACCAGCGTAGTCTCATCGCCGGCCCGCAGGCTGATGGTCTTCTGCCAGGGCTGATACCCGTTCTTGCGGATGACAACGTCGTAGGTGCCTGGCTTCAATTCCAGGTCGAGTCGTGTGGCCCCGTAATTCTTTCCATTAATGCTGACCTGATCCCCAACCACGTTAGACCGAAGGACGAGCATGCCGGTTTTAGGCTTGGGTGGTTCTGGTGCCGGCTGGACAGCGGCAGGCTCGGGTTCTGGTGCTGGCTCTGGCTGAGCAACTGCGGCATCTGACATCTGAGCGTCCATTGCGCTTGCTGGCTCTGCCCTGGCAACCATCGTCGGCTCCTCGGGCCAGTCTTTGACTGCAAAGGGCTGGGCTTTGACTTGAGGTGCGGGCTCTTGCGGTATCGTGCTTGCGGCGACCGTGTCAGTTTGCTGTGGTGCTTCAGGGGTTGCTGGATTGCCAGCAGCTGGAGGTTCTTCCAGGAAGACGCTGTCCGCTTCTTCTTCCCGTGGATTTACGGCTGCAACAGCAGATTCCAGAGTCGGTTCCTGTTCTGCCTGAGCAGACGTCGCCGCCATTTCCTGTCGTACCGACGCAAAGGCGGCGGTGACCAGCAACATAAGGGCGAGGGCGTTGATAAACAGGAGCGGTCTGAAATCGACCATAGGCAACCTCTCAGTTCTAATCCGCATGTGACTACCTGATCCCCGGCAAGCCTTGTGAACCGGACCTGCTTGAGGGATGACACGCGTTTATCTTACCGAGTCAGAGCAGCCTTATGTAACAGAAAGTCACTGAAGTTCACGAGAATGTAGGACATATCACACTTTGTCCGGAAGCTGGTCATGGTTGAGCTGCTCCCAGGAACGCATGTAAACGTCGGCCTCGTATTCATAAGGAGATTTGAAGGGGGTGAGGACAAAGTCGAACACCAGGAAGAAAAAGCCAATCGATGCCCAGGCAATCGCCATCGTGCTAATCGCCGTCGCCTGTTCTTCGGGGTTCGATTGAACGAAACCATCCAGAATGGGGATCAGGTCCGAAGCCATGACAACCGGGTTGAAACTGGACAGGACCAGAGGCAACCAGAATGCGATGAACACCGGGAAAAAGCCAAAGGACCACATAATTCTCCTGAGCAGGTAAATGCCGACGGCCCGCCAGTACCGCTGCCTGATCTCTGGGACCTTACGGATCTTTTCAAGATAGCGGCGGCGCTCTGCCCAGTAGGCGGCGACTTCGGGAGCCTGTATGGAAGCAGATAGATCACCCTTTTTCCCGCCGGTCGACGACTGCTTGTTCTCTTCAGAAGGCGAGGTTTCAGGGGTTGATGTGGTCATGGGTTCTGGCACTACCTTGTGGTCTCAGGTTGATGCATGATAATGGAAACTACGTGTTACCCTACAAACTCTTTTTTACGAATGACAGGACAGTTTGAATGGCTGCAGTAATCGAAAGCACCGTCCATCCGGCATTTGAACAGCTTCGAAGCCACCGGATCGATACGCTGAATGTAACGGTTGAAGAGTATCGCCATAAAAAGACCGGCGCCCGCCATTTACACCTGGCTGCGGATAACGATGAAAACGTTTTTTTCGTCGCTCTCCGGACCTTCCCGATGGACTCCACCGGCGTTGCCCATATTCTTGAGCATACCGCACTTTGCGGCAGTGAGCGCTTTCCGGTTCGTGACCCATTCTTCATGATGATACGGCGATCACTGAACACCTTTATGAACGCGTTTACCAGCAGTGACTGGACGGCGTATCCCTTCGCCAGTATGAACCGTAAGGATTTCGACAACCTGCTGACGGTCTATCTCGACTCTGTGTTTTTCTCGTCGCTGGATCCCCTGGATTTCGCGCAGGAGGGCCACCGCCTGGAATTCGACAAGCCCGATGACCCTTCGACGGACCTGGTATACCGGGGTGTTGTCTACAACGAGATGAAAGGCGCGATGAGTTCGCCGACGTCGCAGCTCTGGCAGAACCTGTCCAGTCATTTGTTCCAGACCACGACCTACCACTACAACAGCGGTGGCGAGCCGGATCAGATCGTTGATCTAAGTTACGAGGACCTGCTGAGCTTCTACAAACATCACTATCATCCTAGCAACGCCATCTTCGCGACGTATGGAAACATTCCGGCCCGCGAGCACCACGACCGGTTCGAAGAACTGGCGCTCAAGCGTTTTGATCGATTGGACATCGAGCTGCCAGTCCATGATGAAAAACGCATGTTCTCACCGGTGCGGGTTGAGCAGGGCTACTCGGTCAGTGAGGGCGAGGAAACAGCCAAAAAGACTCACATCGTCATGGGTTGGCTGCTGGGGCACAGTTTTGATCTGCAGGAAAACCTGGAAGGTCAACTGCTGGCCAGTGTGCTTCTGGAAAACAGCGCCTCGCCATTGATGAGGGCATTGGAGACGACGGATATTGGTCACGCGCCTTCGCCCATGTGCGGCCTTGAAGATTCTAACCGCGAGATGACATTCGTGTGCGGCATCGAAGGCTCAGAGCCTGAAAAGCAGGCGGATCTTGAGGCACTGATCGAAGAAACGCTGGCGAAGGTTGCCAGTGAAGGTGTCGCCGAGGAGCGCCTCGAAGCCATCTTGCATCAGCTGGAACTTCATCAGCGGGAAATTGCAGGGGACAGCTTTCCTTATGGATTGCAGCTGATCATGACTGCGATTTCTCCGATGGTTCACGGTGGCGATCCGGTGGAGCTACTCGATCTGGAGCCGGTATTGAAGGACATGCGGGAAAAAATCCGCGACCCGAACTACGTGCCGGACCTGGTTCGTCGCAAGCTGCTGGAAAATCCGCACCGCGTTACCCTGACGCTAAGGCCGGATGACCAGATCGAATCCCGTCGGCACGAGGCCATGAAAAAGGCCCTTGCCAAGCGTAAAGCGGAACTGACAGAGGCAGAAGTTCAGCAGATTGTTGACCGCGCCCAGGCGCTGGAGGAGCGGCAGACCCGCAAGGATGACGATTCCATTCTGCCGAAGGTGGACCTGACCGACGTTCCGCTTCAGTTGCCCGAGCCCGAGCGGCAGGTGGACCAGGAGATGTCGACCTCGCTCTATGCCCGTGGCACCAATGGACTGGTGTACGAACAGGTGGTGCTGCCGGTGCCAGATCTCTCCCGAGAAGAACTTCTTCTGCTGCCTTATTACACCACTCTGATTTCAGAGGTGGGTTGCGGCGACCTCGATTATCTGCAGATGCAGGATCGTATTTCTGCAGAATCCGGCGGTGTGAGCGTGTCATTCTCGGCCAAGGGTCGCATCGACGACGTACAGCAGCTCAGTGGCTATCTGGTCTTCAATGGCAAGGCGCTCGCGCGGAACCGTGAAGCGCTGACCAAACTGATCAGTGATCTGTTTCATCATGCCCGCTTCAATGAGCATGAGCGTATCCGGGAATTGATTGCCCAGATTCGTGCCCGTCGGGAACAGGCGGTCACCGGCAGCGGTCATGCCCTCGCCATGGGCGCTGCTTCCCAGGGCATCAGTCCGGGCGCATGGCTTTCTTTCCGCATTGGTGGTCTGGAGGCCATCCGTGGTGCAAAGGTTCTGGATAAGGCGCTTGAGAACGCTGACGAATTGGCCGGTTTCTGCGATCAGCTCGCCAGCCTGCATCGGAAGATTACGTCACAAAGCCGCGAATTCTTACTGATCGCAGAGCAGGAGCACCTCCAGCCAATGCTCGCCGATCTCAAGAAAGTCTGGCAGGACAAAGAAGCCGGTTCCGATACGAATTGGTCACTGTCCCACGAGCCCTATCAAACCCGTCAGGCGTGGTTGACCTCGACGCAGGTCAATTTCTGCGCCAAGGCGTTTTCTACCGTCGCAGTCGACCATCCGGATGCCGCTGCACTGACGGTGCTGGGTGGATTTTTGCGCAACGGATTCTTGCATCGGGCCATTCGCGAGAAAGGCGGTGCCTATGGCGGCGGGGCCGGGCAGGACAGCGTCAACGGGACTTTCCGCTTCTTCTCCTACCGGGATCCTCGTCTGGGTGAAACCCTGGACGATTTCGATCAGTCCCTGACCTGGCTGTTTGAAGAGGAGCACGATCCCCAGGAGCTTGAGGAATCCATTCTTGGTGTCATCGGCCAGCTGGACCGTCCGCGCTCACCGGCGGGGGCAGCCAGACACGCGTTCCACAATCATCTGTTCGGGCGTACTCAGGAGCAGCGTGCCCGGTTCCGGGAGCGGGTCCTGGCCGTAACGCTGGACGATATGAAGCGAGTGGCTAAGACCTGGCTCAAACCCGAGCAAGCCAGCGTCGCTGTGATTACCAGTCACGATAATCGTGAGGCTGTGGAAGCGTTGGGGCTGGAGGTTCAGGAGCTCTAGATTCTTCTGGACCGACCCTGATGGTCGCCAAAAGGCAGGCATTCCTCGGAATGACCTGCCTTTTTTATGGGCTCAGCGATTCCGCTTGAGGCCAGTTGTCACCATGATCCGCGTGGAAATTTCCTCGATGGAATAAGCGGTGGTGTTCAGAAAAGGAATGCGCTCTCGGCGATACATCAGTTCAATTTCTTCAATTTCCAGCATGCATTGCTTGATGGAAGAATAGCGAGAGTTTGGGCGCCGCTCATTGCGAATCGTGGCCAGGCGCTCCGGGTCGATGGTCAGGCCGAATAACTTCTGTTTGTGAGGCCGCAATGCGGCGGGTATCTGCTGATCGGCCAGATCTTCTTCGGTAATCGGGTAATTCGCCGCTTTGACACCATATTGCAGGGCAAGATAGAGGCAGGTCGGCGTTTTACCACTGCGGGAGGCGCCGACCAGGATAAGATCTGCTTCGTCGTAGTGGCGGGTGCGAGCACCGTCGTCGTTATCCAGGGCGAAGTTCACCGCGTTGATCCGGCGCTCATAGCGGCCTTCGTTGCTGATTGAATGGGATTTACCGACGGAATAGGAGGAGGACGATTGCAGCTCCTGTTCCAGGGGGCTGAGAAAGGTTCCGAAAATATCCACCATGAAGCCGTCGCCGCCGGCAATCACATCCCTGATGTCGCTGTTCACAATGGTGTCGAACACAAGCGGTCGGGCGCCGTCGGTTTCGGACGCCTCGTTGATGCGTTTGACCATCTCTGCCGCTTTATCGGTGTCGTCAATATACGGAACCGTAACTCTTTCGAAATCGATTTTTTCGAATTGAGCGAGCAGGCTGTGTCCGAGGGCCTCAGCGGTGAGACCGGTGCCGTCCGAGATAAAAAAGGCGGTTCTTTTCATGATGTATGGTCAGGCTCCGAGTTGACGGGTTCCCTAGGTAATTACCTCAGGTTACAGTATCATACACGCCTAGTTCGATAGCCCGCACTGATGATTGGCTGATTTGGAACTTTGACCGCCGGCGACTCGTCATTTTGTGCTGCAATGAATCAAGGGAGACTTGCTTTGGAAGATTACATTATCTGGTTTGACCACCTGGGAATGTCTGATGTGGACCGGGTTGGCGGTAAAAACGCGTCGCTCGGCGAAATGATCAGTAATCTTGCCAATGCCGGTGTTACCGTGCCCGGTGGTTTTGCCACGACGGCTCACGCCTATCGAGAATTCCTCGCCAAAGATGGTCTCCGCGAAAAGATTGATAATGCCCTTGAGAGTCTGGACGTCAATGACGTCAATGAGTTGGCGCGGGTCGGCTCGCAGATTCGCCAGTGGATTATCGATATGCCTTTCCCAGAGGCGCTCGAGCAGCCTCTGAAAGATGCTTACGAAAAGCTGCAGGCCGGCAATGAAAACATGGCGGTGGCTGTACGTTCCTCAGCCACGGCTGAAGATCTTCCCGACGCTTCGTTTGCGGGCCAACAAGAGACATTCCTGAATGTCGTCGGACTTGAGCAGGTGCGGACTTCTGTGAAAGAAGTGTTTGCTTCTCTGTTCAATGACCGGGCGATTTCCTATCGCGTTCATCACGGTTTCGACCACAAACAGGTTGCACTTTCTGCCGGTATTCAGAAGATGGTTCGCAGTGAGACCGCTGCCTCCGGTGTCATGTTTACCCTCGACACAGAATCCGGTTTCCGCGATGTGGTGTTTGTGACGGGCTCCTATGGCCTCGGCGAGACCGTTGTTCAGGGTGCCGTGAATCCTGACGAATTTTACGTACACAAACCGACTTTGACGGAAGGGCGGCCAGCGGTTCTGCGCCGGAACCTGGGCAGCAAGGCCATCAAGATGGTTTACCACACAGATCCATCGGCGGGCGAGTTCGTTGAGACCGTCAAAGTGGAGCAGGAAGACAGAAATAAGTTCTGCGTAACAGATGCGGAAGTTGAAGAGCTTGCCAAGCAAGCCATGATCATCGAGAAACACTACCAGCGCCCGATGGACATTGAGTGGGCGAAGGACGGCGACGACGGACGTATTTATATCGTCCAGGCTCGTCCGGAGACTGTTAAGAGCCGCGCTAACGTGAATGTCATGGAGCGCTACCTTCTGAAAGAAACCGGTAAGGTGATTGTGGAAGGTCGCAGTATCGGCCACAAAATCGGAAGCGGTCCGGTCAAGATCATTACCAGCATCAAGGAAATGGATCGCGTTGAGGCCGGTGATGTGCTGGTCACCGATATGACGGACCCTGACTGGGAGCCAGTCATGAAGCGCGCGTCGGCGATCGTCACAGACCGCGGTGGGCGCACGTGTCACGCGGCAATTATTGCGCGGGAGCTCGGCATTCCCGCCGTTGTGGGTTGTGGCGACGCGACAGAAGTCCTTAAAGATGGTCAGGACGTGACCGTATCTTGTGCCGAGGGCGACACCGGCATGATCTATGAAGGCAGCCTGGATTTCGAGTTGAAGGAGAACACCGTTGACTCGATGCCGGCCATTCCCTTCAAAATCATGATGAACGTGGGTAATCCCGATCGAGCTTTCCACTTCCAGGCACTGCCCAATGAGGGTGTTGGTCTTGCCAGGCTGGAGTTCATCATCAACCGGATGATCGGTGTTCACCCTAAGGCGCTGCTCAATTTCGACGGCTTGCCCCGAGATATTCGCCAAACAGTGGAAAAGCGCATTTCCGGCTACAGTTCGCCAGTAGACTTCTACGTCGACAAACTGGTTGAAGGTATCTCCACTCTGGCAGCAGCCTTTGCGCCCAAGAAGGTGATTGTCCGGCTGTCTGATTTCAAATCCAACGAGTATGCCAACCTGATCGGCGGAACGCTGTACGAGCCTGATGAAGAAAATCCGATGCTCGGTTTCCGGGGCGCCTCTCGCTATATTTCCGAAACCTTCCGGGATTGTTTCGAGCTTGAGTGCCGCGCGCTCAAGAAAGTGCGAAATGAAATGGGTCTGACCAACGTTGAAGTGATGGTGCCGTTTGTCCGCACGGTTGGCGAAGCAGAGCAGGTTGTGGATTTGCTGGCTGAAAACGGCCTGAAGCGTGGCGAGAATGGTCTCCGGGTGATCATGATGTGTGAGTTGCCGGCCAATGCGCTGTTGGCAGAGCAGTTCCTCGAGCATTTCGATGGTTTCTCGATCGGTTCCAACGATCTGACGCAGCTGACGCTGGGTCTCGATAGAGATTCGGGCGTAATTGCCCACTTGTTCGATGAAAGAAACGATGCGGTGAAAGCATTGCTCGGCAGCGCGATCCAGGCATGTAAAAAGGCAAATAAGTACATTGGTATCTGCGGTCAGGGACCTTCTGATCATCCTGACCTGGCGAAGTGGTTGATGGATCAGGGAATCGATACGGTTTCACTGAACCCGGACTCCGTACTGGATACCTGGTTCTTCCTGGCGGACGAAAAAATCGGTTGATTCACTCGGCAAAAGGAGACGAGATCGTGCCAATCATAACCCCGGACCTTTGTGATGATTACCCAGAGATCCTCGCTGTTGAGCCAGGATTTCAGAACTTCGGAGGTGTCGAAGCTTTCGGTGGTGAGATCGTCACCGTGAAGTGCTACGAAGACAATTCGGTGGTAAAAGAGCAGGTTGCTCTGCCGGGTCATGGCCGCGTCATGGTGGTTGATGGTGGTGGCTCCAAGCGTGCGGCACTGCTGGGAGACATGCTTGCGGAAAAAGCCGTCAGCAACGGCTGGGCCGGGCTGGTGATTTATGGCTGCATCCGGGATGTCGATGTGATCCGCAAGACGGAACTGGGTGTCCAGGCGCTGGGAACTCATCCCCGGAAAACTGAAAAAGAGGGCGTGGGGAAACTGAACGTGCCAGTCACCTTCGGTGGCGTCACCTTCCACCCAGGTCACTACGTTTATGCAGACAACAATGGAATTGTAGTGTCTGAAAAAGCTCTGAAAGTCGATTAATCGACTGACCCAGAAGGCGGCAGCTTACACGAAAGTGCGCTGCCGCCTGCTGGAGCCAAGCTCTCTAATCTATTGGCGGCTTTAACGCTTCACCTTCACGATTTCTACGCCCAGCAGGAAGCCGTCGGCTTCTGGTTCACATCTCAATACTCTGCAAACCGTCTCGAAAGGTGGAAACTGTTCGCCGCTGGAAGGAAGGAGTGTATGGATCTCGTCGCCTTCCGCAAACGCCGTTTCCGTGAACAGTTGCATACCGGTACCGCTCAGATCACGGCATATCCCCGCCAGGGCATTACCATTACTGTCGGTCAACTCAATTTCTGAGTTCATCCGCATGCGGTGGAAATCGCGCTTCTCGGAATAGTCCTTCATGGTCAGTGACATTCCTGCTTCCTCCCTCTTGTTGTTTCATTATTTATAAAGGGTATGGACGCAGCGGTCAAAGAATGGATGGGAATAAAAACCCGAAAACCCCTCATATTTAGTATTAGCGAAGGGGGTTGGGCACAATATATGGTGTTTTGAGGTGGGAAGCGCATTGCGCCGCCCCGAGCGGGGCAGCGAAAATTGAAGTTTTGTTGCTGGGCCCTGTCAGGCCCAGTTATCCGTTTTGCGTGTCGGCTTGAGAGCTGGAATGATCAGAGCCAGGGCAACACCAAGCACGACAAGGCCAGCGCCCAAAAGCATGAAGTCAGAATCTTTGTTCGCTTCCAGCCGCTCTTTTTCTGCAGTCAGCACTTCAAGATCATTTCGAAGCTTTTGGTTCTCGGTTCTGAGCTCTTCATTGCGACGATTGAGGTTGATTGCGTCTGCTGCGACTGATTTGATTTCCCGCAACTCCTGGCTCAGGCGACCTGCGCGTGCCTCGAGGCTCTCCTCGGAACTGGACAGTGAGTTCCGTTCTTCAGTGACCTCATTGAGCTGGGCCCGCAAACTCTGCACCGTCTGCTTCGCCTCTTCAAGCTGGCGGTTGGCGGATTCCAGTTGCTGGCGTGCAATCGGTGTCTCTGATATGTAACGCGATACCATCCACCCCTCGATGCCGTCCTGAGTTCGCACCCGGCTGTAGCCGGAATCTGACCGTTCGAGAAGCTCGAGTGGAGTTCCGCTTCGAACACCGGAGTGAAGAATTCGGTATTGGGTACCCTGGCCACTGCGGATGGGTGCGAATAGGTTGTCGTTAACGTAAACGGTTTCAGCAAGCGCCGAGGCGGCGGTCATGAAAGCAAGCACAAACGCGATAATCGTTCTGATAGAGAGCACTGGTTATCTATCCTGATTCAGTGTTTAAGCGCGCAATTTTGTCACAGTTAGGCGTCCATTCAAGGCCGGCTTCATTACAATCCTCTCATGCTATAGATGGATATTGAAGCCTCTGTCGTCTGTTGCCCCTACGGTAAAACCGCTTTGAACGGCTTCACTGTGACACTTTCGTAAACTCCGGCATCGACATAAGGATCCGCATCCGCCCAGGATTGTGCATCCTCCAGGGAGTCGAATTCGGCAATCACGAGGCTGCCCGTAAAGCCTGCATCACCGGGCTCTGGTGTGTCCAGCGCTGGGTGTGGGCCGGCAACCAGCAGTCTTCCTTCATTTTTCAGAGCGTTGAGGCGTTCAATGTGTGCAGGACGCGCCTTTGCCCGCAGCGGCAGGCTGTTGTCGATATCCTGACTGATGATGGCGTAATACATCGGCACCTCCTCCGGTTATTCGTGTGGTTGCCCTGGCGCTGATACAATTCACCACTAATCGCATCACGCTTTGGATTGTTCGTGACTATACCCCAAGAAATTCCGCTGTGCATCGATCTGCACTGCCACAGTTCCGCTTCTGACGGTGCTCTATCTCCAGAGCAACTTGTAGCACGTGCTGTGGAGCAGGGTGTTACCCACCTTGCTTTGACCGATCATGACACAACGGACGGCCTCACCAGCGCGCAGACCGCTGCAGATGCCAATGGACTGGCCTTGATATCAGGCACTGAGCTGTCGTGTCTCTGGCGCAGTCATACCATTCATGTAGTGGGTCTGGATTTTGATGTTAATGATCCAGCTCTGCGTCTCAGGCTTGAACAGCAAAAGGAAAGTCGTTGGGCGCGGGCGCGCGCCATCACCGATCGGCTGTCCAGGCTGGGTGTCGATAACCTGCTGGAGAAAGCAAAGGCGCATTCTGGCGGCGACGTGCCCGGGAGACCTCATTTTGCCAAGGTGCTGGTTGAGGAGGGCGCGGTGAAAAACGTTGCTCAGGCTTTCAAGCGCCATCTTGGTCAGGGAAAACCCGGCGATGTGAAAGCATTCTGGCCGGAGTTATCAGAAATTGTTGAGTGGATTACGGACGCGGGGGGAATCGCGGTGTTGGCGCACCCCCGTAAATATCGGCTGACGGCCACCAAGCTCCGCTCACTGGTTGCGGATTTCAAGCGAGCTGGCGGTCTGGGGCTGGAGGTATCAACCTCGGGTCAGTCGAGTGGGGATCTCGGTTTTCTGGCGGAGCTTTGCCGCAGGGAAAATATGTTGGCATCGCAGGGCAGCGACTTCCACTTTCCCGGTGCTCCGTGGTGTGAGCTTGGCCGGATAATGAAAATGCCAGACGGGCTAGAGCCGGTCTGGCATCGTTTTAAAAATCCTGTCAGTGAGGGACCTGCGGCAGGCTAGTCCGACGCATGGAACAGCAAATACAGGTCAGTCAATGAGTCCGGAATGGCTTCAGCCATCTGGCGAGACAACTTTTCGTTGTTGCGTACTTTCTGAAAATCTTCATCTTCAAAAAGCCCCGACAGGGTCAGCATGGGTACGAGAAGGTCAGCCGTTTCCTTCTCGTCCACTTCCAGCCAGGCATCCTCGTGTTCCAGGAACGAATCCACGAACCCTGCACACCAATTTTCCAGGGCATTCATTGGATCCCCGTCCTCCGGTTCCGGAAGCTCCAGCGCTTGCCCCAGATCGAGAGCTTTGGTCATCTCCCGAGTTAACTGCTCAACCGCCGACCGAAAAACCTCGGGTGTTTCGGTGCCGTCCGAGATGCCCGTGGCTAGTGCGAATACATCATCCGCATTAAGCTTCACTGGGCCCACGACACTGGCGCAGACCAACCCATGCAGGCCGAAAAAGTCCAGTGCCTCATCGCCCCAGGGCTCGGCAAACAGAATGTCTTCCAGCTGTTCAATGTCTGAATTCGAAAGCATTCCTAGTTGCTCCCGGCCGTTTTCCGGGCTTCTTCAGCGGCGCGGCGACGTCTGCGGACTTCCCGCGGATCGTTGTATGCGCGGCCCGGCGTAACCGGCAGATCGACTTCGTCGCTGGCCGGCTTTTGTTCCGTCTTGGCTTCAGGTGCCTGAGCAGGCGTTGCCTTTGGAGCAGTTTCCGCCGCAGGTTTCGCGGCGGGTGCAGCTTTTTCTTCAGCCGCGGGCTTCTCCGGGGCTGAAGGCGCCTTATCGGCGGGCTCAGAGCTATGTTCTCTTTTCGCCGTGACTTCCGGCGCAGAGGTGACCTCAGCGGCCTCAGCTTTGGCTGCAGGCTGTTCCTTGGCTGAAGGCTTTTCTTCAGCTGAGGGCTCTTTGTTGGCTGAAGGCTTTTCCCCAGCTGAGGACTCTTGAGAAGTTCCAGTTTCCCCGGTGGCAGCAGATTCCCTTTTAGCCAATGGCGCTTCCTGAGCTGCAGGCTTCTCAGCAGTCACAGGCGCGGCGTCGGCCGATGTCTCTGCTTCCACTGAGGGCTGCGTCGGAGTGGCTGACTTCGCTTCAGGGGCGGCCGCATCTGCTTCGGCAGATGATGCTGTTTCAGCCTGCTTCGTTGCCTTGTTTGCATCGGCTGGCGCCGGTGTCGCTGCCGTAGCGTCATCACCCTCTGTTTTGGGTGCGTCCTGGGTAGTTGCCTCGGCGTGTTTCTTCTCGGCAGCCTTTCGGGCAGACGTGCGACGAGGGCGTTTTGGACGAGACTGATCGTCCTGCTTCGCCGTTGCGTCCTCGTTTTCTGCTTTGGCTGGGTCTGACTTCTGCTCCGAAACAGCTTCCACACCGGCAGTTTTCTCCGCTGGCTGTGCTTTGACGTCCTTCTCCGTTTTCGTCTGCTCAGTGGCAGTTGCAGGAGTGTCAGCCTTCGCCGTGGCCTCGGAGGAGGCACTTTGAGGTGTAGTCGTTTCTGCTTTGGGCTCTACGCTCTGAGCTCTGGAATCCTGCGGTTTAGTCGCGCTTCCAGTGTCCTCAGGCTGAGTGTCCTTCTGATGACGCTCACTGCGCACAGCTTTCCGTTCGGCGGGCGTTGAAGCAGGTGTGTCAGTAGGTGAGCCGTCCCTGTTCCTGTTCCGGCGGGGCTTGCGACGCTTTTCATTGCCTGCAGATTTTTCTGCAGTCTGAGGTTTGTCGCCTGCAGGGGCTTTTTGAGACTGCTTTGCATCAACCGTTTCCTGATTGTCGCGGTTGTCACGTTGATCGCGATTCTGGGGCTTATTCCTTCCGCGATTCTGTCCCTGGTTGTCAGACCGGTTGCCATCTTTGCGATTGTTGCCGGAGCCGGCCTGCTTCTGTTGATTGCCGGTGGCGTCTTCATTGCGGTTGCGATTACCGCCACGATTCCTTCCGCGATTCTCATCGCCCCGGTTCTGGCTGCTGCGATTTCCAGCAGTCTGCTGGCGATCATCGCCGCGCGCAACCCGAGACTTGCGGCGATCCTGTCGGTCTTGTCCGCGACGGTCATTGCGGCCATCTGATCCGGTCGATTTACGCTTGGGTTCGGGTTCGCCAATCACCTCTTCGCCACTGAAGAAATCGGCAATTTTCCGCCCGATCCGGCTGAATAGACCTTCCGTCGGCTCTTCGGTGATCTCCTGAGCAGGTTTCGCTGCGGCCGGTGCTGGCGCAGCAGGCCTGATTGCCTTTACGGCCGCTTCTTCGCGAGGGGGAGGCGGAGCAACTGGTGACTCGAGAATTTCTTCCTCGCGTTCAGAGTACTCCTGGGCAACCTGATAGCTGGACACGTGTTCGCTTCCGGTCTCGTCGTCCCGCATACGAACAATGTCAAAGTGAGGCGTTTCCATGTGGGGCGCAGGAACGACGATCACCTGAACTTCCTGACGTGCTTCAATATCTGCCAGCTGCTTGCGCTTTTCATTGAGCAGGAAGGTAGCCACGGACACTGGAACGATCGCGCGAACTTCGCCGGTTTTGTCCTTCGAGGACTCCTCGTAAATCAGACGCATAATGCTCAGCGCCAGTGATTCGATACCGCGGATGGTTCCCTGGCCTTCACAGCGTGGGCAGACTTCACTCCGGGTTTCACCGAGGGAAGGGCGCAGACGCTGACGAGACATCTCGAGCAGGCCGAATCTTGAAATCTTGCCAACCTGTACCCGAGCCCGGTCAATTTCGAGCGCTTCGCGAACTTTCTGTTCTACTTCACGCTGATGCTTTGCTGGCGTCATGTCGATGAAATCAATGACGATCAGACCGCCCATGTCTCGCAGGCGCAGCTGGCGCGCAATCTCTTCGGCTGCTTCCAGGTTAGTCTGACGGGCAGTCTCTTCGATATCCTGGCCTTTGGTGGCTCTGGAGGAGTTGATATCAATTGAGACAAGCGCTTCCGTCGGGTCGATGACGATTGAGCCACCTGAGGGCAGCTTCACTTCGCGCTGGAATGCAGTCTCGATCTGACCTTCAATCTGGTAGCGGCTGAACAGCGGGATTTCATCCTTGTACAGCTTGATCTTGTTCTCGAACGTTGGCATCACAGCGCGAACGAAATTGAGCACGTCCTGGTAGACGGTATCTGAGTCGATCAGAACTTCGCCGATATCCTGGCGCAAATAGTCCCGGACGGCACGAATGATTACGTTGCTTTCCTGATGAATCAGGAAAGGCGCCTTGCGTTCATTGGCGGCCTGGGAAATGGCTTCCCAGAACTGCACAAGGTAGTCGAGGTCCCACTGAAGCTCTTCGGTCGATCGGCCGATGCCGGCAGTCCTGACGATGATGCCCATCGACTTGGGTACCACAACGTCACTCATGGCTTCTTTCAGCTGCGCGCGTTCCTCTCCCTCGATTCTGCGAGAGATGCCCCCTGCGCGTGGGTTGTTGGGCATGAGGACGAGGTATCGACCGGCAAGGGAGATGAAGGTAGTCAGCGCAGCCCCTTTATTGCCGCGCTCTTCCTTATCGACCTGGATAATGACTTCCTGGCCTTCTGATACAACATCCTTAATGTTGATTTTGCCTTCGATCTGGCCAGGGGACTTTTTGAAATATTCCTTGGAGATTTCTTTGAGTGGCAGAAACCCGTGTCGCTCAGCGCCGAAGTCGACAAATGCCGCCTCCAGACTCGGTTCAACCCGGGTGATCTTACCCTTGTAGATATTGGCTTTTTTTTGTTCGCGGGTGCTGGATTCGATGTCCAGGTCGAACAGTCGTTGTCCATCGACTAAAGCTACGCGCAACTCTTCGGGATGAGTCGCATTGATCAGCATTCTTTTCATGGAAAGAAAGAGTTCCTGTCGTTTTGTGATGACAGAAAACACAGAAGGGATACATCAGCGAAGCGGAACGTGCGTGCCGTGGGGTCCAAAACAATCAGGACCAACCGACGGCCAGAACCATCAGAGTGGAGCCGGAACGGCTCCCGAAGCTCTGAATCTACCGTCGACGGTTCGACTGCATGGGGGCAGTGAAGAGTCGGCTAGATATCTTTTCTGTAGACGCATGTTATCCGTTTTCAGGTTCACGCTGGCGCCTGGGTCTCACGTCGTATTCGTATGCTGGACGGCCCGGCCCTGCGTGCTGGCAAATATTCTTCGCAATGTCGCCCGACGGTTTTCCGTTCGGTTTCTGGTGCCTTCCGACGCCCGCGCTGCTTTCTTGTTAGCTGCAACGGTTGTCTCAGGAAGGACGCCTTCCTGCCGTACCCGGTAATGATTGGGACTCCGGCGTTCAAACTCGTCAATAGTGTCGGTATACTTTCGCCGCTCCGGCTTCTGGCTTGACGGCCAGGCCGTAGACAAACGGCAAAGCACGTCGGAATATAACAGTAATGGTCCGGTCCTTCAATCCTGAGCCGGCCTCAACCAACAGGTATCTATGTCACGGTCATCGAGACGCCGGCACTCAGCATCGACATCGCCCGACAAAGCATCCCCTGATACCAATCCGGCCGAGCGCCGTCAGGGAGTCCAGAAAGTGCTTGTCGATGAGGACAGCGCGGGGCAGCGAGTCGACAATTTCCTGATGGCCCAGATTCGGGATCTTCCCAGAAGCATCGTCTACCGCATCATCCGCAAAGGCGAAGTTCGCGTGAATAAGGGGCGAGTGAAGCCCGATACGCGGCTCAAGTCTGGCGATGAAGTTCGGATCCCGCCCGTCACTCGCAAAGAAAAGCCCGCACAGGTTCTACCGGGATCGCGGGTGCAGGCGGTGATGGAAAGCGCAATCGTATTCGAGAACGATCAGATGCTGGTGGTCAATAAGCCGTCCGGCATAGCGGTACATGGTGGCAGCGGCCTGGATTTCGGGTTGATCGAAGTGCTCAGGGCTGCGCGCCCTCAATCCCGGTTCTTGGAGCTCGTTCATCGGCTCGACCGGGATACATCAGGCCTGATAATGGTCGCTAAAAAGCGCTCTGCGCTGAGGTTTTTGCAAGACGAATTGCGTCACAAGCGAATCCGAAAGCACTATCATGCGCTGGTGGCCGGCTGCTGGACGCCTTCCGTTACCCGTGTGAAGGAGCCTTTGCTGCGTTTTGAGCTGAAGTCTGGCGAGCGTCGGGTCCGGGTAGATGAAGCCGGTAAAGAGTCATTGACGCTGTTCAGGGTTCTGGCGCAATACAATGGGTACACGCTGGTTGAGGCGTCCCCTGTCACAGGGCGCACGCACCAGATTCGTGTTCACAGTGCCTGGGCCGGTCATCCCATCGCTGGCGACGATAAGTACATGGACGATGCCAGTATCAAGGCTTTTAAAGCGTCTGGCGGTGACCGATTGATGCTGCATGCGTGGCAGCTGGAGTTCACGCTTCCGGGGACTGAAGAGCCGATGTCATTGCAGGCTCCTTACGACACGGCCTTTTCGCGGGTAATTGAAAAATTGGAAGCAAGACTCGATTAACTACTTTGAAATGTGGTTGCCAATTCGCAGCCCGATCCTTTTAGGACAACATGAATGGATGTGAAAGCAGTAATTTTTGACTGGGATGGAACGCTCATCGATTCCGTCGAGCACATTGCGGAGAGTCTGCACCAGGCGGCGATGGATCTTGGCTATCCCGATCTGAAGCGAGAAGCCTACCGCGACATCATCGGTCTGGGCATGGTCGAGGCGCTGTATAAGCTGTATCCGGGTATCAGTCATGATGAGATGCTGAAAATCCGCGAGGGATACTCAACCTACTTCTTTTCGAAAGTGACGACACCCCAGAACATTTTTGCGGGGATGGCAGATGTTGTGACAGACCTCAAGGCTGCGGGCCGCGGCTGCTCGGTAGCCACCGGTAAGAGCCGCAACGGGCTCGCCAAGGCGCTGGTGTCGAGTGGATTGGGGCCGCACTTTGACATCACGCGATGCGCTGACGAAACACGCTCCAAGCCCGACCCCAAAATGTTGGAAGAGATTCTTGGATTTTACGGCATCAAGCCTTCTGAAGCTGTGATGATTGGTGACACCCGCTACGACCTGGAAATGGCGCAACGCATTGGTATGCCCTCCATTGGCGTTGAGTGGGGTGTCCATCAGCGCGATGTGCTGTCGCATTATCAGCCTCATGCAGTGGTCGATTCTGTACATGAGCTTCGTAAAGTTCTGGGTATTTGAAAATCAAGTGATGGCGGGAACTGTCGATGAGTGATTGGGATTCGGATCAAAAGCCGGGCTGGGGCGATCAGCCTGTGTCATCGGATGAAACATCTGGTAGCGGTCGAAAGCCGGCGATGCCGCCTGAATCAGCGCGGGACTGGAAGCTGATCGAAAAGCTTGTCATGAGCCTCCAGTCCGAGCAGCGGAAAAGTCGGCGATGGGGCATATTTTTCAAGCTGCTGACCTTCGGGTATCTGTTTGCGCTTCTGTTCATGATCCGGTCTCCACTCGGCGACGGTCTCGAAGCAGCTGCAGGCAAGCACACCGCGGTGGTCGAGGTAAATGGGACCATTTCCGCTGAAGAGCTCGCCAGTGCCGACAACATTGTCGGATCATTGCGTAGCGCGTTCGAAGCTGAAAAGGCCGTCGCGGTCATTATGCGCATCAACAGTCCCGGAGGCAGTCCGGTGCAATCAGGGTACATTTACGACGAGATGATGCGATTGCGTGGGGAATATCCGGACAAGAAACTGTATGCCGTGATTTCTGACATTGGTGCCTCCGGAGCTTATTACATTGCGGCCGCTGCTGAAGAAATATACGCGGACAAAGCCAGTCTGGTCGGATCGATTGGCGTAGTGGCAGGTGGTTTCGGGTTCACCGATGCGATGGAAAAGCTGGGTGTTGACCGCCGACTTTACACCGCCGGCGAAAACAAGGCGTTCCTCGATCCTTTTTCGCCAGAGAATGAGCAGGAAGTCGAGTTCTGGGAGCAGGTCCTTGAAACCACTCACAAGCAATTCATCGAAAGCGTCCGTGAAGGTCGTGGAGATCGGTTGGCAGATGACGATCGCCTGTTTTCCGGCCTGGTATGGAGTGGTGAGCAGGCGCTTGAGTTGGGCCTGATCGACGGTCTTGGTAGTACCTCGTTCGTGGCCAGACAAATTGTTGGTCAGGAAGAGCTTGTTGACTACAGTCGGCACAAATCCGCTTTTGAGGATATCGTCGATCAGCTCGGCGTTTCCATTGGCAGCGGATTGGCCAATCAGCTGCTGGAATCGCGCCTGGAACTTCGTTGATCTGCCATTGATGGGGGGGCTTAACCGTGTAGCGGGTTTCGCCCCCATTTTCTCAGCATGTCTGTCAGTGCTATTAACGGAAGGCCAACCAGGCTGTTGGGATCTCGTCCTTCAAGGGACTGAAACAGGGCAATTCCAAGGCCCTCCATTTTAAAGCTCCCTGCGCAATCGTAGGGTTGCTCGGTGTGCAGATAAGCTGTGATTTCTGCTGCCGACAGATCCCTGAAATGCGCCTTGAAAACTTCACATTGATCCTGTCGCTCGCCGCTGTGGCTGTCTAGTAGGCTGATGCCGGTGTAGAAAGTGACGGTCTGGCCACTGCTGCGCGTCAATTGTTGGTGGGCCGTGTCAAAATTTCCCGGCTTGGCAAGCAGCGTACCGTCAGCCAGCGCTGCAACCTGGTCTGAACCAATGATCCAATGGGCGGGATAATTGTTCGCCAGCGCCTCCGCCTTGGCAGCAGCCAGCCGTAAGGCGAGATCTTCGGGCGTTTCATCGTCCTTTGGCGACTCATCGATGTCTGGCGACGCGGTTTCGAAGGGAATTCCCAGGCGACGCAGGAGCGCCTTCCGGTAAGGCGATGACGAGGCTAATAAAAGAGGCAGGGTTTCCATTGGACGATCTCTTTTCAGGAAAAGGGCAGGGCGCTACGTTTAGTCGGTATCGTAAATTACACGTACGGCCTTCGGAAGGCTTGCCCAAAAAGCCACGGAAGTCTTTGACACCAGCGTGCCAGGCCCCTAAAATTGCGCGCCTATGTCAAAAGCGCCGTCTTCCGAACTGCCTAAAACCGTGGATCCTTACCGATTGGCGGAGCAACACGCTGTTCTGCAAGGCGAGATCCCTGTCAAAGCGCTGAGTCGTTTCCGAGAAGCGATACAGGGAGCTGACGATGACGCATGCTGTTCGGCTGTCCTTTCGTTCTCGATGGACGATGAACGCCGGCGGCAAGTAGAGGGCAGGATTTCCGTGCCTGTGACGCTGGAATGTCAGCGTTGTATCAGCCCGATGAGCGCGACTCTGGAGTCGCAATTCAAGCTTGGGCTGGTCACGACAGACGATCAGGCGCAACAGTTACCGAAAGAGCTTGAGCCATTTTTAACGGACGAGTTCAGCGCGAACCTCTGGTCAATGATAGAGGATGAGTTGCTGCTGGCGCTGCCGCCGTTTCCGTTGCACGAGCGCAACGAGTGTCCTGCGGCCGAAGTGCTCGAATCGTTTGAGCCGGGTGAAGAGCCAGAGGCGTCGGCCAAGCCCGAGCGTGAGAATCCGTTTAGCGTACTGGCGGATCTCAAAAAGAAAAAACATTGAACGGTCTGGGCCTTTCAGGGCCGGACATTTAAACGAACATACGTTGATCAGGTCAGGAGTATAACCATGGCTGTACAGCAAAACCGTAAGACCCGCTCCAAGCGCGGCATGCGTCGTTCACACGATGCTCTGAACTCGGCGGCTCTGTCCACCGACAGCACCACTGGTGAAGTGCATCGTCGTCACCACGTTTCCCCGGACGGTTTTTACCGTGGAAAGCAGGTTATCGAAGCTCGGGACGAGTAATCGTTGAGAAGCGAGTAACCGAACATGCCTGATCCAGATGGCGGGACGGTAAAACCGGTCACGATCGCGATTGATGCCATGAGCGGAGATCGCGGCCCGTCAGTAGTGGTTGCGGCAGCGTTGGCTGCGGTGAAAGAAAACGAAGCCTTGAGTCTTGTTCTGGTTGGTATCCGGAGTGAGCTTGAGGCTTTGTTGCATTCTGGGCATGAGAGAATCCGTATCGAAGAAGCGGTCGATGTGGTGCGTATGAATGAGCGGCCTTCGCACGTTCTTCGGCACAAGCGCAGCTCTTCAATGGCGGTTGCTCTTGGCCTGGTGAGAGACGGTGTTGCCCAGGGCTGCGTCAGTGCCGGTAATACGGGCGCCTTGATGGCCTTTGGTCGCTCGATTATCCGGATGTACCCGGGGATCGAACGCCCGGCTATCGCCAAGCTCATTCCCTCGCTCCGTGGTCGCTGTCATGTTCTGGACCTTGGAGCCAACGTCGATTCCTCCGCCGAGAACCTCTACCAGTATGCGCTCATGGGTTCTCTGATGGCGTCTGCTATTTGTAATCAGGCGGAACCAAGGGTTGCCTTGCTGAATGTTGGCGAAGAAGAAATCAAAGGCAATGAACAGGTTCGGCTGGCGTCTCACATGCTGGCTCAGAGCGACACCATTAACTACATCGGGTACATAGAAGGCAGTGATCTGTTCCGAGATGTGGCAGATGTGGTGGTGTGTGACGGATTCGTCGGCAACATTGCGCTGAAGACCGGTGAGGGCGTTGCTGGCCTGCTCATAGAATTGCTCGAGCAAGCGTTCACAAAAACGGTTTATGGAAGATTCGTCGGCTTTCTGGCTCAACCCATCCTGGGGCGCCTGCTCAGGTTGATGGATCCATCACGACACAATGGTGCAAGCCTCCTTGGGCTTCAGGGTGTCGTCATCAAGAGCCATGGCAATGCCAATGAGCGCGCTATGCTCGCAGCGATCCGTCAGTCAGTCCGTGAAGTACAGCTTGAGGTGCCCAGTCGCATCAACGAGCGCCTGGACGATTTGATGTTTTAATCGCCAGCCCTCCCTATTCGAGATTGGCTGATTGTGCCAATCGCGACTAAAGTCTGTCCCCGTCAATGCTCTCAATTGGCCCCTGCCGCGGGCGGATTGTACTATTGGCTAATCTCCAGTCATCTTCTTAACCGGTAAAATTTCAGTTATGAAATCAGCGTTTATTTTTCCAGGTCAGGGATCACAGTCAGTTGGCATGCTCGCAAAGGCAGCCGAAAGCTGGCCGATGGTCGAGAAAACGTTTGCGGAGGCTTCAGATCTGTTGGGCTATGACCTGTGGCATCTCTGTCAGCACGGCCCAGCCGATGAACTCAACCAGACCACGGTGACCCAGCCAGCGCTGCTGACCGCCAGCGTCGCTTTGTGGCGGCAATGGTTTGTTTCCGGTGGTCACTCACCGGACTTCGTAGCGGGTCACAGTCTGGGTGAGTACAGTGCGCTGGTGGCTGCAGAGAGCATCAACTTCTTCGACGCGATCAAGCTGGTTAGACTGCGCGGAGAGCTGATGCAGTCTGCCGTGCCCGCTGGAGAAGGAAAAATGGCCGCGATTCTCGGGCTGGAAGACGCCGATGTTGTTGACGCCTGTGCAGAAGCAGCAAACGGGGATGTGGTGTCTGCGGTGAATTTCAACGCGCCAGGCCAGGTTGTGATTGCAGGGTCTGCCAAGGCCGTTGAGAGAGCCATCGAAGCGTGCAAGAGTAAAGGCGCGCGAAAGGCTATGCCGCTGCCGGTCAGCGTGCCGTCTCACTGCGCTTTGATGGAAGACGCTGCACGGGAACTGGGCGAGGCTCTGGAAGAGGTGTCGTTTAACGATGCTGTCATTCCAGTCGTTCAAAATGTGACGGCAAGTGCGGAAACAGACAGTGCCACTCTGAAAGCGAACCTGGTTAAACAGCTCTATTCGCCGGTGCTCTGGACCGATTCTGTGAAAGCGCTGTCCGCCAAGCAGGTTGATAGGGCCGTGGAGTGTGGCGCCGGAAAAGTTCTGGCAGGGCTGTGCAAGCGAATTGATCGGGGTCTGAATGTTTACGGAATTGAAGAGCCCGATGCGCTCACGAAGGCGCTTGAAGGGATGGCTCAGTGAGCCGGATACTTTTCTCAATTTCGTCCAACCCGATGTTATTAAACGATACGCAGGGAGTTTTTCATGTCTCTTGAAGGCAAGACAGCATTGGTCACCGGAGCCACAAGAGGTATCGGTAAAGCCATTGCCCAGGCTCTGGCCGAGCAGGGTGCGACCGTTGTCGGTACGGCAACGAGCGAGCAGGGCGCAGAGTCAATCTCTGACGCGCTGAAAAGCGCCGGAGGATTCGGGATCGTCATGGACGTGTCTGATCCCGAAAGCATCGAGGCAGGGTTAAAACAGGTCGCGGACCAGGCCGGGGCACCTGCGATTCTGGTCAATAACGCTGGTATTACCCGCGACAACCTGTTGATGCGAATGAAAGACGACGATTGGTCGTCGGTTCTCGAGACAAATCTGTCGAGTGTATACCGCACCAGTAAGGCTGTTCTTCGGGGAATGGCCAAGGCACGCTGGGGGCGGATCATCAGTATCAGTTCAGTAGTTGCGGGCATGGGCAATCCAGGCCAGGCCAACTATTGTGCGGCGAAAGCCGGAATCGAGGGTTTTACTCGCAGCCTGGCTAAAGAAATGTCGAACCGGGGTATCACTGCGAACTGTGTAGCGCCGGGGTTCATCGATACCGATATGACTCGAAAACTGGACGACAAGCAGCGTGAGGCTATGATGGAAGTCATACCAGCGGGTCGTCTGGGTGAGCCAGAGGAAGTGGCGGCGGTCGTCGCGTTTCTGGCGTCGGACGCTGCGGCCTATGTCACGGGTGAAACGATACACGTGAATGGCGGCATGTACATGGGCTAGCCCGTTTCTCGGGCTGGAGTGCAACCCCTTGTTGCGCAACATGTTTGAATGGAATCCCTGCTTGTTCGCAGGTCGGGTTTAAACTAAACTGGCAGCACCAAAGTTGCTTGGTTGACACAAAAGTGAGGACATTATGAGTACAGTTGAAGAGCGCGTTAAGAAGATTGTTTGTGAGCAGTTGGGCGTTAAAGAGTCCGAAGTTCAGAGCACATCTTCTTTTGTAGAGGACCTTGGCGCTGACTCACTGGACACCGTCGAGCTGGTCATGGCACTTGAGGAAGAATTCGAGACTGAAATTCCTGATGAAGAAGCTGAAAAGCTGACGAGTGTTCAGGACGCGATCGACTATATTGTCGCGCACACCTGATACTCTGCACGACGTTTAAGCCAGGCAAGAAGCCGTCCATGCGTTGAGTCATTGGACGGCTTTTTTATTGGTCTGTTCTAGGTATCAAGTGTTCAGGTGAAGGATTATGTCTAAAAGACGCGTTGTGATCACTGGCATGGGAATGCTGTCTCCCCTGGGTAACGATGTCGCCTCCTCATGGGATGCGGTTAAGAACGGAGTCAGTGGTATTTCAGACATTGACCGTTTTGACACTACCGGTTACAGCACGAGAATCGGTGGCGCCGTCAAAGATCTGGATTTGGAGCCCTACCTGTCAACGAAAGATGCGCGCAAGCTGGATGCGTTTATTCATTACGGTCTCATTGCTGCTCAGCAGGCAGTGGAAGCCAGTGGTCTTGATCAGTTTGACGATCTGGACAAAGAACGGGTTGGGGTAGCGATCGGCTCGGGTATTGGTGGTCTGGAGTTTATTGAAAAGAACATCATCAATATGGAAAAGTCTGGGCCCCGCAAGGTGTCCCCATTCTTTGTGCCTGCCTCGGTCATCAACATGATTTCCGGTAATGTTGCCATTCGCTTTGGCTACCAGGGCCCGAACATTGCCATTGTGACGGCCTGTACAACCGGCACCCACAACATCGGTTACGCGGCACGCACCATTGCTTACGGTGATGCCGATGTGATGCTGGCTGGCGGCTCTGAAATGGCAACGACCCGTAGCTCCATCGCAGCTTTCTCAGCTGCCCGCGCTCTGTCTACCCGCAACGATGAACCTGAACGGGCAAGTCGACCCTGGGACAGAGACAGGGATGGCTTTGTGCTCAGTGACGGCGCCGGCGTGTTGGTGCTCGAGGATCTCGAACATGCCAGACAACGAGGCGCTGAGATCTTCGGCGAGGTGGTAGGATTCGGCATGTCTGACGATGCTTACCATATTACCTCGCCGCCAGAGGGTGGGGCCGGCGCGGCCAGATCCATGGCCAATGCGATCCGCGACGCAGGCATTGCGCCGTCCGAAGTGGATTACATCAACGCCCACGGTACCTCGACCCAGGTTGGCGATGTTGCTGAAGTCGCTGCTGTAAAATCTGTCTTTGATAAACACGCCTACGAGCTTGCGGTCAGCAGCACCAAATCCATGACCGGCCATCTTCTGGGCGCCGCTGGTGCTGTTGAAGCCATCTTCTCGGTGCTTGCAGTCCGCGATGGCGTGCTGCCGCCGACAATCAATCTGGATGACCCGGACGAGGGCTGCGACCTGGACTTTGTTGCAGGCGCATCGCGCAAAGCAGACATCCGAACGGCGCTGTCGAATTCCTTCGGCTTCGGTGGCACCAATGGCACGCTGATCTTTCGGCGCTACGAGGACTGAGCAGCATTGTGTTGAGTGTCGTTTTCGCCGATGAGGGGCAGGCCTCGCCTCATGACAGAGGTCTGTCCTATGGTGACGGGCTGTTTGAGACGATTCGCATGGTCGGCACCCGGGCGGTGCTGCGAAAAATGCATGTGGATCGTCTGGTGTCTGACGCCGCAAAACTCGGCATTCCCATAGACAGTGAAGAGCTGTGGCGAGTGATAGACCTTGCAGCTCAACGCTATTCGGGCAGCTTCCCGGCGAATGACTGGGTGCTGAAGTTGACTCTTACCCGCGGCGCCGGAGGGCGGGGATATCGTCCTCCCGAGACTGCCGCGCCTCAATTGTACGTGTCTTCGTTCCCAATGCCTCCGCGCCCTGATGACGCAGGTGTGACAGTTCGAAAAGCCAGCTTTCCGCTGGTGGTCAACCCTCGCCTGGCCGGCATCAAATCCCTGAATCGCCTCGATCAGGTAATGGCTAGCCGGGAGTTTTCCGGAAAGGAGTGGGAGCTCATCATGGCCGATACAGCCGGCCATATGCTTGAGGGTACCCGTACCAATCTCCTGGCTTTGATCAACGGTGAATGGCTCACACCACCGGCATCCCACCTTGCCGTCGCAGGAGTGATGCGCCAGTACTGTCTTTCGTGTCTTCGAACTGCGGGAAAAACGGTAAAAGAGCAGCTACTAGATGCGGAATTCTGGCTATCGCCGAATTTTCAGGCGCTCTACCTGCTGAACAGTGTATTCGGAGCTGTCAGGGTCAGCCGGTTTGAGTCCGCCGATTTGCCTGTTGAAGGAACACTTGCGACAATCTGTGATCCTCTAAAAACTCTGGAATGAATCGCTTGTTCAAGAAGTTACTCGCCTTTGTTATCTCTTTCATAGTTCTTGTAGGCGCTGGTGCAGGCATCTGGCTCTGGCAGGGTCTGAAAACACTTGAGCAGCCAGTCGTGCTGGATGAGCCTGAGCTTTTCTCGGTGCCAGCCGGCAGTGGATATGATCAGGTCGCGCGATCCATGGCCAGCGCCGGGTATCTTAAGGACGCCCTCTGGATGCGGATTCACGGTCGTCTGAATCCCGAGCTCACCCGGCTCAAAGCGGGTGAATATGAATTCCAGCCAGGCATGACTCGTCTGCAAATGATCGAGAAAATGGTGGCGGGTGACACCAAGCAATGGCAAATCCAGTTTATCGAAGGCTGGACCTTCGCCGAAATGCGCACAGCAATGGCGAATAGTGAGCGTCTTACCAAGGTGACCACCGATTGGTCCGATGAGAAGATCATGGAAGCGGTTGGGGCGAAAGGGGAGCACCCAGAAGGACGTTTTTTTCCCGACACATATCTGTTCACCAATCAGGAGAGCGACCTCGACCTCTTCCGTCGATCCTTCGCGGTGATGGAAGATGCCCTCGCCAGTGAGTGGGAAAATCGCGCTGAAGGCCTGCCTTACAATTCTCCGTACGAAGCGTTGATCATGGCGTCAATTGTCGAGCGGGAAACCGGCGCCGCGCACGAGCGAGCTGAGGTAGCCGGTGTGTTCGTGCGGCGTCTGCAAAGGGGTATGCGCCTGCAGACGGACCCGACGGTTATTTACGGCATGGGTGACAAATACAAGGGGCGCATAACACGTCGTGATTTGCGTGCTTACACCGATTACAACACCTACCGTATCAATGGTCTTCCGCCGACACCCATTGCGCTCCCCGGCCGGGACGCTATTCATGCCGCCCTGAATCCAGCCGACGGTACTGCACTGTATTTTGTGGCCCGAGGCGATGGCACTCACAAGTTTTCCGATACGCTTCAGGAACACGAGAAGGCTGTAAGAGAGTTCCAGCTTAATCGACGGTCAGATTACCGCTCTTCTCCTGTGGCACCCGATGCACAAGAGCAGGCTGAGCCATGAGCTTGCGCGGACAGTTTATTACGTTTGAAGGCACGGAAGGCGTTGGTAAGTCGACACAGTTGACGCTGGCGGCCGAGACATTAAGGGCGGCCGGACTTGAAGTGATTGTCACTCGCGAGCCGGGTGGGACCCCCATGGCGGAATCCATTCGGGAGCTCCTTCTGGCGCCACGGGAAGAAGCGGTTCATGAAACGACCGAGCTGTTGCTCATGTTCGCTGCAAGGGCCCAGCATCTTCACACCCGGATTCTTCCAGAGCTTGAGGCAGGCCGATGGGTGTTGTGTGATCGCTTCACCGACGCGACGTTTGCCTATCAGGGCGGCGGGCGAGGTGTGTCACCTGAGACAATTGCTACCCTCGAGACCCTGGTTCAGGGCGACATTCGTCCCGATCACGTAGTGTTACTGGATGCACCTGTCGAAACCGGGATGGCACGCGCCAGGCATCGTGGGGCGCTGGACCGATTTGAGCAGGAAACGGTAGAGTTTTTTCAGCGCATCCGAAGTACCTACCTTCAGCGCGCTGAAATGGCTCCGGCGCGTTATCACATCATTGATGCGACCGACTCTCTTGAAACCGTCAGCCAAAACGTTTCTTCCCTGATGAAGGCATTGATACAGGCTTGAGCCGTGCAACCGGCGATCACTTCTGCTTAAATAAGGGTTCATCCACCAGGCAGCCATTCAGTGGATATGCTGGACGCACGTTTACTTAAGCTTCCACTTGTTTCCCACCAACATCGACATCAACATCACCAGATTGTTGTCGGTGTAAGTGGAGAAGCCGATCTGAGTGTGGATGGAACCGGCGCGCACCTGGATACATGGGGCGCTTGTCTGGTACCCACCGAAGCCCAGCATGATTTCTGCGGCAATGTTCAAAATCATGTTCTGGTCATTGATCTCGACCCGCTTCTTCCCGCATTGAATCACCCAGACCACGAAGAATACGAGAAGTTGGCTCCGCTGTTTGAACGGCCACGAACCCTCATGTTGGACAGTAAACTGCAGGGTCTGGTGCAATTTGCTGCGGGCGAGTTTGATCGCAGTCCACACAACGACAATCTCAAACGCCACCTCAGCGCAGGTCTTCTTCATTGCATGGCTGAGCGACTGAATGAAAATCGCACTGTGCGGTCCAGCAGGAAGACACTCAGTCCCGAGTCTATTCGCCGGTATATCTCAGACAATCTCAAGCAAAAGATCACGGTTGCGGACATGGCCGGGCATGCGTGTCTTAGCGTAAGCCGCTTCCACGAAATGTTTCGTGAGATTGCCGGCGTCACCCCCCATCAATTCCTGTTGCAGACCCGTCTCAACCATGCAGTTCAACTGCTCTCGAACACTTCCCTGACTGTTTCGGAAGTCAGCTATCGCACCGGGTTTTCCTCGCAGGCCGCACTGACCAATGCTCTTAAAAAGCACAGAGGAACAATCCCCTCCAGGCTGAGGCAGGCGCGGCCGGCGGCCTGAACTTCTCTTCCACAGCCAGTTTCGGACGAATTTACAAAAGAATCGTAGGAATTCGTAAGTGTTCGAGCGCCATGGCGACTAAGTTAGTGGGTTAACGGGTGTGAATGGCGTCTTGGCGGCGCTCGAGGCCTGACAGTGCCAGCCTCCAGGGCAATCGGGACGTCAGGTTGAGAGCTTATAAGTGCCGTGAAAAACCCGGAAATTGCCCTGTTTCGGCCGGTTTTTCCCGGAAGATGCGGCGAATTACCCTTGCCAATCTGTGTGAGCTGCTACGCTTAGATGGAAGAAAACGCGCGGGAATTGCGAGTGTAGCTGCCTGACTTTGGCGCACACACCAACTGACCGGGGGTCACTCCGGTCCTGAGCATTGGAGGATTTAAATGGCTATTGGTGTATGGATTAGTCTGTTCGCTTACTTTGCGCTGATGATCGCGATCGGCCTGTATGCGATGCGGACGTCGACGTCTTCGTCTGAAGACTACATGTTGGGTGGGCGCGCGCTCAGCCCGAAAGTTGCGGCTCTCTCGGCCGGTGCCTCCGACATGAGCGGTTGGCTGCTCCTGGGTCTCCCGGGCGCGCTGTTTGCCTCCGGACTGGGTTCTGCCTGGATCGGCATCGGCTTGCTGGTGGGTGCATTCTTCAACTGGACGCTGGTAGCGCCCCGGCTGCGTGAGCAAACCGTGCATTACGGCAATGCGATTACCATTCCCTCATTCCTGGCAAATCGCTTTCCGACTCAAGCCCTGTCGCTTCGTACAGTGTCGGCAATCGTCATCGTGATTTTCTTTGCGGTGTACACGGCCTCTGGTTTGGTGGCTGGCGGCAAACTGTTCGAGAGTGCGTTCTCGGGTATCTTTAACTTCGGTGGATTGAGCGATTATGCGGTGGGCATCGTCATCACGCTTGGCGTCGTTCTGGCCTACACCGTGGTTGGCGGCTTCCTGGCGGTTAGCATGACGGACTTCGTGCAGGGGTGCATCATGATGCTGGCGCTGGTCATCATGCCGGCCGTTGTTTTGTTTGGTGAAGGCGGTGGTGGCTTTGCTCAGGCCTCCCAAACGCTCAATGAGATAGATCCATCATTACTTTCCTGGACGGAAGGGTTAACAATCATTGGCTGGTTGTCTGCGGTTACCTGGGGACTTGGCTATTTTGGCCAGCCGCACATCATTGTGCGTTTCATGGCGATCCGAACCCTGAAAGACGTGCCGACGGCCCGAAACATTGGCATGAGCTGGATGCTGATCTCGTTGATTGGTGCGATTTCGCTGGGCGTGTTTGGTCGCGCTTATGCTGTGCGCAATGGAATGAACGTGGAGGATCCGGAGACCATCTTCATCATCCTATCCGACATGCTGTTCCACCCGCTGATCACTGGCTTCCTATACGCGGCGCTGCTCGCTGCGGTGATGAGTACGATTTCCAGTCAGTTGCTGGTGTCTTCCTCTTCACTGACTGAGGATTTCTACCGCTTGTTCCTGCGCAAAGAGGCGTCAGACAAAGAGTGCGTCAACATCGGCCGTGTCTGCGTCGTGCTGGTTGGCCTGGTCGCTGCGATGATCGCCTCTGATCCAGACTCACAGGTTTTGGCACTGGTCAGTAACGCCTGGGCCGGCTTTGGTGCCGCCTTCGGTCCGCTGATCATTCTGTCGCTGATGTGGCCGCGCACTAACGGGGCAGGCGCCATTGCCGGCATGGTGGTCGGCGCTGCGACGGTAATGATCTGGATATCGCTGGGTTGGAACGGCTCCTTCATGGGCGGTCCTGGTGTGTACGAGATCATTCCCGGCTTCATCTTCGCCTGGATTGCTATCATGGTTGTTAGCTCTGTGACTGCCGATGCTGGTGAGTATCAGCACATTGAGCGGTCCGAGGCTTAACTTCACGGGTGCATAGAGAGAAAGAGGGCTCCTTCGGGGGCCCTCTTTTTGTTTGTGGCCTGCTGGCTTGGGGGCTGGCACGAGGGTGGGATACCCTTTCTTGTGGGAAAAAGAACTCGCTTCGCTCAGACACCTTTGTTCCCGCCAGAAAGGGTATCCCACCCCCGCACCGACTAAGCTGAGGTGCAGCCCTCCATTGTGCGGCAGCGCGAGAAAAATATCTTTCTAAAAGCGTTATCTCTAATGTTCGATCTGGCTCGTGGTGGGGAAATCTTTTCTGTAGGGACAAAGGTGTCTGAGCGCAGCGAGTTCTTTTCCCGAAAGAAAAGACTTACCGACCGCGGGCCTAGCCCCGAAACCCTCAGGCTGGTGGACAAAGCCCGGAAACCAGCGGGCCACAAACAAAAAACGCCAACCCGAAGGCTGGCGTTCTCATGGAGCGGACCAGAAGGTCAGGTCTTAGGCTACGGAAGCCTCAGACGCCTTACTGGTGTACTCCTCCATCTGGTCGAAGTTGAGATACTTGTAGATCTCTTTCGACATGCTGTTCAGGTCCTTGGCGTACTCCATGTACTCCGCAGGCGAGGGCAGTTTGCCCAGCACCGCACCAACCGCAGCCAGTTCCGCAGAGGTCAGGTACACGTTGGCACCATCGCCCAGACGGTTCGGGAAGTTACGGGTGGAGGTAGACAGCACGGTGCTCTTGGCAGCAACGCGCGCCTGGTTACCCATACACAGCGAACAGCCTGGCATTTCGGTGCGAACACCGGCGGTGCCGTAGGTGTTGAAGTAACCTTCTTCCATCAGCTGCGCCTGATCCATCTTGGTGGGTGGTGACATCCACAGACGGGTCTTCAGAGGCTCTTTGTTCTGCTCCAGCAGCTTACCAGCGGCACGGAAGTGGCCGATGTTGGTCATGCAGGAACCGATGAACACTTCGTCCACTTTGTCGCCAGCGACTTCGGACAGGAACTTGGCGTCGTCTGGGTCGTTCGGGCAGCACACGATCGGCTCTTTGATATCGGCCAGATCGATTTCCACCACGTGGGCGTACTCGGCGTCTTTGTCCGCACGCATCAGCTTAGGATCAGCCAGCCACTCTTCCATCTGCTTGGCACGACGCTCCAGGGTACGCGGGTCGCCGTAGCCTTCAGCGATCATCCAGCGCAGCATGGTGATGTTGGAGCGCAGGTACTCAGCAACGGAGTCTTCAGACAGGTTGATGGTACAGCCGGCAGCAGAGCGCTCCGCAGACGCGTCTGACAGCTCGAACGCCTGCTCGACGGTCAGGTGCTCAAGGCCTTCGATTTCCAGGATGCGACCAGAGAATTCGTTGATCTTGCCTTTCTTCTCAACGGTCAGCATGCCCTGCTTGATGCCGTAAAGCGGGATGGCGTGTACCAGGTCACGCAGGGTGATGCCCGGCTGCATTTCGCCTTTGAAGCGAACAAGCACGGACTCAGGCATATCCAGCGGCATAACGCCGGTGGCGGCTGCGAAAGCGACCAGGCCAGAACCGGCCGGGAAAGAGATGCCCATCGGGAAACGGGTGTGGGAATCACCACCGGTGCCCACGGTGTCTGGCAGCAGCATGCGGTTCAGCCAGCTGTGGATGATGCCGTCACCAGGACGCAGAGCCACACCGCCACGGGTCTGGATGAAGTCCGGCATGGTGTGCTGCATTTCCACGTCGACCGGCTTCGGGTAGGCCGCCGTGTGACAGAAAGACTGCATGACCAGATCGGACTGGAAGCCCAGGCAGGCCAGGTCTTTCAGTTCGTCGCGGGTCATCGGGCCAGTGGTGTCCTGAGAGCCTACAGTCGTCATCTTCGGCTCGCAGTAGGTGCCAGGGCGAACGCCTTTGCCTTCTTCCAGGCCACAGGCCTTGCCAACCATCTTCTGACCCAGGGTAAAGCCCTTGGTGCCGGCTTCCGGATCTTTTGGCAGGCGGAAGACGTCAGTCGGGCCCATGCCCAGCGCTTCGCGTGCCTTGTTGGTCAAGCCACGACCGATAATCAGCGGGATACGACCGCCGGCCTGAACTTCGTCCAGGATCACTTCGGACTTGAAGCTGAATTCGGAGATGGTTTCACCGGCTTCGTTCAGGATCTTGCCTTCGTACGGACGAATGTCGATCACGTCGCCCATGTTCATGTCGTCAACCGGGGCTTCAAAAACCAGTGCGCCGGCATCTTCCATGGTGTTGAAGAAGATCGGAGCAACCTTGTTACCGATACACACGCCACCGGCGCGCTTGTTCGGAACGCCCGGGATGTCTTCGCCGAAGTACCACAGAACCGAGTTGGTGCCAGACTTACGAGAGGAACCGGTACCGACAACGTCACCAACGAAGGCAACCGGCAGGCCCTTGGACTGGATCTCTTCGATCTGCTTGATCGGTCCAGTCACGCCAGGCTCTTCCGGGTTCAGGCCGTCACGCTCCATTTTGTACATGGCACGGGCGTGCAGCGGGATGTCCGGACGGGACCAGGCATCCGGTGCCGGAGACAGGTCATCAGTGTTGGTTTCGCCGGTCACCTTGAACACCACCATCTTGGTGCTT
The DNA here is from genome assembly GCA_964632565.1 of uncultured Marinobacter sp. GTDB lineage: Bacteria > Pseudomonadota > Gammaproteobacteria > Pseudomonadales > Oleiphilaceae > Marinobacter. The sequence goes on along the minus strand of CAZWEP010000009.1, from coordinate 18,627 downwards.
TCCGGTACCTTCTTCTTGTTGGTGAACCACTCGGCATTGGCCCAGGATTCAATGACGGCTTTGGCAACTGCGTTACCAGCGTCCATTTTTTCCTTCACATCGTTGAACGCATCGAACATCAGCAGGGTGCGCTTGAGCTTTTCGCCAGCCTGCTCGGCCAGTTCCGCATCGTCCAGCAGCTCGACCAATGTCTCAATGTTGTAGCCGCCCTGCATCATGCCCAGCAGGTCAACAGCCTTTGGCTTGTCCAGCAGGGGAGAAGTTGCCTCGCCCTTAACAATGGCGGTCAGGAAAGCGGCTTTCACGTAAGCGGCTTCGTCTACGCCCGGCGGAACACGGTTTTCAAGGAGATAAACCAGTGTTTCTTCTTCACCCGCAGGCGGGTTTTTGAGGAGCTCGACCAGCGCAGCAGTCTGCTCAGCATTCAGAGGCTTGGGAGGAATACCCAGAGCTTCCCGTTCAGCAACGTGTTCACGATAGGCTTCTAACACGATATGGACCCTCATCAGTTGAAATGTTCCGCGATCTGGACGACGGTGCCCGGCGGAAGTTTTATGGCGGAAAGACCGAAAACTGGCGCGCATTTTATAGGAAAGCCCGCACAAAGTTAAGTTGGCCGATGATCGGAGAGCTGGACTGGTTGCTGTATACTCTGCGCCTCAAGTCACCGCTGTGTAATATTTTCTCATGAACGACGCTCTCAACGACATTCACGGCTTTCTGCCCTGCCGAACACCGGATCGCTGGATCGAAAACGCTCTTGAAAACCAGGATCTCCTGCTGATTGACCACGCCCATTGTGAGAAGAAGGCGGCATCCACTGCTCTCAGCCTGATGTATCGGTATGTCGATAACACCCGGTTGCTGAACAAGATGTCCAGGCTGGCCCGGGAGGAGCTGCGTCATTTTGAGCAGGTTCTGGCGATCATGAAGAAACGCGGCGTGACCTATGATCACCTGACTCCAGCCCGCTACGCCGCTGGTCTTCGTCAGGAAGTCCGGACAGAGGATCCAGACAAACTGGTGGATGTGCTGATTGTGGGGGCAATCATCGAGGCGCGGTCCTGCGAGCGGTTTGCGGCGCTGGCACCACACCTGGATCAGTCATTGGCGGACTTCTATAAAAGTCTCCTGAAATCGGAGGCGCGCCACTACCAGGATTACCTGGCATTGGCGGAGGAGGCAGCCAATGGCCCGGTCGACGACCGGATCGATGCCTTTATGAAAAGAGAAAAGGAATTGATTGAAAGTCGGGATGTCGAGTTCCGTTTTCACAGCGGGCCCGTCTGAGTGAGTCGTTATTTCTCGACCGGGTTCAGGGCGTCTTCGGGTAGCGCCGGGTCTGGTAACTGTTCGCATAGATCGATCCAGCGATCAATGCCGGCGCTGCGGTACTTTTGTCTGTGAAGGATGAAGTAGAAGGTTCGATCAAACTTCCGGTTTAAAGGAACCCGCAACGGAACCAGGCTCTTGCGTCGAAAGGCGTCCGCCAGGCAGACGCGGGATAGGCAGCCAATGCCGAGATTGGCTTCAACCGCCCGCTTGATGGCTTCGGTGTGCTCGAGTTCCAGCAGGATGTTCAGATCGGGCAGGAGACCGTGCATGCCCCGCTCAAACGTCTGTCGCGTGCCTGAACCGGGTTCACGCATGACCCAGGTTGCGTGGCGCAGATCCTCATCAGACAGGTCTTTTTTTGCCGCCAGCGGATGTTTTGGCGAGCAGAACACCACAAGTTCGTCACCCCGCCAAGGGATAACCTCCAGTTCCGGCGACTGAAGCTCCCCCTCAATCAGCCCGATATCGAGTTCAAAGTCGCTGACCCGTTTGGCGATGGTGCGCGTATTCGCAACTTCAAGGGAAATTTGAGGATGGGTCGGCGCATCCATGTAACGAGCCATCACGCCAACGGCAAGGTAGTTGCCAATCGTGAGGGTCGCGCCGACTTTCAGAGCGCCCACCTCAGTGTGCTGGGAAAAGGCTTGTTCCAGTTCCGATGACTGAGCGAGCAGCGCTTCCACCTTTGGGCGGTATAGGCGACCGAGTTCATTTAACTGCAGTCGCTTACCCACGCGATCGAAAAGCTGGATGTTGAATTGGTTCTCCAGTTCTTTCAGCGCGCTGCTGGCCGCAGACTGGGACATAGCGAGAGAGTCGGCCGCACGGGTGATGTTCTGAAAATGGGCAGCGGCCAGGAAAACTTCGAGTTGTCGGAAGCTAAATTTCATAATCGATTTTTTCGAATAAGGTTATGTGAATATCCCATTTTGTCGATAGGTTAGCTTCCGGTTATTATTTACGCAATCAGATTGAACACATTTGCTGTATTAAGAGCGGGTAAACATCATGAGCAATATGAACAAAGAGCGTGTAACAAGCGTCCGTCACTGGAACGACACCCTCTTCAGTTTCACGACGACCCGTGATCCCGGGTTTCGTTTCAAGAACGGTCACTTCACTATGATCGGACTGGAAACAGACGGCAAGCCCCTGATGCGGGCGTACAGCATTGCGAGCGCCAATTACGAGGAGGAGCTTGAATTCTTCTCCATCAAGGTTCAGGACGGCCCGCTGACGTCTCGCTTGCAAAAAATTGAAGTCGGTGACGAGATTATTGTCAGCCGCAAGCCAACGGGCACCCTGGTCAACGATAACCTGCTGCCCGGCAAAAATCTCTGGATGATCAGTACCGGCACCGGGCTTGCGCCGTTCATCAGCATCATCAAGGACCCTGAGATTTACGAGGCCTACGACAAGGTTATCGTTACGCATGGCGTCCGTTACAAGTCGGAGCTGGCGTACCAGCAGGAAATTGAAGATCTGCCGAACAACGAGTTCTTCGGCGAGATGGTGGATGGCAAGCTGCTGTACTATCCAACCGTCACTCGTGAAGACTTCCGCAACACAGGGCGTCTCACTGACGCCATGCAGAGCGGCAAATTGACGGCTGATCTGGGCATGCCCGAATTCGATCTGGAAAATGATCGTTTCATGGTGTGCGGAAGTCCGAGCATGTTGAAAGATACCTGTGAGATCCTGAACAACATGGGTTTCAAGGAGTCGCGTCACGGTCATCAGGGCCACTACGTGATTGAGAGGGCCTTTGTCGAGCAGTAAGCGGTAGCGTCGACACTGCCTATCCAGTAGAGTCTTGAAATGTGTTTCGAACCCCGAAGGCCAGCCTTCGGGGTTTTTTAATGCCTAATTCAAACCGGAGGCCGTGGCCATGTCGCACTGGTTCTTACTGTCGATAGCTATCCTTGCGGAAGTGGTTGGTACGTCATTTCTGAAGCAGTCGGATGGCTTTACCCGGCTGTGGCCATCCCTGGTAGTGATCTCATCCTACGGAGTCGCGTTTTATTTTCTTGCCATCACACTGAAAACTTTGCCTGTCGGTGTTGCCTATGCTGTCTGGGCTGGGGCGGGCGTCGCCTTGATCGCGCTGGCTGGTTATCTCTTTTTCGGACAGATCCTGGATTTGGCCGCGATTGTGGGGATTACCCTTATTCTGTCTGGGGTCATTATTATCAACCTGTTCTCAAGCTCTGTCTGAGTCTCTTTCACTCTGGTCTCTGATGCGTAACTAAGGAATGGTTGCTGATCTGTGGTACAACTTAAACAAACGTTGTGCCCCGAGGTGGTGTTTTGCACAAAGCACTGTGGATAGTGTTGCTGGCTTTTATTGTTGGCGGTCTCGCGAGTTTTTCGACTGAGAGCGTTCCCATCGATCAGCGGCTGATATCTATTCGCGCCCAGGAGCTCATGCCCGACTACGATGAGCTGGCGGATGAGCCGATTGAGTTGCAGGCGGCGGTGGTGGATCTGGGAGAGGATCCGCTGTTGTTGCTGAAGGCGAGGGCGGCCATGATGGTCTATCCGGACATGGCACGCACTGTGTTTCCCCTGTACGCCTCGGAACCTGAATTTCAGAGAATTCTCCGCACCCACGGCGAGCATGTATTGCCGCCCATCCATTTTTTTCTGACCCATTCTGTTTCCACAGTAGAGTGGATGAACAAAGCCTCCGTCCAGTATGAGCGAGCCAAGCGCGCCTTCCAGCGATTCCGCGGAAAAGACGTAGAAGACGTCAAAGTGGACGATGACGGCGAGCCGCTCTCACCGGAGGAGCGCGGCTGGTACGCGGTGAATTTTATTGACCGGGAAGGGCAGGACTTCATCGGGCAATTTGTGGTTGGCGCTCAGGGTCAGACTGAGTGGATACAGACCGAGCGCATTACCGAAGGCGTTGTCCAGTTTTTTACGGGTGGTATCCGCCAGTTGGAGGCAAGCTATCGGGTTGACGGTGATGTGACAGCCAGTGAGATCGGCTGGGCGTCGGTGGACATGCTGGTGTTTGCCAGCGCGGTAAAAGTTATTCGAGCGGGTCGGGTGGTTGGGAAAACCACGCAAACCGCCCGGGTGTCGACGCGTTCGGCAGCACTGGCCGCGAGAGTGACTGGCAGCGCACGTTTTCTGCTACGTTCAGCCCGCTATGCCAAGTGGCCAGCCATTATCGGTGTTGGTTATCTGGTTGTTAGCCACCCCAGTCTGATCAATGATTTCTTCGCATCGGCAGCCGAGTTATTCGACTTGCCCGCTCTAGCCGTCCAGACGCTCGGCTGGACGCTGATCCTCGTGCCTGTGCTGTACCTCTTCAGCTGGTTGTTGATTCCTCTTCTTGGACTGTTGAAGGGCTCGGTCTCTTTTGTGTCCTGGCTTGCCGGTCGGAGTCGCCGTGAAATGTTTTAACGCTCACTCTCGGACGTCTGTCATTGGGGGCCTGATTGTGGTCACGGCAGGTTTACTGTTTGGTTGCTCGACGTCGTCGGACACCCATGTTGCCTTACCGGAATTGAGTTCTGACGCTGCTGCCTGGATTGGCACCCGCGTTTTCCAGAATGAGTGCTCTGGTCGTCGCGAGTGTCTTGTGCACTGGAACGAGGGCGAAGCGTTTCCTTCCCTGGGTATCGGTCATTTCATCTGGTATCCGCCCGGTGAAGACGGGCCTTTCAAAGAAAGTTTCCCGCTGATGATCGAGAGCCTTTCCGAGCAGGATATTGAGCTTCCGGCTTTGCTTAAAGGTCTCCAGCCGTTCGATGCTCCGTGGCAGACAAAAAAGGAGTTTGTCGAACAACAGAATTCACCTTCTGTCGCAGAACTCCGGGAGTTCCTCTGGCAGACAAGGGGGCTACAAACTGAATTCCTGATCCAGCGGGCCTCCTCTGCTCTGAACCGTGTAATAGACGCGACCCCGGTGGAGTCACAACCGAAAGTCGCTGGACGTATCGAGGCACTGCTCCAAACTCCCGGGGGTGTCTATGCATTGATTGACTACATCAACTTCAAGGGCGAGGGCCTCGTGGAGAGTGAGCGATACCGGGGGCAGGGGTGGGGGCTTCTTCAAGTGCTCATGGGCATGGCAGAGGCGGAAGATGTTCCCGCCCTTGACCGATACAGGAATTCGGCACACCAGGTGTTGACCCGTCGCGCACAAAACGCAGCGAATGAGAGAGAAAGAACGCAGTGGCTGCCGGGTTGGCTGGCGCGCATCGACACATACCGGGAACCATAACCGTATTACCAATTGGTCGGGTTGTGTTGCAAAAAGCGGTTGGAATACTGGTCTAAAGTAGCCATTCCTTCTACTTTGTAATGAGGCGTTGTTGGTCATGGTCTCTGCAAGCTGTTGAATTTAGTGCTCCGAACTGAAGCGCCTGCAGCACACTTGTGGAGTGAAAGAGTGCATTGACATCACTGCCTAATAAGAAAAAATCAAGGAAAATAATGAGATACATCGTTGGCTCGCATATTGCTGTCTCATCGATGCTTCTCAAACTCATGATTTCGGAGAACGATAATGAAAAACACCAAGTCGATTGCCGTTGGTGCAGCTTTGCTGTGCAGCGTATTTGCAGCTTCTACCGCCAGCGCGGCGACAACGCTTGAGAGCGTCAAAGAAAAAGGACATCTGCAGTGTGGTGTGACCAGTGGTCTGCCTGGCTTCTCTCAGCCAGACGACAAGGGGAACTGGACGGGCATCGACGTTGATACCTGCCGCGCTGTGGCGGCCGCTATCTTTGGCGATCCTAAAGCTGTTGAATTTACGCCGCTTACTGCAAAAGAGCGTTTCACAGCTCTGCAGTCCGGTGAAATCGATCTGCTTTCGCGGAACACCACCTGGACACTGACCCGTGACGCGTCTCTTGGCCTTAACTTTGCCGGGGTGAACTACTACGACGGTCAGGGCTTCCTGATCAACAAGAACATCGGTGTGGATGACGCCACGCAACTGGACGGTGCAACTATCTGTATTCAGTCTGGCACAACCACCGAGTTGAACCTGTCGGACTATTTCCGTGCCAAAGGCATGGAATATAAGCCAATCGTTTTCGACACGTCTGAGCAAACGGTGCAGGGTTTTGCGGCCGGTCGCTGTGACGTTCTGACTTCGGACCGTTCTCAGCTGGCGGCGCTGCGCTCCAAGCTGTCTGATCCAAGTTCAGCCAAGATTCTCCCGAACACCATCTCGAAAGAGCCTCTGGGTCCGGTTGTCCGCCAGGGGGACGATCAATGGTTCAACATCGTCAAGTGGGTCCTGTCGACAGTGATCAACGCGGAAGAGCTGGGCGTGACCAGTGAAAACGCCGACGAGATGCTGAAGTCGACCAACCCGAACATCCAGCGTCTGCTGGGTACAGACGGTGACATGGGTGCCAAGCTTGGCCTGCCAGATGATTTCGGCTACAAAGCCGTGAAAATGGTAGGTAACTACGGCGAAATGTATGAGCGCAACGTCGGTCCGGATACTCCTCTCGGACTGGATCGCGGCATCAACGCCCTGTGGACCGAAGGCGGCATTATGTATGCGCCTCCTGTTCGCTAAAACCTGAAAGCCGGCAATGGGCGGCCCGGGGTTCCGGGTCGCTCATTGTATTGTTTGATACGTTCTATCGCGGTCTAGCTTTTCAGGAACATGCATGAACAAACAAACCGTTGATTCCAAACCCGCGGGGCCGAAACCCTGGAACGACCCGCGCATACGTTCAGTTTTCTTTCAGTGCGTCGCCATTGTCCTGGTCTTCTGGGGTGGGTATACACTGGTCGAAAATACCCTCTCCAATATGGAAAGCCGGGGAATCAGCACCGGTTTTGGGTTCCTTGATGAAACAGCCGGTTTCGGCATCATCATGTCGCTCGTCCCCTACGATGCCACAATGAGTTATGGGCGAACCTTCTGGGTTGGTCTGACCAATACCTTGTTGGTATCCGCCATGGGCATTATCGCAGCAACCATTCTCGGCTTCATAATCGGCGTGGCCAGACTTTCCAGCAACTGGCTGGTGGCTAAAATTTCGCTGGTTTATATCGAGATCATTCGTAATATTCCCTTGCTGCTGCAAATTTTCTTCTGGTATTTCGCCGTACTCAGTAGCTTGCCGTCACCCCGGCAAAGTATTGATGTGGGCGGTACCGTCTTTTTGAACAACCGCGGCCTTTATGTGCCGGAACCTCTGACTCAGGACGGCTTCGGCCTCGTTTGGGGAACGCTCATTTTTGCCATTGTCGCCGTGGTAGCCATCAAGCGTTGGGCGAAAAAACGTCAATTGGCGACCGGTCAGATTTTCCCGACGGTCAAGGTCAGTGTCGGTATTCTGGTGATCTTGCCGATTCTTGCCTACCTCGTGTCTGGTGCTCCTCTAGAGTGGGATGTGCCAGCCCTGAAAGGCTTCAACTTCGGCGGTGGTATCACCATCATTCCGGAGCTTGCAGCGTTGTGGATTGCGCTGTCGCTATACACCGCCAGTTTCATCGCAGAGATCGTTCGTTCGGGTATTCTCTCGGTCAGCAAAGGGCAAACGGAAGCGGCAAAAGCCCTGGGCATTCCCAACAGCCTGACTCTCCGTTTGGTGGTGATTCCGCAGGCAATGCGGGTCATTATCCCGCCACTGACCAGTCAGTACCTGAACCTGACCAAAAACTCCTCACTGGCGACGGCGATTGGTTACCCCGATCTGGTTGCAGTGTTTATGGGCACCACGCTTAACCAGACCGGTCAGGCGGTGGAAGTGGTGGCTATCACTATGGCGGTGTATCTCACCATCAGTCTGTCAATCTCCCTGGTTATGAATATCTATAACCGGGCCGTGGCAATTAAGGAGCGGTGATGGCTGAGTCAATGATGAAACCACCCAAGAAATCCATCGGGCCCGTGGCCTGGATGCGCCAACATCTGTTCTCGAGCTGGTACAACAGTTTGCTTACGGTCCTTGTCGGCTACCTGCTGGTGACCAGCGTTGGACCACTGGTGAGCTGGCTGTTCCTGGAAGCCACCTTCCAGGGTGCGGAGCCAAGCGACTGTACCGGCGCGGGTGCCTGCTGGCTGTTTATCAATCAGCGCCTGAACTTTTTCATCTACGGATTTTATCCGGATGAACTCCAATGGCGCGTTGACCTGATGTTCTTGCTGTTGGCCGTAGCCTTCGTTCCGCAGTTCATCGAGCGCTTCCCGGGTCGCAAGTACTTTGGACTGTTTGGTCTGACTGGTCTTCCGATTATCGGTTACTTCCTGATCCCAGGCGGTACCTTTGGCCTGGAGGTAGTCGAGACCAACAAGTGGGGCGGTCTGATGCTCACGCTGATTCTCGCCTACATCGGTATTCTCGCGTCTTTGCCAATTGGCACGTTGTTGGCACTGGGGCGCCGATCTGAAATGCCGATCATTCGCGGATTGTGTGTCGTGTTTATTGAGGTCTGGCGAGCTGTGCCTCTGATCACCGTGCTGTTTATGGCGTCGGTGATGCTTCCGCTGTTCCTGCCGGAAGGTATGAACTTCGAGAAGCTGGCACGGGCACTTATCGGCATCACCCTATGGCAGTCGGCTTATATGGCAGAGGTCATCCGAGGTGGTCTGCAGGCGATTCCCCGAGGCCAGTATGAAGCCGCGGACGCTCTTGGCTTGGGCTACTGGAAGAAGATGGGACTGATCATTCTGCCTCAGGCGCTGAAGCTGGTTATCCCGGGCATCGTGAACACCTTTATATCACTGTTCAAGGACACCACGCTGGTTCTGATTATCGGCTTGTTCGATATTCTCGGAACGGTGCAATCGACGGTTACCGACCCGGCATGGCAAAACGTTGCTGTGGAGGGTTATGTCTTCGTGGCTTTCTGTTTCTGGGTATTCTGCTTCGGCATTTCCAGATACAGCCAGAATCTTGAACGCAAACTAGACACGGGTCATAAGACCTGACGGGTAAGACTATGACAGAACCAACCCAAACAATTGATCCTGAAAACCCGGTTCCAAGCCAGACCGCAAACAAGCCGGACATCATCCGGGTTGAAGGCATGCACAAATGGTACGGCGATTTCCACGTACTCAAGGACTTGAATCTTAACGTGCGTCAGGGCGAGCGGATTGTCATCTGTGGTCCTTCGGGCTCGGGCAAGTCCACCTTCATCCGTTGTATTAACCGTCTGGAAGAACACCAGCAGGGCAAGATCATTGTTGATGATGTGGAACTGACTGACGACGTCCGGCAGATCGATAGCGTGCGTCGTGAGGTCGGCATGGTGTTTCAACACTTCAATCTGTTTCCGCATCTGACGGTCCTCGAAAACTGCTGCCTCTCGCCTATCTGGGTGCGCAAGACGCCTCGTAAAGAGGCGGAAGCGACGGCCATGGAATACCTCAAGCGGGTGAAGATTCCAGATCAGGCGCACAAATACCCGGGACAGCTTTCCGGCGGTCAGCAGCAGCGTGTGGCGATCGCCCGGGCGCTCTGCATGAAGCCGAAGATCATGTTGTTCGACGAACCAACGTCGGCGCTCGACCCGGAAATGATCAAAGAGGTGCTCGATGTCATGATCGAGCTCGCTGGAAGCGGCATGACCATGTTGTGTGTGACTCACGAGATGGGGTTCGCCAAGACCGTGGCCGATCGCGTGATCTTTATGGATGGGGGAGAAATCGTCGAAGAGGCACCGCCTCATGAGTTCTTCACGAATCCTCAGGAGCCAAGAACTCAGGATTTCCTGAGACAGATCCTGCAGCACTGATCATTTCGTTAGATGGAAAAGCCGGGCTTTTGCCCGGCTTTTTTGGTTCGGAGGCTGACCCTGGGGTGGGGGCCTTTCCTTCTGGGAAAAAGAACTCGCTTTGCTCAGACACCTTTGTTCCCGGCAGGAAAGGACCCCACCCCAGGGTCGATCTGGCTCTCGCAAACTCTGGCAGCGATTAAAGCGGATATTTATTAAGAGCGGGGGGCTGTCCTGGAGTTACCTCCATCCACCAGACGTTTTCATGCCAGTCGCCCAGAACAATCCGTTTGGCCGGCTCGCCATTGGCGGTCAGATCATGCTCCGCTGGGCGGTGGGTGTGGCCGTGAATCATTTGCTGCACGCCATGGGCCTCGAGTTCCCGGACCACCTCTTCCGGGGTGACGTCCATGATGAATTCTTCCTTGCCTTTATTCTTCGCCATGCTGATTTCCCGGAGCTGGCGGGCCATCTGTTTGCGATCTTCCAGCGGGCGCTGGAGGATCATCTGCTGCCACTGAGGGTTGCGCATGTTGGCGCGGAATTTCTGATATTCCACATCGGCGGTGCAGAGGCTGTCGCCGTGCATCAACAGATAGGGCGTACCGTAGAGGTCCACAACGCTGGGGTCATCAAGCAGCTCCATGCCCGCTCGATCGCAGTACTCGTTGCCGAGCAGGAAATCCCGATTGCCGTGCATGAAGTAAATCGCGGTGCCGCTGGCTTTCACGCCCCGTAGCGCCGAGGCAACCGACTCTTGTAGTTCGGTGCGCTCGTCGTCGCCAATCCACGCCTCGAAGAAATCGCCGAGAATATAGAGAGCATCAATGCCGTAGGCTTTTTCCTTCAGAAACTGAAAGAAGGCTTCGGTGATGTCCGGTCGCGATTCTTCGAGGTGTAGGTCTGAGATAAACCGCGTTGTCACGCCGTGTCTCCGTCCTCGATGACTTTGGCCTCCTGGATGACAACGTCGTCGGCTGGAACATCCTGATGGCCTGCGCGCATGGTGGTCGGAACAGCGCGGATCGCCTGGACCGTGTCCATGCCATCAACCACTTTCCCGAACACGCAGTAACCCCAGCCTTCGGCATTTTCGGCGGTGTGGTCCAGGAATCCGTTGTTCTCTACGTTGATGAAGAACTGGGCCGTTGCCGAGTGAGGGTCCATGGTGCGCGCCATGGCGACGGCGCCCTGCATGTTGCTCAGGCCGTTGTTGGCTTCGTTCTTGATCGGAGCACGGGTTTTTCTGGGGGTCATTCCTGGCTCGAAACCACCGCCCTGAATCATGAAGTTGCCAATTACCCGGTGAAAGATCAGGCCGTCATAGAAACCGTCGCGCACGTACTGTTCGAAGTTTTTGGCGGTTTCGGGTGCCTTTTCATAGTCCAGTTCCAGTTTGATATCACCGTGTGAGGTTTTCAGCAGAATCATCAGGTTTTCCTGTGCAGATGGGTCGTTGGTCAATTTCGGACTATTGTACTTAAGAGTTTCAGGCTGTGCATGAGTTAGGCAGCCATTTATGCGTATAATACGCGGTTTCAGATCCACACCTGACGATTGAGATTGTATGAGCGCCGACGCTAAAAAAGCCCATAATTTTATTCAGAGCCTGATAGAAGACGCCGTCAAAAGCGGGGAACACTCGGGCAAGGTGGTTACCCGGTTTCCGCCAGAGCCGAATGGCTATCTCCACATTGGCCATGCGAAGTCCATCTGTCTGAATTTTGGCATTGCAGAGACTTTCGAGGGCGAATGCAATCTGCGCTTTGACGATACGAATCCGGAAAAAGAATCCCAGGAATACATTGATGCGATCAAGCAGGACGTTCACTGGCTGGGATACGAGTGGGCCGGGGACATTCGTTACGCCTCCGACTATTTTGACGCCATCTACGATTTTGCCGTCGAATTGATCGAGAAGGGCAAGGCCTACGTCTGCGCGTTAACGGCCGACCAGATGGCCGAGTATCGCGGCTCGCTAAAAGAGCCGGGAAAAAACAGTCCCTACCGGGATCGTCCGGTTGAAGAAAACCTGAAGCTATTCCGGGAGATGCGGGAAGGGAAGTTCGATACCGGTGAATTGGTGTTGCGAGCCAAGATCGATATGGCGTCACCGAACATCAACTTGCGCGACCCTATTCTTTACCGTATCCGCTACGCCGATCATCACCAGACCGGCGACAAGTGGTGCATTTATCCGATGTACGACTTCACCCACCCGATTTCGGACGCTATGGAGGGAATCACCCATTCCCTGTGCACACTGGAATTCGAAGACCATCGTCCTCTGTACGACTGGGTGCTGGAGAACATTTCCGGCCCGTGTCAGCCGCGTCAGATTGAATTCGCGCGCCTTAACCTGAACTACACCGTTACCAGCAAGCGCAAGCTCAAACGGCTGGTGGATGAGGGTTTTGTCGACGGATGGAACGACCCGCGCATGCCAACCATTTCAGGTATGCGTCGACGGGGGTATACGCCGGAAAGTATTCGCACCTTCTGCGACATGATTGGCGTTAATAAAGCCGGCGGCACTGTGGATGTCGGGATGCTTGAGCACGCCATTCGGGAGGACCTGAATACTCGCGCGCCACGGGCCATGTGTGTGATGCGTCCGCTGAAGGTAACGCTGACGAATTATCCCGCTGACAAGACCGAAACTCTGGTTCTGCCAGTGCACCCCCAGAACCCGGAGATGGGTGAGCGGGAAGTGACCTGGAGCCAGACCCTGTTTATTGACCGGGAAGACTTCTCCGAGGAACCGCCCCGCAAGTGGAAGAGGCTGGCGCCTGATCAGGCGGTTCGCCTCCGTGGTGGCTATGTGATGACCTGCCGCGAAATCGTTCGTGATGACAGTGGCGACATTGTCGAGCTGAAGTGTGAGTACGA
>CAZWEP010000009.1:0-5603 GCA_964632565.1 uncultured Marinobacter sp. | reverse complement strand
AGTGATCAAATCTCGAGTGCAGGTGCTGGTCGTCCTGTATTCAATCGCACGGTTACGCTACGGGATTCCTGGGGCAAGAAACAATAATTTGCCGACAAACTTTGACTCACCAGCCAATCAACGAGTATTGCGTGATTAGAATTTACAACACCCTCAGTCAGCAGAAAGAAGACTTCACGCCTATCGAGGCGGGAAAGGTTCGCATGTATGTGTGTGGCATGACGGTTTACGACTACTGCCACCTCGGCCACGGGCGTGTGCTGGTGGCCTTCGATGTGATCACACGGTATCTGCGCCACTGCGGGTACGACGTCCACTATGTTCGCAATATCACAGACATCGATGACAAGATCCTGCGTCGTGCGGAGGAAAACGGCGAGCCGTTCACCGAGCTGACCGATCGAATGATCAAGGCCATGCACGAAGACGAGGCAAAGCTTGCGGTCCTTTCGCCGACGGAAGAGCCGCGAGCGACAGGCTACATCAACGAGATCATTGCCATGATCCATCGTCTGGTGGCCAGTGGTCACGCCTACGCAGCGGACAATGGTGACGTGTATTTTGCGGTAGAAACCTTTGACGACTACGGCAAGCTCAGCAAGAAAAAGCTGGAGGACCTGGTTGCCGGAGCGCGGGTTGACGTGCAGGAAGCCAAGCGCAGTCCTGCAGACTTCGTGCTCTGGAAGGCGGCCAAACCCGGAGAGGTGAGTTGGGAATCACCCTGGGGTGAGGGCCGTCCTGGCTGGCACATTGAATGTTCGGCGATGTCCAACTGCTGCCTCGGCGAGAATTTCGACATTCACGGCGGCGGGCCAGATCTGCTGTTTCCACACCATGAAAATGAGATTGCGCAGTCCGAGTGCGCCAATGGGCAGCCCTTCGCCAACACCTGGATGCACGCCGGTGCCATTCGGGTGAACAAGGAGAAGATGTCCAAATCCCTGGGTAATTTCTTCACGATACGGGAAATCCTGGAAAAGTATCCTCCGGAGGTGGTCCGCTATTTCCTGGTCTCCAGTCACTACCGAAGCCAGGTGGACTACTCGGAAGACAATCTGGAAGAGGCGAGTCGGAGCCTGACGCGGTTGTATCACGCGTTGCGAGGCGTCTTGCCGTCAAAACATGTCCCCGAGAGTGCGCACGAGCAGCGCTTCAACGAAGCCATGAATGACGATTTCAACACCGCTGGCGCCATCAGTGTTCTGCATGCGGTTGCGAATGAAATCAATCAGCAGCGTCGTGAAGGCGATGATTCGGCGGCAGGGGACAGTGCGGCAGTTCTTGTGAAGCTGGGTGGCATTCTCGGGCTTCTTCAACAGGACCCGGAGGCGTTTTTCAAGACGGGTGCCGAGAGTGAGCTCAGTGCCGATGAGATTGAAGAGTTGATCCAGGCCAGAGCCGATGCCCGCAAGGCAAAGGACTTCGCAGAGGCTGATCGCATTCGTGATGAACTGGCAAGCAAGGGTGTCATCCTTGATGACAGTCGTGAAGGAACCAGTTGGCGACGAGGCTGAAGCCCGCGGCAGCTGGTTTACTTCTGCCTTTTGAGGAATGACCTCATAGGCAAATTCTCGTACAATGCGGCCCTCGAATTATAACGGCCCCGTCGACAAGGTCGGCGACGGGCATGAATTACAGTAACCCACTGAGGCAAACAACGATGACAGAACGCGTACAAGTCGGCGGCCTGCAGGTCGCCAAGAATCTGCTCGATTTCGTAAACAACGAAGCGATTCCAGGTACCGGTGTTGATGCTGACAAATTCTGGTCCGAGTTCGACAAGATCGTTCATGAGCTGGCACCTCGCAATAAAGAGCTGCTAGCCAAGCGTGACGCGATTCAGGAAAAAATGGACAGCTGGAACCGAGACCACAAGGGTCGGAAGCTGGACATGGCTGAATACAAAAGCTTCCTGAAAGAGATTGGCTATCTGGTCGATGAGCCACAGGACTTTAAAATCTCCACCTCAAACGTGGATCCGGAAGTGGCTACCATGGCCGGTCCGCAGTTGGTGGTACCGGTCATGAACGCGCGTTTTGCCCTGAACGCAGCGAATGCGCGCTGGGGCAGCCTGTACGATGCTCTGTACGGCACCGATGCGATTTCTGAGGAAGATGGTGCTGAGAAGGGTCGTGGATACAACCCGGTTCGTGGCGCCAAGGTTATTGAATTTGCCCGCAATCTGCTGGACAGCTCTGCGCCGCTGGCTTCTGGAAGCCACAAAGATGCGGCGCTTTATTCAGTAGAAGGCGGCAAGCTGGTGGTTAAGCTGCAGAATGGCGACACCACAGGTTTGAAAGACGAAGCAGGCTTCGTGGGCTACACCGGTGCCGCCGACGCGCCAACGGGTGTTCTGCTCGTCAAGAACGGCATGCATTTCGAAATCCAGATTGATGCCAGCCATCCGATCGGGAAGGACGACGGAGCCCACGTTAAAGACGTGCTGATGGAGTCTGCGCTGACCACCATTATGGACTGCGAAGACTCTGTCGCAGCCGTTGATGCTGATGACAAGGCGCTGGCCTATCGCAACTGGCTCGGCCTGATGAAGGGCAATCTTGAAGAGACCTTCGAGAAGGGCGGTCAGCAGATGACCCGTAAGATGCACGCTGACCGGACCTACACCAAGGCCGACGGTGGCGAGCTTGTTCTGAAGGGCCGCAGCCTGATGTTCGTGCGGAACGTCGGCCACCTGATGACTAATCCGGCCATCTTGCTGAAAGACGGCAGTGAGGTGCCTGAGGGCCTGATGGACGGTCTGGTCACTTCCCTGATCGCCATTCACGACCTCAAAGGCACTGGCCAGTTGCAGAACAGCACAACCGGTTCTGTCTACATCGTGAAGCCGAAGATGCACGGTCCGGAAGAAGTCGCGTTTACCAACGAGTTCTTCGGTCGCGTTGAGGACGCCCTGGGGCTGCCTGCGTACACCCTGAAGGTTGGCATCATGGACGAAGAGCGTCGCACTACGGTGAACCTGAAAGCCTGTATCAACGCCGCCAAAGAGCGCGCTGTGTTCATTAACACCGGCTTCCTGGACCGCACCGGCGACGAGATTCACACGTCCATGGAGCTGGGTCCGTTCATTCGCAAAGGCGAAATGAAGCAAGCGACCTGGATTCAGGCTTACGAGCAGTGGAACGTTGATATCGGTCTTGAGACCGGTTTCCGCGGCGTTGCGCAGATTGGTAAAGGCATGTGGGCCATGCCGGATCTGATGGCAGGCATGCTGGAAGCCAAGATTGGCCATCCGAAGGCGGGCGCTAACACAGCTTGGGTTCCCTCGCCGACTGCGGCAACACTGCACGCCACTCACTATCACCAGGTTAGCGTTGCCGACATTCAGAAAGAGTTTGAAAGTCGCACTCGTGCCAATCTGGACGACATCCTGACGGTTCCTGTCATGGCCGATCCGAGCGAATGGTCTGCCGAGGACATTCAGCAGGAGCTGGACAATAACGCCCAGGGTATTCTTGGCTACGTTGTACGCTGGATCGACAGTGGTGTTGGCTGCTCCAAGGTGCCCGACATCAACGATGTGGGCCTGATGGAAGACCGCGCAACACTGCGTATCGCGTCACAGCTCCTGACCAACTGGCTCTACCACGGTATCTGCACCGAAGAGCAGATCCATGAAACCATGCAGCGCATGGCGAAAGTCGTGGATCGTCAGAATGCCAATGACCCGTCTTATCGCAATATGTCACCGGCCTACGACGACAGCATTGCGTTCCAGGCTGCCATGGACCTGGTGTTGAAAGGTCGCGAACAGCCCAACGGCTACACTGAGCCACTCCTGCACGCCTATCGTCTGAAGGCTAAAGAGAAGTTCGGTCAGTGATGATGCCTTCATGAAAGCGGCATTTTATGTCGCTTTTGTATGAAAAGAACCCGCCCATGTGGCGGGTTTTTTTGTTTATGATCATAAATTTATCGCCGGACTGAGAGGTGTGTCACTGTTTGCCGGACAGGCGGTTTCAGTTTCCGTTTCCTGCTGTTATCTAAGAGTCAGGCATACAGAGAATTTGCCAGCGTTTTTAATGGTATCCGATACAAGTGAGGAGTAATTGGAACATGTCTGAGGAGCGACGTAGGCGCAAACGGTTACCCTGGCTATCAATGCAGGCTCAGGTCCGCGTAAAAAAGAGCATGCTGTCAAGCGAATGGGTTTCCGTCCAGGTGGCTGACTATAACAGCCTTGGCATGGGGCTCAGGCCAAACGAGGAGTTGAGCAGAGACTTGAAAAAGCAGGGCAGTATTCAACTCAGTCTGCGGCTCGAAACTGAAGTTGGCGAGATAACGGCGGATCGAGTTAATGCGAAAGTTCGTCACGTTCACGATGATGGGAACGGCTGGTTCGTCGGCATCGAATTTAGCGAAACTTCCAAGGCCAGCGTCAAACAGTCGCTTGAACGCATCGAGAGCATACTGAAGCGCCATCAACAGCTTTCAGACAGGATTTCCGAGGGGAGCTGAGTCTTCCTGGGGGCGCTTCAAGCGCAATGTCAGGAGCGCCCCGTTTCGCGTCGCTAATCGCTCGTGTTCAGTCGTGCAATTCGTTGGCGGCGTAGAGCGTGTTCTGAAGCAGTGTGGCAATGGTCATCGGGCCCACGCCTCCGGGGACCGGGGTGATGTAGGCGGCTCGCTCGGCCGCTGCAGCAAACTCGACGTCACCATGTAATTTGCCGTCTTCCATCCGATTGATGCCCACATCAATCACTGTTGACCCCGGCTTTACCCATTCCCCTTTGATCAACCCCGGTTTGCCCGCTGCCGCAATAAGAATGTCTGCGTCGGCAATAAAGGATTCCAGGTTCTTGGTGAAACGATGGCAGATGGTCACCGTTGCGCCTTTGAGCAAAAGTTCCATGGTCATGGGCCGGCCGACAATGTTGGAAGCTCCTACAATGACAGCGTGCTGGCCTTTATACGGTGTTCCAATGCTGTCCAGCAGCGTAATTACGCCAGCGGGTGTGCAGGGACGTAGCGCAGGTTGGCGCTGCATGAGCCGGCCGATGTTATAGGGATGGAAGCCGTCCACGTCTTTATCGGGTCGGATTTTCAGCAGGATAGGGTCGGCGTCCAGGTGCGACGGCAGAGGAAGTTGCACGAGAATGCCATCCACATCGGAATTTTCGTTGAGCTCATCTATGAGCGCTTCAAGGGCTTCCTGGGAGGTGTCTGCCGGTAAATCGTAAGACAACGACAGAATGCCTGCCTGGTCGCAGGCTTTGCGCTTGTTGCCAACGTAGACATGTGAGGCGGGGTCATCCCCCACCAGAACCACGGCCAGACCCGGTGGGCGCAGCCCTTGTTGCCGGCGCGCTTCTGTGCCGGCGGCTACCTGTTGTCGTACGTTTGCAGCAATCTCTTTTCCATTGATCAGTTCAGCGGTCATGTCTTTGTCTTGTCGGTTATGCGAGAATAAAAAGGCGCAGCATTGTCTCATGGTTGTGAGCCTCAGCCAATGAATGGCGGAATTGGTAAAAAGCGTGTTGACGGGGCCGATTGGCGCCGGTAATATGCGCGCCAACTTTGCTGAGGTATCTGTTGTTCAGTTCAGACGGGGTATAGCGCAGTCTGGTAGCGCGCCTGCTTTGGGA
>CAZWEP010000008.1:22778-75950 GCA_964632565.1 uncultured Marinobacter sp. | reverse complement strand
CCTGAGACAGCAACAGAAGGCCTGCACTGATCGTGACCGATTGAGGCGGTTTTCCCAGAGTCCAGGTTGGTTGGCTAAACCTGCGGTGAAATTGCTTCAGAAACGCTTCGGGATCCTGCTCGGAATCCGCCGCTAACAGAAAAAGAAAGTTGCCACCGCCCAGGTGACATCCCATTTCGCCGGCACTTAATTGCTCTGAAAAGTGGTATTCCAATCGTCCGGTCAGGCCGGCCATCGCCCGAGCTCCGTGCTGTGCCTTTAAATAATCAGCCCGGTCGATGCTCACCTGGGCCAACCATTGATGCTCCGTATCGTTGGCGGTCTGCAGAGAGGCGAGGATGGAGGTGACCTCCGTCAGGAAGAAATCATTGTTCAGCAAACCCTGAGACTCTTTACGCTTGCTGACAAGGTTGATGCGCGAGTCGAGACGACGGGCCTGCCAGAGATGATGTTTCAGCGCGGTGAGGAAACGACGGTTATCGAGAGGCTTGCGGAAAAATTCATTCCCGGTCATGGCGTAGGTTTCGCGATGGCCGGTCACGGCAGCGGACGCTGAAACACAAAGAATCGGAACCGTCATGAAGCGCGGGTCCTGGCGCAGCATTCGAGCCAGCTCCATGCCTTTAACTCCCGGCATTTCGTGATCCAATACGATCGCGTCAGGTTGGAAATGTTCAATGCTCTCGAGCAACCGCAAAGGTTTCGAGAGAGTTTCGACTGCATATCCCTGATCCACCAGCAACGCCTCGTAAAAGGCGAGCTGTTCGGGGTCGTCATCCACCCAGAGCACTTTGCTTTGCGCCTGTCTGTAGCTCTCCAACAATCGATCAATTTGCGTTTCCAGAACGCTCCAGTCGATCGGTTTGGTGACATACCCGTCGGCACCCGCCTGCAGCGCCCGCATGCGCGCAACCATGTCACTCCGGGAAGACATCATCAGAACCGAGCGGTTTTTACCCTTCCTGTTTTTCAGTCGATCCAGCAGCGTGATGCCCTCTAAAGCACCATCGGGGAAATTGACATCCATCAATATCAGGTGATGAAAATCGGCGATGCTATTAATGAACTCGTTGGGGGTTTCGAAAATGTCGACCGCGAAGTGGCGGGATTCTAGCCATAACTTTAAAAGATTGGCCAGATTGGGATCATCATCTATCACCGCTATTCGATACTGGTCTGGCGACGGGGAGGTTTGAGGGGCCGTTTTTACCGGTTTATATAGTCCCTTGTCCATGCTCTCAAGGGCCTTCTGCATTGCCATGCTGAGCTGTTTCAGAGACGTCTCGAGGTTTTCGCGTTCCGACGACGTTGCGTCCAGTTTGCCTAGTAACTTCTGTGTTTGGCGTTCAAGCTCCCGTGCATGATCAGTGATCGCTGGAAATTGAAACGTTTTCCCGCTTCCGGACAGTTTGTGGGCGCCACGCTCAAGAGTCTCCAGCGTCTTATCGTCCCAATTCACGTGCTTCAAGTGATTCCAGGCAGTATTGAGCTCTTTTGCCCGATCCGGCAGACTTTTTACATACTGACGTCTGAGCTCTTGAAACCTGTCTCTGAAACCAACGCTTGTCATTTTTTTCTCTATGGGTGATCGATTAAGAGCAGATAGTGGAGCTCAGAGGTGAGCTCCAGACCGGTAATAATCTAAACGAGGTGAGACTCAGAAAAGTTTCAGAAATTGATGTTAATCAGCCGTGTATAACCGGCCATCCGGTCTGGATTGGGCCGAAAGCCGAAATTTGACCTCTTTGGACATTAAGTTGATTGACTCTGAGCCTTGCGGGTAGAGTTCGAGTGCTTCACCCGCTGTTAACACATCGTAAGTTTTCGAAGCTCGTGTATTACGTCCAGGAAATCTACAGACGTCTTCTTTGGCTTAGAATGGTTCTTAACATCAAAGCGATGTGCGCAGGGCTTTATTGCCCTGCAATTCGATAATCAGATGGAGTGATAAGACGATGAACAGGATTTTTTCTTACATTTCGATTGCAGCTCTGAGCACATTTTCCGCAACCGCAGCGGCCGACATGTACAAGTCCGGCGGTGGCAGCCTCTATGCAGGCGGTAACTACACATTAGTTGATTTCGAAGAAGGTGATTTCGACGGGGATCTGGGCACCCTTTCGGGCAAGATCGGTGGCTATGTCACACCCATCTTTGGCCTTGAAGCCCGTGCCGGTTTTGGCGTTGACGACGAGGATCTGGGTTTCAATACCGATCTTTCGGTGAACAACTTCTTCGGCGGTTACGCCACCATCAACGCGGTGAATGAGTCCCCCGTAACGCCTTACGGGATTATCGGTTTTACTCGCTATGAACTGGAATTGGACGGGCCATTCGGATCGGAGAAGGAAGACGAGTCTGACCTTTCCTTCGGTGCTGGTCTGAACATTGCGTTTTCCGATCAGTTGTCGGGCAACGTTGAGTACATGCGCTATGTCGACAAGGGCGATGCCACCGTGGATGGCCTCGGTCTCGGTCTGACTGTGCACTTCTAAGCGAAGCGGGGCGCAAGCCCCGCTTCCCTCCTCTTCACCAGCCATCCTATCTTTCCCCCGCTTGTGAAACCCGAAGTCCTCGGATCCGTAACTCGGTCAGCAATCCTCCAAAAGCTCGCTCACGTGCCATGTGATGAGGGCGTCAACAAAAACAGAAAAGGTGATGACATGAAACGGATGCGGATTCCACAACTTCAAACAGGTCCCAAACGGGCACTTCTGGCACTAGCAGTATCGGGAATGACGCTGGGGCTGGCAGGGTGCCTGAGTAGCGACAGCAACCGCGTCAGCAACAACCAGGCGGGGCCCGAAGGTCCGATCTTTGCTCCTGCAACGGTTTATGTGGCTAGCAACAGCTCTGGCGGTGACACCAATGTCCGGGTCCGTGATGAGGAACTCAACTTAGAGAACACCTACACCACCGGGGCCAACGAGGGGATCCTGGTGAATGCGTCGGGCCAGATTGTTCAGGCCGGCGATGCTATGAGCACCGGTCGCCTGGTCACCGCCTGTAACGCTGAGACCCGCATGACCGACGATCCCAGCTACCAAATTACGGGCACCAACACCACCTTTGTGAACCCCAAAGGCATTGCGCGGATCGACAGTGAAGGCCTGATTGCAGTGGCGAACAACGGCGCCAGCACCGTCTTGCTGATGGGCGCCTCGGCTGCTGGAGACGTTGCGCCGGTCGCCACCGTTGCGCTCGACGCCAGTGCCTGGGACCTGGTTTACGATGAAACCTCCGACCGGTTGTTTGTGGCTCAGGTGGACGGCACCGTGGCGGTCTTTGACAGCTTTGCGCAGAATCAGGGCGTGGGTGGCGCTGATCGCTCGTTTTCCATTGTGGATGGTGACGGTGAACCATCTGTGAACCTGCACGGGATTGATTACGACGCCGCGGGCGATCGGTTGGTCGTCAGTGATGTGGGGCAGGCCGGTTCACCGGACGATGGCAAGCTGTATGTGATCAATGATGCCAGCACGGTGTCGGGGTCTGTGACGGCAACGATCACCTTCAAAGGCGATCAGACTCGCCTGGGTAACCCGGTGGACCTTCAGTTAACCGGCACTGACGTGCGCATTGCTGAAAAAGCCAACGGTGGGGGAGCGGTATTGGTGTATCGCAATATTTTCAGCCGGTCAGGTGGCAATGTTGCAGCGGACGCGGTTCTGGATACGCCGGCCCCGGAATCTCTCGAAGTGGTGCTGGACGCCGACCCGGCTCCGGGCGTGACCGATATTCTCGACCCGACCACGACTTACAAGCTGTTGAGCACCAGCAACCCGAGTCTGGCTGCGGCGGACGATGACCCGACTGGTCTGACCCCGGATCCGGCGACGTCCGGGCAGCTGTTCAACAACGAATCGACGCTTGCTTCAGATCCTGTTCTGGCCTTTGACACCGACCAGCGCAGCGTCGAAAACGTCACGCTGGATCGTGATGGCAATGCCTACATCACCTACGACGATGGCTCCACCGCGAACAGCGGCATCGCCGTTATCGGCGCCATCGATGCACGAGATAACTTCGACGGCAGCCGCGACCGGCTCATCACCGGTGGCAACACTCGTCTCATGTCGCCCAAGGGCATTGAACTGGCGGACGATCTGGGGCTGATGATTGTCGCCGAACAGGCGGGGGCCGAAGTGCTTGTGTTCAGCGCCTGTGCCAGTGGCGATGCAACACCCACTGTGGTGAGTACCGGGGGTGTTGCGCCCTGGGATTCTGACTACGACCCGACCACTGATGCGCTATACGTAGCCCTCACCAACGGTACGGTGGCAGCCTATGACGAGTTTTCGGCAGATCTGGGCGATGGTGGTCCGGACCGGATCATCACGCCGGCCATGGGTGGCACTCCGTTTGCCGCACCGACCAACCTCCATGGCATTCGTTACGTGGCTTCCGACGACCTGTTGATCGTCAGCGACGTTGGTTCCGGCGCTGCCGATAACGACGGCGCGTTGATGACGATTCCGGGGGCGTCCTCAGCGGATGGCGTAACGAATGTCGGCAAGCGCGTTGCCAACCCTGGCGATGGTTCTGACGTCACCGGGCTGGGCAATCCAGTCGACATCGCCTTTGACGGAGCGGATTTGTATGTGGCGGAGAAGATCAACGGCCAGATTCAGGTCTGGCGTGATTTCCTGACCGACCCGGCATTTACCGGTAACGCCGCGCCAAGCGACACAGTGGCTGCCACCGCTCCAGAGTCTGTGGTTCTGCAACCGGAATAGTCTCCGGACAGAAGGAAAACCCGGGCAGGTCCCGGGTTTTTTCGTTTAGGGGTTAGTCCTGCTTTATCGCCGTTAAACCTTCCCGGAAGGTCGTCACCCGAAACTCCGGAAAGCGCTGTTTGAATTTGTCCGACACGAAGATGTTGTCCACCTCGTAGCGGGGCAACAACTCGGCCGCATCGCGGATTTGCTGATTGAACAGGCCGGCCAGTTTCAGTTGCCAGCGTTTGATGATTTTGTACTCGCTGCTGGTGTTGAAGATTTCGCTCGCCAGTTCAATGAATTGTTTGTAGGTCAGGCGCTCGTCATCACAGGGCAGGTGCCAGGTCTGGCCGAAGGCATCGGGCGTGTTGCCGATCAGCGCCATGGCACGGCTGGCGTCTGGCGTGTAAATCAGGCTGCGCAGCGTGTCGTCCCGCAAAAATACGGTTGGCTTTTTACCAGCTTTCAGGTTGTCGATGACGGTGGTGTTGGTAATGCTCTGGGTTTTGCCGGGGCCGTAGAATTCCGGCGCGCGGCAGATGACCGCATCCACTCGGCCCTCATTCATCGCGTCGATCAGTTCCATCACGATGGCTTCGCGAACCCTGCCTTTGGCACCATTGGGTTGAAACGGCGCTTCTTCGGTCTGCGGAATAGCAGTCTGTGGGTACATATAGGTATTATCAAAATACACCAGCTTGGCATGGTGTTTGGCGCAGGCTTCAATGATGTTGTGCATAAAGATGGGCCATCGTTCCAACCAGAGCTGGGTATCCATCGGCAAACCCACGGTCACGTAGACCGTGTCTGAATCTTCAACCGCCTTCATTGTGTCATTGAGGCTCATGAGGTCGGCGCCGAGCAACTGGTCGGTGTCGTTCACCTTTTGTGGCCTTCGGCTGACCAGCCGAATGTCGTCGGTATAATCCTGCTTCAGACTGAGAGCCAGTCCTTGCCCAATCTGACCGTTGGCACCGAGAATGGTTTGCATCGCGTCAACTCCCTGAATCGTTCAAGGGCAGTGTAGACGAGGCAGCGTTTTTTTCATGCCAGAAAGGGCCAGGTTGAGATTTCAAAGTCGCCAGAGCCGGGGCTCTGGCGACGGATATTCACGATCATTTTACGTGGGGCAAGATTACTGGCTTAGTTCGAAATGCATGCGTCTATGGGTCCTTATTTCGTCCCAGTCATGGCCCCTGCGGCGCATTGACCCGGGTCCGGCGGCCGTAGGTGGCAGGCTTTCGATATCAAAGCCCGGTTCCCGGTCCAGGTCTCGGTCCATGCCTCGTTCCAGATGCCTCCTTCTGTTCATTTCTACGGCGTGCCAGTTATAGCTCATCCTGCCTGTGGCGGCGGGAGCGTCTTGCGCCATCGCCCGGTAGCCCATGTGTCGTTCCCACCCATCACCGAAAGCCGGTGAAACGGCGAGCAGAAGTGACAGGGATGCGGGATAAATAAACCTGTGTTTCATGGTTTGCCCTCCCAGAATGTACCCGATGCCAATGCACCGGAGCCTTTCCAGGGAGGCAGGCGTGTTGTTTTTGATCGAGCCTGCAACCCCGGCCAAACATTCCCTGACGATCTACAACAGAATGTTAGAGGCAAAAAAGCGACAAAAGTTACAGCGCAACTGAAGAATATTCTCAGGCACTCGTCCGTACTTTCTCTTAGGGCGTGCCGTTAACACATCAGCTAGCCTTTCTGTGTTGATACAGCGGCATAGGGAGGCCCGACATGGCTGACCGTCCTAACGTCGTTTTATTCGATGTCCTGGAGACATTGATTGATCTCGACCCGCTGGCGATTCGTCTGGAAGAAGTAGGCCTATCAGCGACGCTCCTGGAGCCCTGGTTCCTGCGCTTCCAGCGCGACGCCATGGCACTCACCCTGGCCGGAGACCCGGCACCTTTTGACGCGGTTGCGCGCGAATCCCTTCGAACGGAAACCCGCTACACGCTTCCTGAGCGCCACATCGAGTACGTGGTGGACGGTTTCTCCGGCTTGCCGACCTTCGATGATGCTGCACCGGCGCTGAGTAAACTTTCTGCCGCCGGCGCTACCGTTGGTTGTCTGACCGTGAACAGTCCCGAACGTACGCGTCGTTTTTTGGAGAGCGCCGGGCTGGCTCAGTACGTGGACTACGTGGTCACCGCGCAGGACGCGGGCGTGTGGAAACCGCACCCGGAGATGTACCGTTTTGCGGCCAAACGTCTGGGAACTCCGATAGAGCATATGGCTCTCGTCGCGGTGCATGCCTGGGACTGCCATGGCGCCAAGCGGGCGGGGGCTACGGCGGGGTGGTGTGCCCGCCTCGAGTGTCAACCCGGTGATGTTTTTGTGCCTGCGGATGTCTCTGGGAGCAGTCTGATTGAGGTTGCTGATAAACTGATGGCCCTGCACTGAACGTAGATTATCAGTCAGCCTTCATATGAAACTGGCCGTGCCTCGGCCGGCACAGAGGCGTTTATGCACATTGGTGTCATCGCGGATACTCACAGCAAAATGCGACCCGAAGCTCTGCAGGTTTTGCAGGGCTCTGAACTCATTCTCCATGCTGGTGACATCGGGCGGGATGAGGTTCTGGATGAACTTGCCGCCATCGCGCCCGTTATCGCCATTCGTGGCAACATCGACACCGCCGGTCGCGCTGCTGAACTTCCGGATGTGACGGAACTGGAATTTATGGGCCACGCTTTTTACATGCTTCATGACGTCAAAACACTCGATTTTGATCCGAAGGGACGCTACCGCGTGGTGATCGCCGGACACTCCCACAAGCCCCGCAACGAATGGATCGAAGACGTACTCTACTTTAATCCCGGTGGCGCCGGACCTCGCCGGTTTACTTTGCCGATTACGGTGGGGCGGCTGACGGTGAGTGAACAGGAGGTGGTGGGTGAGATTTTGGAGTTGCCTACCTGAGGCTACCGCTACCCTGTGCGCCCAGTGGAAAACGATCTGTGACAGTGTACACCGAACCGTTTTCTCCGGGCTCGCTGGAAAACAGCACAAACTCCGAAACCGCGTATTGTCCAAACGTTTCCTCGCCGTGTAAGTCTAACAAGGCCTCAACGGAGCCCGCTTCGCCTTTGAATCTGGCCAGGGTGATGTGCGGGCGAAACCTCCGTTTGCCCGGGGCAAAGCCAAGCCTCTCTATTTGCTGCTGAAGCGCGTTTTGGAGTTCAGCCACGGCCTCTGCTTGCCCGACATCTGCCCACAGGTTTTTGGGTTTCTGCGGGGGGCCGAAACAGCCAAGGCCCGTTATTTGAAGATCAAAGGGGTCAATCGGAAGCCTGCTGGCAGCATTGCACAATTCAGGCAGCCGATCCTCATCAACATTCCCCAGAAAAATCAGTGTGAGGTGCAGTTGCCCCGCCGTCTGCCATTTGGCGCCGGGAACCGTCGTTCTGACCCTCAATAGGCGGCGTTTGATTTCAGGTGCAATTTCGAGCCCGAAGAACAGTCTTGGCATAGTTGTAGGTCTGTTGCCCGCAAGAACATCGTACAATGCTGCACTTCAATTCGATAAGGAGCAAAACCTTTATGAGCTGGGAAGGCAAAACCGCACCTGATTTCAGCATGCAGGACCAGGAAGGCAAGGAACATAATCTCTCTGATTACCAGGGGCAAAAGGTCTTGCTGTACTTTTACCCGCGTGACAACACGCCCGGATGTACCATTGAGGCCCAACAGTTTCGCGACCGGCTGGACGAGCTCAAAAGCCATGGCGTTCAGGTGCTGGGTGTCAGCCGCGACACCGTAAAGTCACACGAAAAGTTCGCCCGCAAGGAGTCCCTGAATTTTCCGATTCTGGCAGATCCGGACGAAGTGGTGGTGAACCAGTACGAAGTGCTGAAAGAGAAGAACATGTACGGCAAACAGGTGATGTCCGTTAACCGTGAGTCCTTTCTGATTGATGAGAAGGGTGTGGTTTTGCGCCACTACGGCAAGGTGAAGCCGGCAGAGCATGTACAGGAGATACTGGACGATCTCGGCTGACTGTGCCGACGCAAAAGGGTAGGTGCTGACAGGGGGGCGGAACCCCTGTCAGCAATTTAGTTTACAGGGAACCATTCCGTCTCGCCCTGTATTTCAGTCGAGCTGTCTCCGATGAGTACAGGGATCTGCCAACGTTTGACTACCGCTTGACTGGACGTATCTTCCACCGGGCCTGAATAGCTCGCCCTGGGCTCGATCCATCCGTAGCTTTTCCCTTTTGAAACACGTGCCCAACGAACGCTTGTCGGCTCACTGGTTTCAAGGAACGATGGCGCACCGGCTTGGGCAACACTGGCCCAGGTCTGGCTGTGGCGGTTGGCCTCGACACCCTCCTGTGAGAAACGCAGGAAGGGTTCCCCTTGCTCTCCCAGCAAGGTCATCGGGGTATCCCCGAAATAAGACACAAACAGTCCCGGTCGGTCGCTGCCGGGCATCGCTCGCACCATGGCCTTTCCCTGTAAGGCACCAAGATCCGCCACGTTTGCCTGAATTATGCCGGCCGGGTCCGGGCGATACTCGAAGTGACCAGAGATCACGCTTTCTGTATCGCCGTACTGAACCGGAATCGACCAGGTTCCGATAGACGCCTTTTCACCATCATGAATAGCCTGGTCAGGAACCTCGACACTGTCGGTACGCAGTCGCAGATCAAACCAGCCCCAGTTTGGGGTCGCTTCGACCTTTGCCCAACGTGGGTCTTCAGAGGCTTCGGCGGGAATCGCTCCGGGTGCCATCAAGGTATTGGTGCGGTGGAATGCCGCTGCTCCCAGGTCGCCTTCGGCATGGCCCGGGCCAATGCGCAAAAACGGCCGCCCGCTTTCATCGTCGATGATGAGCGGCTTGTCGGTGGGGTTGGCAACCAGCAACTGAGGCGCGAGGGTCCTCCGCAGCTGTATGCGCAACTCCGACAATTCCGCAGGCAGGGGGTCCAGGACCGCATGCACAGTGCCCTTATCATCGCCAGAGCCATTGCCATGGCCATAAGCAAACGCTGCCCACATCAGGATGAGAGGAACGCCGATCAGGTTGACGTAGCGCCGGCCCCGAGGGGGCCGGCTATTGGTCAGGCAAGGCATTACGCGCCTTCTACCTGTTCGGTGAAGTCAACAATGAGGTCTTCGGTGACACCAGGCAAGCTGGTGACGGCGTCGCCGAGGACGTTCATGCCGCCTTCGATGGCTACACCAAGCTCGTTCAGCAGTTGCGGTGTACCGTCCTCAAGCTGACCCAGAGTCGGTACGGCACTGACAGCACCAGAACCGATGTCGAGGAGCGGGTCCAGCAGCGCGCCCGGGTCGCTGACAATGTCTGTCAGACCACCGATGAGGTTGCTGTCTCCATCGTCATCCAGAGGTGCCGCTGGCTCAAGCTGCGTCACCAGAGGACCTTCCGGAGCACTCGGATCTGCAACGACGCTCATGGGCGTGGACTCTGAAGGCACACGCATGCCGTCGTCGCTCTCGTAGCTGACAAACAGCATGTACTGGCCTGCCGGGAGTACAGCACGGTTGCTGGTCATCTTGACCCGTACCTTGTTGTTGGCGCGGTCAACGATCGGCAGCTCAACGGCGCGCTGGTCGCCATCAGTCAGGTGAGTCGTTGCCTTACGACGGATCAGCATGACCTGGTCGATATCGTCCCGGTCAGTGCGGATATCGAAGACACCGCCATTGGTCATTGTCGCCACGGGCGCTTTCTCGATGACCGGACGATCATCGCGAGTTGCGTAGGGAGGCGTATAGATCTCGAATGACGGATCGCGGCCTGCGTAGTCCGCAAAGCCAAGCTCATCAAGGTTGATGAACGACGCATAGGCCGTGTTGATGGGCGAGTGACCACCGATCATGACACGTCCATCCGGCATCAGAGCCGCTGTGTTGTGATAGGTACGCTCACGGTTAGCGGACGCCATTGGCTGCCAGGTTTCGGTTTCGATGTCGAAACGCTCGGACTGGATAATGGCACCTTCCAGACCAGTCACAGCAACGCCGTCACGTGTGCCGCCGGAAAAGACCATTACGCTGTTGTCCGGCATCATGACGCCGGAACCGTACCAGCGTGGCTGGTTGAGTGAGTCCGTCAGACGCGACTCGTACGCCATCACATCGCCGTGAGACACGACGGTATCAATGCGCGACGAGGAGATCGGGAAGTAACCGCCAGGACTACCGGCTGCGGTATAGGTGGGCACACCACCTGCAGTCAGGAATTCTGACGTGTGATACCCGCCATTTGCGTCCGGACGCAGTGGCAGTTGGATCGAGAAGGTCGAACCACGCATGCCTGAACCGATGGCGCGTTCTAGCGACTGCTCGTCGATGTCCGTTTCCATCAGTTGGCTGACGGCTGCGGTTGGGTCGGTGAGCGTCTGGCCAACCAGATCGCTCAGCAGCGTCTCAACTTCTTCCGGATCCATATTCGTCGGGTTGAGTGTGGTGCTCAGCTCCTGCAGCCCCAGCTCATTCAAACGCAGTGGCAGGCCGGCATAGCCGAGGTCTGTCCACTGTTTGGTTCCCGGATTGTAGGTCCCTACGATGTTCCAGAGTGCCTGGTCGTATGCCTGGCCGAAGGGGTTAAAGGCCTGGCCGCCAGCGTTGTAATACACGTGGCCGTTGGGCAGCAGGTGCATACGTGGGTACAGCGGCAGCGAGCGCTGTGCCCCGGTCCCGTTGTTGCTCCAGGTGCCGTTATCGGTGTCGTAGGTCTCCGTTTCGACAACGTTTCGGCCAGACTGAATCGGGTCTTCCGGATACACGGGCTTCAGCAGCTTGGTGACGCCACTGGCGACAAACACGTCGCTGTTCGCCATGCTTACCAGGCTTGGATACCAGCGACCGAATTCCATGTCTCCACTCTGGGACCAGGTGTTAGTCGCGGGATCGAAGATACGCGCAGATCTCAGACCTTCGAGTTCTACAACACCCACCGGAAATCCATCAACACCCGGCTCGGTATAGTAGTCGGTGCCGCCTACGGCCATCATTTTTCCGTCAGGCAGAAACACGACGTCTGCACAGAAAAGTGCACCGTCGTTCTTGTCGGTGTTGTCGGCCGTGTCCAGCAGGCCACCGGTCAGCGTGGTGCTGTCGTTGCCATCAGGGTTGGCGCCGCCATCAATGGGTGAGGGCTTAACCCAGGTCGCCTGGTCGTTTCCGTCCAGAGTCATGACGCGAGACTGGTCGTTCACAGAGACTTCGCCGAACTGGGCGATCGCCGCCAGTTCTACGTTTTCTGTGCCTTCCAGCGCGTTCAGGTAAAGGAAGCGCCCATCGCCAAGGACGGCGATGGTGCCGGCGGTCGGTTTGCACTGAAGTTCGCCAGTTCCATCGACGATGCACCGCTCATCTGTTGCTACCTGTTCGCCGTCCACCTGAATGGTGGGTTCCGCAAAAGGCTTGGTGAAAAAACCAACTTCTCCGTTGGTGGGAGATGGGTTGCCATCCCCCGCACTGCTGCCGTCACCTCCTAGGGTGTCGCCTAGAAGCCCACCGTGAACCGGCATGGTCCCCGCAATGGCAAACGCCATTGCTGATGCTAACGCTGCTCGCTTGTAGCTTTTGTCGAGTCGCATTTAGAGTACTCCTGGCAGGGACTGCTTACACAGTTTTGCCATTTTTGTTGTGTTTGTCGCGCGATCAGGCTGCGGTCGCACGCCCGCCGAGAGTTACGAACGGGGATGGGGAAAAGTTTCAAAAAATGTAAAATTGTTGGACAATCGCGCAGTGGCGGGGCTTTCAGGGCATCATTGAGCGTTGGGTTTAAAGCAAGCCGGCTCGAAGGGTGTCGAACATATCCAGAATTCTCGCCACGAACTGGTCTTTAGGGCGAAAGCTGCTTCGGGTGCTGAGATTGACGTCTCGCTGGAGATGGTCCAGAAGCTTGTGCAGGCGCCGGCGATGCAGGCCAATGGCGGACTGAATGGGATCGAAAATCACCCCGGATAAGGCCGCGAATGCGGCAATGACCACCATCACCGCCAGCATGACCCCGGCGGTGGTGGCCAATGACGGCTCGGGTGGAAACAGCGTGTAGTACCAGTTACCGATTCGCTCGCCCAAGATGAAGTCTCTCGCGGCCAGGGTTTTGGCCAGCATGGACGCAAGGACCACGCCCAAGCCGATACCACCGGGCGTGAATTTCTGGAACGCGAATGCGCCCAGGACAGTGATGGAAAGGTTGCTGGTGATATCAGCAGACGCCGTCCGGGTGATGCGATACTGATTCAGCGTGTCCGAAATCAGCGGTTCGATCATGCGGCTAAATTGTTGGTGATCAACTGGTTCGCGGTTATGGCGTTCGTAGACTTCCTCCAGCGCATCCACTAAATACGATTCCAGTAACTTGCCATCCTGGTTGTTGTTCAGCAGGTCCGTGAGAATCAGTTCCGAAATGTGTTTCTGCACCCGGGTGGTCAGCCCCGCAGGGACACGACGTGCCACCGCGTGTAGCCATTTCAGGCCTGTTCGTTCCGGGACTAGCAGATTGATCAGGCAGGCGAGAGCGTAAATCGGTGCCCAGAGCAGGTTTACCGGTGCTCGCAGCATATCCCATCCCAACGCCTTGCGATTGGTCGCGAAGGCGCCGGGGTAGTGAAAGTGCCGATCAATAAACGCCGGCACGCGGGCGCGGCAGTCGTCGAAATAGCGGGCAATGCCGGCGTGGATAGCCTGCTCGATCTCTTCATCCGAAATGCTTTTCTCAGGAGAAGTATCGACGGTCATGGCGACCAGACCTCCCCATGCTGCATCACCCGAAACTCTGATTCGCTGATGCCCTGTTTCTCCAGGGCGACGCGCAGCCGACGCGGCGGCTCGTCCATGGGTTCGTCGGTCAGCACGAAGGTGCCCCAGTGCATAGCAACGGACTGCCGGGCGCCGATGTCCCGATGAATTCTGACGGCTTCTTCCGGCGATACGTGCACGGGTGCCATAAACCAGCGTGGATCGTAGGCGCCGATCGGCAGCAGGGCCAGATCAATCGGGGCGAATACCTCGCCGATGTGTTGAAAGACCTGGCCATAGCCAGTGTCGCCGCCGAAATAGAACCGGTAACCGTTGATATCCAGCAGCCAACTGCACCACAGCGACGTGTTGGTGTCGGTTGGGGTACGTCCGCTGAAATGTTGCGTCGGGAGGCAAAAGGCTTCGTTGGTTTCGTCCAGAGTGGCTGACTGCCACCAGTCCAGTTCCACCAGATTTCGGATGCCCCGTTTTTCGAACCATTGCCGAAGCCCGCTGGGAATGCAGAAGCGCAAGGTTTCTCCGAAGCGCCGATGGAGTTGGCGCACCGTTGCTTCGTCCAGGTGGTCGTAGTGATTGTGTGAAATCAGCACCAGATGAATTGGCGGCATGTCGGCCACCGTCAGGGCGGGCGGCGTGTACCGCTTAGGCCCGACCAGTTGAAACGGACTGGCACGGTCGGACAACACCGGGTCGGTCAGAATGTTCAAACCACGATACTGGAACAGGAACGACGCATGTCCAATCCAGGTCAGTTGAGGCTCTGCTGGTGGATTCGCGAGTGCATGGCCATCTGGTCGCAGCAGAGTGTAGCGCTTGCCTTTCGGAAACCGCCGCCCAGGCGCCAGTTGCCAGCGCAGAAAGTCGCCCAGGCCATGGCGGGGCACCGGGTCCAGGTTTCGATACCTGCCGCGATAGAAATGAGGCTGTTCGGCCAGGGCAGCCAGGCGTTCTCGATCGATGGTCATGGTTCTGGTTCGCTTGGTTGATGGTCGGACAAACGCTTATCGGGCCTTTTCGGCGCTCAGCTGGCGAATCGTCACAGGGGCACTATACCGCAGAGAATGAGGTGCGCTACTCTGTGATGGACGTTGAAGCCGGGGTTTTCTCAACGTTTGATGGAGAAAGCGCACATGTCTGAAGAATTGGCCGCGCTGAATAAGCAGGCAATTGCGGCAGCAAAACAACACATTGGTCAGGTTGCCTGGCCCACCGTAGCGCTGGTGGGGCTGGTAGTGACGGCCTTTGTGATCAATCTGGGTCTGTTCGCTGCGGGCCTGACACCGGCATGGCTGGCCACGCTGGTGCTCGCAGTCCTCACGTATATGGCCTACACGCCACTGCACGAAGCGGTTCACGGCAACATTCATGGCAGTCACTCTCGCCTGAAATGGCTCAACGACCTCTGTGGATATTTGGTGGCGCCTTTGATTGCGGTTTCCTATGAATCTCATAGGGTGGAACATTTCACCCATCACCGCTACACCAATCAAGCGGACAAAGACCCCGACTTTATGATCAGCGGAATGGGCCGCGGGCCGATTGCCGCGCTGGTCACAGTGATCCGGTTTATTGCCCTGCAAAACGCGTTCTTTGCCCGGCAGAGTTGGCCTGGCTCGTCGTGGCGCACGCGTCTGGCTTATTGTGCGGAACTGTTGGTGTCGGTGGGCTGGCGGGTAGCCTTTGTGGTGGCGGTAGACCAGCCCGGCGTTGTCGCCGTGATTGTGCTCGGCTACCTGATGGGCGGCTTCTTCACGGCGTACTGGTTTGCCTACCGACCGCACATTCCTTACTCGGAGCCTGCCCGGTATCGCAACACCAACAGCCTGATTATGCCTCGCTGGATGAAGCCTCTTGAGTGGTTCTGGCTGGGCCAGAATCTACACTCCATTCATCACTTGTTCCCCCGTGTGCCGTTCTATCGGTATCACACGCTGCACCGGGAGATTGAGCCGGCGCTGAGGGCTCATAACACGCCGATCATCGGCACCTTCAGTCGCAAGCCGGTTGAATCCGCTTGATTTCCTGCGGGATGCCCTGACTATTTCTTCAACGAGAGAATCAGAGGCAATCCCATCATGACTGACATCCGACACCTGGTGTGCCCCCACTGCCACAAAGTGAATCGCGTACCCGCCGACAAGCTGTCCGCCGGTGGCAACTGCGGCGCGTGCAAACAGCCCCTGTGGCCAGACCAGATGCTGGCGCTTACGGAGCAGAATTTTGCGGCCCATACCGGGCGCAGCGATGTGCCGGTGCTGGTGGATTTCTGGGCTAGCTGGTGCGGCCCTTGCCAGGCCATGGCGCCCCAATTTGAACAGGCGGCGAAAAGCTGGCGTGGTAAGGTGCGCTTTGCCAAGCTCAATACTGAGGAGGCACCGGGGGCTTCCGGCCGTTATGGGATTCGCAGCATTCCCACCATGATCCTGTTCCAGAATGGCCGGGAAGTGGCCCGCCAGAGTGGTGCCATGAACCAGTCGCAGATCAACCAGTGGTTGCAGGCTCAGGGAGTCGCCTGACCAGCTCGGGTTGATGGTCGCTTTGATGGAGAAAAAGCGCGTATGAGTGACCCCACGTCGGCAGGGCTGGCAAAAGTCAGGGCCATCGGGCTGTTGCTGGGGCCGCTTTGTTTGGCGATCACGCTTGTGACACCCGCGCCGGAAGGCATGCTGCCCCAAGCCTGGTCCGCGCTCGGTTTAATGCTGATGATGGCTATCTGGTGGTCGACCGAGGCGATCCCCATTCCTGCGACATCGCTGCTGCCAATCGTTCTGATTCCGGCACTGGGACTGGGCGACATCAAGGATGCAACGTCGCCATACGCTAATCCCATTATTTTCCTGTTCCTGGGTGGTTTTACCCTGGGCCTGGCGATGCAGCGCTGGCACCTTCACCAACGAATTGCCCTGTGGATCCTGAGAGCCGTGGGGGACAATCCGCGCCGGCAGATCGCCGGCTTCATGACCGCCACCGCGTTTCTGAGCATGTGGGTCAGCAACACCGCCACCTCCATCATGATGTTGCCGATTGGTCTCTCGGTGATTGCCATGATGAAGGCGACCGATTCGGAGGGCGTTCGACGCTACGCCACCGCGCTTCTGTTAGCCATCGCGTATTCGGCCAGTATTGGCGGTGTCGCAACGCTGATCGGTACACCTCCGAATGCGCTGCTGGCGGCGTACCTGATGCAGAGCCAGGGCATCGCCGTGGGCTTTGCCCAATGGATGGTGATAGGTCTGCCCGTGAGCCTGGTGATGCTGGTAATCGTCTGGTGGTGGCTCACTCGGCGGGATTTCGGACTGGGCAGCCAGGCCGGCAGCGGCGAGTCCATCCGTGAGGAACTGAAGGGGTTGGGGCCGCTTAAAAGCGCTGAAAAACGAGTGGCGATGATCTTTGTGATGACGGCGGCCGCCTGGATGCTGCGCCCGTTGTTGGCCGA
Source organism: uncultured Marinobacter sp. (assembly GCA_964632565.1). GTDB lineage: Bacteria > Pseudomonadota > Gammaproteobacteria > Pseudomonadales > Oleiphilaceae > Marinobacter. The sequence goes on along the minus strand of CAZWEP010000008.1, from coordinate 59,055 downwards.
GGCATGGATGCCTTGGCTGAGCGATACCGGCGTGGCCATCGTTGCAGCCATTGTGCTGTTTCTGGTGCCGGCTGGCTCCGGTGAGCGTGTTTCTCTGCTGGATTGGGAAACCGCCAAGAGTCTTCCCTGGGGTGTGTTGCTGCTGTTTGGCGGCGGGCTTGCCCTGGCCGGCGCGATCAGCAATTCCGGGTTGGCGGATTGGATCGCACAGTCTCTTTCTGTGGCCGGCCAGTGGCCGACACTCGTGGTGATAGCGCTGGTGGTGGCTGTGATCGTTTTCCTGACGGAAGTCACCAGCAACACAGCCACGGCCGCGACGTTTTTACCCCTGCTCGGCGCACTGGCGGTTTCCCAGGATATGCCGGTGCTGTTACTGACCGTGCCGGCGGCGATCGCGGCCAGCTGCGCCTTTATGATGCCCGTGGCAACACCGCCAAACGCCATTGTATTTGGCAGCGGCCACATGCGAATTCAGGATATGTTGCGTGCCGGTCTGGCCCTCAATGTCCTGGCAATCGTCGTGGTCACCGGCCTGACTTACGGCTTGCTGGGGTTTGTGTTTACTGAGTGAGTGGGTTGCTCTTGGTGAACACCAGCATCCGATTGTTGGCAGGCATGGCGTGATTTTCGACCAATGTCAGGGCGACGGAGTCCGCCAGGGCGGTTAGATCCTCCAGATCCCGAATGCCCATATGGGGCGCCCGGGCCCTCAAGTGCTGGTCGAACTGCCGGTTGCTGTCACTCGAGTAATTGCCCTGATGATTGAACGGTCCGTAAAGGCAGAACACGCCTCCCTCGGATAATCGCGCGGCAATGCCCTGGAACATCTGTTCGACTTCCCGCCACGCCATGATGTGAGCCGTGTTCGCCGAAAACGCTCCGGAAAAGGATTCGACTGGCCAATTCGGATCGTTGACGTCCAGCGGCAGGGTGTCATTCAGATTGGGGAGTGCCGCCTGCTCCAGTCTGGGCAGCGATACGTGGGCGGCGTCGGGATGGTCCGTTGGCTGCCATTGAATATGGGGCAAAGCGTTTGCGAAATATACGGCGTGTTGGCCCGTTCCGGTGCCTATCTCCAAGACCGTGCCCGAGCCATGGAACACGTATCGCAGTATATCCAGGATCGGGCCTTTGTTGTTTTCGCAGGCTTGGGAATAGGGCAGGTCATGGGACATTGGGCTGGCTTCTTCCTTGCGAATCGGGAGCTTTGCGAGCGGCTTGCTTATGGTAGCAAACAGGACACGCTTTTCCTGCAAATTGGCTATTCTGATAGGTGGGTGAACAACAGGGAGAATCACCATGCGCTACCTAATGATATTACTCGCTACTGTGCTGTTCTCGTCGCCTGCATTGACCGGCCAGTGCCCCGCCTTGATGAAGCAGGTCGATTCGCAGATGGAGTCAACACAGATGGATGACCAGACCCGAGCCGAGGTTCAGAAGCTCAGGGCGAAGGGCGAGTCGCTTCACAAGCAAGGCAAACACGGGGAGTCTGTGAAAACCCTTAAGCAAGCCATTGAAAAAATGGAAGCTGCTGCGGAGGAGGGGGCAGAGGCCTGATCAAGGTCTGGCTGAATCGCGAGCGTTTGTGGATCTGGCGGCCCAACCCGGGCCGTCAGTGATCTTAGCCTGTATCCGAATCGTCAGATCGCTGCTCACCACGTCAGAAAAGCTCGTCGCACATTCCATCAAATTTACGGCTCAAGTTTCGAGCGGTGTTACAAAAATCTTAAGGCAATAGCTGCTGCAATCGAGTAACTTGCGCGCTCAAATGTAAGGACAAAAACAAGGAATTCCGTCTTACGGGTTTTTGTGAGAAAAATGAGAAACACCTTCCAGCAAAAGCGCGACTACAAGCTGATGGACAGTCTGGTTGGCCAGACGCCCCTGGTGATTTCAGGGCATTCCATCGTGGCGCTTATCAATCTTGGCATTTTCTGGGACAGAGTCAGCCACGTGTTTTTGCTTGGCTGGGTCGGCTTTCTGTCTTTCACCGTGCTGGTCCGGTGGATGATGAAAATTCAGTATGAGCGACATTCACAAACCCGTACGCCGCGATTCTGGCGAGGGGTATTTGCCGTCAGTTCGGTGATGCTTGGCCTGGTCTGGTGCATCTGGGGCCTTTATGTGGGTGCGGCCATCGAATTCGACGGGCTCGGACTTGCGATTCTGGTGATTACGGCGGCTGGCCTGGTCTCGGGTGCGGTCGCGTCTACTTCTTCTTCAATGGTGTCGTACGTGTTGTTCACGTCGCCCATTCTGCTCCCCATGAGTGTCGCATTGCTATTGGTCGATAACAGTGATGTTAAAGCGATTGGCGTGTTGATGGTGGTGTTTTTCGTGATTACGCTGCGTCAGGTTCTCCGAATTAATGCGGTGCTGAAACAGAGCATCACCAATGGCCTGGAGTTGGAATGGTCCCGGGACCAGACCGAACGATTGGCAAACGAGCTCTACCAGCAAACAACCATGGATGCGCTGACGTCCATCCGGAATCGCCGGGGCTTTGATGAGGCCCTCACCGACGAGTGGTTGCGGGCGAAACGCACCAACACTCCCCTGACACTGCTGATGATCGATGCGGATTGCTTCAAGGCATTTAACGACACGCTCGGGCACCTTGCGGGAGACGACTGCCTGCAACAGTTAGCCTCTACACTGCGGTCCCACGTCAAGCGAGCAGGCGAGACCATTGCGCGCTTTGGCGGTGAGGAGTTCGCCGTGCTGTTACCCAATACCACGTTGCATGAGGGCGTGGAAATTGCCGAAAAGATCCGCCTCGGCGTTTACGACCTGAACATTGAGCATCCGGCCTCCATTGTCGCCGACCGGGTTACCGTCAGCGCGGGGGTGCACTGCGTGTCACCCAGCCGGGATCACGACATCAAAGCGCTGATCGAACGAGCTGACCAGGCGCTTTATCAGGCGAAAGCAGACGGGCGGAATTGCGTCCGGTCCGCCCCCGGCGATCAGAGCAAGGGGTAGGGCCACCCGGGGCCCGGGCGCCACCACCCGTTGGTTTGGGCTTCAGCCAAACTCTGGTTCGTAAACCCTGTTTGCAGATGCCCGCTTCATCCAGGCCATGTCCAGCGGCACAATAACGTTCAGGGCGAACAGCACCCAACCCAGCGCTTGCAGACTTTCGGCAAACCAGATCATCAAGGCCAGGGACAACAGGCTCCAGACGACGTCTACGGCAATCATCACGTTGAAGTATTTATTCAGCCATCGTTCATTGGTGGCCATCGCAGCCATGTCTGCGCACCAGATCAACATCACAATTCCGACTGCCAGATAAAAAGTGGCGCCTGGCCCTCCAGCCATTTGAGCGATGGGCTCTGCGGCCAGGATGAGTGCCAGCGCAAGTGGCGTGGACAGGAAAACGTCGCTCAGAATGATTTGCTTCACGCTGAATTGACGGAAGAAATTTTTCATAAGATCACCTCAGTTGGGTTTGGCAATGAGTTTGACTACGCTTCAAAGCTTCTACCCTGGCGGTGATCGTCTCAATTACCTGTGAGGTAATGGTGCAGCCTACCCCCCAGAGACGATAATGGCTTAACGACTGAACATGCATAGGGATCAACATGAGCGCCTTCGGTACGCTTTTTCGGGAAATGCGGCAGGGTAAACGTCTGAGTCAGATGGATTTCGCCCTGGAATGTGAGGTGTCGGCCAAGCATATCAGCTTTCTGGAAACCGGCCGCAGCAAGCCGAGTAAGGGCATGGTCCTGCATCTGGCCCAGATGCTTCAGGCAGATCTGGCAGGCACCAACCGCCTGCTGTCAGCCGCGGGTTACAGCCAGGTGTTCAGTGACCAGGATTTAAATGCCCCTGGCATGGCGATGATCAGGGAAGCACTTGATCATCTTCTCAAGGCACACATGCCGTATCCGGCGGTGGTTTTTGATCATGAATACTATCTGGTCACGGCCAACCAGGCGATGCAGCAGATGATTGTAAAAATGGTGTCGTTGGGAGCGCAGTTACCGGCCCGCCCCAATTTCCTACTGTCGTTGATCGACAACCATGGCATGAAGCCTTTTGTGGGCGACTGGGAAAACATTGCCTGCCACATGTTGCAACGGGTTTACCATGAGCATCTGGCGGGTCCTTTTCGGGACCAGCCCAATCGGTTACTTGAAGAGGCCCTGGCCATGCCAGACGTGCCGCTGCACTGGAAAACCCACGTGGTTGAACACCTGGATTACCCGGCGATTCCTTTCACCCTGAATCTTGGTGAACGGCAGCTAAAAATATTCTCCACGATTGCGACCATCGGCACCCCGCTGGATGTCACGGCCCAGAATCTTCGAATTGAGCATTTTTTTCCCCTGGATGAGAGCACCAAGGCCTACTGGAACGACTGAGGGTCAGCTTATATTTGTGTTTCCAGCTGAGTGACGAAGCATCTCCTGCATCATGCTGTAGCTTAACCCCCAGATGCAGTAGTCCTGGTATCGGCAGCAGGGAAGTGTCAGCGTGCCCAGCGGTGTGCGAAATGGCAGGCTGCTTCGGTTTTCCTTCGCAGCGAGGTAGTCGCGTGGAATCCACACGGTTTGCTCCACCTCGTGATTGAGAATTTCGGCCTGGGTACCAGTCCACTCGTAGATGTAAGGGGTGACTACCATTGGGCGCCAGCGGCTGTGGTGGCGGGTAACCAGATCCGACAGCCGAGCTCTGAATACCCCATGGCGTTTTAAGTCGATGCCGGTCTCTTCCCGGGTTTCTCGCTCGGCGGCGGCTCTCGGAGACTCATCGTCAGGGTCTACCCTTCCACCCGGGAAGGCCATGTCTCCCGACCAGGGATCCCCTTCGCGCTTGGCGCGCTGGATAAACAAAAGCTCTGTATCGCCTGCCTCAGACTTTCGAAAGATCAGAGCAACGGCTGCTCGTGTCAATTGTCTTCGGAATGGCAGTTCTCTCGGGCGAAGAGTTCGCGCCCAGCTGTGAATTCGCAAGATTGTTATCCCCTTTTACAGCTCCACAAACCGGGGCACGGCCATCAAACCGACACCTACCGCCAACATTTCCCAGGGTGTGCTCGCCAGGTAGGGATAAAGTGCCATCCCGATGCCGCAGTAGCGCGCTACGATGTTTTTTGTGCGGCGGCCGTACATGAAATATCCGAAGCCGATACAGCCGAAAAGCAGCGCGAGTATGATGTCTGTGACTTCCATTGTGTGCAGTCCTGCCATTAGTCAGAATTGGCTAAACTGAATAGTACAACCCAAACACAGGGAGTGCAGGTGCCATGAATATTCGGGTTTCACTCAAAGCCATTCTTTTGTCTTTATCACTTTTGCTCACCCCGATACTAGCCTACGCGGAGCCGGTCTGGATTGATGTGAGAACGGAAGCGGAATATCAGGCCAGCCATATTGAGGGCGATCCATTGATTCCGCATCAGCAGATCGTAGCAGGGGTTACCGAGAAATTTCCGGATAAAGAAACGGAAATCCACCTCTATTGCCGAAGCGGCAGCCGAGCCGGAAAGGCCAAATCGGCTCTGGAAAAGGCTGGCTATACCAATGTGATTAATGAGGGTGGCATCGACGATGCGCGGGAGAAACGCAACCTTTGACCAGCAGGGCAGTGCTCTGGCCTGATGTCTGTGCCTGATTTCCTAATCGAACTCTGATTCGCTTATGGGCGTGACCGCGCTAAGTTTCATCGGCGTTCTTGCGGTGTTTCTGATCATCGGCATTTCGTCGATACGGAAAAAACATGAGGACGTGAACGACTACCTGACAGCGGGCTGCAATACGCCAGCCTGGATCATCGGGTTGTCGTCTGTGGCCACTAATAATTCCGGATACATGTTTATCGGCCTGGTGGGGTATACCTGGGTGGCGGGCGTGTCGGCATTTTGGGTGGCCTTTGGCTGGCTGGTGGGCGACTGGTTTGTTTGGCGTAGCTTCCACCGTCGCCTGCGAGAGTATTCGGAAAAGCATCCAGTCAACACCATCCCCGCGCTCACTTCGCAGAACCCGGCTCTGGAGTCCAGCCCGCTGCGCATTGTATCGGCAGTGCTCACACTCCTGTTCCTGTCGGTGTATGCCGCCGCTCAGCTCAAAGCGGGCAGCAAGGCATTGCACGTGATGTTCGATTGGCCGGTGTGGCTCGGCGCTGTGTTGGGTGCGGTCGTGGTGGTGCTTTACTCCTTTGCCGGTGGCCTGCGGGCGTCGATCTGGACGGACGTGGCGCAGTCCTTTGTCATGCTGCTAGGCATGGCGCTGCTGTGTGGTGTCGCCGTTATGAACGTCGGCTCCCCTTATGCCCTGGCGGACCGACTGGCCCAGATCAACCCGGCATTGCTGGACTGGACTCCTGACAACCTGGCTTTTGGCACGCTTGCCTTTGTTCTGGGCTGGATAGCCGCCGGGTTGGGTGTAGTGGGTCAGCCCCATATCCTGGTGCGAACCATCGCCTTGCGACATCCGAAAGACGTGCCCAAAGCACGCAAGGTGTATTTCGCCTGGTACGTGCCCTTCGCGCTCATGACCGTCACCATTGGCCTATACGCCCGCGTGATGTTGAATGGAGATATCACGGATCCCGAGCTGACACTGCCCACCTTGGCACAGGCCTATCTACCTGATGTGCTGACCGGCATGGTTCTGGCAGCGATTTTTGCGGCCACCTTATCGACTGCAGATTCCATGTTGCTGTCTTGTTCGGCGGCCATTAGCCAGGACTTGATTCCCAGATTCGGACAATCTTACGCGCGGACCAAAATCGGCACGCTGGGTATCACCATTGTGGTGCTTATGGTGGCTTTGATTGCGCCGGCCAATGTGTTTGCGCTGGTGGTTTTTGCCTGGTCGGCGCTGGGGGGCACTCTTGGCCCGGTCATTGTTCTGAGGGTGCTCAATGCGCCGCTCACGAGGCCCACGGCCGCGATAATGATGCTGGCGGGTTTTGTGACCTTGATTGGCTGGCAGGCCCTGGGTTTTTCAGATTCCCTTTATGAACTGTTACCAGCGCTGGTTGTGTCATTCGGCGTTTATTTCCTGATGCGGCAGTCTTATCCGAAGGAGGCCTGAATGCCATCATCCGATCCCCAGACATCGAAGCTTCGGGCTCTGTTCGCAGTGGATCCCTTGAGACCGGTAGAACACCTCGACCCGGCTCTTGGTCTGATAAACCCGGATAATCTTTCCCTGTTGGTCCTGCTGGTGTGTGAGGTGCCGGAGGAGAGCCTTGTCCTGTTCCGAAAACAACTGATGCCACCCAGCCAGTTAATACGGCAGGTCGCTGCCCGAGAGGAAGAGTTACAGGAGCGGATGGTCGCCATTACGCAGCGGTTGGAGGCGATGGGCTACGAAGTGGACTCCCGCGTTCAGCGAGGCAAGAGCACCGGTCGGGTGATTATCGATGTTGCTGAAAAAGAAAGTGTAGACCTGATCATCCTGCAGCGCCGCAAACAGAAACCCTGGCAAAGAATCCTCCTGGGGAGTGTGGCGGATTACGTTACCCGTCATACCTCGCGCCCGCTGGTGATCATGCCCAACCTTTGAAGCCGCTTGCTCGCATACGGGAAACAAAAAAGCGGCCCCGAAGGACCGCTTTCGTCTCGGTAGCGAAAACCCGGGATCAGTTCAGGGATTTGAGTCGCTGAACATGCTCCAGATAGAGCGGGTTGATGTTCTTGAGAGTGAACAACCCTGTGATGTCCAGGTGGTCCCAACCGTTTTGCAATCCCATGTTTTGCCAGACACCGGTCACGGGCGTGCCGTTGTACATCTGAATGGGCGCACCCGCCGGACCATCCATGCTCACGGTGTTGACGACGCTGTCGTTCGGGAACCAGGTGCTATCCACGCCCAGACCACTGTTGGTGTATTGGCCCATGAAGATGGACTGCGGCATGAAGAGCAGGAAGTTGGAAATAATGGGGTAGTGATTCCCGCTCAACAGGCCCTCGTAGCTGGACTGGGTTGGGAAGGAGAAGTAGTAGACATCTGGATAGGTGACGTTGCCGCCATAGATGTAGGGCGCGCCTTCCGGGCTGAGGTCGTAGAGGGACGTGTCCTGAGAATTGGCCCACAGGTTGTCGTCTTTCACTCGTTGGAAGTAGTCGCTCCAGCTCTCGTTGGCACCACGATCGATGCCCCACTGATCGAGCTTCAGGTCGTAAACCACGTTTTCGCCGCTGGCGAGTCCCGCAATCCGATAGACCTCAGTTACGATGTTCTCCGTGATGTCCAGCGGGTTCACGAACTCCGTCAGTGTGGTGCCGTCGTGGGGTGTCGCCAGTGTGGTGATGCTCTTGACCCAGTCTTTGCCTCCCTCGAATGGAGTGCCTGCGGCGAAATTCTCAGCCGCTGCGCCGTCACGGAGAAGTTTCAGTAGCACCCGCGCGGTCTGGCCGCCCTGACTGTGAGCCACGATGTGGATCTGGTTGGAGGCGTCCCAGTCGGACAACAACGGATCGTAGCACCGACCGTAGCGGTCGTGGTTGTGAGTAGCAGCATGGGCCGCGCCATAGTCTACGCAGCCGCCTTTGAGCTGATAGTAGGCTTCTACAGCTCGGTCCCAGTTTGAACTCAGCGGGCCAACAGCCAGGGTAACGGTGTCGTGACCTTGCGATTTCAGATATTCCTGGAGATCTTTGTCGCCTTTCCAGCCGCCACCCCAGTATTTCAAACCAAAGAGTTCACCACGGCCCCAGCCTGCGAAACCATGCAGGAGAACCACAGTGTCGTTGTTGACGGCCGCGCCTGGACTGTAGGACGGGTCCGCCGAGATCATCTGTAATTCGAAGGTCTGGTTATCGTTGTAATTACAGGTGAACTGCTCCAGCTCTCCGTAGTTGCTGCTGTATCCATTGGCATTGACGTCCATGCACTGATAGCTGGATTTGGGCCGAATCACATAGCCTGATCCGTTCGGCACGAAACGGAACAATTGATTGTCGCCACCGAGATTCTCATCCTGCTCAATTGCCGCGTTGGTGTTGTTGGAAAAATCGCGCACGGACAGCGACAGTTCGCTGTTGGTGTTGCTAATGCGGTAATAACCATCCGACTGATGGACGACCTGGAAAGACTGGGCACTGGTGCCATTACAGCTGTGCTGCTGCAGCTTGGTGCCGGGACTGGTGCTTGATCCGGGCACGTCCAGGCATTTGCCCGAGTGTTTCGCCACGATGTTGTAGACAGCATCCTGAACCGTGTTGTTGTATACCACCGGTTCCAGGGTCCACTTCTGGTTGTCTTTCCCGTTGTATTCCCAGAGATGCGTCTTGGCGCCGTCTGCCACCGAGATGTTTTCGATGTCCAGATGCTTGTTGCTTCCCAGTATTGTCTGGATATGGAACTGACCATTGCCCAGGCCATTCACCAACCAGCGTTGGTTATTGCCCTGATTACAGGTGTACTGCTCAATGTTGGTGCCGTTGTAGGTGTATCCGTAGTAGAGATCCAGGCACTTGCCGCTGTTGGCATTGATGATCTCGTACTGGCCATCGCCCACGTAGAGGAAATCAAATTGCTGGGCGGCGGATCCATTGCAGCTCCATTGCTGCAACTGAGTGCCGTTAGAGGTCGACGAATTAGGTACATCCAGGCACTTCCCGGAGTGCACCGCCTTCACCGTGTAGCGTCCATCGGCGACGTTCCGTTCTCCCTCCTCGGTCGGTAGGATGTTGAACGTCTGATTGACTGAGCCATCACAGGGCTGTTGGACCAACTGTGCCCCGTCGTTTTGTGAGTCGTTCTGAAGCTCGACGCATTGGTTGGAATACCGGTTTCTCAGAATGTAGCCATCGCCGTTGGCCTGTGGCTTGAAGTGTTGAGAGTCCCAGTCGTACCAGGTGTACTGGACAATGCTGGCGCCGGCTGAGGCAGAGCCGCCGGCGACTCGCATGGCTTTGCCGCTGTTGGCGTTAATCAACCGATAATAGCCACTGTCAGTTGGGCTGATATCGAAGGCCTGCACCAGCGAGGAATCATCGCAGGTGAGCTGCTGAAGCAGGGCATTGTTCGATGTGCTGCCGCTGGCAACGTTCACGCATTTTGAACTGTGCGCCAGTTGCAGCGTGTAGCGATCGGCAGGGAGATTGGCCGCAGATGCGGCGCTGATGCTAAACAGAAATGCCAGGAATAGGCAGAGGGGCGGAAGTCTTTTTTTGTTCATTAAGCCGTTCCTCGAGGACTTTGGGTTCATCGATGACGGCAACACGACGGTTGTGGATTTATCAGATGACGGGGGGAACCTTGGAAGGCAGCCCGACAATCCATCCCGGCCTCAGGGGCCGATGGACTCGTGGCTTTCCGTCCCGTGATTACTCACGGTTTGGCGTGTTGTCGTTTCCAACAACGGCCGACGTTGGCACGCCGACGCTTCCTTGTATTTTTGTTGTTAGACAAAAGTAGAAGGCCACGAGCCGCTTGGCAAGTCAGTGATAGGCGTTGTAATGATGTGATTTAGATGCGTTTTTTGTGGCGGTCAGACTCGTTTTTGCAGCGCTGCCAGCATTTCGTCGACCACGGCAAACTGAGCGCTGATAGCCCGGGTCGCCTGATCGAAGTAGTCGGTTGCGGGAAGGTTGGGTTTGTTGGCCGACAGGAACTCATTTTCAATGATTGAGAGTAGGGTACTGACGGTCTGGCCGGCCTGTTTCAGAGACTGCAAACCGGATGTGCTGTGCCCCTCCAAATCGGCATGGGCAATGGTCGATAGCGTCTGGATGCGCTCGCACAGAAAACCCAGCCGTATCCTCTCCACGCCGGAACTTTGACCGGCGGCTGCTATACCGGTGCCGAGGGCACGTGCCTGACCCAGCCATTCGGTGGTGTACAGGAGTTCGCGCCACAGGATGCTGATGCCGTCGCCGGGATGCGTCAGATACAACAGATTGTTTTGCGCCGCGATGTCTTCAATGAGCTGCAGCATGTTGGCGATCAGGTGGTTGTGCTGCTGCACGTTGTCACTGACCGGAAGTGACAGCGCTGACTGTTCGAGCCGTGACCAGTGGTCCTTAAATGCGACCCAGCGATCATGATCGCAAAGGGCAGTTTCGTTTAACCTGCGCAGGTCTGATCGAATCGATGCGCGGGTGTCATCGACTTTGGACTTCAGGGATTGATCCCCTCTGAGATAACCGGTGCTCAGCCCACGGTGTTGTTGGAGATGCTCAAGCAGTTGCCGGAGGCCGTTTAAAAGTTGTACCCCTTCGGAGCGCCGAACCGGATGGTGCCAGGGCTTTTTGATCGCCAGCGCTACGATCAAAAACAACATCACGGCAACCACGATAAAAGACTCCATCATTGGCTACCTCCGGCGAGGGCTGGTTCTTTTAAAGCCGCGGTCAGGCTTTTGATGTGTTGAACGATCTGATCGGTTTCCTCGGTCGCCCGCCCATTGGCGTCAATTCGCTGGTGGGTGGTGTCCACCTGATTGGCTATTTCACCCACCGCAAGATCCTGCTCCCGCGCATTCTGGGCGACCGACGCGACCTGACCGTTCATTTCTGTGGAGTGATGCTGGATCTGCTCTAGACATTCCTGAACTGCTTGAGTGTGGGCTACGCTGTCCTGCGCCTGAGCGAGGAGCCGATCCATCTGTTGGTGAGTTGCTTCGATCTTTTCTCTCACACTGCTGATGTTGGCATTAATGTTATTGGCAGATTGATGGCTGTCGCTGGCCAGTTGCCGAACTTCGCTCGCGACAACGGCAAACCCACGGCCGGCGTCACCAGCCCTGGCCGCTTCGATCGCTGCATTCAGCGCCAACAGATTGGTTTGTTCTGCAATGTGGCCGATGGTGTCGGTCATCTGAGTGACGGACTGAAACTGATCGAGAAGTTGGGACATAAGCCTTGCCGTGCGCTCTGCATCTGCGGCCATATCGATGATGGTTTTGCTGGCGGTGGTCAGGCGGCCGGCACCATCGGTTACCAGGTCGCGAACCTGTTCACTGGCTTGTTCAGAGAATTGTGCGTTGCGAGCCACTTCGGCAATGCTCTGGCTCATTTGTTCCACGGCCGCGGAGGTGGATGCGGACGCCTGGCGCTGTTCGTTGGCGCCACTGGCGATCAGCTGACTGCTCCGGGACAGTTCGCCTGTCGCGTGGGTGATTTCAGCAAGGCAGTCGGCAAGGCGATGTTCGCGACGTTCCGCGTCCCGCAGGGCTCCGGCGACGGCATGGGCCAGTGGGCTGAGGATTGTGAGGCGTGTATCGAGTCGCCGGTAATCACGGTAATTGGCCTGGGTTTGGCAATCTGCCAGGAGGGCTTCCGCATCCTTGTGAAGAAGCAACACCAGGGTAATCGAGAGGTAGCTCGCCAGGGTTATAAACGCCAACCCAGTGAGTTGAAGACCCAGAAAGGTCGTTGTCAGACCGGAAGCCAGCAGAATAAAACAGACAACGGCCATCTCTGCCGGCTTGAGGCGACGGGCTATCAGAGTGGACGGATACAACAGTGGGTTCATGAACCTTCCTCACAATCGACAGATGCTCGTCGTAAAAAGCAGCAAAATACATACCGCTATCAAAGCGCTAGGTTAACTGTGAAAGACCGATTGCGGCGTCTGAGGCGTGCTCTGGTATGGGGCGAGACTGGGGATCTTGCGGGGGGGCCGGCCCCGGAATTGGGCGTGGGTGAGACGTCGCTAAAAGTCTATCGACCCGGACGTGATTCGATGTCTACAACCCTGCCATTCTGAAGCGTGACGACCTGACGAAACTCATTGCTCGAGAATTCATACAACCATTCCTGAACCAGAACCGGGTTCAGGTTTCGGCGGGATTGTGCGAGCCGACGATGGTCTGGCGTTTGCCATTCCACCCTTTTCGAGGCGGGCTGTCCGCACCGGGCCACCAGGTCGTACTCGGTTTTGGCGTGCCGCAGGGCGCTGGGGCTGCATGCTGGCGCGTCGGACACGTGAAATCCATAACCCAGATCGTCCACGGCGACGAGCTTACCATTGCGAAAAATCAGCCGCCGAATGAAACGTTGCGGCCCCGAGTTGTAGTACCAGTGCTCTTCCGTTTGCACCACGCCCAGCCCGGGTACGGTGCCGGTGGGATATTCCGCAATGTAATCGGGTGGACCGCAGCTGTCCTCGACTTCGAGAGGCCAGTCGCCTGTGCTGATCAGCGAACTGCCACAGCGCAACTCGGCCTGACTGATCTGGGCCAAGGCAGCGAGGATGGCGAGAGCGATAATTTGCGCAATTCTGATCATGGTCTCATGCTGCACCGTTTGAAATGTCTCCTCCTAGTACGCCATGGGCGGGCAGGCAGACTCAACTGGTTTCATTGGTGCAAGAGGATTTGTAATGTCGGGCCGGCAATGGGGTTCAGGCATTGCCGGCCCGGCAGGCAGGATGGAACGCGATTAGCGCACCTTTGACAGGAACTTCTGGGTCAGTTCGTTCTGCGGGTCATTAATGACCTGCTTTGCTTCGCCGATTTCTGCAATCACGCCCTGGTGGAAGTAAGCCACGCGATCAGAGACGTCGCGGGCAAAACCCATCTCGTGGGTGACACAGATCATGGTCATGCCGTCTTCTGCCAGAATCCTAAGGGTATCCAGCACTTCACCGACCAGCTCCGGGTCCAACGCAGAAGTCACCTCGTCAAGAAGCATGTAATCCGGCTTCATGGCCATGGCGCGGGCAATGGCCAACCGCTGTTGTTGGCCGCCGGACATCCGTGTGGGATACACGTCGAACTTGTCACCCAGGCCAACGTGTTTCAGCTCTTTCTTGGCGATTTCCATCGCCTCGTCCTTGCTCATCTTCTTGACGATGCGGGGCGCCAGAGCGGCGTTTTCCAGTACGGTCATGTGGGGAAACGCGTTGAACTGCTGGAACACCATGCCCAGCTTCTGGCGCAGTTTGTCTTTGTTGGTTTCCTTGGCGTGCACGTCAATGTCGTCCACAAGGATCTTGCCGGAATTGATGGTTTCAATGGCATTGATGCAGTAAAGCAGCGTCGACTTACCGCTGCCGGAGCCGCCGATCACGCTGAGCACCTCGCCTTTGGGGACATCCAGACTGACGCCTTTCAGAACTTCAAGGTCACCAAAGGATTTATGGACGTTCTGGACGCTAATCATATTGCCATTTTCCTCTCTAGATACCGCCCGTAGTGGGAGAGGGGGTATGAAATGATGAAGTAGAAGAGACCAACACCGATGAGGATCTCGAGTGGCTGCTGGGTACGTGAAATCAATTGCTCTGAGGTGCGCAATAATTCCATGTAGCCAATCACGGACACCAGCGCCGAATCCTTGATAACGCTCAGCGCCACCCCGAGCCAGGAGGGCAGAACAGCCCGTAAGCCGATGGGGAATCGGATATGGTAGATGGTTTGCCAATAGGTCATGCCCAACGAACGTGCCGCAGTCTGCATGGACTTGCTGACGCTCTCGAAGCCACCGCGGAACACCTCGCTCATGAAAGCCATGGTGTAGAGCGACAGCACGATCGAGCCTGCCACAAAGGGATCGAGTGGATGTCCGATGGCCCCGACAAACGTCGAGAACAGGATCAGCTGAATAATCAGCGGAACGCTTCGCAGCACATCCAGCACACTGCCGAACAGCAGGTTAACAGCCTTGTTGCTTTCAGCCCTGGCAAAACCGACGATCATACCCAGGATGGTGCCAACGACGATGGCGACCACAGAGATCGTAATCGTGTTCCAGACGCCGGTCAGGATATAACCGCTGTCGTCCCAGGACAGGGGAGTAAACAGTGAGTTCATCAGATTTCCCCCTTGAAAAGTCTGCGAGACAGAAGGGATGCACCGAACAGAACCAGCTTGGTAATCACGAAGTACATGACCGCCGCCACGATGAAGAACTCAAGTGTGCGGAACGACAGCGACTGCAGTCGCTGGGTGGTGCCGGACAGCTCGCTCATGCCCACAAGGATGCCCAGTGAGCTCATCAGAATGGACCAGACAAACTGATTGGTCATCGGATGGTAAATGCGACGGAGCATCTGCGGGAGGATGATGTACCGATAAGTCTGGATGCTGGTCATGCCCAGGGACTTGGCCGCACTGTACTGGGTGCTGGGAATTGACTGGAAGCCACCGCGGAAAGTTTCTGTCAGATAACCGGCGTTGATAAAGACCAGTGCGCTTAACACGGCAACATACGGGCTCAGGTGAATGCCGAAGGCGCCGAGGCCGAAGTAAGCCATGTAAATTTGAAACAGAGCCGGAGTGTTACGGGCAATTTCCACCCAGACGGTCGCGATGTGGCAAAAGGGCTTGGCGTTGTTCATCTTTGCAATCGCCAGCAATATGGCAATCACAATGCCCAAAAGCATCGCAAGCACGGAAACGTGCAGGGTCACGAAAGCACCGTTCAGCAACTCAGGCATCTTCTGGAACACAATGTTCCAGTGAAATTCATATTCCATACCTTGGCCACTTTATGTGGTGTGAGAGGGCTGGTCAGCAGCCCGAATGGCATGCTGACCAGTGTTCAAAGTCGTTGCACAAGAGGCTGTGCGACTTACTTGTTATCCCTCAGGGACTGGATCAGATCGGCAGGTGCATCGGATCCGAAGTACTTGTTGTAGGCCTCGTTCATGTTGCCATCACGGATCTGACGGATCAGGAACAGGTTCAGGTAGTTGATCCAGGCGACTTCGCTGCGCTTGGCGATGATGCCGACAACGTCGTCGTAGTTTGGAACATAGGGACCCGCTTCAAAGTCTGCAAACTCTTCGCTTTGAAGTTTGGTTGCGATGTTGGTGTTAGTGGAGATGATGGCGTCAACCTTGCCCTGATACAGGCCCAGGAAGGCGTCGTTTTCCGATTTGAACGAGGTGTAGTTGTCCTTTCCCCAGCCCTGCTGCTCAGCGTAAGCAAGGTACTCGGTTTCATAGGTGGTGCCCAAAGCGGCGCCAACTTTCATGTCTTTCAGGTCGTCGAAGGACTCGATGTTTTTGTCCTCTTTCGCGATTACCTGAAACTTGAACACGAAGTACGGGTAGGTGAAGCCAACAGACTTGGCGCGTTCGAGAGTGTCGGAGGTTGAACCGATGACCACGTCGGTTTTACCGGCAATCAGTGACGGAATACGGTCGCCCCAGGTCAGGTTAAGGATGTTCGCCTCAACGCCCAGCGCTTCGGCAAGATCTTTACAGTAGTCGACATCGAAACCTGCCGGATTGTTGTCGCTGTCCAGGTATCCCATCGGTGGGAAGTCCAGAACCACACCGCAGTTCAGGGTGCCTCTTTTGATAACCTCGTCAAGCTGATCAGCCGTTGCATTGACGGAAGTGAACACAGCGCACGCAAGAATGAATGCCGTTAGTTTTCTTATCATCATTTGCTTCTCCGGTTCGGTTTATCAGGCTAAAAACACAATATGTATATGCACTAACACTGTACATAACGAAGTCTAACCCAGAATTTTTAGTGATATTTACTAAAAGTCCCGCATAAAAAGTGTATTCGTCTCTTATTTTTCGAAAAAACAGATTTCCTCCGCGACATTGGTCCAATCTTAGTGAAAGGTGTTTTTCACCGGTGAAATTCCGCTCAGGCGAAATCGTACTCGCCTCCCTTATCAAGCGCTTTCTGATAGGCCGGACGGGCATGCACCCGGGCGACCCAGTCGTTGATGCTGGGACGACCCTCGCCGACAATGCCGCGCGCCACCGACGCTTCCAGCGGAAAACTCATCTGAATGTCTGCCGCGCTCAGAGTGTCCCCCAGGAACCAGGTGTTCTTTGAAAGGTGGTCTTCGATGAAATCCAGGTGGGTTTTGATCATCGGTCCGACGAAGGTTTCCACGGTCTTGTCGGCGATGCCTTTTGCAACGGGTTTGATCAGGAAAGGCATCGGGCTGGTTTTGATTTTCTGGAATACCAGCCGCATCACCAGTGGTGGCATCAGTGAGCCCTCGGCGTAGTGGAGCCAATACGTATAGTCCAGCCAGGCCTGTCCTCCGGTTTCCGGTAACATCGAGTCTTTGCCGTAGTTGTGAGCAAGGTATTCGATGATGGCGCCCGATTCGGCAATCACCAGATCGCCGTCTGTGATTACCGGAGATTTACCGAGCGGGTGCACCTTCTTCAGGCTTTCCGGAGCAAGCATGGTCTCGGGATTGCGCTCATAGAGTTTTATCTCGTACGGCACGTTCAGCTCTTCGAGCATCCACAGGATGCGTTGCGAGCGGGAATTATTCAGGTGGTGAACGGTGATCAAGAGTGAGCCTCCCCTGGCATGAGAATCAATAGAGTGGTTTGCAGTGTAGTCTCTCTGGGCCCGTTTGGATCACAAATGGGTTATAGATCGCCCGCTACGCGATTGCGCCCTTCATGCTTGGCCCGGTAAAGCCACTGATCGGCTTTTTGCAACAGCGCTTCGTGCTGATCGCGATGGGCAGGAATTTCTGCCGCCACACCAACACTGATTGTCATGCTGGCTTCGATGTCATTATCCCTGATGACTGTGGATTCGACTCGCTGTCTGAGTACTTCTGCAAGGTGCAAAGCAC
This sequence comes from uncultured Marinobacter sp., assembly GCA_964632565.1. GTDB lineage: Bacteria > Pseudomonadota > Gammaproteobacteria > Pseudomonadales > Oleiphilaceae > Marinobacter. Next base: position 41,582 of record CAZWEP010000008.1, on the reverse strand, counting down.
CTTGCAGCTCTGTATCCGGCAGCAATATCACAAACTCCTCACCGCCGTAGCGTGCCGCCATATCCCTGGGCCGCCTTAAACATCGCTTTATGTTTCTGCCGAGACTTTTCAGACACTCGTCGCCATAACTGTGCCCGTAGGTATCGTTGAGCTGTTTAAAGTGATCAATATCCAGAAGCAAGATGGCCAGCGATCCTTTCTCTCGGAAAGCCCGGTTGTAGGCTGTTTTCAGTGTTTCATCAAAATGGCGTCGATTGTTGAGCCGGGTCAGGCCATCGGTAATGCTGACGAGGCGCAGTTGCTGATTTACATTCTCCAGCTCTTCCGTTCGTTGGCGTACCAGCTCGTCTAACTCATGAGTGTGCTGGCGTTGCGCTTCTTCGAGCAGCACGCGGTCCATATTGATCCGAAAGCTCAATGTCAGGGCAAAGAACAAGGCCATTAAAGCGTTGCTGGCAAAGATAATGGCTTCGAGCTCGAAAGTAATACTGACGACGTCGATGGATGACAGAATGCCCAGGCTGTTTCCGGTGATACCAAAAACGCTGCCGATCACCATGGGTTTTGCCGGAGGGTAGCCGTCCTTGAGTCGCAGCAACACTGCCAGAGTAAAGAGGGCGATCAACGACAATGAATAGCCGAGTGAAAAGCGAATCACCCAGCTGTAATCAACGACCACATACGCCAGGATAGGGGCCAGCGCTATCAGCCCGGCCCACTTCATGGTGTCGGCCAAGCGGGGTATCGCAGACCGAAGCCGAAGAATGATGCTGGTGAAGAAACACAGGCTGAAACCGGTCACACTCATGGCAAGGATATTGGCGGTCTCGGTGGAGGGCGCCCAGGCGTTGGAGAGGCTGGGCGGGATGCCTTTTCTGTATGCAAACATCACGAAAACTGCGAATACGAAAACTGCGTAGAACAGTGCGGCGCTGTCTCGCGTCAGGGCGGCAATCATCAGATGATACAGGCTGAACATGATCATCAGGCCCAGAAAAATGCCCACGGCAACGGTTCGTGCATAATCGAAAGCGAGATAGACATCCTGTTCCCAGAGCTGAATCGGGATGTTCAGTGCAGAGCTGCTTTGCAACCGAATATAAATTGAGACACGCTCACTGGCGGACAAAGCCACCGGATGGATATTTTCGGGGTGGCGGATGGGGCGTTCCCTGGCGGCGCGTTGATCCCCGGAGACCTGATGGTCTCGAATGTTTCCGCCCGGATCGACAATGTAAAGGTCGACGTTGTCCAGGTAATTGTTCCGAAGGGCGATAAGGATGTTGATTGGCCAGGTGTGGTCGTTCTGAACATGAAATCTGAGCCAGTGAGGCCTGTTGTCAAAGCCGAAACTCGCGTGTCGACCGGTGACCGTCTGCCAATTCGTGATTTGCAGAACTTCGTCAATGGTAGTGGTTTCATCTTCGAGAGCCACATATTCGATGCCTGGACCAACGGGCGCTGATTGAAAGCCGCCCTGTGCCTTCACCACCAGCGCGTTGGCGTGACTGCACGCCAGCAAGGTTGCCATTCCATAGAACAGGATGATGCCGAGCCTACTCAGATTCGACACGATTGCGCCCCTGTTGTTTTGCCCGATACAAGCAGGCATCAGCTCTGCGAATTAACAGCTCGTGTTGGTCGGGTTCCTCAGGAAAGGCGCAGGCAACGCCAATGCTCAGGGTCATGCGAACGGAGTCGCCTCCGTCCTTCACCACGGTTTCCGCCACCTTTTTGCGTATGGTTTCACCGACGCTGACGGCCCCTTCCAGCGAGACTCCGGGCAGGGCGAGAATGAATTCTTCGCCGCCGTATCTGGCACAGATGTCGGTCGGTCGGTTCAGACAGCTCATCATCATGTCGGCAAGGGATTTCAGACACAGGTCGCCGAAGGGGTGACCGTAGTTGTCGTTGAGCTTTTTAAAATGATCAACGTCGATCATCAAAACGGCAATTGGCTGTTTTAGGCGATAGGCGCTGCGGAATTCTTTTTCAAACACCTCGTCGAAGTGCCGACGATTCATCAGGCCTGTCAAACCGTCGGTGATGCTGGCGACTCTTAGCTGCTCATTGGCTTTTTCGAGCGCCTCAGAACGTTCTTTCACTTTCAGGTCAAGGTCGCTTGCCAGCTTCATCTGTGCGCTTTCGCGCAATGCTCTGTCCAGATTCATTCGATTTGAAAGGGCAAGCGAATAGAACAGGACGGCAAACGTCGCGCCAATGCCAACAGCGTTGACGCCGAGGAAGGAACTGGGGAGTCTGCCCGAGACCGAAAGAATATTGATAATCACACCCAGACAAATGAAGACGGCCGCAATGACCGTGTAGCGGGCAGGTTCAAACCCATCAAACAGTCGTACTACATAAACAGTCACCTGAAAAAGGGCATTGATCAAAGCCATAACCAGGCCCAGCTTCAGCACCGTCTGGTAGGGTGCGACGAATGAAATCGCGAACAACAGAACTGCGGTGCCAAGTAACGCATTCATCGACAGACTGAGCGCCGGTCTTTCCCTCAAATCAAGCACTTCTTTGCTGAAAAGCGCGGCGGCACCGCAGGTACCACATATTCCCAACATGATCAGAACGTCGCTCAATCTGGTGTTGCCCGGCCAGACCAGGGCTGTCGCTGTTCCATTGAGGCTAAGCACGATAAAGAGTACTCCAAGGATGGCCAGGCTCCAGTAGAAGTAAGCTAATTCCTTAAGGTACATGAATAGCAGCAGATAGTAGGCGCTGATGGCGATAAAGATGCCGTAGAGCGTCGCCTGAAAGAGTGTTCGATAAAAATCTGCGCTGATGAACTGTTGGTGGTCCCAGAGCGTGATCGGAATGCGATTCGTCGAATTGGTTTCCACGCGCATCAGGATGGTGGCCTGTTCTCCCGGTGCTACTGACAGCGGTGCGAGAAAGTTGGCGTGTGTTATCGGCCGTTCACTGGCCGGGTGTTGGTCACCCAGCACGCTGTGCGAAAAGATCAGGCCCTGGTCAGAGATCTGATATACATCCACATAATCCAGGTAGCCATTGCTGATTTCAAGGAGAAGATCTTTCATGATTGGCGTATCGTTTCTGACGCCGAATCGTATCCATCGGGGGGCGGGAGAAAAACCAAAGCTGAGGGAGTCCTGTTCCGATTCCGTCCACTCGCTTTCGGTAAGAACATCCAGCGGTTGTCGTCGCAAAGAGCCATCACTAACAAAAATACCTAACCCTCTGCCGAGTTCTATGCTGTCAAAGTCTTCGTTGATAGCCACCGTGAACTCTGGCTGCAGCGATTGAGCAATAGCGGCTGACGGATAAAAAATACCCGCCAGAAAAAGGCTCAGTGTGCAGAAAAACGCGATATCGCGTGGGTTTAGCATGCTTTAAGTGTAATACAGTAATTTCGTTTGTTTTGAACCTGACACGATTTTCCGTTACATATTGTTCCCCCTTGTTTGTTTAACTTCCGTAACGTCAGAAAAAGGAGACCGGCTGTGTCGGACGCTTCACTCAAAGATCAACTGAGCGCCGCAGTAAAAAATGCGATGCGAAACAAAGACAAAGACCGATTGGTGACGCTCCGGATGGCGCAGTCTGCGGTCAAGCAGATTGAGATCGACGAGCGCCGCGAATTGACAGACGATGACGTCTTGAAGGTGCTCGACAAGATGCTCAAACAGCGTCGTGATGCCGCTGCGCAATACGATGACGCCGGTCGTCAGGAGCTTGGTGATAAAGAACGCGCAGAAATGGTGATCATTGAGGAATTCATGCCAGCGGCCCTGACGGAAGATGACCTCGATGCGTTGATTCGCGACACAATCCATTCTGAAGGGGCGAGTGGAATGCAGGATATGGGGAAAGTGATGAACGCCCTTAAGCCCCAGGTCCTTGGACGTGTGGATATGGGACACCTGAGTAAAAAGGTGAGATCAGCGCTGGCTAATTGACCCGCTTTGGCAAGATTCCCTTTCGCTAGCTCCGTTTCCGCATTTCAACGAGTTGCTGTTTGGCGTCGTGGAGAATGTCGGGGATCTTCAATGGCAGCAGCTTGAAGGTTGCTTTCAGCAGGTGAATGAAAACATTCATGCGCTTGTACCAGAGAACCCGACGGATTTTCCGCTTCATGGGCCGATAGCCTTCCATATAGAGCTCGTCGATACGGTCGGCGTTGTTGGTGAGACTGTACCGGCTGAGATCCAGCGGCACGGCAATATCCGCTTTTTTAAGTTGCTTACGGGTGTTGAAATCAATGCCGATGTTTATGGCATTGCTGATCACGTCCAGTGTGTCGTCCGGTTTGGGGTAGCGGTCGACGTAGCTCAGGTCCACCGCTACCGTGATACCTGCCCCCATTTTCGCCAGGGGAGATATGGGCACGTTCTCCACCAGTCCGCCATCCACCAGGATGCGACCATCCACCTCAACGGGAACGAACAGTCCAGGCACGGCCATGGAGGCGCAGACGGCGTCCGCCAGGTTCCCCTTCTTGAAGATGAGCTGTTCTCCGGTTTCGATGTCTGTTGCGCAGATAGCCAGGGGGATATGCGCGTCCTCAATGCGGACGTCGCCCAGATCCTTGTGGAGCATGTCGCGAATGGCTTTGGTATTGAAAAGGCCGCCTCTCTCCAGGGTGAAGTTAATGATTTTGGATAAATTCAGTGTCGAACCGATCGTCAGGATGGATTCTGCCGGGCGGCCAAACGCGTGATAACTGGCTACGAGCGCGCCGACACTCGTACCGGCAATGCAGTGAATCTGGATGTGCTCTTCTTCGAAGGCTTTGAGAACGCCGATGTGTGCAATGCCCTTCGCAGCTCCGCCGCCCAGCGCGAGTCCGATTCGGGTGTTGAATGGGTTGAGTTTCATGGGTAAGTGCCAGCTGAATTTGTCGCAAATTAAGTCCCACACGAGAGTTTATCAGACATCTGGATCGCCAAATGTATTAAGACTTGGCTCCATGTTTGTTAGTTTTGTACCAAGCCTGTTTGGAGACGCTGATTATGGGTACTTTGCTGGTCATTCTTGCAGTTCTTTTCCTCGCCCTGTTCCTGGTTATCCCCCTCGTGGAAAAGCACGCAGCGAAGAGTGAGAGAGAGGGCAAAGGGCAAAATTTTGGCAAAATCGCCCGTTGGATCCTGCCGATGATGCTGGTTGTACTTGTACTTCAGTTATTGCGACATTTGTTCGCGTAACGTCGTGGGCTGGCGAGGTTTCAGCATCTAGGCGGTGTTCAGCGCAAAGCTAAGGAGCCAGCGTTTACCCCTTTCAATGCGTGAGACCTGATGTTGGTACAAATCCGGACGGAACAGATACACTCTGCCGCGCAGGTTGAAAATGTTTTTGTCGCAGATGAACTCGCCGCCGGCTTTGGGCTTCGAAAGAACACAATTGAGCTTGAACAGCTTGCCTTGTGCAATCATGTCAACGTGCGGGATAACCCGATGGCCCTGCGGGTAGCGCACCAGGTAGATGTTAAAGCGCCTGGATCGAAACAGAATGCGCGTTTTGACGGAGTCTGCCATAGCCTGACGGTCAAGTTTAAATAGACTTTCCAGTGTGCGGTAACTCAGTCCGGGACGTCAATCCGAAGTCTTAGCGGTTTGTAACTTCGAACCGTCCCTCCTCTTCGGTAGAATTGCGACATATTTTGATTTTTAAAAATTGGGCAGGTCGGGGTTGATGGCGCGTTCATCCGTTGCGCGGAAATCGTTGAACATTTTGGGATGGGTGTTTTTCTGGCTTGTCGTGAGCATGGTCGTGGTGATCCTGGTCTTCCGCTTTGCGAATCCGCCCAGCTCTGCGTTTATGCTCGCGTATCAGTTCACTCATTCTGGAGAGCCACCTGCCCAGCAGTGGGTGACCCTCGATCAGATTTCTCCGTGGATGCCGCTTGCGGTGATCGCTAGTGAAGATCAGCGTTTCCCGCATCATTACGGCGTGGATTTCGAGGCCATCTATCAGGCCGTGTCGGAATACCGGGCTGGGGAGGGGCTACGCGGCGCCAGCACGATTACTCAGCAGACTGCGAAGAACCTGTTTCTCTGGAATGGGCGGAGTTTTGTTCGGAAAACCATCGAGGCGGGACTCGCTCTGGGTATCGATGCGCTCTGGCCGAAAGAACGTGTGCTGGAGGTGTATCTGAACGTGGCTGAGTTCGGGCCCGGTATCTACGGTGTTGAGGCTGCCAGCTGGGCGTATTTTGGTAAGTCTGCGCGCTACCTTTCGAGATTCCAGGCGGCCTCATTGGCCGCCGTTCTGCCCAATCCAAAGGTAATGAGCGTAACCCGGCCCTCTTCGTATGTCCTCCAACGCGTTTCCTGGATTCGTGGCCAGATGTCGCAATTGGGTCTCAATTACCTGCGGCAGCTGTGACCGCGAGTGTTACAAAAATCTCACGGTGTCAGAGGCATGGCTGAAGGCATTATTGCCCTTTTGAGACGGACGCTTATCTGGTGAATGCTAAAACAGGAGACAGGGTGTGAATCACAGGGGACTGCTTACTGCGTGGAGTGACGATAAAGGCTTCGGCTTCATCACGCCCGCCGTCGGTGGTGAGCGCGTGTTTGCCCACATTTCTGCCTATGCGGGACGCGGGCGCCCATCCGTGAACCGTGAAGTCAGCTATACCCTCACGGAAGACCCGCAGGGCAGGGTGCGTGCCGGACAGTTTAAATACGTTGGATTTGGCAGTTTGGGTGCGAGCGTCGCCCCCGGTGTCTGGTTTGCGTTGCTCTTAGTGAGCGGCGTGATTGGTGTGTTGGCCTCAGGATTCTACTTTGGGTATCTGCCGCTGATCCTGCCAGCGACTTACGCCGGCGTCAGTCTGTTTGTCATGGTTCTCTATGCCATCGACAAAAGGGCAGCGATGCGGGGCCATCGCCGGATCCCTGAAAAGCGGCTGCATCTTTTTGAGCTCCTGTGTGGATGGCCAGGTGCTCTCCTGGCCCAGCAGCTATTTCGTCATAAAACCCGCAAAGGTTCTTTCAGGTCCATTTTCTGGCTATGTGTTCTATTGAACATGAGCGCGCTTGCCTGGCTGCTGATGTGCCCTGAGGCTGAGATTGCACGCCGGGAGTTGGGCATCGAACACTCATTTGCCTTACCCGCCCTTTATCCCTAGCCGATCAAGATGTCCGTGAAGATCCGTCTCGCTCATGTCCAGGTACTCCAGGACGCGCCCGTATAGCATTGCCGTGGGTACGTTCCGGTTACCGAGCTCCTCCTGTGTCTCTTTAAGCACATAAAGAATGATTCGCTCGGTCCTGGTAAGACCATCCCGCACATCGGGGATGGTCTCCCGGATAGCCTGCCATTCTTCCTCAGTCATGGTGCTGATTGCGATCGAAATGGTTTAGAAGGAATGGCCCAGAAGACCCAGCACCCCGAGGATGATCAGATAGCCTGCCACGATGTAGTTCAGCAGCTTTGGAAAGACGAGGATGCCGATCCCTGCGCCAAGGCTGATCAGCGGTGCGAGTTCTAAATGCAGTGTCATAGTCGGTTTCCTCTCGTTGTTGTGTTTGCTGTCTACGTAGCATGAAGGTTTATGTCATTAAAATAAAACGGAGTTTCCCCGAGCACCGAGTCAGTCTGTCCAGAGCCTGACTCGAAAGCGATTCTTCCGCCACAGAAATGCAAGCCACAAGGCATGAACATTGATCAGGAGTGCGAGGGTCCACTCGAACGCATCGTCGGTTCGACTGTGAACTTCTGGAGCAACGCCATTCAGCACAACCGACAGAATGCCAACCGCCAGTGTCAGCAAGCACAGATTCAGAAGTCGGCCACCGATATGGTGCCACTGCGGGTGGCCTCGCAGGCCAGCGCTGACGAGGACCTCACACAGAAACGTGAGCGAGAAATACAGAACGACCCCGATTCGCCTAATCAAGTTGAATCCGTCGCCTTCGTGACCCAGCGCCAGGGTGTATGCAGCCAGCGCCAGGCTGGCGATCAGTCCAAGCCAGGGAATCCATGCAACTCCCGAAGTGTGAATGCCCAGATGCTGCAACCAGCGAGCGTTGAGCCACCAGAGCAAGATGCCAAGGGTTGCGGCAGGCAGCATGGTGCCCTTGAAAATGAAGTAGGACGTGCCGTACCGCCCTGTGCGACTGATACTGGTGCAGCTATCCCAGTAGGGCACACACATCGAAATGTGACCCTCCATCACGGAGACAAAAAACGTGGTGTGAATGGTCAAAAGGGGAATCAACCCCGCCGCCAGCGCGAGCCACCAGAGATGGAAATAACGATGCTCTGCCATATTGGGTGCCAGTTAGGATGGTCCACAATGCGAACATAGTCCTGCTGGAAGAGGATGGCAAAGAGGGGAGGAAAACCGCGGATATTACCCGCGGTTTTGTCTGGTTGCCTGCTAATTGACGGTCAGACTGATGTCTTTTGCTTTCACGCCATCCAGGAAGACGCTCGCCGTCCATTGCCCTTGAGTATCCTTCTGTGGGTTTGGCGTATAGTAGACGTAGCCGGGTTTGAATGCTGTCCCTGCCGGTAGTCTTGCCTCATGGCGGAAACTGAGGTTGCCCGCCGCATCGTGAAACTCAACTGCCAAATGCTGGCTGCGTTTCATTGGATCGTGCAGGGCCGCGAACACGAAGATTGGCTGCCCGCTGTCGAAATCGAATCTGTTCTGCTGGTTTACCGGTGTAGTAAGGCGAGTCATTCCTGAACTGGCGATGGCTCCCATCTGAACGCCGTTGACGTTTTGGGTTGGTATCCAGAACTGGGTTGGTTTGACTGCTTCGCCACGGTCATAAAAATTGCTGAAAACGGGCTCGCCTGACTGGAAGTACACTTTAATCTCTCCGTGGGCTTTGCCACGACTGAGTTCCCCTTCCGAAATCATTTTACCTTTACCGGAGTACTCCTTGAATTTGCCGTCGGGAATGTCACGGCGCATGGACATGACCGTTACGACCTCTTCGTTTTCGTTAAGACGTTCTACTTTTTCAAGTACATCGTTGTTGTAATGCTTGAGTTCGAAAGGGCGGTTGTTTTTGAAGAAAACCGCTTTACCTTCTTTGCGCCCAGAACGGTACTGGGTTTCAGACACCATCGGTCCCGACGAGGTTTTGAGTATTACGATTTCATGGGTTTTGTTTGGCTCCTCTACGAAGCGTTCGGCCAGGTCCACATACTGTTGATAACGAAAGGATTCGGGGTTGATAGTGGCCGCCTGTTCAAAGGCAGCGACGGCTTCGGTGTAACGGGTCAAATAAAGCAGCACCTGGCCTTTCTGGAAAAAGCTGGTGGGATCCGTCGGATCGATCAAACCAGATCGATCCAGCGAGACAAGCGCCTCATCATGATCACCGAGCGCATGCTGGATTGCACCAATTACCCGCCAGGCGCGGCCATTGTAAGGCCACTCATCGACAGAGGCGCGGAGATAAGGCAGCGCGTTCTCGAATTGCCGATCGCAGCTGTAAGATTTGCCGAGCTGATAAGCCGTTTCAGCAACTGAAAACTCGTCGTTCAAACGTTTGAAGGCATCAATTTTATCGCATGGTTCGCCCGGCTGTGCGTGGATCTGGTCTAGTTGCAGCCAGGCTTCGCTGATTCTGAGCCAGGGGAACTGGTTATATTTTTCACGTGTTGATTGGATGAACTGATTTCTTTCCGGGATGCTTCCGCCCCATTTAGGGGCCAGGGTATCCAGATACGTGCTGTGCAGCCAGACCATTCCCGGGTCTTTGCTGATTCCCTCATTGAAGATCGCTCTCCGCTGCTCTGCAGTGCCGCGTCGCATCGCAATTTCCAGCTCGATGGCATAAGGGTATGCGCTGCGATCGTTCAGAGTTTTGACGGTACTCAGGTCATCCATGCTGAGGTCAAAAAGTCTGTTCATCTCATTCAACTGCGATTCGGATGTATCCGAGACGTAGGCCGTTCCCCGGGCTCTGATTCCCTGACGCATCCTGTAGTTGGCGCGAAGAAGACGAGCGGCGGCGTCTTCAGGTAAAGCCTTTACCCATTCATCAAAGTAGGCAGAAAGCCAACTTTCCGGACGGCTCGTTGCCTCCAGCGCGAAGGCCATCTTAAGACTTCGACCCTTGCTTTTTTCATCAATGTGCGGAGCCAGTTCAGTCGAGAGTTTTTCATATTTCTTGTCCAGCAAGAGGCCGAGGAATTCCTGTCCCCGTATGGACTGATCTGGCACAAGCGACTCTTGGTCGAAAACATCTTTTGGTTGAGTGTCTGACAAACAGCCGCTGAGCGTGAGGGTCAGAAAAATCATGTATAGAGGCAGAAAGGTCTGTTTTATTTTCATTGGCATACCTGTGTATCGGGTGTTTCGATCTGGGATCACTGCAGGTCATGCCAATCGCACTCCCTTGTGGCGCAGGTGAAGATCCATTTCACTACTCGGGAGTTACTCTAGCCGAGGACTGGACGGGCTGTCTGAAACAATTCGTAAAATTATGAGGTTCTGTGAGGAAGTCCCGGGTTTGGAGGGAGCAACCGCGGGTCAGGCCCGCGGTTGTATGAATGGTTAATAATTTTTTCGTTCAAACTGGTCGTCTTGTGGATCTGCCGTGTAGCGGCCTTCGACCTGATCCCAGTGATAGGTGTCACCCATCATGTTGCGAATTCGGCCATCGTCCGTGGCAGCGCTGGCTGCATCCTTTCCGGTTTGTGTTCGCTGGTTCCACCAGTTGATGGTGACTTCTTCGGGCGCGGCTGAAGCCATGGAGCGGAAGTACCAGGGGACGACATGATTATGCTTGTTCAGATAATCGGCTGAAGCGAGGTACCAGAAACGGTTATGAATGAACGTGACGATCCCTTCCAGTTCACTGTTCCTGTCGCCAACCCAGGCATCCTGGATGCCTGAGGATTTGTACCAGGTAACGGGCAGATTATGACGCTGGATCAGTGTCTCGATTGTCCAGCGCGTGCGCTCGCCGACCCAGTCGTTAGCACCGTCACCGTTCGTATCGCCCAGATAGGCTTTGCCATCGGCTGACCAGAAAGGATCTAGCAGCTCCAGGCGATCGACCGTGACGTTGTTGCCCACGGAACCGGCATATACAGCATCGCTGATTTTGGACGCAACGATGGTGGCCAGCTGGTTGCCAAGTGAGTGGCCTGAGAGTCGAACGTAGTTGGACGTGTTGCCCGCCAGTGCAGCAGTTACCTGCTCGAACGCAATCTGACCGACCGATTTATTCGGTGAAAACTGTGTGCTGTATGAACCGTCTTTCAGTTTGTAGCGCATGCCACGTGGGCCATTGGCGGTCCACATTTTGGCTTCTGCGTCTTTCACTTCGGATTCGTCTGCAAACTGGTCCCAGTAAAAATAGGCGATGTTCCAGCCCTTATTTTTCCAGGACGTCGAGGTGATGACGTCCTCATCGCCCCAGACGAAACGAAAGTCTTCCCTGTCGTATCCGTCCCCGCGGGTCGCCGATCCGGGCTGCCAACCGTGGAAATGAACGATGGTTGGCTTGGATGGATCGTAATATTTGAGTGGCACATTGTTCACGGTGCCGTCGGCTTCGACTGCTTTTACGGAGGTATTGTTACCGTCAAACCAGTAAAGGCCGTAGTCCAGGGTGTCTGCCGCCTGTGCGGACATCGAGAAAAATGCAAAGCATGCCGAGAGGGTCAGTAAGAGAATTTGAAATCGTCTTATCATAGTGTCTTTGAACCTGTTTGTTTTTGTATTTGAATGGGTTATGTACCCATAGGCCAAGCTATCAGACAAAAAAATCGATAAAAGTGAACTAGGCGTCATTTTTGGCTGACATTTCTGGGCAACCACCCGATTGAATCATTGGCGAATGCCTCCTAGGCTGGTGATTCCGGGTTGTTCGTGCACCAACACGATCACTCAGGAGGAGGGCGCTATGAGGTCTTTGTCGAGCACAGGATTTGCGCTTTACGGCGCGGCGTTGATTGCGATTAGCTATGGCCTTGCGCGTTTCGCCTTTGGTCTTTTCGTGCCTCAGATCAGGGAAGATCTTGAGCTGTCCCCTTCTGTCATCGGTATTATCGGTGCTATCCCCCTCATTAGTTTTGTACTTGCAGCGCTGGTCGCGCCTATTGCGGCAAATCGTGCGGGCGCAAGAAACACCGCTGTCGCGTCTGGAGTTTTCGGCCTTGTTGGTCTGCTTCTGATCAGTCTGGCGTCGGGGCCTATTACGTTGGGGCTTGGGGTTTTGTTTTGTGGCCTGTGTACTGGCCTGATGATGCCTGCATTGACTGCGGCCATGCAGGTCCTGGTGGACCGATCGGTTCATGGGCGCGTGAGCTCAGTGATGAATGCGGGCACCAGCATTGGCGTAGCAGTCGCCGTGCCTGCCGTTATCTTTATGGCAGGAATCTGGCGGTATGCCTATGCGTCGTTTGCGATGCTCGCCCTGATCGGCGTCATAACGGCATGGTTTCTTTTGCCTTCGGTATCGCGGGTCGTCCCTTCCAATGCGGCACCAGCGCCGCCGATAACGGCCATGCAGTGGTGGCGTTTGTTCAGGCTGTCTCTGTTTGCCTTTGCCATGGGTCTGATCTCGTCTGCCTACTGGATTTTTGCTCCAGATCTTGTGGTCACGCTTGGGGAGTTGCCCCCTTCTTCGGCAGGGTGGCTATGGCTTGGTGTCGGTATCGCTGGGTTGGGTGGTGCCGTCATCGCAGACCTCGCGGATCGCAACAATCCGCCAATTACGCAGGCACTCATGCTGATGATGTTGGCGACGAGTCTTGCCATTCTCGCCGCAAGTCCAAATCAGCTCGTGATCTCCGCATTTTCCGCTCTCGTGTTCGGCCTATCGTACATGAGCCTGACGGGGCTCTATCTGATGACAGGCATCCGCCTGTTACCGGGGCGCCTTTCGATGGGGCCAGTGCTTCCATTCATTGCCGTATCGCTGGGGCAGGCCGCAGGCTCGCCGTTGGTCGGGGTTCTGGTCGACGCGACCAGTTACAACAACGCCTTCGCTGTGTTTGCCGCCATAGGTGTTGTTGTCGCATTGATGTCACCGTTGTATCCCCGCTATATCGAACTGCATGAGGAGTCTGGGGCAGAGGAAGAAACCGGACTCCAGGCAGCTTACGATTATCAGTTGCAGGACGAGGAGGGTGAGCCATATGCCTACGAAGATGAAGAGTCAGACGCTGGCGAAATCAGGAGGTGATTCCGGTCATTTTGTGCCATATCAGGCGAGACCAAATGGGAATGTTGTGCGTTCAGGGAAGCGGCCTATACTCCACTAGAGAAAGGAGTATAACGCGAGAATCATTTTAAGAGGGACCTCAACATGTTCGGAAACGCCGCCCGTAATTTGCGGGGTCAATTGGCAGAGGAGCAAGCTCATGTTGCCTCTTTGAGCGATGACCTGTCTGCAATCAGTTCCAATGTTGGTTACATCGAATTCACGCCCGATGGGATTGTCATAACCGCCAACGGAATTCTATTGAATGCCGTCGGCTACACGCTGGAAGAGGTGCAAGGCAAACACCACCGGGTTCTTTGTGACAAGGACTATGCAGCGTCAACGGAGTACGCCGAATTCTGGCGATCGTTGGCAGCCGGCAAGGCACAGCAGGGGACATTTCACCGGTTGACGAAATCGGGCAACTCTATTTGGCTCGAAGCTTCTTATTTCCCTGTCGTCAATGCCGAAGGGCAGGTGACGAAAGTCATCAAGATCGCAACGGACGTTACCCGGCAACATCTTGAGCTGGAGCAGAGGAATGCGCTTTTCGATGCGTTGAACCGGTCTCTTGCCTACATCGAATTCAGTCCGGACGGAATTATTCAGTTCGCTAACGAGAACTTCCTGAATACAATGAATTACCGCCTTGAAGACATTCAGGGCAAACACCACGAGATGTTCTGTGATAAAGCCTTTTATCGGGACAACCCGAATTTCTGGAAAGATCTGGCCAGTGGCAAGTTTTTTTCCGGCCGATTTGAACGTCGGGATGCCAATGGTCGAACAGTCTGGCTTGAGGCGACATACAACCCGATCGTAGGGCGCGATGGGGCTGTTAATCAGGTGATTAAATTTGCGTCGGACATCACGCAACGAGTGTCGGCGGCTCACGAAGCTGCCGAGGTTGCAGCGTCTACCTCTGAAGAGACGTCGCACATCACGATTAATGCCAAACAGACGCTTGATGATGCCGTATCAACTTCATCGAAGATTACAGAGCAGGTGGCGACGGCGAGGGACCTCAGTAACCAGTTGAGCGAACAGTCAAAAAGCATCGCGTCGATCGTCACGACCATCCAGGACATTGCTGATCAGACCAATCTTCTGGCGTTGAATGCGGCAATTGAGGCCGCCAGGGCGGGAGAGTCTGGACGTGGCTTCGCGGTTGTCGCGGATGAGGTGCGTAAACTGGCTGGCCGAACCGGGGAAGCGACAGGAGAAATCAGTTCTGTGGTGAACGCCAATGCCGACCTGATTGCTGAAATTCATCGTAAGATGGAGGACGTCAGTCAAATCGCCATGCAGGGCCAGGAACGCATATCTTCGGTGACATCAGGTATCGCGGAGGTCGAGCAGGGTGTGACACACTTTGCGGAACTCGTGCATCAGTTAATACAGAACTGACCAGCATCCGCAGTCAATTTCGATGTTTTCACGGAGACATTCATGCTGATCGATTTTGCGGCCATTGACGCAAAACACATCCATCCCATTCTCACGCAAACTGTCATTCCACGTCCCGTCGCCTGGGTGCTTTCCCGCAACCCCGGCGACGATTACAACCTCGCGCCCTATTCCTTCTTTACCGTGGTGACGAGCAAACCGCCGATTCTAATGGTGTCCGTGGGTAAAAAGCCCAATGAGGGCACGTTCAAGGATACCCGTGTGAACATAGAGGCGAGCAAAGAATTCGTTGTTCATATCGGGAGTCGACATCACGCCCAGGCAATGACCGAATCTTCACGCCACCTCGCTCACGGCGAGTCGGAACTGGATCACCTGGACCTTTCCCTGGTGCAGGAAGACGGCTGGCCCATGCCGCGTGTGGAAGGTTGTCCGGTTGCATTGTACTGCCACCTGCACGAGGTTATCGAAATGGGCGACACACCTCAGTCCCTGGTGTTTGGCAGGATCCGAAAAGTCTACGTGGACGACCGCATCGTTCGTCAAAATGATCAGGGGCGTTATGTTTTTGATGCCAAAGCACTGGATGCCATCGCCCGCCTGGGCGGCAGCGAGTATGCAACGCTCGGCGACATCCTGAATGTGCCCCGACCAGACTGAGTTGGCGCTGAGTAATTAACCTGACTGCGAAACCGTCGATTTGTGTCCTACACTCACGTTCAACCAACAATAAGTCAGAACGGGTGATTCAATGCGTCGTGGTTTCGTGTGCGGTTTGGTCTTCATGTTTTTGTCGGCGGTAATCCTGTCCGGGTGCGATTCTTCGCCAGAGCCCAGTTCCGGGTCGAGCGCTCTTGGACATACCGCGGCCACAGAGAGCACGCGCCAGGCGAATCAACAGGTGTTGAAGGAGCGACCGTTCAGCAATCGTGAGGACTTCGAAAACGCTCGTCGGGGGCTGATTGCGCAGGAGCAGGACCTGATCATCAGCAGCGCTGAGGGCGAAGAGGTATGGAACATGCCCGCCTACGGCTTTATCGGAGCCGATGGAGATAAGGCTCCCGCATCGGTGAATCCCAGTTTGTGGCGGCAGGCATCCCTGAACAATCTCCACGGACTGTTCGAGGTGACGGAAGGACTCTACCAGCTACGTGGATATGACCTCGCCAATATGTCGATCATTGAGACGGACACCGGCTGGATTCTGGTGGATCCACTGACTGCTCGCGAGACGGCGAGCCGTGCCTTCCTGTTCGCCCGGGAGCAATTGGGACGCAAGCCGGTCAGGGCCATTGTCTACACTCACAGTCACATCGACCACTTTGGTGGTGTCCAGGGCATCCTTGAGCATCTATCGGAGGAAGAAAAAGCCGATCTTCGCATCGTGGCGCCCGAGGGCTTCGGTGAAGAAGCCACCAGTGAAAACATCATTGCCGGTCCCGCGATGTCACGTCGTGCCACGTACATGTATGGCCAACGCCTCGCCCGGGATGAACGTGGTCACGTGGGAACCGGGCTTGGCAAGGGGCCGGCATTCGGATCATTTGGATTTGCACAACCCACCGATTTGATCACCGAAACCGGCACCAAGCTGACTATCGACGGCGTGCCCATGGTCTTTCAGGTGGTGTCCGGCTCCGAAGCACCGTCCGAGTTCACCTTTTACCTGCCAGAGCATCGAGCCTTTTGCGGCGCGGAGCTGGTCAGCAGTAACCTTCACAACCTCTACACCCTGCGCGGCGCCAAAGTGCGAGATGCCAGGTTGTGGAGTGGATTCATTGACGAAGCCAAGCGCCTGTTCAGGGATGCTGACGTTTACTTTGGCAGCCATCATTGGCCAATCTGGGGCAAAGACAAGATCCAGTCCTTCCTGGCCAAGCAACGAGACACCTACAAGTTCATCCACGACCAGAGTGTCCGGTTGATGAACCGTGGCTACACGCCCCGTGAAATCGCGGAACAAATCAAGCTCCCTGCGGCCCTGAATACGGATTTTCATAATCAGGGTTACTACGGAACGGTTTCCCACAATGCCAAGGCGGTTTACCAGCAGTACATGGGGTGGTTTACGGCCAATCCGGCCCAACTCAATCCTCTGCCAGAAGTCCAATCTGCAGCCAGATACGTGGAGATGATGGGTGGCGCTGAAGCAGTGTTGGATAAAGCACGGGATGAGTTCATGTCTGCAGCGGAGATGAATCCGAAGGAAAGTTCAGAATCCTATCGATGGCTGGCGGAACTGCTAAATCAGCTCGTCTTTGCGGATCCGGACAACGAGGATGCAAAGGATTTGCTTGCGCAAGTATATGATCAGTTGGGATATCGAGCAGAGTCGGCACCGTGGCGGGATTTTTATCTGACCGGCGCTCTTGAACTTCGCCACGGGGAGCCTGAGGAGGGCCTGCGACCCGCAATGATGCGGGATGTCTTACTGCACACTCCGGTTTCCGAATTCTTCGACAGCATGGCAGTGCGATTGAATGCTGAGGATGCAGAAGGTGAGACGTTGGCCATTAAAATTACCTTCACGGATTTGGAAGAGAGTCATCTGCTTACCCTGAAACATTCGGTGTTGCATAATCGCCTCGTGGACGAAGACGCAGGGGCCGATGCAACGTTAGCTCTCACAAAAACGCTTTTCGTGGATTTGCTCGTCGGCAATGCCGGTTTGAAGGAACTTCTGTTCAGTGACGACGTTGAATTTGGCGGAAGTGAACTGGATCTGATCAGCTTCTTTGGCATGCTGGATAAACCCGAGGGGCGATTCAACGTCGTCTTACCCTGAAATCCTCGTGGTCGGGAAATGTTCAATCCGATTTTGCGCCATTTGACGTTTAGTTCGACTGTTATAGGTTAATATTTAAACAACAATCCGGCATTCGATGCAGCCCTAATCATATTGGTGCTCTCTTTTTGCCTCGTCCTTTGACCGATGTGTTTTTTTGGAGTGGTGAAGTTATGAGTTCCAGGATAAAAGTGATGCGCATCCCGGTGCTGCTGTTGCCACTGGCAACGCTGATCTCTGCCTGCGGGGGAGGAGGGGGCGGGAGCAGTTCTGATTCTTCGTCCACGCCGACTCCGCCAACAATTTCCGCACCGGAAGTTGTCAGCACGACGCCTGCCGATGCGGACACCGATGTTTCTCGTTCAGCCAATGCGACAGCGACGTTTGACGTGGACATGATTGCATCCAGTATCGATGAGACAAGTTTTACTCTTGCGGCCAATAGCAGCCCCATCAATGGCGCCGTAAGCTACGATGCACTAACGAAAGTGGCGACGTTTGATCCGACCAATGAGCTTCCGTTGTTGGCGACCTTTACCGCATCACTCGACACGACCATAAGCGACCTTGACGGCAATTTCCTCGCCAGTGCTGTGAACTGGAGCTTCACGACAGTCGACGGCATCTGGGGAGGAAGTCAGTCTATTGATCCGGATACCGAGCTCGACATCCAGCCTCGGCTTGCAGTCAATGCCGATGGTACCGGCTTTGCTGTTTGGGAAAAGTCGACCACTAATGAAATCTACGCCGCAAGATACACGGTCGCTGGCGGCTGGGAGATAGGAGAGAGGATTTCGACAATTTCAGTGGTAACTGCAAATCCACAGGTAGCTGTCGATAGCCTGGGCAATGCATTTGTGGTTTGGAACAATCAATCCAGCGATGAAGCAGAAGCCGTTCGATTTGATGCGGGTAGCAGCAGTTGGGGAATTCCCGAGCTACTCAACGGTGGAAGCAGTAGTGGCTTTGATCCGAGGATCGCCGTCGACAGCTCGGGTAACGGGTACGCTGTGTGGAAAGAAAATGACGGGACAGCGAATCGTATTTTTGCTGCCCGGTACGATGCTGGCACCGAAATGTGGGGAACTCCAGAAACTCTCGATGATGGTGCAGGAAACTCCACAGACCCGGATATTGCCGCAGATTCCAGTGACAATTTAACGGCTGTCTGGGTGTTAAGAACAGGTACCTCGTCGTTTGTTTACGAAGTGGAGTCTGCCCGCAGACAGGCCGGCGGTAATTGGGGCGCTGCTGAAACCATTGAGAACGTCGGTGGTTTGGCAGTCTCACCTGTCTTGGGAGCCGATGGATCAGGTAATGTCCTGGTGATTTGGCGACAGCGTATATCAGCTCGGGATGATCTCTACGCAAACCGTCATTTGGCGGGTATTGGATGGACACCGGCAAATGCGACGGCGATTTCCAGCGAGGCAGCGAACGTGGAATCCTACGACC
>CAZWEP010000008.1:0-22678 GCA_964632565.1 uncultured Marinobacter sp. | reverse complement strand
CCGGCAAATGCGACGGCGATTTCCAGCGAGGCAGCGAACGTGGAATCCTACGACCTTGCCGTCGACCCAGCGGGTAATGCGCTTGCGGTCTGGCTGGAAGCCGACAATGTTTTCGCGAATCGGTACAGTGCTGACTCGGGTTGGGGCGCCGAGGAGTTGATCGAAACCAGCGCTCTAGCTGCAGGCGCACCAACGGTGGCTGTGGATTCAAGTGGTAACGGGCTCGCCGTATGGGGGCAGTCGGACGGAGCCGCTGAGACCGTTTTCTTCAATCGCTACGTTACAGGCAGCGGCTGGGCAGCGGCAGACTCGATTCAAACGGGAGCGATAGGTGTAACACTTTCACTTCCGCAGGTTGCCGTTGATTCAAGCAATGAAGCGCTGGCAGTCTGGTTGAGCGCCAATGCTGTCGGACCAGTGAACGAAGTTAGCGCCAGCCGGTTTGAATAAACCTGTCTGATAGCAGAAGGGCGTCCGAATGGACGCCCTTTTTGTATGCTGTGCCAGTCACATAGCTTTGTGTGTTGCAAAAACATGAACTTGGGCTTTCAGTAAAAAAATACAGGCACTCAATGAACAGACCTGACAAACTCGCTCGCCTTTCCATAGCAATCTGGCTGGTCGCTTCTCTGGACGCTGCCGGCGGAATCCTTGGACTGTGGTCCGTTGAGGGCGGCGAGCGTGTTGCCATACTGCTCGTTGAGGGGTTAGTGCTTTGCGCGTTGTTCGGAAACGCTGTTGCGGTCAGGCGATGGGTCTGTCAACGATCAAAAAATGCTCTCCACCGCCAGGTCGCCGGTTTGAGTATTGCATCAATCGTGCTCTGCATATGCGGTGACCTGGTGAACTTTAATCTGCCGTCCACTTACTTCCGGCACGGCTCCGTTGTGAAACACGATTATCTCGCCGACTCTGTGTGGTTCTTCGCGCCAGGCTATCTGCTGCTGTTAATTGCAGTGTTGAAAGTCACCTTTGCCAACGGCGCTAGCCGGTTGTTTGTGACCGCGCTGCTGGTGATAGCGGGGTTGCTGGGCGGGGTGACAATCAACGCCATGCATCTGCCAGGCACGGGAGATTATGTCTCGGCCATGACGGGGTTCTATGGGGTGTTTATTACGATCGTTGGGGCCGCAGGCGTTGCGCTCTGTCTGTCTTTCGGGACGCACCGAACCAGCCCAACTGTAGTGCTGGTCAGTGGCGGTGTTGTTCTGGCGGCAGTCGCGGACAGTGTGATCGGGCAATTCTGGATCTATGGCAATCAGGGTGAAGGGTTTTACCCGATGGCCCGGTATGTAAACTGGTCTTTGTACATCGGCTCACAGTGTCTGGTGATTCACCTGTCACGGATTTCAGTGAAGTATGGAAAGGCGAGGCCGGACTAGATTTTCAGTCCCCGGTCAGTCATCGTTGCCTGCCCAACGATTCAGAGTAGGATTTCATGAAGTTTCCAACCGTGACAGTCGCGCTTGTATCCGCTGCCTTGATCTATGTTGTCTGGTATCAGTACCAGAATGAATCGGCGCCGCTGAACGCCGAGAGATTTGGCAATCTTTCGGCGGAGCCGATAGAACGCAGTGAAGTGCTGGACTGGGTGTCAGGGCAGGTGCCACAGCTCTGCATGGATGCCACCGGCAAAGCTGAGAACAGTGAGGTTGTTGCTGATTGCATCGCCCGTAGTGACAAACTCCAGTCCACCTGCCGCCGAATGGCCTACGAGCAGTTTCCAGAAACCATTGCCTCGGACCGTGTATTTCAGGATTTATCTTTGGTGATGATGGAGTGCCTCGTGCGCGACTCGAGGCGTCTCCAGTAGAGGTTGGAAAATCAACAGCTTCCGAGGATATCAGCTACACTGAAGTGACATTCATTGTGGCTGAACAGCTTCACCTATGCAGTACGTTTTCAAACCGCTGTGTGCTCTGGTTTTAGGATGGGTTGCGACCGTGCACGCCGGGCAACCACTCACCGTGGTTTATGGCGACGCCTACAAGCCATTTGCCTGGGAGCGTGATGGAGAAATCGTCGGAGTTCAGCCGGATTTTGTACACGCCATTCTGGTCGAGGAAATGGGGCTTAACGTTGTTAATGAGCCCTGTCCATGGAAACGTTGTCAGCGGCAGGTCAAGCTAGGCCAACGTGATGCTTTTTTTACCGTCCCCACGGACGAGCGCGCGACTTATACCGTTAGAACACGGCGGCCTTTCTACACAACTCGTTTTGTCTTGCACACAGGCAAGGATAACCCGTTCATCGAGCGGCTGAAATCCGTCAGCTCTATTGAAGAACTCAGCAGCATGAAGACTTTGAGGCATGTTTACATGCTGGGCTCGGGTTGGCACGAGACCCATCTGTCGGGACTGGCTCGCGTGAAGACAGCCCAGAATTCTTCAAGCATTCCCCTGATTCTGGCCCGGAACTGGGCTGACGTGTATGTCGAACAGCGTGAGTTGTTCCGGTTTCAGGCGCGAGCCGCGGGCGTCGAGGATGAGCTTGTGAGTCTGGATCAGAATGCCCTCCGAACGCTTGGTTGGCACCTGTTTATTGGAGAGACATCTGAACATGCGGACTTGATTCCCAAAATCGACGCAGTTCTGAGAGAGCTGGCCGACTCCGGGGAGCTGGAACGGATAAAGGCGCGGATATTTGCCCGCTACGGAATGACAGTAGACGAGACGCAAGCTCATTGACCCTTTATCCGAGGGCCGCAATCTACTTTTTGACGAAACTCAGGAATGCTCCTGCCGCCACAGCTGCTGCACCACCGATCAGATACCACATGGTTTCGTCCGTGAAGCGGCCTGTCAGTGACTCGGTGATCTGGCCTCCGACGGATTGCGACGATTGGTAGCCGAAATACAGCAAGAGTGCACCAACAACCAACAAAACAATGCCAACGAGCTTCGTGCTTCCCATTCTTTTTCCTTTTGACTGTTTGAAAGAATCACCGAAGTGTCGCGTTTCCCCGGCGTTTGCGCAAGGTCATGTGTTTCCCTCTGGTTATACATCGACTTCTTCAAACAGTTCGGGAACGTCTGCGTCCCACCCAAAGCGTTCATGAATACGCTTGCGCATGGTGTCGCTTGCAACGGTTTCGCCGTGGGTGACATACACCTTGTCGGGCGCGAGAGAGCCCTGCGCCAGCCATTCCAGAATTTCCTGATAGTCACCATGCGCGGACAGGGTGTCCAGGTTAAAAACCTCGGCCTTCACCGGCCAGTACTCGCCATGAATTTTCACCGAATCGGCCCCATTGACCAGCGCGTCTCCGCGGGTTCCCGGGGCCTGGAACCCAGCAAAAATGATGCTGTTTCGGGAACTGGGGAGGAGTGTTTTCAAATGATGGAGAACACGGCCTCCACTGGCCATGCCGCTTGCTGAAATAATCACGCAGGGGAACCGCGAAGCATCCAGTTGAATGGATTCCTCCACCGTGCGCACAAAGTGCGTACCGTTGTCGATCAGGTTGCAATCGTCGGCATTGAGGCGATGTTCCTTGGTATGGCGGCAAAAGATCTCTGTTGCTTTGATGGCCATTGGGCTGTTCAGGTAAACCGGCAGTTTTGGAATACGGCCCTCGCCCATGATCTTGTGAATCAGGTAGAGCAACATCTGGGCCCGACCAACGGCAAACGCCGGAATCAGAACAATGCCGCCCCGGCCAGCGGTACGGGAAATGATGTCGGCCAGCTCCTGTTCGGCATCCGTTGCCTGATGCTTCCGGTCTCCGTAGGTGGATTCGCAGATCAGCACGTCAGCTTTGGAAATCGGTTCGGGAGACCGCATGATGATGTCGTTCTGGCGGCCGACATCCCCGCTGAACACCACGGTGCGTTGGGACTCCCGATCCTTCACATGCACGCAGGACGATCCCAGAATATGACCGGCGGGCGTAAAGGTGACTTCCATCCCACGGACCGGTTCGAAAGGCTCGTGAAAATGAAGGGATTCGAAGTGTTTGAGCGCTTCCCACGCATCCTTTTCCGTAAAAAGCGGTTCGGGCTTTTCATGTTTGGAAAACTTTTTCCGGTAAGCGTAGCGGGCGTCTTCTTCCTGCAGAAAACCGGCATCAGGAAGCAGCACTTTGCACAAGTCGTGGGTGGCGCGGGTACAGAAAATCTTCCCTTTAAATCCCTGTTTAACCAGCGCAGGCAGGTAACCGCTGTGATCAATGTGGGCATGGGTAAGAACAACCGCATTGATCGTGGAGGGATCAATCGGGAACGCAGCCCAGTTGCGCCTGCGCAGGCGCTTCACGCCCTGATACATTCCGCAGTCGACCAATAACCGGGCGTGTTCTTTGGAAAGCAGGTAACGCGAGCCGGTTACCGTATCCGTGGCACCAAGAAAACGAAGTTTCACAATGGCAGTCTCCCTATTATCCTTTTGAAAGGGTAGCTCAAATCCATTCAATCGAACGTCAGCAGTCGGAGCATCTTTTATGCAGGAAAACGACCCACTCAAGGCCCTGTCAGATATGGCCAGCGATGCTCATGCGCAGATTCAGGCTGCGCACCAGCACATCAATCCGGTGATCGAGGTGCGCCGAGGTATGCGGGACTCCGGAATTCCTGCGGACGTGATGACCATCGACTGTCTGCGCACCCGCCGTCGGATCACGCTGATACTCCACGATGAGCAGCCCGGTGCGGTGCTCTATCAATTTGTTACTATCGACGATGAAGTAGGCAATGATTTTGAGGGCATGGCCTTGTCGGACTTGACCACCCAGACGCTGTTTGACTGGATTGAAAAGTACTTTGAATGAAGTCCTTCTCAATCCTCCGGGAAGTATTTTTGGGCGAAGGCGCTGCGTTCAAACAGGCCGAGCCCCACCAGTATCACCAGTGAAAAGACAGTAACCAGCAGGGCCAGGGCAATGTTGCCAACACCGCAAGCGACGCCAATGGCGCCGGCAATCCAGATAGACGCTCCCGTGGTGATGCCCTGAATGCTTCCGCGGCTTTGAATGATGCTGCCCGCCCCCAGGAAACCAATGCCACCGACAACGCCCTGGACGATTCTGGTCGGGTCGATTCGTGCTGAGGGGTCGCCTTCTGCCGTGGCGAACAGGATGCCCATCCCGATGATAATGAACGTTGCTGAGCCCAGTGATACCAGCATGTGCGAGCGAAGACCGGCGGCCTTTCCCCGAAACTCTCTTTCAAGGCCGATAAGCAGTGCCAGACCCGTTGCGGCAAACAGTCGAAGAGCCAGGTCGGCGATGGGGATTTCAGTTTCCATCATCGTTCACGCTCCGGTTTTGGAATATGGTTTAACTTATAGCAAGTTCCCGGTCCAGAACACGTCTGAATAGCAGACACTCACATGCGACGAATCACAAGGGGCGTAATATGAGGTGCATGGCAGTCTTGATAGGTTGTTTGCTGATCGTGGGGTGTTCGTCCCACTCCAATCCGGTCATTGTCGAGCAACAGTCAACTCCTCCAGTTGGCCATCAGCGCGAAGACTATCCGAGAACGTACCTGCAGGCGCTTCCGGACCAGCCTGGTTTTTGCGTTGCAGTTACAGAAGCGTGGGTTGAGCGCACCGAGGACGGCAAGAGCGTCTGGTTGAAAGAAAAATCGGTGCAGAGCGTTAACTGCACGCGGTCACAATGGGAACGGTTATCCGACAACCGCTGATGTCTTGCCTGCATTGAATCAACCTTTCTTCATCGGCCTCAATGGCCCTGCAAAGCTTGGGAATAGTGACAGTTTCTGCCTTACCTGCTTAGATGAATTAGGCAGAGAGGGGACTTCTCATGTCGACTCAAGGGAAACGATCTAAGCCGATCATCCGTGACGCACGCGTCGCAGATTTGCCTGTACTGGTGGATTTTTTGGCCAATCTTGCCTTGCACGTATCTGGCGCGCCAAGACAGGCATTGAAGGCGTCCGAGCGAGAACGGCTGACCCGATCACTGGCTGAGGCGATGAAATCCGAGGATCGTCGAATCGTTGTGGCCGAAATGGCGGACAAGCGCCTTGCTGGCATGGGCGACATCGCAGTGTGGACCAGTCAGGGCATCTGGGAGCAGGCTCAGGAAGTGGTTTACCGGTCGGGCATCATTGATGATGTTTGGGTCGAGCCTGAATTTCGCGGTCTGGGAATCTTCAAGGCCATACTGCGGGAACTTGTGAGTTTTGCAGAGCAGCACGGCGCGCAGGAACTGATTCTGGAATATTCGGCCTCAAACAAGGAAGCAAAGACGGCCTGGAGCAAGCTTGGCTTCAAAACCACGGGAGTTCGAGCTGCTGCATTTACCCAGCACATTCGGGACGCGCTGGCAGAGGCTTAGTGACAGGAGGACACTGTTAATGGATAGACGCACAGTTGACGTGTTTTTTGACGAGGTCATGCTGGGGCACAACCCGGAGGTGGATTTGCCGTTTGTGCCGAGTCGTGTGGAGAAACGTGTCCGGAGTATCCTTCAGGGACTCGAATTCAAATGGAGCTATCCGGAGCATCCCGGACGCCTGACCGCCATCATCGATTACCTGAAAGAGAACCCAATCGACGGAGTGCGATTCAAGTCGGCGAGCAGCGCGAGCTACGATCAATTGGCCCGAGTTCACACCACGTCTTACCTTGACTACATTTTCTCTCTCAGAGGCAAGCGCGCCTGGCTGGATGCCGATACAACGGCCGTGTCGCCAGAAAGTATTGATGCCGCCACCGCCTCTGCCGGGCATGCGATTGCGGCCGTGGAAAGCGCAGTCAAAGGCGAGGCCAACAGCGCCTTTGCATTGGTCAGGCCACCGGGACATCACGCAGAACCGGTGCGGGCCCGGGGTTTTTGCCTGATCAATAACGTCGCGGTAGCTGCGGCTCACGCCAGGGCGAAGCTGGGGTGCGAACGGGTCTTGATCATCGATTGGGACGCCCACCATGGCAACGGTACCCAGGACATCTTCTGGGCCGATCCCAATGTTCTGTTTTTCGATACCCATTGCGCAGCGCCTTTCTATCCCGGCTCAGGCTTGCTGGAAGAAGTGGGTGCTGGCCTGGGTGAGGGTTATACAATCAATGTCCCGCTCCCCGAAACGGCGGGAGATGTAGCTTTCGAGAAAGTGTTTCGCGAGATTCTGGTCCCCGCCGCCGATCATTTCGAACCAGACCTTGTTTTGGTGTCGGCTGGATTCGATCCCCACCGAAACGATATGGCGCTGAACCTGACCTTTGATGGCTTCAAAATGATCACGCGCATTGTACAAGAGATAGCAGACAGGCATTGTGAGGGTAGGTTAGCGCTGGTACTTGAAGGCGGCTATAACCTGACCTCGCTGTCCCGTGGTGTTCACGCGGTATTGGAAGTGCTGGCGGGCGGTGAAGTGCATGAGCTGTTTGAAGCGGGTGTGAAAGAAGCCGATCTGGCCGCCGAGTTTCATCGATCAGCGTTCAGTGGTGATGACTTGATGGACGATTGATGAGCACCGTCAGCGGCATTGATGGCCATCGTCCTTCTCAAAAACTCAACTATCTTCAAGGCATCCGGCGATACCGGTCTTCATTCTTGGCAAATTCTGGAGCGCCTGAATTATGCTGGTTTTCTCAAATCCCGTAGGAGCTGGTTCCCTGTGGTTCGACAATCTTTCTACCGCAGATGGAACGCCCGTCGCTTACGATCCTCAGGCAAGGGCTTTCCTGCCCATGCCGCCGTTTTGCGCCAACAGGGATATTATTGGTTGCAACTGGATAGCGCCGAAGGAAGGAGCCTTCTGTCGCTCCTGTGCCATGACAGCGCTCGCGCCGGACCCGAACATCCCGAACGCGATGACCAACTGGGCAGAAACCGAGGCGGCCAAGCGCTGGGTGCTGGATAACCTCGGGCGCTGGTATTGGTTCCGGCCGGAGGACCCCGGCACGCGCCCGGTCTTTCATATGCTCGCCGAAGGCCACATGCCCGTGCAGATGGGGCACGCCAATGGCGTGGTAACCATCAGCGTTGCCGAGGCAGACCCGCTGGTCACCACTTCGCGCCGTCAGGCGCTTGACGAGCCTTATCGGACAATGGTTGGCCACATGCGCCATGAAATCTCCCATATGCTCTGGTGGCGGCTGAGCCTGCGTGAAGACTTTTTGCTGGCCTTTCGGGAGATGTTTGGCGATGAGCGGGAAGACTATCCCACCGCTTTGACCCGGCATTACGAGAACGGACCGCCTGCCGACTGGCGTCAGAGATATCTGACCAGCTATGCCTCAGCACACCCTCATGAGGACTGGGCCGAAACGGCTGCGCATCTGCTGCACCTGACCGATATCACCGATAGCCTGATTGCCTCTGGCCTGTCATCGCCGGACGTTCCGAGTGGCAGTTGGGATCCTTACCACGAGACGGATTCTAATAAGCTGATTCACATAGCGGCGAGCCTTGCGATGCGGGTAAACCATGTGAATCGCTCCATGGGCCTGTCGGACCTGTATCCTTTCATCCTGTCGGACGCGGCTCTGCGAAAGATGGCATTCGTCCACAATTGGCTCCGACGGGGCGCGCAGGGGCTCTGAGCGTCCCGCCGATTGCCTGCCCTCGAAAGACATTGAGACGGCGGGCAGAAGCTGGCAAAGTTCTGCGATCCACTTCATTGTGCAGCACGAGGAATCGCCCGTGACGGATCTTGTAAGTTACGAACTGAACGACGGTGTCGCTACCGTTACCATCAGCAATGGCAAAGCCAATGCCCTGAGCCATGACGTCTTCGAGGCATTGAATGCCGCGTTGGATCGCGCCGAAGAAGATAAGGCAGTCGTTATTCTGACGGGGCAACCGGGTATCCTGTCTGGCGGCTATGATCTGAAAGAAATGCAGAAAGGGCCGAAACAGGCGACCGCCCTTGTGACGGTGGGGTCAACCTTCACTCGACGATTGTCCGCTTTTCCTTTTCCCGTCATCGGAGCCTGCAGCGGTCACGCCATTGCCAAAGGCGCTTTTATCCTGCTGTCGGTGGATTACCGGATCGGTTGCCAAGGCAGCTTCAAGCTCGGTCTTAACGAAGTAGCCATTGGCATGACCATGCACCACGCGGGCATTGAGATTGCCCGTCATCGCCTGAATCCGCCGCACTTCTATCGGTCCGTGGTGAATGCAGAGATTTTTGACCCTGCAGGCGCCGTCGATGCCGGTTTTCTGGATGAGACGGTCGCCCCTGAGCAACTCATGGCCCGCGCCAATGAAGTTGCTCAGCAGTTCCGTCAGCTGAACATGAAGGCGCATGCGCAAACCAAGCAAAAGGCCAAAGCGGAGTATCTGGCGTTGCTGGATCGCTGCATTGAGCAAGACGCCGAGAACCTGAATCTGATGTGAGTTGACCGGCCAGTGCCCCGCCCTTTCTCAGGGCGTGGGTCTGGCCTGTTGTAGCGTCAGGCTGTGAAGGCGCAAGGTGTCGGCTCCGGCCCGGGCTCTGTCGGCGAGTCGCCTGGCCAGCTGCACACTCTCTCCGAGATGATTCTCAGGATTGAGGGCCTGCTCAATGGTGTCCCGGTTCACCAGCGGCTTCACCTCGGGATGTTGGGTCAGAATATCGCTTATGGCTCTCTGGGTCCGGCTTGCGGTCAGGGCCGCCTCGTGGACAATGTCGTGTGCTTTCTGACGGCCCAGGCCCGCCCGGGCCAAAGTCATCATCACGTGCTCGGAATTGATGAGGCCGGACGTGAGATCCAGGTTAGACCTCATGCGTTGAGGCACGACCCTCAGGCATCGGATCAGCTCTTCAAGGTTTTCCATGAGTTCCACAGCTAGTGGGCACGCGGTATCGATTGCCGCGTACAGCACTTTGCTGGAGACGGCGTCGCCTTCGTGACTTACCTGACTTCCATCCAGCGCAAGTTGTACCTGGGTTCTTAATTGAGTCGCCAGGCCAATGACGTTGACGGTCAGTTTCGGATTCACCTTTTGCGGCATGGTACTGCTGCCAATCACTTCATCGCCAAGGTCTTCATAAACTTCGCCAACTTCCTCTGACATCAGCGTGTAGAGTTCCTGGGCAATTTTCGCGCAGGTTGAGGCCAGAAAGCCGGTCAGTAGAACGTACTCCACCATGTGATCGTTAACGGATCGGCTGGGCACATCAAAGTTGCTGAGTGACAGTTTGCGGGCAAGCTGTTGGTTGAGCGCCTCGCCCTGGCCATCGAAAGAATGCATCGCCCCCACGGCACCGCCGAAGATCAGGGTGAACACGCGTGGTTCCGCTTCCTGCAGGCGCTCTTTGTGGCGGAGCAACTCGTCAATCCATGCCGCCGTCTTGAACCCAAAGGTGATGGGCAGAGCGTGGCGACGCTGGGTCCGTCCGGCCATGACCACCGACGCACCGGTGTCAGCTTGACAGGCGAGGGCATCGAGACAGCCAGCCATGGCGTCAAGCAGATGCCCATGACTTTGTCGCATCAGAAGGATCTGTGCGGTTTGCATGACGTTTTGGGTGGTGGCGCCCCAGTGCACATAGTCTCCGGCATCGGCCTCACAGGCCCGACTCAGGAAGCGAACCAGGGATACGATGGGTGCCTTTGTCGTGCCCATGTCGGCACGCAGGGCCGCTTCGTCGATGAATCGCAGTTGGCCCTTGCGAGCGATTTCCCGGGCGGCGCTGGACGGAATCATGCCGAGCTCGGCCTGACTCTGCGCCAACGCTACTTCCACGTCTAGCCACGCCTGTATTTTTGATGACAGGGTGAACAGTGCCCGCGTCGGGTGTGCCTCTGCCTGTCTGTACGACTGCGTTGCGGTCATAATCATCACGATGGGTTAGGCGTCGAGCAACCCCGATGCGGGTCAGTCATTCACCAGAAATTCCCTGAGCACAGAGTTGTAGCGCGCGACATCTTCCATGTACGGTGCATGGCCCAGGCCTTCCAGCGACCGATGTTGCACATCCTGTATGTGGTCCAGCAGGGGTTGGGCCTTGCTGAGCGGCGCGACTCGATCTTCGTCGCAGGTAATCACCAGGGTCTTGGCCTGAATGGCACCGAGGTCCGGCACCAGATTCGCCGTCTGGATTGCCCAGGCTGCATTCGCCATGCCCTCGGGGCGTGACTCTGCGGCGACTCTCGCCACTTTGTGCACGATGTCTGGAGCCGTGCCCTCAGGCAGCATGCCTTTGGCTCGTCTTTGACCGTACTCTTCCGCCGACAGCTCCTCCAGTTCTCGCAGGCGCCGCTGGTAGCGCTGATTTGCGCCCTCGTTCTGCGCGAGTCCGTGACCGGGGTGCGTGCACGACAGTACCAGGCGTTTCACTTTCTCCGGTGCCATAGCGGCCATCTTCATGGCGACCAAACCACCCATTGAGTGACCCACTACGTGCACGGGCACATCCGTTTGGGACCGAAGAAACGCCAGTGCTGCCTGGGCAAGTGCCGTCACCGTGTCGCCCACCACATCAGACAGGCCATAGCCCGGAGCATCCCAGGCCCACATCCGAAACTGCCCGGACAGGGTGCGGAACTGGTCTTGCCAGCTCGCACCGTTGCCGTTCAATCCGTGCAGGAAAAACACTGGCGTGCCTTCACCTGTTTCAAAGAAGCTGATCCGACCGTGCTCAAGGTTGACGATGGATCGAGCGATTCCGTTGTCCATACTGCGGTCTTTAGTCATTATTGGACTCTCTTTCTGGCTTTGGCTCGGACAGGGGTCTTCACCGCGGGCTCAGTCAAAGGGCGACACTTCGCCATCGTCTGATCCGGTCAGCAATCCCTGCTCGTCGGAGGGCTCGTCGCTATCGCTTTCCTGAGCCTTCAGGTTCAGGCCATTCTCGAACAGCGCTGTCTCGCGCTTGCCGGCCAGCAGGAAATCTGCCGCCGCAGCAGACATCTCGCGGCCGCTGTGAGAAATGCCATACACCGTCTCCAACTCCCAGTTGTATTCAGTGTTCAGCTTTTCAGCGTGCGCCTTGGTGACCTTGTAGAAATTCTTGCCCTTCTCGAGTCGATGGGCGCCCTGGGCCTTGGCAATGTCGAGCTGGCTCAGCAGCCGGTGCGAAGGATCGTTGTCATCTGTGCCGAGCATGATGACCAGGTGGTGCTTGTAGGACTCCTTGAGGTCTTCCGGTTCGACGCCGGTGTTCTTCAAGCCATACCGCAGGGGCAAGGTCCAGTCTGGAAACGTATAGGTGCCAGAGTTGGCCGCTATTCCAGTACCAATGCGGGCTTGCGGATACAGCATGATGATGCGGGTAACAAACTGGGCGCCGCTGCCATGACCCCAAATGTCGTAGGTTTCCGCGTTAAGCCCGAATTCGGCTTTAAGCTCGTCAAAGGAGCGTTCAAATGCCGCGAAAGAGGTCTGCTCCACAGGCACCCGCTGGCCTTTGCTGGCGTCAGCGGAATCGGAATCGGGCGTTACCCAGCCGCCGGTCTGGTAGCCCCAGCCCGTCGGGTAGTCGTCTCTGGAAATTTCTGGAGAAACAATCAGCACTCCATACTCTTCCGCGTATGGGCCCCAGAAGTCCCGGTAGACGTCGGCATCGCGACGGCCGCCTGGCATCACCATCACAACCGGTGTGTCTGGAGTGATGGTGTCGGGGCGGGCGTACCAGAGACGGATATCGACCGGCTTTTCAGGGGTGCCTGCCGGCACCACAATCGAGCCGTAGCTCTCGAAGGTTTCGGCCTCGAAGAGAGCCGATTCGGATTCTTCTGAATAGCCGTTGACATCCGACTGCGTCGAGGCGCAGCCAGCCAGGAGGGTCATTAGCCCTGCGATCAGTATGGCAATCAGTTTCATGGCGCGTGTCCTCTAGCTCTTGTTGTTGGATGGGTCTGTGGACTGGCTGCCAGAAGGCTGAGCCTTCCAGCATTGCACCAGCGTTGAATCGATGATTTCAGGCGTCGGTGCCTGCTCCCGACACTGTTGTTCCGCAATGGGACACCGTGGGTGAAACGGACAACCGGAGGGCCGGTTCATCGGATTTGGGAAATCGCCGGACAGACCCGGGTCGGGCACGGTCTCGCCCGGCGAAATGCTAAGCGCTGAATCCATCAGTGCCTGGGTGTAAGGATGTTTGGGGTTAGACATCACCTGGTCGCGGTCGCCGCATTCGACGATCTCACCGAGATACATCACCGCGACTCTGTCTGCCATGTGTTGCACCACGGACAGATTGTGGGTGACGAACAGGTACGTCAGATTCAACTCGTCCCGCAGGTCTAGCAGAAGGTTCAGAATCTGTGCCTGCACGGAGACGTCCAGTGCCGACGTTGGTTCGTCACAGATCACCACTTCCGGATTCAGGATTAACGCGCGGCCAATCGCCGCCCGCTGCCGTTGCCCACCGGACAGCTGGTCCGGGTAGCTGTTGAATACCCGGGATGGCAGGCCAACCAGCTCCATGATCCGCCGCACGCGGTCATGCTGTTCCTTTTTTGAGCCCAGACCGTGCACGACCAGAGGCTTGGCAATGATCTCGCCAATGGTCTTCCGCGGGTTCAGGGACGAGTAGGGGTCCTGGAAAATAGGCTGGATCATGCGGGCCCGCTTCATGGGCGGCAGATTCTCAATGCGCTGGCTGTTCAGGGTCACCGAGCCGGTATCCGGCATCTGCAGGCCCATGATGGTGCGAGTCAGGGTGGTCTTGCCGCAGCCGGATTCTCCGACCAGTGCCAGTACTTCACCTTTGCGTAACGTCAGGCTCACATCATCCAGCGCTTGCAGGGGCTTCCGTTTGCCGAACAATCCGCGGCGAACAGAGAAGGTACAGCTCACGTGGTCGACCGTCAGCACGTTGTCGCCGTTGGCCATGTCCGTTGGTGCGGCGGGCTGCTCTGTCGCCGTGGGCTCTTCTGCCGCAGGACTGCTCGCGATGACCTCCGGCTCATGGCAGACGAAGTAGCGCCCCTGATGGAGCTTCTTGGTCGGCGGCGTGTCGTTTTTGCAGATGTCCGCTGCACGTGGGCAGCGGGTGGCAAAGGCGCAACCGGTGATCTCTCCCGTCATGGCTGGCACGATGCCGGGAATCGCGCCCAGGCGTTTCTGACTCTCGCCCTGATAGCCGGGAACGCACTCCAGAAGTCCTCGGGTGTAGGGGTGGCGTGGGTCTTTCAGGACTTCCGCCGTTTTGCCGGTTTCCACAATATCGCCGGCGTACATCACGGCGATGTTATCAGCCGCCCGTGATACCACACCCAGATCATGGGTGATCAGGATCATGGACATACCGAATTCCTGTTGCAGCTCCCACAGCAGGTGGAGAATCTGTGCCTGGATCGTGACGTCCAGTGCGGTGGTCGGCTCGTCAGCAATCAACAGTTCCGGCTCGTTCATCAGTGCCATGGCAATCATGACCCGCTGACGTTGCCCGCCAGAAAGTTCATGAGGGTATTGCTTCAGCCGGCTGGCCGGATCGGGCAGGCCGACTTTTTCGAGCAGATAGATGGCCCGTTTCTCGGCGTCGGCCTCAGAGACCTTGCGATGAATGGTCATGGTTTCTTTCAACTGGCGGCCGATGGAGTAGACCGGGTTCAGGCTGGTCATCGGCTCCTGGAAAATCATGCCGATGCGCTGTCCACGAATTTTGCTGGCCAGCTCGCGCTCGGTGGTATCGGTAAGGTCGCCGCCATCAAAGCTGATGCTGGAGGCCTGTCGCTGTGCGGCAGGTGGCAGCAGGTTCATCAGGGCGAGGGCGGTCATGGATTTGCCGGAGCCTGACTCGCCCACAATGCCCAGGGTTTCGCCTCGATTCAGTTCGAGGCTGATACCCCTGACTGCGTGCAGCGTGCTGGAATCTGTCGGAATATCGACTGACAGATTCTGGATATCCAGAATGGATGCTGCGCTCATATCAGTACCCATATCAGTTTCTCCGATTGGTAACAGTCACGTCCCGCACACCATCGCCCAGCAGGTTGATGGCTATGACGAGAATGAACAGGGAAACGCCCGGCAGGATGACCAACCATGGCTGGAAGAACATCGCCTGCTTACCTTCGGCAATCATCAGACCCCAGGACGGAATCGGGGAGGGGATGCCAAGGCCGAGGAACGACAGCGTCGCTTCGTTAAGAATGGCCACGGCGACCTCCAGGGTGAAAATCACCATGATCTGGTTGACCAGGTTGGGCAGCACCTCTTTCACCGCAATCTGGAATTTGCTGCATCCCATGGCCTGGGCGGCGGCAACAAAGTCCAGCTCACGCATTCGCAGCGTCGCGGAGCGGGTCACCACCAGATAGAACACCCAGTGGGTCGCACCGATGACAAAGATCACCACGGTGATGGATTGGCCGATCACGAACACCAGCGCCATGATCAGCAGCAGGCTGGGAACGGCCAACTGACAGGTCACCAGGAAGTTAACCGCCTGGTCCAGCCAGCCGCCAAAGTAACCGGCGATCAGACCGAGCGTGACGCCAATGACCATGCCGATGCTGGCGGCGCCGATGCCGATGGTCATTGAAATGCGCGCACCATAGATAATGCGGCTCAGGTAATCCCGCCCCAGATGATCGGTACCCAGAATGTGCGCCCAGGTACCGCCGTCACCCCAGACCGGTGGCAGCATGCGCATGGGCAGGTTCTGCATATACGGGTCGTGAGGCGCCAGCCAGGGTGCAAACAACGCAAACACGGCCATCACCAGCAGTATGCCGAGGCCAATCTTCAGGCCGTGGTGCTTACGGGCCCGCTTTAGGGCGGCCATGGTTGGGCTGAGGCCCAAGCCGGATTCATCGGCTGTGCTGTTCAGTTCTTCCGAGGTCAGTTCAGACGGATTCATAGCGTTTCTCGCGGTCATCATTCACCCCATCCGGATCCGAGGATCGAGCCAGGCGTTGATCAGGTCAGCGGCCAGCGTGAGCAGTACAAAGGTCAGCACAAAGATCAGGATCAGTGACTGCACGGTGGGGATGTCCGAGTTGAAGATGGATTCCACCGCTAGTCGGCCAAGACCGTTCATGCTGAACACTGACTCGGTGACCACTGAACCACCCAGTTTGTGACCCAGTTGCACCGCCAGCACACTGACAATCGGCAGCAGGGCGTTACGCATGGCTTGTTGGAGAATCAACCGGTACCCCATGAAGCCCTTGGCTTTCGCAGTACGGATGTAGTCAGACGACAACACATCCAGCAGACCGGTTCGGGTCAGGCGCATCACGGCGGGCACCGAACTGGCGCCCAGCACGAACGCCGGAAGTACGTAATGTCTCCAGGTGGCATCTCCTGAAACCGGGAAGATCGGAAACGTGACCGCAAACAGGATGATCAGCATCAGGCCCAGCCAGAAGTTGGGGATGGCCTGTGCCGAGACGGCGGTGGACAGCGCAAACCGGTCGACCCAGCTGTTGGGTTTCAGGGCAGCGCTGATGCCCAGTGGCAGGGCAATCAGGATGGTGACGGACAGACCGGCCAACGCCAGCACGATGGTGACTTTGGCGTGCTCTTTGATCAGCTCGACGACCGGCTGTTTCCAGAAATAGCTCTGGCCAAAATCACCCTGCAAGGTGCTACCGAGCCAATCCAGGTATTGGACG
Organism: uncultured Marinobacter sp.; assembly: GCA_964632565.1. Taxonomy (GTDB): domain Bacteria; phylum Pseudomonadota; class Gammaproteobacteria; order Pseudomonadales; family Oleiphilaceae; genus Marinobacter. The sequence goes on along the minus strand of CAZWEP010000008.1, from coordinate 6,223 downwards.
GACACAGGTCGGTCGAAGCCGTACTGCTCGCGGATGTCATCCACCATTTCCTGGGGCGCATCCTCACCGGCGATGGTCTGTGCCGGGTCCGTCGCAAAGTGAAACAGGGCGAAGGTGCCAAACGACACCGTCAAAGCAACGAGCAGGGCCATCAGGCCGCGTCTGAGAACGTAATTAAGCATTATTGTTCGCTCCAGCTGGCTTGCCAGAAACGGGGTACGCCGTCTTTGGGAACTTCAAAATTCAGCCCCGGTGACAGCAGATAGTTTTGGCTGTAGGAAAACATAGGCACCCAATAGGCTTGTTCGGCAATGCGAGTCAGGGCCTTGTCGTAAAGGCGCTTGCGTTCCTGTTTGTCGATGGTGCGCTCGGCAGCCAGGACGGTCTCGGAGAGCGCCTTGTCGTCTGTGTAATTACGGGCCGAGCCTTCGGCAAAATGCACGCCGGTGGAGGCGGATGCGTCGGCCGTACCGCCACTGCCGTAGGATGCGAAAAAGGCTTCCATGTCTTTGTCGTTACGGACCTTGGCGAAGACGTTCAGCTTCACAAACCGCAGATCGACGTCCAGGCCGATGGCTTTGAGGTCGCTAACCACAGCCTCGGCAATGATCTTTTCCCGATACGCCCACAGCTTGAACGAGAACCCGTTCGGATAGCCGGCTTCTTCGAGCAGCTGTTTCGCTTTTTCCGGGTTGTAGGGATAGATCGGGCCGTCGCTGTTGCAGCCAAACTGCCGCGGATGACAGGCGTAGGGCACCACCTCGGCGCTGCCCCGGACCAGGTAACGGGTAATTTCCTCGCGGTTGATCGCGTGGTTGATGGCCTGCCGAACTTTCAGTTTGGTGAAGGGACTGTCCGGGTCGGAGAGGCCAGCCGCATCAAGGGTAATGTAACCAATGCGGATATCATTCCCTTCTTTGCGCTCAACACCGGGCAAATGGCTGATGTTGTCGGCCACATCCGGCGGAACGCCCATCATCATATCAATGCCACCGCTGAGCAGCTCGGCCTGTTGGGTGCCTTGGTCTGGAATCACCCGGAAGACCATGGTCTGGATGTCCGGATTGGCTTTCGGGCTGGCCTGGTAGTAATCCTCAAACCGTTCAATCACGATTTCCCGACCGGCACTGAATTCCTTGATTTTGTAAGGGCCGATACCGTTGAGAGGGCGATCTTCAGCGGCGTTCTCCACGCCATCGGCACCGTCGTACGTCCCCTTCTTGCGCACCGGAATACTGATGGCCATGTCTCTCAACGCCATCGGGTAGGGCAGGTGCAGGTTAAAGCGCACCGTGCGGGGCCCGACTTTCTCGATGCTTTCGAGCCATGACTGAATGACGGGGCCGCGACTGGTGTCGGAATCCTCGTCCAGAACCCACTCAAAGGTGTAGACCACGTCGTCCGCGGTTAATGGGCTGCCGTCATGGAACACCACGTCATCTCTGACCGTAACCTCAAGCTGGGTTTCACTGACCCACTCGTAGGATTCGGCGGCCAGGGGTTCAAATTCCAGGGTCTCTGGATTGACGTAGAAAAGACCGTCATCCGTGAGGCGTGAGAGAATCAGCCCCTCGCGCTGAATGGAGTAGAGCCGATCGACGGTGGTCAGAGGCTTCTCAAATGCAACCACTAGCGTGTCGTTACCCTGGCCCGCCTGCACACACAGGGGCAAGAGGCCTGCGACAAGCACGCTTGCAAGACGAGTGCTGAATGGCACCGGGGTCCGGGTCCTCATTGCTTCTCCTGATTGTCATTATTTGGAGATGCTGAACTGCGTCTGCCGGTTGTCGCCGTTCGATGCAGCATCAGCGATTAAAATCAGTCTAGGGACGCTGAATTGATTTTAAAATTGAATATAAGTCATATTTCTATGCAATTAATGCATGCAAAAGTCAGGAAGGCCCCGCAGCGCCCGTTCAGTCTTCTCCCGTCATCGTGGCGTAGTCACCGAGGGAGGCTTTGACCTGAGATCGCAGACACTGAACCAGGCTTGTCGTGGCCGGGGTCTCCTCGAAGCCCGGTGGAAACAGCAATACGAACTGCAAGCGATAATTTGGAGCAAGGGGGAGCAAACTGAATCGGCTTTCATCCACGGCCAGAGCTGCCAGACGGTCAATGATGGTGACACCCAAGCCTTCCACCACCATCTGGCAAGCCAGAACACTGGAGGTTGTTTCGATCTTGCAATTGAGCTCGACACCCGCCGACTGGAAAATCTCTTCCATCTGAAAGCGTGGTCTGAGGCCCGGAGCGAGGGCAATGATGTCGTGTTCGGACATGGCTTCCGCTGTTACCTCCTCGAGATCTTCAAGAGGGTGCCCTCTCGGGACCATGACCATGGCATCGGTATCAAAAAAGGGACGCTGGATCACCGATGGGTGGTTGCATGGTTTGGTCAGGGCAACGGCAATGTCGTAATGTCGCCCGGCGACCCACTGCTCGATGTCTCGATGGCCGCGAACGTCCACACTGAACCGTTGTTCCGGGTTCTCTTCAACAAATCGGGCCAAGGCCGGCGAAACAAGGCTATTTGCCAAGCGGGCCAGGGCCACAATCCGCAAGGTGCGGCTACCTCCTCCTTTAATTTCCCGAACAATACGGGGTAAGTCGTCCAGGTTTGCAAGGATCTTCTCTGCCTCCCGATAGAACTCCTTGCCTTCTGGTGTCAGTACCAGTCGACGCTTCTCCCGTTTGAAAAGTTTGAGCTTGAGCTCGTCTTCCAGCGTAGAAATAAGGCGGCTTGTTGCAGGCTGACTGAGGTTCATGACCGACGCTGCGGACACCAGCGACCCATGAATAACGACAGCACGGAAGCATTTCAACTTCTTGATATTCAAACCGGATCCTCCGTTACTTGCAGAAAATGCATATATCTATCCAATGTTTTCATTTTACATAGGTATCCATCTTAGTCGATAAAGGAGCCATGGAAAGGGCCAGCAGACCTGAATAACGAGAACAATCTGGTTGGTCGAATGGTTAAGGCGAACGGTACCGAAGGATTGGTGACTAGCGCCGCAAACAGTCCAAAACAAGAATTCGGAGGACCTATGAAATTTTCAAGAACCCTGCTGGCGGCGAGTTTATGTGGCCTGGTATCCACCCCGGCTCTGGCCGTGGAACTCGATGTCGGTGGCCAGGTAAACCGCGCTCTGATGTGGGCGAAAGGTGGTTACGACGCCAACGATCTCGGGGTTGGTTCCGATACAGAGATTTATCACGTTGACAATCGCAACAGCCCGACCCGTTTTAACCTCGGGGGAACGCAGCGCCTGTTTGAAGGCTGGACAGCCGGGGCGCTGATTGAAGTGGGGGTGTTTGCCAACGCTTCGAACGACGTTGATCCGGACCAGAAAAATACTGGCCCAGAGATCGATGAGCGGATTACCGATGCCTTCATTGATACGCCCTACGGTAAAGTGACTCTGGGCCTGGGTGAGGGTGCTGCCTACAACGTGGGTCGGCGCGATTACTCCGGTACGGGTGTGATCAGTTTCCGTAACCCCAATCTTCTGGGCGGCAGTCTGCGTTACGAGCTCAAGTCTTCATCGTTTAAAAGAAAGTTTGATGGCAGTGGCAACCCTCTGCCCAACGAGGAGTTCGACCTCGAGAATCCTTCCCAGAACGAGGTCTCCATTTCCGGAAGCATCCGCGACTACAACTTTGAAGGCCGCCACAACCGCATTCGCTATGACAGTCCACGCATCGGACCGGTCACTATTTCCGTGAGTGCCGGTCATGATGGCAGTGACGGCAATAACTCTGTACTTCAGACGGGTGTGAAATCAGGTCTTCGTGTTCCGGGTGGTCGCTTGCTGATCGGCGCCGGCTACTCACGGGCGACTCAGAATAATCAGGATCCTGGTGGATCTGATGATTCGGACGTGAATATTTACGGCGGTTCAGTGTCGTATTTTCACAGTGACACCGGTCTCAACCTGACTCTCGCTGCCGTTAACCGCGAGGAAAAATTAACCCCCGAACAGGAAGAAGACACGTTCGACGCCACAGACTCCGAAGTTGGAAAGTTCCGCTACGTAAAGCTCGGTTACCGTCCAAACCGTCAGCATGCCTTCGACATCCACTACGGTGAGACCAGCGACCGTAACAAAGAAGATGAAAAAGGTTCGGTGGTTGGTATCGGATACGTTTGGAGTCCAACTCAGCTGTTCGACTATTACGCAGGCGCCAAGATTCACAGCTTTGAACGTGCAGAATGGTGCACGACATCTGGCCGGACCTGTTACAACCCGAAATACGAGGACATTGAAATCGTGACTACCGGGGTCCGGGTGAAGTTTTAACCGGCCTTCCGAAAAACCGAAACGTCAGCGTTTCCACAATGCGTCATCGTTGTGAGCTTTGCCCCTGCCCCGCAGGGGCTTTTTTGTGTCACTCTTTTTCAACCCACGAAATGGTGACGGTACGTTTACCCCATTCCTTGGCTGCTTTGACGTCATTGCCCATGTAAATGTCGATTTTTTCTTCCCAGCGCTTGTTCATCTTGTCCATAACCTTATAGGTGCCGGGCAGACCTTCGATCGTCACTTCGGTGCCATGGGTCAGGCCGTCTTCGATCAGGTCTCGCGACACCGCAATCGCTTTCATTCCCGGTTTGAGTTTGTCACCCCAGGCGGTCAGAGTCGGATCACCGTCCTTCGTCTGACTGTTCACGGAATTGTAAGCAGTGGCTGTCACTTCACGCGGGCTGCCGCCGCTGCATCCTACGAGTGCTATGACCAGTGCCGCCATCAAAAAATAATTTCTCATGGGTAATACATCTCCCTTATTTGCGCATGTAGCGAAAGTCTATACGCAGAATGGCGCTCTGGCGATTCAACCAGAATGGTGTAAGTTGAAGTATTGCTTGGACAAAGCGACAGTTGGACCCATTGATATGAGCGGTTTCGAACAATTTGCCAGTGACAATTACAGCGGTGTCTGTCCCCAGGCGTGGGCGGCCATGGAGTTGGCCAATCAGTCTGCCGAGCCGGCCTACGGCGAGGACCGCTGGACTCAGAAGGCGGCCGACGGACTGAGACAATTGTTCGACACCGACTGTGACGTCTTTTTCGTCTTTAACGGCACCGCTGCGAACTCGTTGGCGCTGGCTTCATCAGGACAATCGTTTCACAGCGTGATCTGCCATGAACTGGCCCACATTGAAACGGATGAGTGCGGCGGGCCCGAATATGCATCTAACGGTGCGAAATTGCTGCTGGGGCAGGGTGACAACGGAAAACTGACACCCGAAAGCATTGAGCACCTGACAACCAAGCGCTCAGATATCCATTATCCGAAACCTAAAACTGTGAGTATCACCCAGGCCACAGAAGTGGGCACGGTTTACACGCCGGAGGAGCTGCGTGCGATACGGTCAGTTGCTGACAGGTATCATCTGAATATTCATATGGATGGTGCCCGATTCGCCAATGCGGTCGCTGCGCTGAACGTTCATCCCTCCGAAATTACCTGGAAAGCCGGTGTCGACATTCTTTGCTTTTCGGGCACGAAAAATGGTTTGGCACTGGGTGAGGCCGTGGTCTTTTTCAATCGGAAGCTGGCCGAAGACTTCGAATGGCGCTGCAAGCAGGCGGGTCAGTTGGCCTCGAAAATGCGCTATATATCCGCGCCATGGTGTGGCTTGCTGGAGAACGATATTTGGTTATCCAATGCACGCCATGCCAATGCTTGTGCAGAGCGTCTGGAGACGGGCCTGGCTGGATTGCCGGGCATCCGTCTACGCTATCCCCGACAGGCTAATGGCGTCTTTGTTGATATGCCCGAACCTGTTCAAGAGGCTCTGCGATTGAAAGGCTGGCGCTTCTACAATTTCATCGGCGGCTCGGCGCGATTGATGTGCTCCTGGGCAACCACCACCGACCAGGTAGATCGGTTTCTGGCGGACCTGAGACAGCTACTGGCGGTCTGACCCGTCGTCTCGGATTTCGTTCATTCGTTTGGACGAGGCGCACAGTGTCAATTTACGCAAGCGCTCATCCCTTTTGGAGGCCATTGATTAGCGTTAAGAGGTGGCCGCGAAGTAACTGTGAGGCTTGAATCCAAACACCTTGGCCAGAATCAAATCCGGAAACGACTGAATCCGCGTGTTGTAAATTTCAGCGCTTTCGGTATGGCTGTTTCTAAGCAATGACAGATAGTTCTCGGTGTCTGCCATGATGGTCATGAACTTTTTGATCACCGCATGGTTCTTCATGTCCGG
>CAZWEP010000007.1:0-82232 GCA_964632565.1 uncultured Marinobacter sp. | reverse complement strand
TCGCTGAGTGCGGAAAATTCTGTGAGCAGGTTTTGAGCCCGCTCTACCAGACCGGCGACGAGGAAGGTTGCACACTGAAAGACGGTGAAGTGACCACTCCGAAAGGTTACAAAGAAGCCTATCAGCAATACGTGATGGGCGGTTGGCAGGGGCTGTCCTCGCCGGAGGAATTCGGTGGCCAGGGCCTGCCAGCGTCCATGGGTCTGCTGAAACAGGAGATGATGGGTACCGCTAACTGGTCTTTCTCAATGTATCCGGGCCTGTCCATGGGTGCCATGAACACCATCTTCCTGCACGGTAGTGAAGAGCAGCAGCAAACCTACCTGCACGCCATGACGGAAGGCCGCTGGGCCGGCACCATGTGCCTGACCGAGCCCCAGTGCGGCACCGATCTTGGCCAGATCAAAACCAAGGCCGAGCCCCAGGCGGACGGTTCCTATCACCTGACCGGAACCAAGATTTTTATCTCCTCCGGTGAACACGACCTGACGGAAAACATCGTCCACATTGTCCTGGCCCGACTGCCAGACGCACCCAAGGGTACACGAGGCATCAGCCTGTTCATTGTTCCCAAGTTCCTGCCGGACGGGAATGGTGGTGTCGGTGAGCGCAACGGCGTTACCTGTGGCAGCCTGGAAAAGAAAATGGGTATCAAGGCGTCCGCCACCTGCGTGATGAACTTCGACGGCGCCAAAGGTTTCCTGATCGGGCCGGAAAACGAAGGGCTCAATTGCATGTTCACCTTCATGAACACCGCCCGGATTGGCACCGCCATTCAGGGCGTGGGTCCGGCCGAACTGTCGTATCAGTGGGCCCTGGATTACGCCCGGGACCGTCGTTCCATGCGTGCCCTATCGGGCAAGAAAGAGCCGGATCAGGTGGCTGACAGCCTGATCCACCATGCCGACGTCCGGCGGATGCTGCTCACCCAGAAGGCCGTTGCCGAAGGTGGTCGTGCCATGTTGTACGACGCAGCCCGTCTGGCTGACCATATGGTTGAGGCCTACAGCATCGGTGACGAGAAAAAGGCCGAAGCCTATGACGACAAGCTTGGCTTTCTAACCCCGATTCTCAAAGGTTTCCTGACAGAGCTGGGCTACGAGGCCTCGAATCTTGGGGTTCAGGTGTTTGGCGGTCACGGCTACATTCGCGAACACGGTATGGAACAGATCGTACGCGACACCCGTATTGCCACTCTCTATGAGGGCACCACGGGCATCCAGGCACTGGATCTGCTCGGCCGAAAAGTGTTGCTGATGACTCAGGGGGGCGCTGTAAGGGACTACACCTTCCGCATCGCCAACTTCGCTCGGAAACTTCTGACCGACAAGCGACTGCGGCCGTATGGACTCGAGCTGCTGAAACTGACCGGTCAGTGGAACCTGCTGACGGTAAGATTGATGCTCGCGGCCCGCAAGGATCGTGACATGGTGAGTTCAGCCGCCAACGACTTCCTGATGTACAGCGGCTACGTCACCATGGCTTACATGTGGGCAAGGATGGCGGCTGTGGCCTGCAAAAAACTGGATGAGGGCGGAGATGAGTCCGAGGACTTCTACAAGGCGAAAATTGCCACCGCGGAGTTCTACTACGAGCGCCTGCTGCCGCGTGCACAAGCTCACGCGACCAGCATGCTCAGCCCATCGAAGTCACTGATGCAGATCGAGCCTGAAAATATGGCATTTAACGGCTAAACCCTTCGGCCGAAGAGACAGTGAGCAATGTGCCCGACTTCGAATCCTGTCAGGGTTTGGAGCGGGCCATGCCGAAGTACTCTCCCTGCGAGAAGTGAATCCCAAGCTTCTCAACCGTGACCTGAACCTCTGCGTTATGCACAAATTCCGCGACGGTCTGGATGCCAAGGCCCTGCGCGAAATCTACAATTCCGCCGGCCACCAGTACCGCCGTTTCGTCCTCGTGCAAGTGCCGGATCAAGCTCCCGTCAATTTTAATAAAGTCCACGTTCAAGCTCAGCAGGTGGGCGAAATTGGAGTAACCGGTTCCAAAGTCGTCAATGGCGATGCGACAGCCGAACGGGCGGACTTTCTCAATAAATTGGGAAATATCGCTGTAGTTGGTGATGCCATCGGACTCGAGAATTTCAAAGATAACCCGGTTGCCCACACCGGTCTCCGTCAACGCCTGCAGGATGAGATCCACCGTCGGCCCGTGGGTTAGATCGCCATAGGACAGATTGATTGAAAACTCCTCTTCCCGATCCTGAAACATGGCGAAACACTGCTCAACCATGACCGCGGTGATGGTTCGGTTCAGCCGCAGCCGGTTGGCGATATCAACAAAAAGGCCGGCCGTAATAATCTGACCATCGGGCTCTTCAATGCGCACCAGACACTCATATTTGGCAATGGTCTTCAGGCGGTTGTCGTAGATGGGCTGAAACCAGGGCTTAAGGCGATCGCTTTCAATCGCCTCTTTGAGCCGATTGGCCCAGTGCAGATTATTTTCATAAGCTTTTTCGATACCCACAGTAGGGTCATAAATCAGGTGGTGACGGCCTTCTTCCCGCGCCCGACTGACGGCGATTTTCGCCTGGCTGACCAGCAGATCGTCCGGGTCACCCTTGCCATAGTGATGCTTGAAGGCTACGCCAATGGTGGCATCAAGGGTCAGCGGCTGCCCTTGCCAATAGGCGCGCTCATCGGTCACCAGCATGCGTGTGGACTCGGCCAGTTGTTCCAGGTGATCGATGGACTGGCCTTTGCCGGGCTCCAACAGTATGGCGAATTCATCTCCGGGTAATCGGTAAATACGGGAGACTTCCGCATTGTTCATCAAAGCCGCGAGCCGGGTCGCGGCGACCATCAGAATGTGGTCTCCGCAATCGGTTCCGAACAGACTGTTGATCTGGTTGAAGCGGTCCAGATTCAGGATCATGGTGGCCGCACCTTTGCGGGATTTCAGATCCCGGAGCAATCTCGCACGGTTGGCGAGGCCGGTGAGCTCGTCGGTATAGGACGCCTGAAGTTCTCGAATAAGCGTGACGATTCGATATACCAGGAACGCGCTGATGATCAGCATCGCTGCCATGGTTCCGAACAGGATACGACGGTTCGTCGTTTCCAGGGGCCGGAGTACGGCGTTGATTTCATGCTTTGGAACACCGGCGCCGTAAACCATGCCAGCAAGCGTTGAGGCGTAGTAAAGTTCGTAGTCGAGGTCCTGCACTGAGAAGGCCGCCGTACGCAGTGAAGGCGCCGCTTCTTCCGAGCCGGGTGTCAACTGATTGGACAATTCCAGATCGAGAATGGCATCAATCAGGCGTTGCTTCTGTTTGGTGTCTTCCCCCTGGGACAAGCTGGACAGATTGCGATTGTCAGTGTCGTTCAGAAACGCAAAACTGCCATCCGTGACAGTGACCTCTGACACCAGATTGATGATCTCGTCCGCCGCCCAGGTCGTGGTTGCCATCCCCAGCAGTTGTCCGTTTTTTGAGAACATCGGACTGGCCAGGGCCAACACCGCCTGTTCTGTCTCCATGTCAAAGTAAACCGGCGACCAGAACACTCGGTTAGACTCAGTCAGATCAATGTCTTCGGCATCCCCGAAGATCTTGTCATACCAGGGCGCCTTGCGATAATTGCGAAATCGCGCTTCGGTGTCGAGCCTCATTGGCTGTTTGGACGTTTCCTGAAACCCGTAATACGGCATAAAACTCTGGCCAGCGGCAGCCATTGTTCCGGTCCGGTACCAGAGACCGCCACCGGAAATTCCGTCGAAATCCGAGAGGTGTTCTTTTAACGCGTCCTCCAGATCTTTATTCAGAACGTCTTGATTGTCTTCATAACGATCGACTGAAAGCTGATGAAAGGTCTCGCCGAGGTTGGCCAGGGTGAGAGTGTAGTTGGCGAGATCGTTCTGCCGGGCATTGATCCTGGCCAATCCCAGGTAGACGCTGTCGCGAATCTGTTGTCGCCGTAGCTCTGAAAGCGACTCCTGGGAATAGTTGAGGTTCAGCGTCGAAAGAAGCAACAAACCAGCGATGAACACCACCAGCAGTGCGATCAGGAGCCACAGAATGGAGTGTCTGAGTGTCGGAGCCTTGAAAAATTGCGTTCTCATGTTCGGCCCCTTACAACAAACCGTCTGTTATTCGTGTCCTAACCGGGCGGGGGCTTTGGTGACATGGCTTCAAGCATGACACGGGCCTTGGCATGGCCGCGATCCGCCGCCTGTCTGAGCCAGTAGCCGGCTTTCTCGGGGTCGGCGTCAATGCCGTGACCATCTCGATACATCCGGCCTAACAGGTAAGCTGAAGTCGCCGAATTCAGTGCTGTCTTTTCAGCCCAACGGAACGCCTCGGTGTAATTTTCAAAGGCGTGCTCTATCACCGCCATGTTCTCCTGGGCACGGGCGTCGCCGTTTGCGGCCGGTTCCAGGCATGCCTCCCTCGCATCGGAGAAATTCTTGATGCTGGTGAGCAGGTAACAGTCTTTGGCTGACTGACTGAGTCCGTCGACTGAATCACGGTCCGATAGTGATCCTTCCCGATCCACCCGGTCAGCAAACGCCGCCACCTGGCCCGGGCACGAGTAGGCGTACCCTGCTTTGAAAGACCTAAGATTGGAAGCCGTCGGTGCCCGCCGATCGTACTTCTCCGCAATGGCCGCGCAACGGCTGTCTCGCTCTCGCTTTACCTCTGACAGTATAGCTGCTCGGTCAGGATCTGCTTTGTGCTGGCGAAGGTAGTCTGTCAGTGGGTCTATGAGAGGCTGAGTGAACAATGCGGTCCGCTCTGCGTCCAGCTGCGGTGAACGGTCATCGCTTTCGTCCATGGTGGTAAGGGCAGAGGGGGGAACGCTGTCTGGCTGTTGCTGCTGATCACCCTGGGGCCGGAGCCCGGTGCAACCGGCAACCGCGATCAATGTCGTGGCTACCAGGACAACGCGACATACTGACGCGAGAGAGCACCGTTCAACCAGGTTGTTCATAGGCTACTTACCAATACAGAAACTGCTGAATATCTTGCCCAGCAGATCGTCAGGCGTGAATGCACCGGTGATTTCACCCAGTGCGTCCTGTGTGGCCTTCAGATCCTCGGCCAGCAGTTCACCAGCGCCATAGCCCTGCAGTTGTTCTTGTCCTTGCTGCAGTGCCAGGTTTGCCCGTTCGAGAGCATCCATGTGCCGGCGGCGGGCGAGAAATCCCCCTTCGCCGCTGCTCGAGTAACCAATACATTGTTTCAGGTGTTCACGTAAAACATCAAGCCCATCGCCCGATTGCGCCACCAGACGGATGACCGGGGACTGTGCGGGGTCGTCGGTCGTCAGGCCGATGGGTTCACCAGTGAGGTCCACCTTGTTTCGTATCACCGTCAGTGGAGTACCCCTTGGTAAACGGTCGATGAAATCCGGCCAGAGCTCATGGGGATCGGTCGCTGTCGTGGTCGTCGCATCGACCATCAACAACACGCGATCCGCCTGCTGGATTTCATCCCAGGCCCGGGCGATCCCGATCTGTTCCACTTCGTCCGGACTGTCCCGTAAACCAGCGGTGTCGATAACGTGCAGCGGCATGCCATCGATAAGAATGTGTTCTCTGAGCACGTCCCGGGTGGTTCCTTCCACCGAGGTAACGATGGCGGCTTCGCGTCCGGCGAGAGAATTCAGAAGGCTCGATTTGCCGGCGTTGGGGCGGCCTGCTATGACCACGGTCATGCCCTCTCTAAGCAGACTTCCTTGCTGCGCCTCTTTAAAGATGCCCCTCAGATCCTCAATCAGCGCGTTCAGATCTGACGCCACTTTACCGTCGGCGAGAAAATCGATCTCTTCTTCCGGGAAATCAATAGCGGCCTCAACGTACATCCGCAATTCGGTCACTTTAGACACCAGGGCATCCACGCGCGTCGAGAACTGGCCCTGAAGCGATCGGACCGCGCACCGGGCAGCCTGTTCGGAGCTGCTTTCAATCAGATCCGCAATGGCTTCAGCCTGCGCGAGGTCCAGTTTATCGTTGAGAAAAGCCCGTTCTGAAAACTCGCCGGGGCGGGCGAGCCGGGCACCCAACGCACAGGTTTCGCGGAGCAACATATCCAGGATCACCGTGCCGCCGTGCCCCTGCAGTTCCAGGACATCTTCCCCGGTAAAGGAGTGCGGATTTGGGAAAAACAGGCCGATGCCCTCGTCGATTAACTCACCCTGTTGATCATAAAAGGGGCCGTAATGGGCGTAACGGGGCCGTGGGCTGAAACCCAGCATGCGCTCTGCGATGGCTTTGGTTGCCGGTCCGGAGACACGGACGATACCGACGCCAGACTGACCGGGCGCAGTAGCAATGGCGGCGATGGTCTCGGTGGTATTCAACATCTTAAGTGGTCCTGAAACGACAGAGGCTCCCTGAAGGAGCCCCTGAAACGACCAGAATGAGGACCGTAAAGGTCAGCTTTTCCTGGCGGCGGTTTCTGCTTCGATCTTGCGTGTAATGTACCACTGCTGGGCGATCGACAGAATGTTGTTGGTCAGCCAGTACAGTACCAGGCCCGCCGGGAACCAGAGGAAAAACACAGTAAAGATGATGGGCATCATCTTCATGATTTTCGCCTGCATGGGATCTGGCGGCGTCGGGTTCAGGCTCATTTGCAACATCATACTGGCGCCCATCAACAACGGCAGGATGAAGTAAGGGTCCATAACCGACAGATCATTGATCCAGAGCATAAAGGGCGCATGCCGTAGCTGGACGCTTTCGAACAGAACCCAGTAGAGCGAGATGAATACGGGCATCTGCACCAGAATGGGCAGACAGCCGCCCAGTGGATTGATCTTTTCCTTCTTGTACAGCGCCATCATTTCCTGGGACATGCGCTGTCGGTCATCACCGTAGAGTTCTTTCAGGCGAGTCAGCTGAGGTGCCACTGCCCGCATCTTGGCCATGGAACGATAGCTTGTGGCGGACAACTTGAAGAAGACCGCCTTCACCAGAACGGTGAGCAGGATGATGGCAACACCCCAGTTACCGACCAGTCCGTAGAACCATTCCATGATGATGAACAGTGGGAGACTGATGAAATACAGCCAGCCGAAGTCAACGGTGCGGTCCAGATTGGGCGCAACTGTTTCAAGACGATCTATGATTTTGGGCCCGACATAGGCGCTGGCAGACACTTCTCCGGATTCCCCTGGTGCTATCTTGGTGGCGGGGTATACAAAACCCATCACCAACAGGTTGCCGCGACGGGTGCTCTGGATTTGAGCTCTCTGGCCTTCTTCAGGTACCCAGGCCGTGAGGAAATAGTGCTGCAAAAAGGCCAGCCAGCCATTGGTTACCGACTGATTGACGGACTTTTCTTTCAGGTCATCAAAATCGTATTTCTCGTAAGGGTCTTCTGGAGAGCTGACCACCATGCCGAGGTAGGCGCGGATACCGAGACTGTTCTGTGCGGTCGGATCCGGCGACTGGTCACGAACGATCTTGCCCGTCATATTGGCCTGCCAGGGCTCGGAAGACTGGTTGTCGATCAGGTAACGGACCTGGATTTCATAGCTGTCCCTCGCAAATTCATATTGCTTGGTGACGGTGACGCCGCTATCCGTGGTCAACGTAAGATCAACGGTCAGGGAGTCTTCACCCTCTTTAAGTTCGTAGGAATCGGCGGAAGAAGAGTAGACGGCGTTGTTGCCGCGCTTATCGATGCCGTTCTTGCCAATCAAACCACTCTCAAGGATATAAGTGCGCTGCCGGGTATTGGTCAGAAGCCTGAGAGACTCTCCGCTATCGAGGGAACGGTCATAGTTCAGCAGAGAGCTTTCTACCAGGTTACCGCCAACCCGGTCGATGGTGATGTTGTACACATCTGTGCGAACGGTGATCAATTGGTCGCTGGTTTCTTCAGAGGCAGTGGATGAGGCTTCCAGCGTCTGACCATCTTCTTCCGGAGTTGCAAACTCTTCACCAGTATCGTTGCCTGCGTTCGATGAAGATTCTGCCGGCAGAGTCAGATTGTCAGCGTCACCCGAAACCCGCTCGGCAGGCTGCTGTTCCGCGACCGGAGTGGTGTTCGTCTGGTTGTAATCTTCATTCCAGGCCAGAATCATCAGATAACTGACAATAGCGAGACCGGCATAAACTACGATGCGTTGAATGTCCATAAACTTAGCGTTCTGTCGGGTTGGATAACTGGGTTTGGCTGGCCGGCTCACAACCTGTGGTTTTGGTGGCATGACCGTGAACATCTGAGCCCGGTACCGGATCATAACCGCCTTCGGCCCAGGGATGACACCTCAACAATCGTTTTATCGTAAGAAAACTCCCCTTTGCAGCCCCATGGGAAGAAATGGCCTCAATGGCGTATTGGGAGCAAGTAGGGTAATGACGGCAATGACTCGCCATCATAGGACTGATCGCGTATCGGTAAAATCGGATGGGCAGGAGCAACAATGTTCGCATTAGGCCCGTCCCCTGGAGGCGTTTGGCTGAGAATGCCCGTTGTCGGTCGTCAGATGTCGGTGTTTGCGATGCAGGCGCGACCAGAGGTCGTCAAGAATCTGATTGAGCACCGAATTGTCGATGTCTGCCAGACCTTTTCTGCCGAGAACAACAATATCCAGGGCAGGGAGCTCGGTCTGGTGTCTGAAGGTTTCGCGAACCCGGCGTTTGACCCGGTTTCGTTGCACCGCATGCTTCAGGTTTTTCTTTGAAAAAACCAGACCGACTCTGGCGTGACCCCTGGTGTTCAACGTAGCCAGAATCAGAAAGTTCCGATGGGGAACCCGAATCTGGACGTTATCGAAGACTTTGGCGTAATCCTTTGGCGTCAGCAATCGTGCTGATTTTGGAAAGCTCAAAGCCTTCATCAGGCGATCAGTGGTTTACGCGGACAGACGGGCACGGCCCTTTGCACGACGACGCGAAATGACCTTACGACCGTTCGCTGTAGCCATGCGAGCACGGAAACCGTGAACGCGCTTACGCTTCAGTACGCTGGGTTGAAACGTTCTTTTCATGGTGTCGATCTCACAATACTGAGTTAGAAAACTGAGTGAAAAAAATCAGGGATTGACTGGAAAATGTACAGCCAAAACAGGAGCGGCATTCTATGCAATGTTCGACGGGAATTCAATGGGTAAAGACACGATCGACGTTGTCGGTGCGAGGTGGGAACCCAGTAATTGAATTAGTAGGGGTTGTTTAATTCTTTAAGGATTAATTATTACTGTTATTAGGATCGCGGTTTTCTGTGTATAAGCGAATAAAACCGATTTTTTTCAGAACGATAGCTTCTTGAGAAGATTGTTTGCAGGTCCCAGTGAGGTCTGTGGATTGCGGATTGGGGAAATGTGAATAAGTGGCGTTGGAGAAAAATACCCGATTTATCCACGGATGATTCTGATCTGATTCACAGGGCTCATACCCATTGGTTCACAGCAGGATGTGCATAAGTACATTTTGAACTATTTTCTGTACACAAGCCTGTAGGTAAGTCTGTAAGCAATTGAAATATAGGTTTATAAATTTCCACAGCCTGTTCATTAGTCCCGTTTAACCCTTTTACTTCAGGGGTGCTCAGGTTAGAATTCGGGATCACGTTTGTCGTCCGTTCATGGATAACGTTGACGATTCATTTTTAGGCATTGGAGGCGAACCCGTCGTGCCGAACAAACTCTGGCATCAGTGTCTGGAAGTGCTCCGGGATGAGTTCCCCGCACAGCAGTTCAATACCTGGCTACGTCCTCTGCAGTCCGATCACCGGGAAGGGCAACTGATGTTGTTCGCACCGAACCGGTTTGTCATGGACTGGGTTAACGAGAAATACCTGCGTCGTATCGAGGAAGTATTGAAAGATCTCGAAGGTGGCCAGGCGCCGAGAGTCAATATGAAGGTTGGATCGGCTCCGAGTGGTGCGGAGTTGGTGGTTCGTTCTGAAATCGAGAAGAACGGACATGGCGCCGAAAAAGAAACGGTCAGCAGTCGGGTGACGGAAGAAGAGAGAGGTGTCGCTGCCACAGTCTCGGCGCCTACCGTGACTCCGAAAAACGGTAGAGAGCGTCCTCAAGTTCAGGTTGAAGGTGACATCAAGCACCAGAGCTTTCTGAATGAAGGGTTCACCTTCGACACCTTCGTCGAGGGTAAATCGAACCAATTGGCGCGAGCGGCCTCGATGCAGGTGGCGGAAAATCCCGGCGGAGCCTACAACCCGTTGTTTCTCTATGGCGGTGTTGGTCTGGGTAAAACCCACCTGATGCACGCAATCGGCAACGAGATCGTTCGACGCAATCCACGAGCAAAAGTGGCGTACCTGAGATCCGAACGATTTGTCGCGGATATGGTCAAGGCACTTCAGTTGAATGCTATCAATGAATTCAAACGCTACTACCGCTCGGTGGATGCGCTCTTGATCGATGACATTCAGTTTTTCGCCCGTAAAGAACGCTCCCAGGAAGAGTTTTTCCACACTTTCAACGCTCTGCTTGAAGGTGGCCAACAGGTCATCGTGACCTGTGATCGTTTCCCGAAAGAAATCGTGGATATGGAAGAGCGTCTTAAATCTCGTTTCGGCTGGGGCCTTACCGTCATGGTGGAGCCTCCGGAACTGGAAACCCGGGTCGCGATTCTGATGAAGAAGGCCGAACAGGTAAATGTTCGGTTGAGCAGCGAGGCGGCGTTTTTTATTGCCCAGAAGATTCGCTCGAATGTTCGAGAACTCGAGGGCGCGCTGCGTCTGGTGATAGCGAATGCTCACTTCACCGGTTCAGAAATTACACCTCCGTTCATTCGTGAGAGCCTGAAAGATCTGTTGGCGCTTCATGAAAAACAGGTCAGCATTGATAATATTCAGCGCACGGTCGCGGAATACTACAAAATCAAAGTGGCGGATTTGCTGTCCAAGCGCCGCACACGAACCGTCACCCGTCCTCGACAGGTGGCGATGTCCCTGGCAAAAGAACTCACCAATCACAGCCTTCCCGAGATTGGTGATGCTTTTGGTGGTCGTGATCACACCACTGTTTTGCATGCCTGTAAAAAAATCCTGGAGCTCCAGGAAACGGATCCGGGTATCCGTGAAGATTATCAGAACTTTATGCGGCTACTGACAACCTGATAGCACTGGCCGGTTTGGCCAATCTGGGTTTTGCGTAGCAAATAAACATTCACCGTCCAATAAAAGAATGCTGAGTGCCATGAAACTGACGATCAGCCGTGAATCCCTGCTCACACCCCTGCAATCCATTGCCGGTGTCGTAGAGCGCAAACAGACCATGCCGGTTCTGTCGAATGTGCTTCTGGTTGCAGAAGACAATACTCTGACCCTGACCGGGACAAATATGGAAGTTGAGCTCGTGGGCCGGGTAACGCCGGTGCATGTGGACCAACCGGGTAAAATTACCGTTCCGGCACGAAAGCTGGCTGACATCTGTCGTGCTTTGGGTGATGAAGCGCCAATTGAACTGGCGTTGGAGGGAGACCGGCTGCACCTGCGCTGCGGCGCGAGTCATTTCACATTGTCGACCTTGCCAGCCGAGCATTTTCCCAACGTTGAAGATGACGAAGAGAGTTTTCAGGTTGAGTTGCCGCAAAAAGAACTCGGTCGTATGTTCGACGCGACGGCGTTTGCGATGGCCCAGCAGGATGTTCGTTACTATCTGAACGGTTTGCTGTTGGAAGTGGACAAGGACCATGTAAGGACGGTTGCTACCGATGGGCACAGGCTCGCAATGGCCCATGTGGACCTTGATACCAAATGTCCGGAATTACGCCAGGTTATCGTGCCACGCAAAGGGGTGCTGGAGCTGGCCCGTCTGCTTGATGATGTGGAAACACCGGTGACTCTGGTCATTGGTGATAATCATCTCAGGGCGACAGTAGGCGCTTATACTTTCACCTCGAAACTGATCGAGGGCAAATTCCCGGACTACAACCGGGTGATTCCGCGCGGTGGTGACAAAATCGTCCTGGCCGATCGCGCGACACTGAAGAACACCCTGCAGAGAGCGGGAATTCTTTCCCATGAAAACATCCGTGGTGTGCGGCTGAATTTGGCGCCGAATGAGTTAGGTGTGTTTGCCAACAACCCGGACCAGGAACAGGCCGAAGACGCGCTGCCAGTGGAGTATCAGGGCGAATCACTTCAGATCGGATTCAATGTAGGCTATCTGGTAGATGTGATGAACGCGCTGGATGACGATCAGGTCAAGCTTACCCTGTCGAACCCTAACAGTAGCGCGTTGATCGAAGCGGAGAGCGACAACCGCTGTCTGTACGTTGTGATGCCGATGCGCCTCTAGGATTTCTGTGTGGGAGGGAGCGTATTGGCTGCTGAGGAATATGGGAGCTATCAGGGATGAACGTGTCGTCCATCTGGAAAATCAGGAAAAGCGTTATGGGTACGGTGACAAACGGTTTTAAAGGTGCATTGCGGATCGGCCAGACTATGTCGGTGCTGGGACGCACGGGTGTTAACTGGCTGAAGGGTGACAGGCCCCCGGCACCGCGGCTGCTTCGGCAGACCTTTGAATCGTTGGGGGCAACTTACATCAAACTGGGCCAGTTCATCGCCAGCTCGCCAACTTTTTTCCCGAAGGACTACGTTGAAGAGTTTCAGTATTGTCTCGATCGGACGCCGAGTCTCCCGTTCAGCGTGATTCGAAAAATCATCCGGAGCGAACTGGGCCGGCCAATTGATGAGGTATTTTCTGAAATTGATCCCGTCGCCCTCGCCTCGGCATCGATTGCGCAGGTGCACGCGGCTCGGCTGGTTACCGGAGAGGAAGTGGTGATCAAGGTTCAGAAGCCGGGTGTAGAGAATATATTGCTCACGGATCTTAACTTCCTGTATCTGTCTGCGAGGATCCTGGAAACGCTGGCGCCAAAACTGAGCTGGACGTCTTTGTCGGGGATTGTGGAAGAAATTCAGCGCACCATGATGGAAGAATGCGATTTCATCAAGGAAGCGAACAATCTGAAGGTGTTCCGCGAGTTTCTCCACAACACCCATAATGAAGACGCCACGGTACCCAGAGTGTATGAAGTGGCGAGCACCCGAAGAATTCTGACCATGGAAAGATTCCACGGTGTGCCGCTGACAGATCTGGAGAGTATCCGAGGCTACGCGCGGGATCCGGAACGGACATTGATTACCGCAATGAATACCTGGTTCTCCAGCCTCACTCAGTGCGAATTTTTCCACGCGGATGTTCATGCCGGAAATCTGATGGTGCTGAAGGATGGGCGAGTCGGTTTCATCGATTTCGGAATTGTTGGTCGGATTCGTCCCGATACCTGGCAAGCGGTGAGCGATTTTATTTCGTCCGTGATGGTGGGCAACTTTGACGGTATGGCAGACGCCATGGTGCGGATTGGCATCACCCATCAACGTGTTGTCGTCAGCGAGCTGGCGAATGATCTTCGCCGGTTGTATCAGCAGATGGACAAGATGGTTCCGGACGAGGTGCCCTATCATGCGGATCAGGCTGACGATGACGTGAATAACATTCTGATGGATATGGTGAAGATCGGCGAAGGTCACGGGCTGCATTTCCCGAGGGAGTTTGCCCTGCTGCTGAAACAGTTCCTTTACTTCGATCGTTACGTCCACATCCTCGCACCAGAGATGGATGTGTTTATGGATGAACGGCTGAATATGTTGCACTGATCGTTTTTAACTTCCGGGTTTTGTACACTGGGGCAGCGAATCGCAAAGGTTCGCTGCCCTTTTTCGTTCCGTCCCTTATAAAGCTAATTGCTCTCAGGTCCTAATGGCGCTCGTCAAACTACATACGGAACATTTTCGAAACCTCGCCGGTTCAGCTGTGCAGTTTTCCCCGTCAATCAATCTTCTGTTTGGTGCAAATGGAAGTGGCAAGAGTAGCGTGCTGGAAGCCATCGGTTATCTGGGGCTCGGACGTTCGTTTCGGGTGAATCGGCATCAGGCCGTCGTGAGTCATGGCCATGAACGCTTGACGGTGTTCGGTGGACTGGATCGTGGTGAGAATGAGCAGCCATCTTCATCTTCGGTCCAGATTGAGGGCGAGGCATCTATGGTGCGTCATCGGATCGGCATATCCCGCGATGTTCAGGCCAAAGAAACCACGCTTCGGGTGGATGGCGAGCCTGTAAGAAATATGTCGGTGCTGGCTCGTCATCTGCCTGTGTCGGTCATTGATCCGGGCGTCTTCGATATCGTCGCAGGAGGACCGGGCAAACGCAGGCAGTTTCTGGACTGGTCAGTGTTCCACGTGGAACCTTCGTTCGCGTCCGCCTGGCAACAGTGTCAGAGAGTCACTTCACAGCGGAATCAAATTCTTAGAAATGGTAGAATAGACGAGTCGTTACTGAGGGTGTGGGATGCTCAGTACGCCGACTTGTCGGAACATATTTCTGATGTACGGCAACGGACCTTTGACCTGTTTAGCGCCGCTTTCTCCTCCGTCATGGAAGAGATTTCAGCGCCCTGGGCAGAAGGTCTGAAAATGGAGTTTTATCCCGGCTGGGATCGTTCGCAACCGTTGTCGGATATTCTTTTGTCCCATAGAGAGCAGGAACAGAAAATGGGCCATACGCTGTACGGTCCCAATCGTGCCGATGTGCGTCTGAAATTTCAGAGCAGACCGGTGGCGGAGACCTTCTCTCGAGGTCAGCAGAAAACGCTGGTCATATTGATGAAGATTGCTCAGGGGGTTGTCCTGAGCAATCTGAAAAAACAGGTAACGTTCCTGCTCGACGACATCAATGCTGAACTGGATGTACATCATCGTGCCATGCTTGCGCAAAAGCTTCATGATCTTCAGTGTCAGGTATTTATGACGTCTATAGAGGCGCCAAGGCCCGAAGAACTCTGGCGGGCGCCACTACCGGATTACAAAGTGTTCCACGTGGAACATGGCACCTTGACGGAAGAATAAAACCCGGATGATGACCAGAACACATCCTCAATTCACGTTAGGAAACCAGGCATCCAACCGGGCCACCACCCCAGGAGTCTCTGAATGAGCGAATCGAACTACAATTCCTCCAGCATCAAAGTACTGAAAGGTCTGGACGCCGTCCGAAAGCGTCCCGGCATGTACATCGGCGACACCGATGACGGCACCGGTCTACACCACATGGTGTTCGAGGTGGTTGATAACTCTATCGATGAGGCGCTTGCCGGTTTCTGTTCAGAGATCGGTATCACCATTCATCCGGACGAATCCGTCACCGTACAGGACAACGGTCGTGGCATTCCGGTGGATATGCACGAGGAAGAAGGCGTTTCCGCAGCAGAAGTCATCATGACCGTGCTGCACGCCGGTGGAAAGTTCGATGACAACAGTTACAAGGTGTCTGGTGGTCTGCACGGTGTTGGTGTCTCCGTGGTGAATGCCCTGTCCTCTTCGCTGACATTGACCATTCGCCGTGACGGAAAGGTGTACGAGCAGTCCTATTCTGAAGGCGTTCCGAAAGGTCCACTGAGCGTTGTGGGCGACACCGACGCCAGTGGCACCAAGGTCCATTTCAAGCCGTCCGATGTCACGTTTACCAATATCGAGTTCCATTGGGATCTGCTAGCCAAGCGCTTACGCGAGCTGGCGTTTCTAAACAGCGGCATCCGTATCCGCCTGCAAGATGAGCGCAGCGGCAAGGAAGAGATTTTTGAGTACGAGGGTGGCCTCCGGGCGTTCGTCGAGCACTTGAACACCAACAAAACTCCGATCAATCGTGTGTTCCATTTCATCAAGGAGCGCGAGGACGGTGTTGCGGTTGAAGTCGCGATGCAGTGGAACGATGCTTTCCAAGAGAATATCTACTGTTTCACCAATAACATTCCCCAGCGCGACGGCGGCACCCACCTGGCCGGCTTCCGCTCTGCCCTGACCCGCTCGCTTAATAGCTACATTGAGCACGAGGGTCTGGGCAAGAAAGCCAAGGTGGCGACCTCTGGTGACGACGCCCGCGAAGGACTTACTGCCATCATCAGTGTAAAAGTTCCGGACCCGAAGTTTTCCTCCCAGACCAAAGACAAGCTGGTCTCCTCCGAGGTTAAAACCGCGGTTGAGCAGGAGTTATACCAGAGTTTTGCGGATTACCTGCAGGAGCAACCGAACGAAGCGAAAATGATCGTCAACAAGATGATCGAGGCTGCACGTGCTCGGGAAGCGGCCCGCAAAGCCCGGGACATGACACGCCGTAAAGGCGCTCTGGACATCGCCGGTTTGCCAGGCAAGCTCGCTGACTGTCAGGAAAAAGACCCGGCGCTTTCCGAACTCTTCATTGTGGAGGGTGATTCCGCCGGTGGCAGCGCCAAGCAAGGACGGGACCGTAAAACCCAGGCCATCCTCCCGCTGAAGGGTAAAATCCTGAACGTGGAGAAAGCACGCTTCGATAAGATGCTCTCGTCAGCGGAAGTCGGCACCTTGATCACGGCCTTGGGCACCGGCATTGGTCGAGAGGAATTCAATCCTGAAAAGCTACGCTATCATTCGCTGATCATCATGACCGACGCAGACGTGGACGGCTCCCACATCCGTACGCTGCTTCTCACCTTCCTGTTCCGTCAGATGCGCGAAATCATTGAACGTGGTCATGTGTTCATTGCCATGCCTCCGCTATACAAGGTCAAGCGTGGTAAGCAGGAACAGTACCTGAAGGATGAAAAGGCCAAAGAAGCCTACCTCACACAGACGGCGCTGGAAGGTGCCCAGTTGTTCGTGAATACCGACGCGCCGGCCATCAAGGATTCCGCCCTGGAAACCATGGTAAAAGACTATCAGGCTGTTATGGCCATGATTGATCGTCTGTCCCGGGCCTATCCGGCGAAGGTTCTGACACAAATGCTTCAGAACGTCACCCTGAGCGCCGAGGATCTGAAGAGTGAAGAAGCGGTAGCACGCTGGGTTGCGCGTCTGGGCGAAGGACTGGAACTGGATACCCGTACCGGTACCAAGTACACCTTCTCGGTCCACAAGGACACCGAACGGAACCTATTCCTGCCGAAAGTGACCATCTATGTTCACGGCATTCCGACCGACACCGTCTTTAGCCATGAGTTCTTCGAGTCTTCGTCCTATGCGGCCATTGCGCGAATGGGCGAGACCCTGGACGGACTGGTTGAAGATGGCGCCTATGTGCAGCGTGGTGAACGCAAGCAGGCCGTGTTGTCGTTCGAGGGGGCACTGGAGTGGCTTATGAAGGAAGCCTCGCGGGGCTTGAACATTCAGCGCTACAAGGGTCTGGGTGAGATGAACCCGGAGCAGCTGTGGGAAACTACCATGGATCCGGAAACACGCCGCATGATGAAGGTGACCATCGAAGACGCCATTGCGGCGGATCAGATCTTCACGACCCTGATGGGTGACGATGTTGAACCGCGTCGACTGTTTATTCAGAGCAACGCGCTGGAAGTCACCAACCTCGACGTGTAACAACTTATCGAAAGAAGTTTACCGAACGCTCCATGGAGGTTATGGAGCGTTCGGGATTACCCTCTCCCGCAAGCCTCCATTAGCCCGACGATTTATCCTCATGCTGGGCCGCAAGGTGGGGCGCCATCACTTCTTCCAGCGTATAACCTGTTAATCTCCGAATAGTGCGCCAGAGATAGTAGAAGATGGCGATCATCATGATCATTGAGGGAATGGCGATCATCGGATAACTGACCAGCGTCATTCGCCCGAGCTCCTCATTGAATGCCTGGGTCCCGGACGGACTGGTGACAATCCATTTGGCTAGCACGTAGTTCATGATGGAGGAAAACAGGAACGTGAGACTGAAAAAATAGCTCGCTTTCAGCAGCCGGCCTTCAAATTCCGCCTCGCTGTTATTTTCCCGGAGTACTTTCTGAATTTTATCCACATCCAGAACGGTAGGGTTGTACAGCAGCGTTTTGACCAGTGGGTATTTCGTGCGTGTGGAAAACAATACCGCGAGCCCGATGACCGCAGGCACTGACGCTTCCTTGATCGCCAGCCATCGCGCATCCAGTTCCAGCAGCCCGATACCGCCGGTCAGACCAACGCTGATCAGACCCAGAACGGCGATAAAATTGTATTTGCGATATCGGATCAGTTCGAACAGTCCCCAGCCTAGTGGGAAGGCGAGTCCGACAATCAGCGCCCAAACGCTGCCGAGGTATTCGTCGCCACTGAGCTTCATCAATATGACCGATGGAATCACGATACTGACCAACAGGTCGATCCATGGCCTGGGTTTGTGTGAGGGTGTGCTCGAGGGTGAATCGTTCGACATAGATTTGAAGCCTGCCTGATGTTGAAGGGTCAGCGTAATAACCCAAAAGCTGAATGGCCAGTATACGACGAATCCGGCTGCGGCCGAAAACGACACCTCTGCATATTCACAAATCTATTCAAAATTCCAAGGCAAAAAAAAGCCGATCTGGTTTTCACCAGACCGGCTTTTTCAAAACGGCTTTAAAAAGTCAGCCGGAGCCGACTTAGCCGAGTGTTTTCAGGGCATTTTCGACAATGCCAAGGCCTTCTTCCAATACCTCGTCTTCAATGGTTACAGGCATCAGGAAGCGGATGGTGTTGCCGTACATACCACAGCTCAGCAGAATCAAGCCGTTCTCTTTGGCGAACTTGGTGACCGCCGCCGCAAAGTCAGCCCGTGGCTCTTTGCTGGTCTTGTCGGTGACCAGCTCAATGGCCGCCATTGGGCCCAGATTCCGCACGTTATCAACGAACGGGAACTGCTCCTGCCACTGGTGGAAACGCTGGTTGAGCTTTTCCCCGAGACGCTGACTTTTACCGAGAATGTCTTCAGTTTCAAAGACTTCCATAACTGCCAGCGCTGCAGCACAGGCAGTCGGACTACCGGTGTAGGTACCGCCCAGCGAGTTCGGGCCCGAAGAGTCCATGATCTTGTCGGTGCCGACAACAGCAGAGATCGGCATACCGTCGGCCATACTCTTCGCCATGGTCATCATGTCCGGCTCGACGCCACTGTGCTCAATCGCGAACATCTTGCCAGTCCGGCCAAAGCCACTCTGAACCTCGTCTACGATCATCAGGATGCCGTGCTCATCGCAGATCTCGCGAACCTTCTTCAGGAAGCTCGGAGAGGCTGCGTAGAAACCGCCCTCGCCCAAGACCGCTTCGAGGATGATGGCCGCTGTGTCTTTACCCGGAGAGTCTGCTTTCATGGTCATCTTCAGACCACGAATCGCTTCGTCTTCGGTAACGCCGTGGTATGGAACCGGATAGGGCGCGCGGTAGACCGTGCCCGGCATGGGCCCGAAATCTGTCTGGTAGGGCGCTGCCTTACCGTTCATGGCCATGGTGTACATGGTACGGCCGTGGTAACCGCCGTCAAAGCAGATAACGTTGGTGCGGCCGGTCGCGGCGCGGGCAATCTTGACCGCGTTCTCAAGCGCCTCGGCACCACTGTTGGCCAGCATAACCTTGGCGTGACCGCGAACAGGCACGATGCCGCTCAGCTTTTCCGCCACCTTCACATAGCCTTCATAAGGCATGACCGTCTGGCAGGTGTGCATGACCTTATCAAGCTGGGCTTTCACTGCCTCAACAACTTTCGGGTGACGATGACCGATGTTCAGTACACCGATGCCGCCGGCGAAGTCGATCATCCTCTTGCCATCGGCGTCCCAGAGTTCGGCATTGCTTGCGTGATCGGCGAACTGCTCGTTCGGGCTGGCTGCGCCGGCCGCTACGTAGCGTTCTTTAAGTGCCTGCAATTCTTTGTTCGTCACTTTGCCTCTCCTCAAATCAATGTAGACCCGACATTATACAGAAATGGCCGCCCTTTTTCAGGGCGACCAAGGTGTACCTGTATACGAGCATTATTCTGATTGGCTTTCCCGGAACTGCAGCCTGGCCAGTTTTCGGTAGAGCGGATTGCGTTTCACCAACGCCTCGTGGTCGCCAACATCCTGAACAGAACCAGCATCCATGACGATGATACGATCCGCGTGCTGGACCGTTGCCAGGCGGTGTGCAATGACCAATGTGGTGCGCCCGGACATCAGCGCGGGCATGGCTTGCTGGATCAGCGCTTCACTTTCCGCATCCAGGGCGCTGGTAGCCTCGTCGAGCAGCAGGATCGGGGCGTTTGCCAGCAGTGCCCGGGCGATGGCAATGCGCTGTCGCTGTCCTCCCGATAAACCGACACCGGTATCGCCGAGGGTGGTCTGATAACCCTCAGGCAAGGCATCGATGAATTCATGGGCGTGCGCCGCCCTGGCCGCCCTGAGCATGTCCTCTTGGGAAGCATCGGGTCTGGCATAGCGAATGTTGTCCGCGATGGTTCCGTGGAACAGCGATGGGGTCTGGGGCACCAGGGCGAAGCAACGGCGCAAATCTGCCAGAGCCAGTTGCCGGATATCCACCCCTTCGAGACAAATGCGTCCATCCGTCGGGTCGTAGAACCGCAACAGGCAGTCGAACAATGTGGATTTGCCGGCGCCGGACGGCCCCACCAACGCAATGGTTTCCCCCGGTTTGATGGAGACACTCACCTCCTTCAATACTGTTCGGTCGGGGCGGGACGGATAACTGAAGCTGACGTTTTCCAGATCAATGGACCCGCGAACGTCTGCAGGCAGTGATTGATGAGGGTCAGGAATGGCGGGTAATTCGCTCTCGGTCTGGAGCAGCTCGAAAATCCGCGCCGCGGCTCCGGCGGCTCGCTGAAGTTCACCAATCACTTCGCTGATGGCCCCCGCAGCCAGGCCTACCAGCAGACTGTAAAACACGAACGCCGCCAGTTCTCCGGGGCTGATGGCTCCGGAAATGACATCAAGGCCTCCGATCCAGAGTACGATGCCCACCGCGCCCATGACCAGTGTGATCGCTATGGTGGTGAGCCACGCCCGCTGGCGAATGCGGGTCCTCGCTACTGCAAAGGCGTTCTCCGCTACCCGTCCGAAAAAATCCCGATCATGCGGCTGATGGTTAAAGGCCTGAACGGTTTTGATCTGTGCCAGGTTCTCGCCCACATAACTCCCTACTTCGGCTACCCGGTCCTGACTCTGACGGGAAAGCGCCCGGACGCGGCGACCGTAGATCAGGATCGGCACGATCACCACCGGAAACCCCAGCAGGATAATGCTGGCAAGCTTGGCATTGGTCACGAACAACAAAACCAATCCACCGGCCAGCATCAGCGTATTTCGCAATGCGATGGACACGGTCGATCCGATGACGGACTGCAGGACGGTGGTGTCGGCGGTGAACCTGGACTGAATTTCCAGGCTGCGGTTCTGTTCGTAAAATCCTGGGTGAAGATCGATTAAATGATTGAAGACCTGCTTTCGGATGTCGGCGACGACCCGCTCCCCAATCCAACTGACCAGATAGAACCGGGCGAAGGAACCGACGGCCAGTCCGCCAACAAGAATAAAGAATAGCCCGATCGACTGTGACAACATGGCGGGGGATTCGGTTGCCAGTCCCTGGTCCACCAGCAGCCGCAATCCCTGTCCCAGTGACAGGGTGATGCCGGCAGTAAAAATCAGCGCCACGAGCGCGCCGGCGACCGCTTTCTTGTAGGGGCTAATGTATTGTCGGGCCAGTGTCAGGGCCCGGCGATGGGTTTGTCTGATGGGAAGCTCCGTTGTCTGCTTGTCGACTAACCCTGAGTGGGCGAATCCAGTACCATTCCAAGCACTACTATACGCGGGTTGTTACCAATTCGACTTCGCCGCCGACGGAATCAACCAGAGGATATTCGACCAAAGTGCGCGCATACGCCGATAACGATTACCCCGCCAATCACAAACCTAATTGGCAAATCATTGCCGGGCTCTGGCCTTACCTGACGGAATTTCGAGGTAGGGTGATTCTGGCGGCAGCCTGTCTGGTGCTGGCAAAGCTGGCGACGGTGGCGACACCGGTCGCGCTCAAATACATTGTCGACTATCTGGACCAGGGCCGCGATGGTGAGCTTCTGCTGTGGATCCCTTTGCTGCTGGTTGCGGGCTATGGGGTCCTGAGATTCAGCAGCACCCTGTTCAGTGAGCTCCGGGATGCGGTGTTTGCACGGGTTGCCGAGCGGGCCATGCGCCGCGTTTCCCTGCGGGTGTTCCGACACCTGCACCAGCGCGAACTTGGCTTCCACCTGGAACGTAAAACCGGTGGCCTTGCCCGTGACATCGAGCGGGGCACCAGTGGTATCAGTTTTTTGTTGCGCTTCACCCTGTTCAACATCGTTCCTACCCTTTTGGAAATTACGCTGGTCGCGATCATCCTGATGGTGGTGTTTAACCCGGGGTATGTGTTCGCGATTGTTGGCGCTGTGGTGGTCTACGTGGTGTTTTCCATCAAGGTGACCGAGTGGCGAACGCGCTTTGTTCGTGAAGCCAATGCCCGGGACAACCAGTCGAATTCCCGAGCCGTCGACAGCTTGCTGAACTACGAAACCGTCAAGTACTTCAATAATGAAGCGTTTGAAGCGGACCTTTACGACCGGGATCTGAAGGACTGGGAAGACGCTCGACTGAAAAACCGGCTCTCGTTGGCTGCATTGAACGCGGGACAAGCACTGATCATAGGTGTCGCCCTGATCGTGATCATGAGTATGGCGGTGACCGAGGTGGCCGCTGGTGACATCACGCTGGGCGACTTCACCATGATCAACGCCTATTTACTGCAACTGTTTATCCCACTGAACGCGCTCGGGTTTGTATACAGGGAAATCCGCCAGGCGCTGGTCAATGTGGAGCGGCTGTTTGGTCTTCTGGAACAGGCGCCAGCGGTGGAGGATGCCAGCGATGCCACCTGTCTCGAGATCGATGGTGGTCACGTTCGCTTTGAGGACATTCACTTTGCTTACCACGCCGATCGCGACATTCTGAAAGGTATCAGTTTCGACATACCCGCGGGGCACAAGGTGGCGGTGGTGGGCGCCAGTGGCGCCGGTAAATCGACCCTTGCCCGGTTGCTTTTCCGGTTTTTTGATGTGGATGCCGGGCGAATCACGATCGACGGTCAGGACATTCGCACAGTGACCCAGGACAGTCTGCGTAGAGAAATCGGGGTGGTGCCTCAGGACACGGTCCTGTTTAACGATTCGCTGTACCGGAACCTTGCCTATGGCCGCCCCGATGCGTCCAGGGAGGAAGTTGAGCGGGCGGCGGCGTTGGCCCACCTGGATCGATTCATAGCAACCTTGCCAGACGGCTATGAAACCCGAGTTGGCGAGCGCGGTTTAAAACTTTCAGGAGGGGAAAAACAGCGGGTGGCGATCGCGAGAGTACTTCTGAAAAATCCGCCCATTCTCATTCTGGATGAGGCGACTTCATCGCTCGACTCGGTGTCAGAAGCCGCCATTCTGGACGCGCTGAACGAGGTCAGTCGTAAACGTACCACCCTGGTGATTGCGCACCGGCTCTCCACCATTCGCGATGCCGACAGCATTCTGGTGATGGACGATGGCCGGATCGTGGAGGCAGGTTCTCACAACGAGCTACTTGCCAAAGACGGACATTACGCAACACTCTGGGCCCAGCAGCATCAGAAAGAGAGTTAGCGCTTACTTACAATGGTACCCGCATTGTTTCCCCGGTATCAGAACTCGGCATGCCAATCATTTCATCGGTGCCCGTTGGTGGAATCACTTCGGTCCGGGCGACCGTGTAATCCGAGAAGTAATCTCGCACGGCGCAGGCGCCGGAAAACAGCATGGGATGGTCGTTTGAATCGGTCAGAACGTAGGTCTGGCCGTTCAACTCAAACCTCGCCATGTAATACCGACCTTCCATCGATACGATTTCCAGTAAGGTTATGTCGTCGTTTTTGTGGGATTTCAGCTCGCCTGTGTGCATGTGCATCGCAAGTCTCTCTTGTTGTGTTTCACGTAAAGGACCTACGGAGCACATGAACAAACAGGTCAATCCAAGAGGGGCTATGAATCGAATCGAGCGGGTCAGAACAGCTGTCGACGAGCATTTGAGCAGTTTATACGACCTTCTGGCGATCAGGCTGATGCATCCACCCAGCAGGATCGAAGTGACGATCGAGCAGGAGATCAAGGATCTGTACACCTATCCGGAAAGACTCGATGCCAGCTATCGGGATGAATGGCGGTCCATCGCCATCCGGGCGTGTTTCGATCATGGTTTTGAGGATCATTGGCGTTCCGATCAGGAAAATCTTGAACGCTACATCACCCGCCTGCAGCGGGAAGACATTCCTCGCTGTATTCACGATAACATTCCGTTGTTTCGTAGCCTTGGGGAAATCTTCCAGATTCTGGAATCCGACAATACCCTGCATTTCCCCGATCCACGCCGAAAGGCGTTAATGAGTCTGATCTGGCCTCAGGGCTGACTCAGGTCAGCCCCTGCTCTTTTGCCATGGCCATCGCTGCCTTGGGGCCGGTCCACAGGGACGGCAGGATAATGATCGACACGGGGATGGCGGTGAGAACAATAAATTGCTGCAGCACCCCGATCTGGCCCGAGCCCATATACAGCAGGATGGCCGCCATCAAAGCCATTGCCCCACCCCAGAATACCCGGATCCAGGGATTGGGTTGGTCATGGCCGGCGCCCACCATCGCGATGGAATAGCTCATGGAGTCGCCGGTGGTGGCCACGAAGATCGTCGTCAGCAGCAAAATGGCTGCGGCCATCCAGGTGCCGCCCGGAAGAGCCTGAGCAACGGTCAGCGTAGCGACGTCAAACCGGAAATTATTCAACGCTTCGGTGAGATCAAACGTGCCAGCGAGTTGATGATAAATGCCAGAGCCCCCCAGCAAGGTGAACCAGATCGTGGTGGCAATGGGGGCAAGTATAGCCACGGCAACGATCATCTCCCGCACCGTACGGCCTCTTGAAATGCGCGCGACAAAGACAGCCATCAAGGGCGTGTAGCCAATAAACCAGGCAAAGAAAAACACCGTCCACCACTTCATCCACCAGTCCGGGGCTGTCTCTGCGGTCATGGTGGACATTGCCATAAACGATGACAGGTACTCACCAAACCCCTGAGTAAATGTGTTGGTCAGAAACAGCGTCGGGCCGAAGATGAAAATAACGGCTGCAATGGCCAGCGCCAGAATCACATTGAATCGGCTGAGCAATTGAATGCCCTTATGGAGCCCGGTCATGGCCGAGGTCATATACACACCGGCAAGCACCACCAGTACAGCCAGTTGTGTCCCATAGCCATCGGTCACGCCGAACAGCTCATGCAGGCCGAAGCTCATTTGCGTAGCGAGAAAACCAATTGGCCCAACGGTGCCTGCAACCACAGCGATTACGCACAGCGAGTCAATGACGCCGCCGAGTTTGCCACGAATGGCCTTTTCCCCAAGCACCGGGAACAACAGAGTTCGGGGTTGCAGCGGTTTGCCCTGATCGTAATGGGCGCGAGAGAGAACCAGGGCAGTCAGGGAGCCCAGTACGGCCCATGCAAGGAAACCCCAGTGAGTGAAGGATTGGGCCATGGCCGGCGCCGTTGCCTCAACACTCCCGGCCTCGGTATCAAAAGCGGGGGGTGTGACAACAAAGTGGTAGACCGGCTCGCCCGCTGCGAAAAATACGCCGCCGCCGGCCAACAGCGTGCACATAATCATGGAGAGCCATCGGAAGCGACTGATCTCCGGCCTATCCAGTCCGCCGATGCGGGCCAGACCGGCGCGGCTGACCGCGGTGCCCAGGGCAATGAAAAACGTCGCCAACAAAAGCAGCTGAAAGAAAGAACCCAGATATTTGGCGGTCCAGGCAAAGCCGGCACCAATCAGCGAAGCCACGCCTTCACTGTTCACCACCGATGCGCCAACGAACAGCACAATGAAGCCAATGGTCAGTATCAGGACGACGGGATCGCTGTCCGAGAAATAACGGGCGCTTCGGGTGCCGCTCAGGGTGTCTGCTTGGGAGGTCATGGTCGTTCCTCTTTATAAAAGCTGCGCAGGGTACAGAAGACACCCGAGGCCTGCATAGCCCCGGATGAGGTGAGATCAGGCAAGATGGCGGCCGCCATCTAACGACAGGGTTCGGCCTGTGATGTAAGGACTGTCCAGCAGGTATTGCAGGCTGTCGACGGCACTCTGCACGCCCGGCTCTATGCCCATCAACGACTTTTTCAGGGTTTTCTCACGGTAAGCGGCGTCGTCTTCGGGATTAAACATGATCAGAGACGGCGCCAGGCTGTTGACCTTAACGCTAGGCGCGAGAAGTCGCGAAAACGACAGCGTGAGATTCGCCAGCGCCGCCTTACTGGCGGCGTAGGCAATGTGTTTGGCACTGCCCTTCTCCACCACGTAATCAGTCATGTGGACGATGTCCGTGGTACCTCCGGTATTTTCCAGAAGATCACGACAGGCCAGATTGATGCGATAGGGCGTCATGGCGTGAATCTGCATCATGGTGTTCATCACCTCGGTCGGATCTGTTTCGCCGCTTTCCGGCATCCAGTCCGAGGCGTTGTGGATAATGGCCCGCAGTGAATGGGTTTTCTCTCGCAGTTGCGTTATGAATGACGCGATGCCTTCGGGCGTGGCGAAATCCGCGTGCAAACAAATCGCGCCCGCCTTGCGCAGCACATCCACGCCCGGTCGATCCCGGCGATAGGTCGCGATGACCGGTTGGTCTCTCTCGAGACAATGTTGTGCAAATGCGAGGCCGATGCGCTGGGCGGCGCCGGTAATCAATATGGGTGCGGTCATGGAATTCTCCTGTGTCACCCACAGCCTTACGAACATCGGCCACGGCTGGGTCAGAAATTCAGAACTAGACTTGAGCTACAACAATAACGAGGAGTCACAATGGCAACGCGCAGTTTCTGGGGATGGGGCTACGAAGAGGCCGCTTTCGACGACAAGCAGATTCATCAGTTGCGTCAACTGATCAGCATGCAGTTCGGCAAGGCCGAGCTGAATTGTCAGGCTCCCCCGGCCCTGGCGGAGCTGGAGATGGAAAAGCCGCGACTGACAGCGCCGGGCTCACTTTCCCATCTGCTGTCCACCGACCGACGAGATCGGGCCAATCACACCTACGGCAAGTCCTTTCGCGACATTGTTCGGGGATTGGACGGAGACTATCGCTGCGCGCCGGATCTGATCGCCCGACCCTCCACCGAACAGGAGCTGGCCGATGTGATGGATTTTGCCAGCCGCTCGGGCGCGGCGGTCATTCCATACGGCGGTGGCTCCAGCGTGGTGGGCGGCACCGAGCCCCGATACGAATCTGACTGGGCGGGCACCATCACCGTGGACATGGAGCGTTTCAATCGAATACTCGAGGTAGACACCCGGTCCCGCGCGGCACTGATCGAAGGCGGAATCTACGGTCCGGCGCTGGAGGATGGATTGCGAGCCCACAATCTGACGCTGCGGCATTATCCCCAGTCCTTCGAGTTCTCCACGCTGGGGGGTTGGATTGCCACCCGTTCTGGCGGGCATTTCGCGACGCTTTACACCCACATTGACGACCTTGTGGAATCGACGCGATTCATGACGCCCCGGGGCGAAATGGAGTCCCGTCGCCTGCCCGGTTCCGGGGCAGGCCCCTCTCCCGACCGCTTGGTCCTGGGGTCCGAGGGTGCGCTCGGGTTTGTCACCTCTGCCTGGATGCGATTGCAGCATCGGCCAGTACACAAGGCCACACGAACCGTTCATTTTTCCGATTTCCTGGCCGGTGCGGAGGCGGTCCGGCGGGTGTCTCAGTCGGGACTGTATCCCACCAACTGTCGCCTGATTGATGCCCGGGAAGCCCTGATGAACGGGATTGGAAACGGAAGTAAACACTTACTGATACTCGGATTCGAATCGGCAGATCATCCGGTCGATGCGTGGATGGCGCGAGCGCTGGAGATTGTTGCCGACGCCGGTGGCGTTGCTCAGGCGGTGAAAGAAAAACAGGCGGATCAGGGGCAGGCCGGTGACTGGCGAAACCAGTTTATTCGCGCGCCTTACATGAGGGACGCGTTGATCCGACTGGGATTGGTGGCCGAAACCTTTGAAACGGCAGTCACCTGGGATCGCTTCGAGGCCTTCCACCAGGGCGTAATGGACCGGGTGAAAGCGGTCACCAAAGAGCTTTGTGGCGGTGCATTCATCACCTGCCGCTTCACCCATGTCTATCCGGACGGCCCGGCTCCCTATTACACCGTGGTCGCTCCCGGCATTCGAGGTGATCAGGTGAAACAGTGGGATGCCATCAAGGAAGCGTGTATGGAAACGCTCATCGACCTGGGCGGTACCATCACCCATCACCACGCCGTTGGGCGGGATCACAGGCCAGGCTACGATCGTCAGCGACCGGAACTGTTTGCAGAGGTGTTGAGAGCGAGTAAAAAGACCCTGGATCCGACTGGAATGATGAATCCGGGAGTGCTGATCTGAAAAGAGTGGTCGGCGTGGCAGGATTCGAACCTGCGACCCCTTCGTCCCGAACGAAGTGCGCTACCAAGCTGCGCCACACGCCGATCAACGGCCGGTATTATACGGACTAGAGGGGCATTTTCCAGCCCCTCGATTGCCGGCTGCCCGCGGGCAGTTCCGGCTTCGATACTACACGCGGTCTGCCTCAGGCGGTAGTCGGCAGAACCGAAATGTCGGCGACTCGCAGGAACAGGTTCCGCAACTGGTTGAGCATCGCCAAACGGTTGTTCCTGATCGCTTCGTCGTCCGCCATCACCATCACTTCGTCAAAGAAATTGTCGACCGGTTCCCGAAGCTGTGCCAGGGAGTTGAGGGCCGCAGCGTAGTCACCTTTCTCGAACAATGGCATTACGGCATCTGCCTGTTTGCGGATCTGCTCCGCCAGGGTTTTTTCCGCTTCATCCTGCAACAGATTGGTATCGATGTCTTCGCCGATGCTGTCACCGCCCTGCTTGGTGAGGATGTTTGATACCCGTTTGTTCGCGCCGGCCAGAGCCTGGGCTTCCGGCAGCTGACGGAAGGTTTCTACCGCTTTGATGCGACGGTCGAAGTCCAGCGGTTGGGTCGGCCGACGGGCATGCACAGCCAAATACACCTCGGCGTTGATGCCCTGCTCTTCATAGTGCGAGCGGAAACGCTCGAGCATGTAATCCACCACGGCGGCTGGCGTGTTGTCCTCGGTCAGCACAGTGAAATTGTCCGCTGCCCATTGACAGCAGGTTTCCAGATCAAGTGGCAGTTCCCGCTCGATGATGATCCTCAGCACACCCAATGACGCACGGCGAAGGGCAAAGGGGTCGCGGGTCCCGGACGGTGGCTGATTGATGCCAAACAAGCCCACCAGGGAATCCAGGCGATCGGCCAGGGCAACGGCACAGCCGGTCAGCGTCACGGGCAGATCATCACCAGCGAAACGCGGCATGTATTGTTCGTTCAGCGCTTTGGCGACATCCTCATGCTCACCATCGTTGGCCGCATAGTATTGCCCCATGATGCCCTGAAGATCGGTGAACTCCAGAACCATCTCGGTCACCAGGTCGGTTTTGGCGAGCAAGGCGGCACGCTCTGCCAGTGCCGAATCGCTGCCGATGGCTTCCGCAATTTTCCCGGCGAGTTTACCGACACGGACGGTCTTGTCGTACAGGCTGCCAAGTTTTTCCTGGAACACGATGGGCTTGAGCTGCTCAACCCGGTCTTCGAGGCGGGTCTTGCGGTCGGTGTCGTAGAAAAATGCCGCGTCGGAGAGTCGCGGACGAATGACTTTCTCGTTGCCGGCAATCACCTGTGACGGGTCTTTGCTTTCCAGATTTGCCACGGTAATGAACAGAGGCAGCATCTTGTTGTCGGCACCCACCACGTGGAAGTATTTCTGGTGCTCCTTCATCGAAGAGATCAATGCCTCAGGAGGGACATCCAGGAAACGTTCCTCGAAGCGTCCCATGAGCGGCACCGGCCACTCGTTCAGCGCAGTGACTTCGTCGAGCAGGTCTTCGTCGATGACGGCGACACCACCGGCTTCGTTTTTAGCGAGAGCACTGACGCCTTCCCGAATCTGATCCCGACGGGCGGCGAAATCCGCAATCACATACCCTTCCTGACGCAACACCACCTCGTAGTCCGCCGGTGTTGGCACGATCAGGGATTGAGGGCAATGGAAGCGGTGGCCGCGAGTCTTGTTGCCCGGTGTCAGACCCATAATCGGAGTATCGATCACCTTGTTGCCGAACAGCATGATGGCCCAGTGGACGGGGCGAACGAATTCGGTCCGGTGAGCACCCCAGCGCATACGCTTGGGAATTGGTAGCGCGGCGAGGGATTGCTCCACCAGTTCGGGCAACAGGTCTACCGTGGGACGACCTTTCTCGACAGTGCGATAGACCACCCAGGCGCCCTTATCGGTTTCCAGGGTGTCCAACTGATCCGGCGTGACACCCAGCGACGTTGCGAAGCCGGTTAATGCACGGGTGGGATTGCCGGAGTCATCGAAAGCCGCTTTCACGGCGGGCCCGCGTTTTTCCACAGATTTGTCTGGCTGTGCATCGCCAAGATCGCGGACCCGCACCGCGAGACGGCGAGGTGCGGCAAAGGCTTCGACCGCGCCACAGGACAAACCAGCCTCTTCCAGACCTTTTGCAATGCCCTGGGTAAAGGCGTCAGACAGGGGCTTTAGCGCTTTCGGGGGCAATTCTTCAGTGCCCAATTCAACAAGAAAATCCTGATTCGACATGATTACGCGTTCCCCTGTTCCTGTGTTGCCTTCTTCTTTTTCTTTCCCTTTTTGCCATTGGCCTTCTCGTCAGCCGCCTGACTTGCCGCCAGGACTTCTTCGCGAAGGGCTTCGGGGGCCAGCGGGAAGCCCAGCTTGCGTCGGCTGTCGAAATACGCCTGGGCAACGGAACGGGCGAGGGTACGCACACGCAGAATGAAACGCTGGCGCTCGGTGACAGAAATCGCGTGTCGTGCATCCAGCAAATTAAAGGTATGGGAGGCTTTGAGGACCTGCTCGTAAGCGGGAAGTGCCAGACCTGCTTCAATCAGACGCGCACTTTCGCGCTCGTAGACGTCGAAGCTGTGGAACAGAAACTCGGTGTCGGCGTGCTCGAAGTTGTAGGTGGACTGCTCCACTTCGTTCTGATGGAACACATCGCCGTAGGTCACCACGCCATCGGGGCCCTCGGTCCAGACCAGGTCGTAAACGCTGTCCACGCCCTGCAAGTACATGGCGATGCGTTCAAGTCCGTAGGTCAGCTCGCCGGTCACCGGGTAGCATTCGAGCCCGCCAACCTGCTGGAAGTAGGTGAACTGGGTCACTTCCATGCCATTAAGCCAGATTTCCCAGCCCAGTCCCCAGGCACCGAGGGTCGGCGATTCCCAGTTGTCTTCCACAAATCGAATGTCGTGAACCAGCGGATCCAGGCCAAGTGCTTTCAGCGAGTCGAGATACAGTTCCTGAATGTCGTCCGGTGACGGCTTCAGGACCACCTGAAACTGGTAGTAGTGCTGAAGCCGGTTCGGGTTTTCGCCGTAGCGACCGTCGGTGGGACGGCGGCTTGGCTGGACGTAGGCAGCGTTCCAGGTTTCGGGCCCGATGGAGCGGAGGAAAGTTGCGGGATGGAATGTCCCTGCGCCCACTTCCATGTCCAATGGCTGGAGAACCACGCAGCCATGCTGCGCCCAGAAATTCTGCAGAGCCAGAATCAATCCCTGGAAGGTCTTGATATCCGGCGCGTTATTGGAATGTGCCTTGTCTGTCACGACGATTGCCTGCTGGTCTGTCTGTGTGTGGTGCCCGGTGATTCTGCACCGGTTCACGCTGAAAATGGCGCATTATACGCCTGCCAACCGCGTATTTCTAAGTCGGGTTCACAGGCTATGCAATGATTAGAAGAAGGTCAGCCCTACCTGGAAGAGTTTTTCTACGTCCCGAATCCGGGTTTTGTCCACCAGGAACAGGATCACGTGGTCATCCGGCTGGATACGAAGGTGATCGTGGGCGATCAGAACTTCGTTGTGGCGGACGATGGCACCGATGGTTGTGCCCTCGGGTAAGGCAATCTCATCCAGCCGTTTGCCGACCACTTTGGAAGACCGATGGTCACCGTGGGCGATAGCCTCAATGGCTTCGGCGGCGCCTCGGCGCAGTGAGTGAACGTTCACAACGTCGCCACGGCGCACGTGGGTCAGCAAGCTGCCGATCGTGGTCTGCTGGGGCGAGATGGCCACATCGATATCGCCGCCCTGAATCAGATCCACATAGTCGGGATTGTTGATCAGCGTCAGCACTTTGCGAGCGCCCAGTCGCTTGGCCAGTAACGACGCCATGATGTTGGCCTCGTCGTCGTTAGTGACGGCGCAGAAAACGTCGGTATTCTCGATATTCTCTTCCAGCAGAATGTCCTTGTTGGCGGCGTCGCCTTCCAACACCACGGTCTTGCGCAGATTTTCGGACAGCATCACGCAGCGTTCGTGGTCCCGCTCCAGGAGTTTGACCTGATACCGTGACTCGAGGGTGCTCGCCAGTCGCTGCCCGATGTTGCCACCGCCACACACAAAGATTTTCTTGTAGGGTTTCTCCAGTGGCTGGAGTTCGCTCATCACCGAGCGGATGTGGTCGGTGCCGGCAATGAAAAAGACTTCGTCGCCGTCCTCGATCACCGTGTCGCCCTGGGGCATGATCGGCCGGTCTTTGCGGAAAATGGCGGCCACCCGGGTGTCGATGCGGGGCATGTGCGAGCGCAGATAGGACA
Source organism: uncultured Marinobacter sp. (assembly GCA_964632565.1). Classification (GTDB taxonomy): domain Bacteria; phylum Pseudomonadota; class Gammaproteobacteria; order Pseudomonadales; family Oleiphilaceae; genus Marinobacter. Next base: position 49,692 of record CAZWEP010000007.1, on the reverse strand, counting down.
GCTCGTGGCCCACCAACGGACCACCTTTGGTGGCGCGGATTGCCACCAATCGGACCAGTCCTTTGGAGAACTCCAGAACCTGCAGTGCGCCGGGGTACTCGATCAGGCGCGTGATGTGTTTGGTCACCAGGTGTTCCGGGCTGATCAGTACGTCCACCGGAAAGCCGTTTTCACCGAACAGCTCCTTCCGCGCCAGGTAGGCGTTGGCGCGGACGCGGCTGATTTTTGTCGGCGTTTTGAACATCACGCTGGCAATCTGACAGGCCACCATGTTTACTTCGTCACTGCTGGTGACGGCAATCAGCATGTCGGCGTCCTGAGCGCCGGCTTGCCGCAGAATCGTCGGATAGGAGCCGCGGCCCTGAACCGTCCTGATGTCGAGCCGGTCCTGCAACTCCCGCAATCGCGCGCCGTTGCTGTCGATGACCGTGATGTCGTTGGCTTCGTTGGCCAGGTTTTCAGCGAGCGTGCCGCCCACCTGCCCGGCGCCGAGAATCAGGATTTTCATAGGTCAGGTTTCTCCAGGACGGCGTAAAAAAAGCCGTCATGACTGTGCGGAACCGGCAGCAATTGACGTCCGGCTTCCGTCTCGCGCCCCCAGGTTACATCCAGATCCACCAGCTGCGCCTGGTCGTTCTGTTTGAGGAATCGCCGGATTATACGGTGATTCTCCTGCGGGAACACCGAGCAGGTCGCGTATACCAGACGGCCACCGGGAGACAGCGTCTTCCAGAGAGCGTCCAACAGCCCCAGCTGGATCGTTGCCAGCGGCACGATATCGGATTCCCTTCTGAGCAGTTTAATATCTGGATGCCGTCGAATGACACCGGTTGCACTGCAGGGGACATCCAACAGTATGCGGTCAAACGGGATGCCGTCCCACCATTGATCAATGTCAGCAGCATCCGCCTGTTGAACCGTGGCAGGCAAATCCAATCGTTCCAGGTTCTCTTCAATGCGCGGCAGTCGCTCAGCGGACTCATCCAGAGCAACCACTTCCTTCAGGCCCTCGCAGGCTTCCAGTATGGCGCAGGTTTTTCCGCCCGGCGCCGCGCAGGCATCCAGCACCCGCTGTCCGGGGGCCAGATCCAGCAGTGTTGTACATAATTGCGCGGCTTCATCCTGAACACTTACGGCGCCATCCTGGAACCAGGGAAGACGGTCGACCGGAACAGGGGCGCCCAATTGAATGCCGTGTGGCGCAAAGGGTGTTGGCTGGCCCTGAATACCCGCCGCCTCCAGGTGTTCAAGGTACGTGTCGCGACCAAACCGGCGGGCGTTTACGCGGAGTGTCATCGGTGCCTGAGTGTTGTTGGCGTCGAGAATAGCGGTCCAGTCGTGGGGCCAGTTGTGGCGAAGCTTTTCAACCATCCAGGGAGGGTGGGCGTAACGCTGGCTGTCATCGGTGGGTTCTGGCTCACCCTCTCTTTCCGCGCTTCGCAAGACGCCATTGACCAATCCGGTCAGATGGGGTTTGTCCAGCGATCGACAAGCCTCGACGGATTCATTGAGCACCGCATAGGGTGCTTGCTGGGACTGGCGCAATTGAAAAAGCGCCACCAGCATCAAATGATGAATGACTCTGTCCGCCGACTTGAGCGGGCGTTTCAGACGACGGCCGAGTTCCCCATCCAGGCGATAGAACCAACGGCAGGTGCCAAAGCACAGGGCTTGAAGGGCGGGGCGCTGGTTTTCGGGGAGCCTTCCCAGGGCCGGCGGCAAACACTGAGAGAGGGACTGCCCCTGTTCCACGGACATCAGCACCTGAGCCGCAACGGCGCGCAATAGTGCAGGCTGGCCAGCCATTCAGTTGAGCTCCTCACCGGGCATCAGGATTTCCTTGCCGCCGTTGATCAGGTCACTGACGCTCTGGGCACGAGATCCCGGCAGTTGGAGTCGGGTGATCCGAAGCACGTCCAGGCCGCAGGCAACGTCGATACCTTCCCTGCTCCTGGACATGACGGTGCCCGGATGGCGATCACTGGTGACATCGATTACTTCTGCCTCGTGCACTCGTACACGGACATCACCGGCGTCCGTGAAGGTGCCTGGCCAGGGATTGAACGCCCTGATCCGTTGCTGGAGGGCTGTCGCCTCTTCCGTCCAGTCCAGGTGACCATCTTCTTTGCTGAGTTTCCGGGCGTACGTGGCCTGGTCGTCGTTCTGATGTTCTCCCTGCAGCTTGCCCGCCGTGAGTTCTGACAGGGCCTTCACGATGGCTTCCCCGCCAAGGTCTGCCAGACGGTCATGCAGACTGCCGCCGGTGTCGGTGGGATGAATGGGCGTGGCGGATTTCAGCAACATGTCTCCGGTGTCCAGGCCCGCGTCCATTTGCATGATGGTGATCCCGGTTTCCGAGTCGCCGGCTTCGATGGCCCGCTGAATGGGGGCCGCACCGCGCCAGCGCGGCAACAAGGAGGCGTGAATGTTCAGGCAACCATGTCGGGGAATGTCCAGCACCGCCTGGGGGAGGATCAGGCCATAGGCGGCAACAATCATGACGTCCGGGGCCAGTGACCTGAGTTCCTGTTGTGCCTCTTCCGACTTGAGTGAGTCAGGCTGGAAGACCGGGATGTTTGCGTTGAGTGCCACCTGTTTGACCGGGCTGGGCGTAAGCTTACGGCCGCGGCCAGACGGTCGGTCGGGTTGGGAATAGACACCAACCACCTGGTGTTCGGTGTTTAAAAGGGCCTTCAGGGCCGTCGCCGCAAAATCGGGGGTACCGGCAAAAACAAGTCGCACTGGGTCAGGGTCTCTGGTTGGTTGAATACGAAAAGACCGGGCGATTGCCCGGTCCTGAAGGGTTCACGATAGCGCCGCTGACGTGGTCAGGCACTTTTCTTGTGAAGCTTCTCAAGTTTTTTGCGAATGCGATTACGCTTCAGCGAACTGAGGTAGTCGACAAACAGCTTGCCATTCAGGTGATCCATTTCGTGCTGAATGCAAACGGCCAGCAGCCCCCTGGCTTCAATTTCGAAAGCCTCGCCATTGCGATCTAGGGCACGGATCATGCAGTGCTCAATGCGGGAAACATCTTCGTAAAAGCCCGGAACGGAAAGACAACCTTCCTGCATGTCCTCAAGTTCGCCGTCGAGAACCTCAATTTCGGGATTGATGAAGACCCGCGGTTCGCTTTTGTCCTCCGACAGATCCATGACGATGATCTGCTTGTGCACGTTCACCTGCGTTGCCGCCAGGCCAATGCCCGGCGCATCGTACATGGTTTCGAACATGTCATCGATCAGCTTGCGAATATCGTCAGTGACGGTTTCGACCGGTTTGGCGATCGTGCGCAAGCGGGGATCGGGATATTCGAGAATCTCTAGTATCATGATTCGTCTGCTTTTGCCCTTTGGAGCTAGAGTGTCCGTTATGATTTGTAACGGTGTGAAGACCGTCTCTGAAATGCGACAGCGTACTGCGCATTTTTTCAGCCCGTGACTATTATGATCGGGATGAGAGCACGGAATTCAACGTAAACCCGTCAATTACCGCTATTATCTCTCAACTCGATCATTGAGTACAAACTGACCAGTTGATAGTTAAAATCTTTCAGCAAAAAGATAGAAATGACTAGAAGAACAAAAGATAACATCACAATTTGCGAGACTTCTTCTATAGTAGTGGTATAAAAGCCAGAGTACCGACTGGATACCAAGAACAGAATCTCCGGATTCAAGGCACGCGATCAAGGATTTTACAATGAGGAAACTGCTGTACGCTCTGGCAGCTGGCATGCTGCTGATAACCTCCTGGGCCCACGCTGCCCCGGAGCTGAGGTCCGACCACCCCGAGCGTTACACGGTCGTTAAGGGTGACACCCTGTGGGATATTTCCGCGCGGTTCCTGAACAACCCCTGGTACTGGCCGGAAATCTGGCACGTTAATCCCCAGGTGAAAAACCCGCACCTGATTTACCCGGGTGACCGCCTTGCTCTGGTCTACATCGATGGCAAGCCGCGCGTCACCAAGGTGGCCAGCAATAATCGGGGTGTGGAAAAACTGTCGCCAAAGGTGCGTTCGGAGCCCATTGATACTCCGATTCCTGCCATCCCACTGGACGCCATCAGCAGTTTTCTGACAGATACCCGCATCGTCAGTGTTGAAGAGATCAGCACGGCGCCGTATGTGCTGGAAGGCGAGGACGGTCGCATCGTGACCGGCGCCGGTGACAAGGTATACGCCCGGGGTGAGAAGCCCGCGGATTCCGTAGGCGTCTTCCGCCGCAGCACCGAGTTCCGGGATCCGGAGACGGGTGAGTTTCTCGGACTCGAGGCCCGCAGTGTTGCCCGGGGTGAAATTACCCGCGTCAATGGCGATGTGCTGACCATGGAACTCAAACAGTCGAGTGAAGAGGTTCGGATCGGCGACCGACTGCTCGAGGGTGAAGAGCGGCGCATCACCACCAGCTTCGTGCCGAGTGCGCCGGATTCCGAGATTGAAGGGCAGATGATTGCTGTCGACGGTGGCGTGACGCAGATTGGCCAATACAACGTTGTGGCGATCAACCGTGGTGATCGTGAAGGCCTTGAGCCGGGCAACGTGATGGCGGTTCTCAAAAGCGGCAACGTTGTGCGCGATCCTGTCACCGACGAACTCATCGAACTTCCGTCGGAGCGAGCAGGCCTGCTGATGGTGTTCCAGGTCTACGAGAAGATGAGTTACGGGTTGGTCCTGCAAGCCACCCGTCCACTGTCGGTGGGTGATAAGGTAACCAACCCGTGATCTGACCCGGTTAGCCGGGCCCGATCTGTTCTCTCAAAAAGAGCCGCACCGTCGGCTCTTTTTTGTTTTATCATCATCCTAAACTGTGGCCAGGACGGCCCGAACCCATCATGGATCAGGGAAGATCACCATGTTCACTCCTCCGACATCTGCCGAATCCGGCATCACGACTCCGGACCCGGGTTTCTGGTTATTGCTCGCCAACTTGCCAAAGTTTGGTGTTCGTCAGCGGCAGGCTGTTCTCCAGCATTTAGGCAGCTTTGCGCCGCTGGCCAACGCATCGGTTTCCACTCTGGCGGCTATGGGGTTTCACCCGGATGCCGTGACAGCGCTGGAAGCCTGGAAACAAACAACCTCTGGACACCCTCTGGTTAATCGGGTCAGGGCCATTCTTGCGGATTGCCAGCGCCTTGGCGTGGAATTAATGACACTCGATGATGGCGATTACCCCACCTCGCTGCGCCACATTCACGACGCGCCCCTCGTGCTCTTCTTGCGCGGTGATCGTTCGCTGTTGAGTCGGCCTCAGATCGGTATTGTCGGCAGCCGCAATGCCAGCCGTGCCGGACTGGAGCATGCACGGGCATTTGCTGGAGCGCTGGGAGACGCGGGGCTTCTGGTGACCAGCGGTCTTGCGCTCGGGGTTGACGGAGCCGCCCACGCCGGCGCGCTGGATGCCGGGCATCCCACGGTGGCAATCATTGGCAATGGCGTGGAAAAGCCCTACCCCCACAGGCACCGCCATCTCAGCGAACGGATCGTGTCGGCCGGTGTGGTGGTATCTGAATATCCGCCGGGAACCCCTGCCCGCCCCGGCCATTTCCCTCGCAGGAACCGGATTATCAGTGGGTTGAGTCAGGGGGTTCTGGTGGTCGAGGCAGGTCTGAACAGCGGTTCCCTGATCACCGCAAAGCAGGCACTGGAGCAGGGTCGCGAGGTGTTCGCGATTCCCGGATCCATCCATAACCCCCTTGCCAGAGGCTGCCATGACCTGATTCGTCAGGGCGCGGTGCTGGTTGAAACCGTGAATGACATTATTAGCGAGTTACAGAATGGCTGGACGGTGCCGGATTTCGCGGATTCCGATAATCGACCAGAGAGCATAGAATCCGGGGCGGTTTCGACAGCGCTGGATGACCGTGAAATCGCGGTGCTGGATGCATTAGGATATGATCCACGCTCGACGGACGACCTGTGCGCGACGACCGGCCTGGCGGCTGATGAGTTGATGCAGTCGCTGTTGTTGCTGGAGCTGCAGGGCCTTGTAGATTCTGCCCCCGGCGGTTTCCAGAGAATTGCCTGAGACCGGACTGTTTACCTGAGTGACTATGAAATCGACGACACAACCGCTTTCTGACTTTCATCTTCTATTGGCCCGCCAGACTCTTGATGCTGGCGGTGTGATTGCCTATCCGACCGAGGCGGTTTGGGGACTCGGGTGCAATCCCTGGGATTTCGATGCGGTGTCGAGAATTCTCGAACTGAAGCAACGTCCCATGGAAAAAGGACTGATTCTGGTCGCCAGTGATGTGGCGCAGATTCGTTTTCTGCTGGATCCACTGCCCCAGGCGCAGCAAGAGAATGCTCTGAGCCATTGGCCAGGTCCGGTTACGTGTTTGCTCCCGGATGTGTTGGAGCAGATTCCGCGGTCAGTCAAAGGCAGGCACAGCTCGATTGCGGTCAGGGTCAGCGATCATCCGGTAGTCAAAGCCTTGTGCCGGGCAGCCGGTTCGCCTCTGGTGTCTACCTCCGCCAATCCCGCCGGTCGCCAGCCGGCCCGCACTGCCTGTCATGTTCATCGTTATTTCCATGACCAGTTGGACCGTGTCGTTCCAGGACAGGTTGGCGGTCAGCGAAAACCCAGTAAAATCATTGATATCGTCAGCGGTCAACAACTTCGCTAGGAGCATTCATGTCACAACAACCCGACATTCAGGCGGTCAAAACCTTTCTTCTGGATTTGCAGAACACCATCTGTGACCGGCTGGCGGCGATCGACGGGAAGGCTGAGTTTTTGTCGGACTCCTGGGACCGGCCAGAGGGCGGTGGTGGCATCAGCCGGGTGATCAGTGATGGCGCTGTTTTTGAGAAAGGCGGCGTGAATTTTTCCCACGTGATGGGGGCGACCATGCCCGCGTCCGCAACAGCGCATCGACCACACCTGGCGGGTGCGCCCTGGCAGGCGATGGGGGTGTCACTGGTGATTCACCCCCACAACCCCATGGTGCCTACCTCCCACGCCAATGTGCGGGTTTTTATCGCCACCCCGGAAAACGCCGAGCCGGTGTACTGGTTTGGCGGTGGCTATGATCTGACGCCCTACTACGGCTTTGAAGAGGATTGCGTTCACTGGCATCGCACCGCTAAGGAAGCCTGCGACCCATTTGGCGAATCCTTGTATCGAGAGTTTAAGGATTGGTGTGACGAATACTTTTACCTGAAACATCGGGACGAGCCCCGGGGCATTGGCGGTCTCTTTTTTGACGATCACAACACCGGCGATTTCGATCGTGACTTCGGCCTGATGCAAGCGGTGGGGAGCAGCTACATTGAGGCCTATGAGCCGATTGTCCGGGCCAGGATGAATCTGCCTTACACCGAGGCGCAGCGTGATTTCCAGCTGTACCGTCGCGGCCGCTACGTCGAATTCAATCTGGTGTATGACCGGGGCACGCTGTTCGGCTTGCAGTCCGGTGGACGAACCGAGTCTATTCTCATGTCCCTGCCGCCGCTGGTCCGGTGGGAATACGCCTACCAACCCGAGCCCGGCTCGGAGGAAGCCCGCCTGACGGAATATTTCCTGACCGGGCGAGACTGGCTGGAGCTGGGCGATGAATAACGATCTTTACGCCGTGGTGGGCCATCCGATCAGCCATAGCAAATCGCCCCGAATTCACAGCCTGTTTGCTCTGCAGACCGGTGAATCGCTGGAATACACCGCCATCCAGGCGCCACTTGACGACTTCGAAGGTACCGTTCGCGGATTTTTTGAGCGGGGTGGCCAGGGCCTGAATGTCACCGTGCCTTTCAAAGAACAGGCCTGGGCCATGGCTGACCGTCGTTCCTCCCGAGCTGAAAAAGCCGGGGCTGCGAACACGCTGTTCCTCAACAGCCAAAAATTGTTGATCGCGGACAACACCGACGGACAGGGTTTGGTCATGGATCTAATCCGCAACCATGGCATCGACCTAGAAGGCAAGCGAGTGCTGATGCTGGGCGCCGGCGGCGCCGTCCGGGGTGTTCTGAGCCCCTTGTTGGGCCGCAAACCCGCCCTGCTAACGTTGGCGAACCGGACGGTCAGCAAGGCCGAGGCGCTGGTCGCGCTGTTTGAGGACGAATCCGCCGCGACCACTCTTGCCGCCTCCAGTTTCGAGGCTCTGGCCGAGCCCTTCGATGTCATTATTAATGGCACCAGCGCCAGCCTACAGGGGGATTTGCCACCTCTGTCCCCCGCCATCATCGGTCCAGGGACCGTTGTTTACGACATGATGTATTCGCTGACCACGACCCCCTTCAATCAGTGGGCGTTGGATCATGGGGCTGTCGAAGCCTTTGACGGCCTTGGAATGCTGGTGGAGCAGGCGGCGGAATCCTTTCGAATCTGGCGGGGCATCGCACCGGAAACCGGTCCGGTGATCGCGACACTGCGCCGCGACTAGGGTCTCGTTTCAACAAACGGTTACACCGACATTCTCCGCTTGGGCTATGCTCTGCTGGTGTTAACGCGATGAATGAAGGGTTTGGATGGACATTTTAACTCTGGTCGGCCTGCTGGCGGGCATCTTGATTGTGCTGGTGGCGATGGTTGCCAATGCCACGGCGCTGACGTTTCTGAATCTGCCCGGCCTTGCCATTGTGTTGGGCGGTACTGCGGCTGTCACCCTGATCAAATTTCGCCTTCCTTCGGTGATGAGCGCGTTCCGGCTTGCGATGGTGGCTGCGTTTACCGACCGCGTGGCGCAGCCCTCGGCGCTGATCCGTGAAGTCGGCACGCTGGCCGGGGTGGTCCGCAAAGAAGGCATACTCGGGCTGGAAAGCCATGAAACCAGCGACGCCTTTCTGCAAAAAGCCATCAACCTTTGTGTTGATGGTCATCCACCGGAACTGGTGGAAGAAATCCTTGCGCACGAGGTACAGCAGACAGCGGAGCGTTACGAGGTGGCCGAGCGGGTGTTCCGTGGCATCGGCGAATCTGCGCCTGCCATCGGAATGCTGGGTACCCTGGTCGGCCTGGTGCAGATGCTCAATACGCTCGACGACCCTTCGTCCATTGGTCCGGCTATGGCCATTGCCCTTCTGACGACCCTCTATGGCGCCTTTCTGGCACAGCTTATTGCACTGCCATTGGCAGATAAGCTCCAGTTGAAAGGCGAGGACGAGTCGAGAAACCAGGTTCTGATTTCTACCTCAATCCGAAACATCATGCGCGGTGAAAACCCTCGGGTGATGACGGAGATGCTGTCATCTTTCGTGACCCCGGAACAACGGGACAACCTGGCACCGGAGCGAGGAGCCTGATCTGTGGTCGCTCGACTCCCCGCTCGACGAAAAAAGCACGGCCGCGGTTCGCCGGCGTGGATTGTCACCTTTGCGGACCTCGCGACGCTGCTGCTGACTTTTTTCATCCTATTGCTGTCGTTTGCCGAGATGGACGTTGAAAAATACCGGGCCATGGCCAATTCCATGACCGTGGCTCTGGGCGGTACACCTGTGGTTTATGAGGTGGCCGGCGGTGAGCCGGTCTCTGTGATTGCCACCGAGCCGCCACCAGCCCCACCCACAGAAGACACCACCGACCCGGTGCCGGAATTTATCGACGAGCGCTCTGATGACGACGCACCGACAAAAATATCGGCCGGTATTATCGACCTGGCCAGCGCGCTGATCCGCGAGCTGGAGGATGAAGTGGCGTCTGAAGCCCTGAGCGTCAATTACGATCAGGATCAGGTTGTTATCCGATTTGCAGAGGATGCCGCGTTCAGATCCGGTGACGCCGAGATGAAACCCGAGATGATCCCCATCATCGAGCGCGTTGTCGACGTATTGGCGAACTGTACCGGCGACGTGGTTGTTGCGGGATACACCGACGACCGCCCGATCTCCAGTGGTCGCTACCGCTCCAACTGGGACTTATCCGCCGCGCGGGCCGTGTCTGTGGTTCACGAGTTGGTACTCAATCGACAGGTACCCGCTGAAAGAGTGGTTGCCGCAGGCCGCGCCGAGACTAACCCCCTGGTACCCAACGATACTGCGGAAAACCGGGCGCGCAATCGCCGTGTGGAAATGTCGATCCGCAACCCAAAATGCACCGACGACGTCAATCTCGATCAGCCCCCTGTCGAAATTCTCCCCTGACGAAACGGTGTTCAGGTCTTTATACTAATGGCCTTTCGATCACACCCTTGTAACGACAGAAACGAAAGAGAGATTTATGAGCGGACCTGATAAACCAAAAGTGATTGGCGAAGAGTGGAGCGACGAGCGGGTTAAAAGCTTTCTTGCCATCGATCCTTATGATGATGCGGTGAATGCAGATTACAACGCCCTGTTGAAGGCTTACCAGGCGATGCGTGCGGGAGACTTTGAGCGCTTCATCGGTTTTTTCGTTGATGCAGGACGTGATCTGAATGCGACGGACAGCGCCGGAAAAACCATTCTCGATCTGATCTCACAACACCGGCGCAGCACGGAGTATGCGGCCGCACTCAAAGCGGCCGGAGCGACGACAACCGCCGAGGCATAAGCGACGGCGGTTGTGTCTGTCACAGGATTGGGGTCACTGGACGGTGACCTCAATGGCCTTGGGTTCGGCCGGTTCGGCCTTGGTGAGGGTCAGTGACAGAACTCCGTCCTTGAAGTTGGCCTGAATGCTGTTTTCATCAACATTATCCGGCAGCGTAAAGCGACGCATGAAACTGCCGTACACCCTCTCAACACGGTGATGCTTGCGGTCGCCGGTTTCTTCCTCCTGACGACGCTCGCCCTGAATGGTCAGTACGCCGTCGTGCACCGTGACTTTCACATCGTCCTTTGACATGCCCGGCAGTTCGGCATCGATTTTGAAGGCTTCGGCCGTTTCCTTGATATCGACGGCAGGCGCCCAGTCGCTGCGACTGAACAGATCTCTGCCCTCACGCTCGCCATTTGGGCGGCTTACGCCGAAGTACTGGTTGTAGCGGTTAATCAGGTCTTCGAATTCGTTGACCGGATTCCAGCGGGTTAGTGTGCTCATAATGAAACTCCTCCTACGAAGATGAGATCGTTGTTTGATGTCAGCTTCGCTCGCGGAACAGCTCCATGCCGGTGGCGCCAGCCGGATGGTTCTCCGTGAACATCTGCTATTTCCAGATGTAGGATCATTGCGTCGGTTTTCAATACCCCGGGTTTCAGCTTTCCTCGAGATATTCGTTTTTCAGCTTCACGTAATTGGCGGCGGTGTAGGTGAAGAAGGTTTTTTCCTTGTCGGTCAGTGGCCGGGCTTTTTTGCAGGGCGAGCCTACATACAGATGACCGGATTCAAGGGTTTTCCCCGGGGGCACCAGACAGCCAGCGGCGACGATCACCTCGTCTTCCACCACTGCTCCATCCATGATAATGCACCCCATTCCTACCAGTACCCGATTGCCAACGGTACAGCCGTGGAGCAGAGCCTTGTGTCCGATGGTGACGTCATCGCCAATGATCAGAGGCCATCCACCCGGGTTGTAGTCACTCGCATGGGTGATGTGAAGAACCGAACCGTCCTGTACGCTGCAGCGGTTGCCGATACGGATACGGTGCATGTCCCCCCGTACGACGGTCATCGGCCAGATAGAGACATCATCACCGGCTTCCACGTCGCCAATGACGACAGCACTTGGATCGATCCAGGCCCGTTCACCAAAATGTGGCGTATACCCCTTGAGTGTTCGTACATTCGCCATTACATATACCCTTAATGTTTTGCACCAAATTACCTGACATCGGAATTTCTGAGAAGGGGACTTATGAATAACCCATTACTGACCACAGATCTGCTTCCGCGCTTCCAGCATATCCGCACCGAACACATGGAAGAGGCGATCGATCAGATTCTCAGTGAAAACCGGATGAAGATTGCCACCCTGTCACAGCAGGATGACCCGACCTGGGAAACCCTGGCCCAGCCGATGCAGGCGCTGGACAATCGACTCGAGAGCGCCTGGTCGGTGATTTCGCACCTCAATGGCGTGATGAACAACGAAGATTTGCGCGCTGTTTACAAGCGCTGTCTGGAAAAGCTGACCGAGTACAGCACCGAAATCAGCCAGAACGCGGACCTGTGCGATGCCTACAAAAAGTTGAAGGACAGGCCGGATTTTTCGGAGCTGAACGAAGCGCAGCGGAAATCGGTAGACAACACACTGCGGGACTTTCATCTCGGCGGTGTTGACCTGCCAGAGGAAGACAAACAGCGTTACGCGAACCTTTCGATGGAGCTGTCTGAGCTCTCCAGCCGCTTCAGTGACAACGTGCTGGATGCCACCCAGCATTGGTTCAAACACATCACCGATGCCTCTGAGTTGGCCGGTCTCCCCGACACTGCTCTGGAAGGCGCCAGAGAGGCGGCCAAACAGCGAGATCTGGATGGCTATGTCATTACTCTCGATTTCCCCAGTTTCCACCCGGTCATGACCTACTGTGATAACCAGGAGCTGCGTCGCGAAGTGTATGAAGCCTTCGTGACCCGGGCATCGGACATGGGACCGGATGCCGGCACCTGGGACAACACACCGGTGATGGCGGAAATTCTCAAACGCCGTCACGCCATGGCCAAGCTGCTGGGTTTTGAGAACTACGCAGAGCGCTCCCTGGCCACAAAGATGGCCCGCAATGTGGATGAAGTGCTCGGCTTCCTGAACCAGCTGGCCGCGAAGTCCAAACCGATCGCGGAGCGGGAATTCAAGGAGTTAACTGCCTTTGCCCGCGAGACCCACGGTGTTGAGACTCTGCAGGCCTGGGACATTGGCTATTTCAGCGAGAAGTTGCGTCAACAGCGCTACGATATTTCCCCCGAGACCTTGCGCCCCTATTTCCCGGCGGACAAAGTGGTTTCCGGGCTGTTTCAGGTGGCTGAAAAACTGTTCAACGTTCAAATCGAAGCACAGCCCGAGGTGGAAACCTGGCATCAGGACGCTACTGCGTACAGCATCAGTCGCGACGGCGAGCCGTTGGCCTGGTTTTATCTCGACCCGTATGCCCGTCAGGGAAAGCGGGGCGGGGCCTGGATGGCGGATTGCAAGATTCGCTGGCGCAACCTGCGCGGTCAGTTGCAACTTCCGGTTGCTTTCCTGACCTGTAATTTCACGCCGTCAGTGAATGGCAAGCCGTCTCTGCTTACTCACGATGAGGTAACCACCCTGTTCCATGAATTCGGACACGGCCTGCATCACATGCTGACCCAGGTAGACGTGATGGACGTTTCCGGTATCAACGGCGTTGCCTGGGATGCAGTTGAGCTGCCCTCCCAGTTCCTGGAAAACTGGTGCTGGAACCCGGAATCTCTGGCTTTGATAGCCTCGCATCACGAATCCGGCGAACCGCTGCCTCAGGATCTTCTGGACAAACTTCTGGCTGCCAAGAACTTCCAGTCCGGTATGGCGATGGTCAGACAACTGGAATTTTCTTTGTTCGATTTCCGATTGCACGCCGAGTTCACGCCGGACGCGCCGACCAATCCACTGGACATGCATCGCAAGGTGCGCAGCGAGATTGCCGTGGTGGAAGCGCCCGAATTTAACCGCTTCCCCAACAGCTTCTCGCACATCTTTGCCGGAGGCTATGCAGCTGGCTATTACAGCTATAAGTGGGCAGAAGTTTTAGCGGCTGACGCCTTCTCATTGTTTGAGGAAAATGGAATCTTTGATGCCGGCACGGGGCAGTCTTTCCTCAACAACATCCTCGAGAAAGGCGGTTCCCAGGAGCCGATGGAACTGTTCAAGGCCTTCCGCGGTCGTGAGCCCCGGGTAGATGCGTTGCTGCGCCAGACAGGGATTACGGAAGACGCGGCCTGAACTCAATATGCCTGGCCAGCGTAGAGCTGGCCGGGTAGATCAGTTTCCGAGGAGGCAGTATGCCAACGCCCAAACGTTTCATCGCCGGTGCGGTTTGTCCACGCTGCGCCGAGATGGACAAACTGAGGATGTACACTACAGACGACGGTGAGCAGGTCCGCGACTGTGTCGCCTGCGGTTTTACCGATGCAGTCTCCGATACGCCCACACCCGAAGCCGCGGAGATTCAGACTCGGGTAAACAAGCGTGACAACGAAGATGACCACACAGTACAGCAGGTGGTTTTCTTCAAATCAGGAGACGATTCCTGACGCATGATCCGTTGGCTGTACAAATCGACACAGAATGTCAGTCTTCCGAAACGAACATGAATCGGGGAACCTGCTCTCCCGCCACCTCGACAGTCTCACGAAACATGGCCAGAGGCCGGACCCAAAGGCTTCTATCCCCATACAGGCATCGGTAGACCACCAGCTTTTCTTCGGTTTCACTGTGTGTCGCGATGTCGATGACCTGATAATCGCGCCCTTTGTAGTGCCGATATCGGCCCGGTTGGATTTCCGTTTTTCGCTCGCTCATTGGTAAACTCTCGACATGTCTAGTATTGCTACGGAAATTGTGACGTCTGAAACTCAGGCAGCGCATCTGCGGCAAGGTGGCTACACTGTGTGATATGTCGCTTGAAAGCTGTTTGGAGCAACACGGCTTCAGTAGTCTAGTTCAAGTTGCGGTTTCGGGTAATGCGATGACCAAGGTGCTGTTGAATGGCATTCGCCGATGGGTGCTGATTCTATTCCTGCTGTCTGTCTCTGGCGCGACGTTTGCCCAGTCTGTGGACTATGTATGGCTGACAACCGATCCTGACGTCTCTGACCTCGCCGAAGTTCAGCAGTATCCTGAAGCTTCCTGGCAGCCGGTTGGTAAAACCGGGACCGTCAACATCGGCTTCAGCAGCCAGGTCGTCTGGCTTCGAGTGACTGTGCCTCCGGGTCAGCAGGATCAGCTGCTCAGCATCAACTACCCATTGCTTGATAACGTGCAACTGACCTGGTTTCAAGGCGGTCAGAAGCTGGGCCATTTCGAAGTTGGTGATCGGCTACCTTTCGACACCCGCCCCATTCCAAACCGGAATTTCGTGTTTCCTGTGCCGGGAGGCTCCGAGCCGGCAACGGCCTTTATCCGCGTCGATTCCGAGGGCTCGGTCGAAATTCCAGTGACGGTAAAGTCGGCCATCGAATTTTTTGAGAAGGAGCAGCTTAGCTACGGCTGGCAAATGGTGTTCCTTGGCATCATGGTGGCCATGGCTCTTTACAATCTCTTTGTGCTGCTGATTGTTCGCCATTCTGCCTACCTCTGGTACGTCCTGACGGTTGTCGCCTCGGCGCTGGTCATTCTCAATTTCAATGGCTTGTTGTTCCAGTGGCTCTGGCCGGACAGCCCCACGATGAACCGCTATTTCACGGCCCCGGTGATTGCCGCAAACGTTCTGTTTGCGGTCATGTTTGCCATTCACTATCTACAGATCCGCAAGTACAGCTTGTGGAGTTATCGCGTCATGCGCATGATTACCGGTCTTTCGGTGGCGGGTGTGGTGTTTGGCCTGATCGGTAGCTATCAGGCTTCGACGGCTTTTGTCAGCATCCTGGCGGCTCTGGTTACACCGATTGCGTTTGTGGTTGGTTTGATTGTCTGGCGAAAAGGCCAGCGTTTGGGAGGTTTTTACATCGCTGCCTGGACCCCGTTACTGCTGGGTCACCTGATCAATTCCCTGAGCAAAATCGGACTGATTCCAGCAAGTACCATCACCGACATGGCGCCGCAGGTGGGGGTGACACTGGAAGTCATGTTGTTGTCGTTCGCCCTGGCCTATCGCATCAGCCTGGAACGCAAGAGGCGGGTCAAAGCTCAAGATCGGATACTGGAGGTTCAACGCAAGGCCAACCAGACCCTTGAAGCTCGGGTGCAGGAACGAACAGAGGAGCTTGAGATTGCCAATGAGCGATTGAAGGCGCTGACCGTCACTGACGGACTGACGCAGGTGGCCAACAGACGTCGATTTGATGAGAAGCTGGAATCGGAATGGCGCCGGGCGCGTCGCCATCAGCATGCTCTCAGCATTATTCTGTTCGATATGGACCACTTCAAAAAATTGAACGACGTCTGGGGCCACCTTGCCGGTGATGACTGTCTGGTGCAGGTGGCGGGAACCTGCGCGGACATCATAAAGCGCACCGGAGACCTGCTGGCCCGGTACGGCGGCGAAGAATTTGTGGTTTTGCTGCCAGAGACACCAGAAAGCGGCGCACAGCTTGTCGCTGAACGCCTCAGAAAAGCGATCAGCTCCCTGCCTATCGAGACCGGCGCCAGCGACAAGACGATCTCAGTGACCATCAGCGCCGGTGTCGCGACCCTAGTGCCGGATGAGGAACTGACAGCTCAGGATCTTTTGCAGCGTGCGGACGAAGCGCTTTACGCCGCCAAGGGTGCCGGCCGCAATCGTGTCATGCTTTACCGTGATGACAGTATGAGTGAGGCCGGCGTTCGGTCCTGAAAGCGGATCAGTTTTTGAGTTTGTATCGTCCTGGCCCCAGAAACACAACGGCGACAGCCGAAAACAGGAAAAAGCCCTGGAGTTCGAGTGCCCAACCACCGGAAGAGCTCAATGACAGGAGCTCGCCGGCATGAACCAGAGCGATGGCCACCAGCATGTTGAAGATGATGAGAATGGCACCGATGCGTGTCTGATAACCCAGGATGATCATAAGTGGTGCGATGAGCTCCCCCACGAACACGCCGTAGGCAAAAAAGGTCGGCAGTCCATGACTGGCGAGCTGGCCCTCGATAAAACCAACCCCATGAAACAACTTCGACACGCCGTGGAACAACATCAGTCCACCGAGTGTCAGCCTGATAATCAGTTTTCCCAGGTCCGCATTTTCGAGCAAAGTGCATTCTCCTTTTCTTCTGGTATAAGCCAGGACTGGCCGAGGTAGAGTGATTGGATCAGAGGTCCCGGATTTCCGGATATAGTGGCACCAGTCGTTTGATCAGTCGATTTTGCGCAGTGGTGGGCACATCGTTCTTCTCCATGGCATAAATCAGTTGTTCGGCCAGCGCATTGAATTCGGTATCCGTGACCTCCAGCTCGGCGTGGCTTTCCCGCATGGATCGACCGGTGTAGGTGCATGGGCCGCCGCTCAGCTCGCATAATTGATCGGTGAGATGGCCGTGCAGATCGGGAATGTCCACACCGCGAAAATCCTCATTGATCCGGGTATCGTCCAGAATGCCATACAGCATGTCCTCCACAATGTTTTCAATCCCTTCCCGTTCACCCAGTTGCTGATACAGCGAGGGTTGCTCCTGCTGGAGACCGAGGGATTGGCATCCGTGCAGAACACCGCAAAGGGCGAGGAAGATGATGAGTGCAGGGTATTTCATGGGAATCTCCGGCGGTCAAAAACTGGCTTGGAGCGACAGGTACGCTGCTTTCTGGTCCTCCAGAGTGGCAACATCGCCCAGATTCACCCAGGCGGCAGTGACCGAGACCTGGCGGTCGGGAACCCAGGCAACGAAAAGGTCCCACCAGTCCTCTTCCGTGGCGAACCCCAGGTTATCCGGCTTCTGCCGATACTCAGTGCCCACCAGCCATTGGCGGGTGAGAAACAGGCTGACACTGCCTTCCGCCATGGCTTCGTAACTGTCGTTCTGGTCACCGCCAAAGCCGAGCAGACCGCCCTGGTTGGCGCGAGTTGCGCGAACCGTTCCGTTGATCAGCAGATTCCGCCCCATCACCGCAGCAAAGAACAGCTTACTGCCGCTCAGGTAAAAATCAGTGCCGGCGTCGTCCTCGGATCCGATGGCTTCCGGCACCGTGTAGTCGCGATTCTGTTTGTACTGAACGCCCGCAGACCACTGACCGAACGGACTGTAAAGCACATCGCCAGCAAGTTTCACCTTCAGGCCCGCAATGTCCTGTACCAACTCTTCTTCTTCCAGGCCAAAGCCGTTTTTCAGGGTGAACACCAGCGAATCAAGGTCCAGAGTCTGGCGAGCGAAGGTCAGCTCCACCCGGTCTTTCCAGGTTACTCCAGCACCGATGACGCTCAGTGAGTAGTCGTCTGATCGGGCCTGTGACAAGGTCACTGTTCCGCCAAATTCTTCGTCGCTGGCGTAGCCGTTCAACAGGGCCCAGGGTGAGAGGCCGCCGCCGGCGCTGCCTTCAATACTAGTGACGCCTCCCGTGGCCCAGAGTCGGCTGCCGGGTTCGGCGGAAACCGTGGCAGACAGCACTGCGATCAATAAAGCCATCGCCAAGGAGGGAATGGTCGAATTCATGAAGTGATTTCCCCAGTGTCAATCAGGTCCTTTTTAAGTATATTGAGCGCCGTCATGGTGCTCAAAAGATCGGTTGGACTGACCGGACGGCTCATGTAAAAGCCCTGGCCGGTCTCGCAGCCCCAGTTTTGCAGTAAGCGCCAGCTTGCGCTGTTCTCAATGCCCTCGGCGACCACCTCAAGTCCCAGCCCATGAGCCATCTCAATGGTCGATTTCACGATCAACTGATCCTGCGGTTCGCTGTCCAGGTTCAACACAAAGGATTTGTCGATTTTGAGCTCCTGCACGGGCAGTTTCCGTAATTGGGAAAGTGAGGAATACCCGGTGCCGAAATCATCGACCGCCAGAGTCACTCCAAGCTCCTTAAGCTTTCGAAGCGTTTCCAGCGCCGTTTCCGGTTCTTCCATGAGCGCACTCTCGGTGACCTCAAGCGTGATGCGGGACATGGGTAATCGCCAGTCCGCGAAGGCCTCGGCGACTTCATCGATCAGTTCCGGTCGGGTCAGATCCAGAGCAGAGAGGTTCACGGCGACGCCGATATCCAGGCCAGCGGACACCCAGAGTCTGGCGTCGTGTGCCACCTGGCTCAGAATGTGTCGGGTCAGGTCATGAATCTGTCCGGACTGTTCCGCAAGGAAAATAAACTCGTCCGGAGAGATGAAGCCAAGCTCAGGGTGTACCCACCGCACCAGTGCTTCCACCTGGGTCAGTTCGCCGCTTTTCATCATCAGTTTGGGCTGATAAAGCATGTGTAGCCCCTTGTTGGACATCGCGGCGTTGAGATCCGAGATAATCTGAAGCTCACGCAGATGATCTTCATCATGGCCAGGCTGATAGAAGGTAATCTGCTGACGGCTGTTCTGCGCCATCTCGAAGGTCAGGTTCAGACGCCGGCGCACTTCGTCAACATTCTGGGCGTCTTTGGGTAGATTCATCGACACCAAAAGACAGCGCACGGCGAAAGGCGTTTTATCGATGCTCAGCGGTCTCTGGATCTCCGCTACCAGTTTTGTTGCGATTGCATCGCGTTTCTCGTCGGCGTGGCCATAGGTAACCACCATGAATTCCGCACCAGCCGTGCGTGAAATTTCCGTCGAATCCGGAAGTGTATCCCTCAGCCGGTTTGCCACTGCGCACAGAACTTTATCGCCGAAGGCAATTCCAAGGGTGTCGTCAATGTTGGACAGGTCATTGATGCGAATACCGAATAGTTGACAGTTTTGGCGAGAGTTGCAAATCTTCCTGACGTGGTTCAGGAATGCATTCTTGTTAGGAAGTCCCGTCAGCTCATCGTGGCTGGCGGCATAACGTATCTGGTCTTCCCGGTCTTTCAATTTGCCGGACATGTCCCGTAAGGCGAGGTTGAGTTCTGCGAGTTCTCCCCCGGTCTTTATTTTCGGCGGCTTCGGGAATTGGCCATCACCGATGGCTTTGGCGAAATCGGCAAGCTCACGCACGGGCTTTCCCATGCCACGGGCGACAAGCAGTGCAATCAGCGCTGCCAGAACAAGAACGGCGCTGACTAAAAGAGCAATCTCCACGGCGCGTCGGTAGTAAGCGGCTAGCGCGGATTCCCTGTTGATCAGAAGAACCACCTGAAGCTGGCGCTGCTGGTTTTCCGTCAGGTCAACGATGCGACTGAAATAATTTTTGCTTTCGATAAAGCGGGCGTTGCCGGATGTGCCTGCCGTGCGTTGCGCAAACTCCTGTATGCGGGACTGCGGTATGGCAGACATGTCAGACAGAAAACGAAAGCCATCTCTCGTACTGTTGAGCGTTCGAAACAGCACCTCGGTGCCGCTCAACCGTTCGATGGTCTGATTCACATCGGCATCGACGCGAAACCCCGCGATCAGCTGCGCTCTGAGGCCGGCCGCCTCGATCTGGATCGCGATCAGCTCAACGGGCTTATCAGCGAAAACAGTGAACTGGCTGGCGTAACCAATCGTTCGGGCTTGCTCGAACATCCCGAGCATGCCGGCCCGCTCTTCAAGATCAATAGGCGGTGTGTCTGCAGTAGCGATTGTTCGATCATTGCTGTCGATAATAATTGCGAATTCAGCGCCTGCCCGCCGACTCTGATTTTCCAGAGCACTGTCCGCAGTGGCGCGATCGCCGCTGGCGAGTGCCGACCGAAAGCCAAAATCCCTGACCACGACATCGAGCCGGGAGAGTATGAGATTGGTTCGTCGCTCCAGGACCTGACCAAGCACTCGTTCACCAAGCTCAAGTTGCTCGGCCGCCCGCGCTTTCTCATCTTCAAACAGGTAAACCATCAGCAGGGCACCAATGGTCAGGCTCACAATGGCCACCAGGGCGACCATTGCGGTTACCAGGCGCCCCCTGAATCCAATCCTGACCATTGTGATCAAAGATCCTGAAATCGTTTCTGGAGTCGATCCAGCCGGCCGCTTTCAGATTTCTGCGGAGTGAGATCAACGGAAAGTGTAAGTGGCGTCGAAGTCGGCTGGGCAATCTGAAAAGATACAGGCTCTGTTGTATCTTTCAGGCGCGGATGCCATACCACAATGACCAATGGCTCCGAGTCTGGCACATATTGCGGAAGTGTCAGGCTTGCCATGCCATTGCCATCGGTCTGGTTAGTCACGGAGCTGTTTGTGACAATCACGAACGCCTGCATTTGATCGTGAATATTGCAGCCAAGCTCTACGACACCGGTCGTGTCGAATACGACTGGCGCTTCCGGTTCACCTGCGTACAGTTCGATGTCAAACCTCTTGGCGGGCGAAAACGAATACACGTGATGCTGTGTTACATCTTTGTTCGGGAACGCGACGCTGGAGCCGACGGGGACCACTAGGGATGCTGGCTGGAACTGGCGGTATTTCTGGATTATTTCAGTGTCGATGGGAGGCGCCGACCGGCTGTTCTGAAGAATTACCGTTGCACCTTCTACTGGCGCACCGGTTTTCAGATCGGTCACGGTCATGGAAACTTCTGCTGCCTCTGCCGCCAAATTCCAGGGTGCCATGCAAACCCACAGCGTGGCGGTGATCAATCTATACATCTAACGGTCGATCCATTAGTTAACGACTATTCACCCGGTAGTGACAGGCGAATGTGATTGCGCTCCAGCAGATTATCCCAATACTGCTTCATCCAATCCCACGCGGCGTTCCTTGTTTGTTCTACGAACGGGTCGAGATTCAGTTCGTAATAGTCGGGTGACCCGGCAATCTGGAGAACTGTAACGGTGATCGATTCGTCCAGTTCGTTGGCAAATGGCTCACCGATGAGCTGATGGGCCAGCAAGTTGGCGCGTGTCGCGTCCACGTCGACCAGTTCGCTGGCCCGGGTAGACCGATTATTCTCACACATCTCTTCCATCAGTCGGTGGCATAGGTAGGCTCGAATCAGCAGACCACCCAGCCCATCATAGCGTACCAGCAATACCGAGGGCTGCGTGAAGTAACTGATTGCCG
The DNA here is from genome assembly GCA_964632565.1 of uncultured Marinobacter sp. GTDB lineage: Bacteria > Pseudomonadota > Gammaproteobacteria > Pseudomonadales > Oleiphilaceae > Marinobacter. The sequence goes on along the minus strand of CAZWEP010000007.1, from coordinate 28,154 downwards.
CCTTGATAAAAGGCGCAAACAGGCCGGACTTGCCCGCTTCTGCAGCACAGGCTTCCACGCACTCAATCAGCCGGGGAGCCATTTCAATGTATTCCAGGGCGAACTGAAACAGGCAATTGGCTGGCTGATAACCATCAATCACGATAATTGACGGCAATTTATCCGCACTTTCCCGCATTTGGCTGAGGAAAGTTCCAGAGCGGGCTTCCTGCCGTCGCGCCTGATCGATGATTTCTAGCAAGGCCTTCGGTGTCATTTCAGGGGATGCCAATGTCTGTACGGAATGGGGTCGCAAGGCGCCTCCCGCAGTGAGGGTATCGGTCGCTTTTGGCAGGAAGGTGGAGTTGGCAACGGCCACGTGCCTGCTTTTTGGATAAGTGTAGACGAGATTCGGCAGTCTGCCTGTCAGGTTTTGCGGAACCAGCGATCGTTGCGGGAGTGATCGATGAACAGCCAGCCCATGGTGACTGCGCGGGCAATCATCAGGCAGATCAGCGCGAACCAGAGTCCGTGATTGCCCCAGCCTGTGGTTAGCCACCAGACTGGGAGGAACACCAGAGTCGCCGATGCCAGCATGGTGTTCTGCATGTCGCGTGTGCGTGTTGCACCGATGAATACACCGTCGAGCAGAAAGCCCCATACCGCCGTCAGCGGGAGCAGCCAGAGCCAGGGCAAAAAGACGACAGCGGCCTGGCGAACCTCGTCCAGGCCAGTCAGGCCGAAGATGAGCGTTCGGCCACCCAGCACAAACACCACAGTGAACAGCAGAGAGCCCCAGAGCGACCAGCGCAGCGCGACTCGGAAAACCTCCTGGAATCCCGCCCGGTTGTTCTGACCGACAGCCTCGCCGATCAGCGCCTCTGCGGCATTGGCAAAACCGTCCAGTCCGTTGGAGATAACCAGCAGAAAGGTAATCAGAACGGCATTGGCTGCCAATATCGTATCGCCCTGACGAGCGCCCTGGGCGGTGAAAAATGCAAGTACTAACAGTAGCGCGATTGTACGCACCATGATGTATCGATTGACCCGCAAAATGGCCACGTAATCTCGCAGATGACCGAGCAGGGCGCGAGTCAGGCGCTGACCCGCAGGCAGCTTTCTCAGAACAAGGTAAAAGCCAACGCCAGTAGCCGAGTATTCCGCGATTACGGTGGCCAAAGCCACACCTGCGCTGTTCCAGCCCAGCACGGTGACAAAAACGATATCCAGCAAAATATTGAGCCCGTTAGCGGCGATCAGCATGATCATTGGTCCCTTCGGTGTCTGGGTGCCGATCAGCCAGCCCACCAATGTGTATTGACACAAAACTGCGGGCGCGCTCCAGATGCGAATACTGGCGTATTCTGCGGCAAGCTCAGTAACCTGATTGCTGGGGTTCATCAACGTAAGTCCAATGTCGATCAGCGGCCGATGAAAGAGAATCAGCAGCAGACCAATGGCGATAGCCAGCAACACAGATCGGAGCAGCAATGCAGTCTGGGCAAACTCATCCCTTTTCCCCCATGCCTGCGCTGCGAGACCGGTGGTTCCCATGCGCATGAAACCGAAAGTCCAGTAGAGAATGCTGAACAGGTTGGCGCCAACAGCAACGGCGCCAAGATACTCGGGGCTTTCCAGGTGCCCAAGCACCGCGGTATCCACCAGTCCCAGCAATGGCACCGTCAAATTGGTCAGCATCAGGGGCCAGGCAAGTGCCCAGAGCCTTCGATCCGTCGTTGATAGCGACACAGCCTGAGGCCTGATCAAAAAATGATCCTCCTTTGGTGCAATTCTGCCCGTCGGGGGCTTTCGCATTTTTTTAAGATGTGCATATACTTGAAAGCGATATCCATAGCAGGCTTCCGCTCTGACCTGATCGGTGTGTGCGAGCACCGTTGCGGACAGAGGGATTGGTCGCAAAATCCGACAATAATAACACTCTGTGGAGACACAGTATGCGCGTGCACGCTAAGCGGGCCGGTGCGCTCCTAGGCGGGTTGATGTTTCCAACGTTGTCCATGGCGGACTGGACGTTGAACATGACTCCCGGGGTCACTGGTACGAGTAATGAGATTTTTGACCTCCATATGATCATCCTCTGGATCTGCGTTGCCATCGGCATCGTGGTGTTCGGAGTCATGTTCTGGTCCATATTTGCCCATCGAAAGTCCGACGATCGCAAACCCGCCAATTTCCACGAAAACACCCTGGTCGAAATCCTCTGGACGGTTATTCCTCTGGTGATTCTCGTGGTGATGGCCATTCCGGCAACCGCAACGCTGGTCGATATGTACGACACGACCGAAGCGGAAATCGACATTAAGGTGACCGGTTACCAGTGGCGGTGGAAGTATGATTACATCGAAGATGAGTTCGGCTATTTCTCCAACATCTCGACCAGCGACGACGAAATCTACAACCGGACACAGAAGAGCGAGAACTACCTGCTTGATGTGGACAACCCTCTGGTTATACCGACCAATACCCGCGTCCGATTCCTTCTGACCGCAAACGACGTTATCCACTCCTGGTGGGTGCCTGACTTTGGCGTGAAGAAAGACGCGATTCCCGGATTTATCAACGAGGCCTGGACCAAGGTCGACGAGCCCGGCATCTACCGCGGCCAATGCACCGAGCTCTGTGGAGTGAAGCACGGTTTCATGCCTGTCGTCGTCAAAGCGGTGCCCCGCGAAGAATACGATGAATGGGTATCTGCCCAGAAAGTGGCTGCCCAGAAAGAGCGCGAGCTGACCCAGAAAGATTGGACCATGGCCGAGCTGATGGAGCGTGGCGAAAAAGCCTACGCAACGGCCTGTGCCGCGTGTCACCAGCCGGACGGTTCCGGCGCGCCGCCCGCCTTCCCCGCATTGAAGGGCAGCAAGATTGCCACCGAAGACATGCAGGCACACCTGGACGTTGTCGTGAACGGCGTTTCCGGAACCGCGATGCAGGCTTTCGGTAATCAGTTGAGCGAAGTGGATCTCGCGGCGGTCATTACCTACGAGCGTAATGCCTGGGGCAACGACACCGGTGAGATGGTGACGCCCAAGCAGGTGTTTGACTACAAGAATCAGGAATGACGTTGAGACCCGGGCGGCAGGCAGCTTTGTCTCCCCGGGTTGTGACATCGAGCCAATAATATAGACATCACCAGCCGAAAATAGACGGCGGTAACGGGGGTTTTCATGAGTGCGGTTACAGATACCCACGCCCAGGACGATCATCACCACGGCCCTGCCAAGGGGATTACCCGCTGGTTGTTGACGACCAACCACAAAGACATCGGGTCCATGTACCTGATCTTCAGTTTTGCGATGTTCCTGCTGGGCGGCGCCATGGCCATGGTCATCCGGGCCGAACTTTTCCAGCCGGGCCTGCAGATTGTTGAGCCAGAATTCTTCAACCAGATGACCACCATGCACGGTCTGATCATGGTGTTCGGCGCGGTTATGCCGGCCTTTGTGGGCTTGGCCAACTGGATGCTGCCACTGATGATCGGTGCGCCCGACATGGCCCTGCCGCGGATGAACAACTGGAGTTTCTGGTTGCTGCCGTGTGCCTTCCTGATCCTGGTGTCGACACTGTTCATGCAGGGCGGCGCGCCTAACTTTGGCTGGACCTTCTACGCTCCGTTGTCCACAACTTACGGACCGCCGAGCACGACCTTCTTTATCTTTGCCGTTCACATCATGGGTATTTCTTCAATCATGGGCGCCATTAACGTGATCGCGACCATCCTGAACCTGCGGGCGCCCGGCATGACGCTGATGAAGATGCCCCTGTTCGTTTGGACCTGGTTGATCACAGCCTTCCTGTTGATCGCAGTTATGCCGGTTCTGGCCGGCGTGGTCACCATGATGCTGATGGACATCAACTTCGGTACCAGCTTCTTTGATGCCTCCGGCGGTGGTGATCCGGTCCTGTTCCAGCATGTGTTCTGGTTCTTCGGGCATCCCGAGGTGTACATCATGATTCTGCCGGCGTTCGGTGCGGTTTCTCACATCATCCCGGCTTTCTCACGCAAGCCATTGTTTGGCTACGCCTCGATGGTGTACGCCGTGGGTGCAATCGCCCTGCTGTCATTTGTCGTCTGGGCGCACCACATGTTCACAGTGGGCATCCCCATTGCCGGCCAGCTGTTCTTCATGTATGCCACCATGCTGATTGCCGTACCGACCGGTGTGAAGGTGTTTAACTGGGTTGCGACCATGTTCCGCGGTTCGCTGACCTTCGAAGCGCCGATGCTCTTTGCGGTCGCGTTCGTCATCCTGTTCACCATCGGCGGCTTTTCCGGCCTGATGTTGGCCATCGCACCCGCTGACTTCCAGTACCACGATACCTACTTTGTTGTGGCCCACTTCCACTACGTGCTGGTTCCGGGAGCGATCTTTGGCATCTTCGCATCCGCCTACTTTTGGCTGCCGAAATGGACCGGTTACATGTATGACGAGACCTTGGCCAAAACCCATTTCTGGCTCTCGTTTATCGGTATGAACCTCGCCTTCTTCCCGATGCATTTCCTGGGACTGGCGGGCATGCCACGCCGGATACCGGATTACGCGCTGCAGTTCGCCGACTTCAACATGGTCTCGAGCATTGGGGCGTTCATGTTCGGTGCCACGCAGCTGCTGTTCCTGTTCATCGTCGTGAAGAGCATCCGCGGCGGGAAAAAGGCTTCGGCGAAGCCCTGGGATGGCGCAGAAGGTCTGGAGTGGACGGTACCGTCCCCGGCGCCTTACCACACTTTTGCCACGCCACCAGAAGTGAAGTGAGCAAGGACGTGGCCGACATTAAAACAATAAACAACGGATAAGCCATCGGAGACTGTCATGGCGGAAAACCAGACGTATTACGTTCCTGAGCAGAGCAAGTGGCCGATCATCGCGACGGTTGGCCTCGGTGTGATGCTCTATGGCGTGGCCTCAATCATGGTCAACGGCAAGCAGGGAGCCGAAACCACGGGCTCCTGGATCACCTTCTGGATCGGCACGGCCATCATGGTTTACATGCTGTTTGGCTGGTTTGGAAACGTCATCAAAGAGAGTCGAGGCGGGCTGTACAGCCCGCAGATGGACCGTTCGTTCCGTTGGGGTATGAGCTGGTTCATTTTCTCGGAAGTGATGTTCTTTGCCGCGTTTTTCGGCGCCCTGTTCTACGCGCGGATGTTCGCGATTCCCTGGCTGGGTGGCGAGGGTGACAAGGGCAGCACCAACATGCTCTGGGAAGGTTTCCAGGCGACCTGGCCGCTGCTCAACACGCCTGACCCTGAGGCCTATCCGGCGCCAGAGGGCATCATTGGGCCCTGGGGCCTGCCGCTGATCAACACCATCCTGCTCGTGACGTCCTCGTTCACGGTCACCGTGGCTCACCATGCTCTGAAAGAAGATCATCGTGGCAAGGTGAAGCTGTGGCTAGGCGCGACGATTGCACTGGCGGTTGTGTTCCTGTTCGTTCAGGGCTACGAGTATGCCCACGCCTACAAGGACCTGAACCTGACGCTGGAATCGGGCATCTACGGCAGCACCTTCTTCATGCTGACCGGTTTCCACGGTGCTCACGTGATGCTCGGCACGCTGATGCTGACGATCATGCTCATCCGAATCAGCAAAGGCCATTTCTCACCCGAGAAACATTTCGGGTTTGAGGCAGCGGCCTGGTACTGGCACTTTGTCGACGTTGTCTGGCTTGGACTCTTCGTCTTCGTATACGTGCTGTGATCTTGTAATCAGGGGGTCGGATTCAAGGTCAGGCCCCCTTGCCACAACGCCAGCAGTATGACGGCCAGCAGCACGATGCTCAGGGCCACCCGCAATGCGAGGGAATTCAGGACGCGATTGGTTTTCCCGCCATCCCGTATCAGGAAGAACAAACCACTGAACAGGCTCACTACAACTGCCAGCATGAGTACAACAATGAGAATCTTCAGCATGGGCCTTCCTGTTCTATCGTCTTTGATTTGTGTCGCCACTATAGCAAAGCATGGTTGATCGGGCGCCCGGTTCCAATCGGCGTTGGCAGTTCAATGGAAAAATACTGCTGTTTGCCGCCCTGTTCTTGCCTCTACTGATATACCTCGGACTGTGGCAACTGGATCGGGCTGATGAAAAACAGCAGCAAATGGATCAGTGGCAGACGGAATCATTGAACCTGAGCTGGCCTGAACATCTTGAAAGAGGGCTCTCGGCGGGCCAACCGGTCACATTGGCCGGACGTTACAGTAAGAAGACCTGGCTGCTGGACAATCGCACTCGGGATGGCCAACCCGGCTATGAAGTGCTGACACAGTTCCAGCCGGAGGATGGTCAGGGGGTTGTGATTAACCGTGGCTGGGTGAGGGCGCCGAACCGACGAGAGAACTTGCCGCAGGTTTCGAGCCCGGATAAACGAGTACTGATTTCCGGACGACTCGCCGAGTATCCGGAACCTCCGGTCCTAAATGGGGGCGAAGAGTTGGCAGCGGGATGGCCGCGCAGGGTCCAGTCTTTGACGCGGACGGATGCGAGCGCCTCTGGTGAGCAACTGGCGCCACTGATTGTGCGCCTGAAAGGGCCCGAGCAGCCCGGTGCATACCGCGCGGACTGGGCGCCAGATCGGATGGGGCCGCAAACTCATTACGGTTATGCCGCACAGTGGTTTTCACTGGCGGTCGCACTGGTTATATTGACGTTAGCCGCAAGCTACCGCAAAGCAGGAGCCAACAATGACAATGACAACGGCTGAAAAAGCGGATCAGGATCCGCAGGTATCACCAGCGCAGGTTCGACGGGGTCGTCGTACTGCCTTGCTGCTGTTCGCCATTGGATTCGGCCCGATGGTCCTGGCCACCATCATGTTTTACACCGGATGGCTGAACCCGACCGGGCACAGCAATAAGGGAGTGCTCATCGAGTCGCCGGTGCCTTTGGCCCAGATGAACCTCAATGGCGCCGACGGCAATCCGCTTGCCGCGCGTTTTGGTCCCCAGAATGCCAATGCGCAGTGGATGATGGTGGTCGTTGCGGAACGCTGCGCCAATACCTGTGAAGAATTGCTCTATAACACCCGTCAGGTGAATATCGCTCTGGGTAAGAACGCCAACAGGGTTAACCGTGCGGCCTGGCTGGGTAGCATGAGCGACAGCCTGTCGTCGAACTGGGCAGCGGAGTACCCTTCGATGGAAACGCTGTCGGTGCAGTCGGGCCAGACCCCGGTATGGCCACCGGGAGTGTCCCCAGGGACCCAGCCCCGTATTCTGCTTGTGGACCCCTTTGGCAATGTCATTATGCACTACGGTCAGGAACACACTGGCAAAGACATGCTGAAGGATTTGAAACATCTGCTGAAACTGTCGCAGATCGGTTAGAGAACTGAGGGCCTGCTTTTGAATCAGATATCGTCACCCTCAGCACAGCGAGCGAACCTTCTGGCCAAATGGGCTCTCTTCGCAGTCGTTCTGGCTGTCATCGTTATCATGCTCGGCGCCTGGACCCGATTGGTGCATGCCGGGCTAGGGTGTCCGGATTGGCCGGGATGCTATGGATTCCTGACCGTGCCCCAGGACGAAGCCAGCATGGCCGTTGCCAACGCCCGTTTCCCCGAAACGCCGGTCGACGTGGAAAAAGGCTGGCCGGAAATGATTCACCGGTACGCCGCCGGCACCCTCGGATTGGTGGTTTTTGGTCTTGCGGGCTATGCGTTTCGCCATCGTCGGGAAGGGCTCCCCTACAAACTACCGCTGTTTATCGCCGCCTTCATCATTCTTCAGGGCGCCTTTGGCATGTGGACGGTCACATTGAAGCTGTGGCCCCAGGTTGTTGCCATGCACTTGCTGGGTGGGTTCACCACGCTCAGTCTGTTAACCCTGCTGACTCTGCGGCTTCGTCGCCTGGGGCGCGCTGACGACCCGACAGACCGTGTTGAAGCCACACAGGCCACAGCCGCCTGGCGTGGTTTTCGGCCATGGCTTTACGGCGGCCTTTTGCTGGTGGTTATACAGATTGCCCTCGGCGCCTGGACCGCAGCCAATTATGCCGCTGTAGCCTGCACCGACCTGCCAACCTGTCAGGGCCAGTGGTGGCCCGAAGGCATGGATTTCCAGCACGGGTTTGATGTGACCCAGCATGTGGGCCCGAATTACCTTGGCGGGCAGCTGACAGCCGATGGACGGGTGGCGATCCACGTTACCCACAGGGTTGGTGCCATGGTAGTGCTTGCATACTTCACCGTGTTTCTGGCATTACTGTGGCGCAGAGCAAGGTCAACGTCGCTGGCCTCCCATACCCTGCTGGTGGCCCTGGTGCTTGGCGTTCAGATCCTTCTGGGGTTGGCCAATGTCTGGTTCCATATTCCGCTTTCCATTGCGGTTGCGCACAACGCAATGGGCGCAGGGTTACTGCTTAGTGTGATTAATCTGATCTGGCGTTTGCACCGCCCACCGGTTACCAGTCCGGTCTCACAACCAACAATGACAACAATCAATGAGCGAGAGGTGACAGCATGAGCGAGCATGTTGAAAGGCTGCCCGCACAGGCTTCCAGCGAAACGGATGCTTCCACACAGATTACCTGGCGAGATTTTCTCGAGCTGACCAAACCCACCGTGGTCGCCATGATGATCCTCACCTCGGTGATCGGGATGCTGCTGGCAACGCCAGGTCTGCCGGGCTGGGAGGTTCTGGTCTACGGCAACCTTGGAATCGCCCTGCTGGCCGGCGCGGCCGCGGTTGTGAACCATGTGGTTGATCAGAAAATTGATACCGTCATGGCCCGGACCCGCAAGCGTCCGGTGGCCACTGGAAAAATTTCTCCGCTCGATGCACTGGTGTTCGCCACACTGCTGGCTGTGGCAGGCATGGTTATCCTGGTGTGGCAGGTCAACAGCCTGACCGCCTGGCTGACCCTGGCGTCCCTGGTGGGGTACGCCGGCGTCTATACCCTGTTCCTGAAGCGCATGACGCCCCAGAACATCGTTATCGGGGGGTTGGCGGGTGCCATGCCGCCGCTGCTGGGATGGACTGCGGTAACCGGCCAGGTTGAGGGACATGCCCTGCTCCTGGTGCTGATTATCTTCGCCTGGACGCCGCCGCATTTCTGGGCGCTGGCCATTCACCGCAAAGAGGAATACGCCAAGGCCGGTATTCCGATGCTGCCGGTCACCCATGGCAATCGCTACACCGAGCTGCACATCCTGCTGTACACTTTGATGCTGCTGGCAGTGAGCCTGCTGCCCTTCGTAACGGGTATGTCCGGAGTGATCTATCTGGTGGGCGCCCTGGCATTGGGGCTGCGCTTCCTGCAGTACTCGGTTCGGCTTTTGCGGGGGGACGACCGCCGCGTCGCACTGAACACCTTCAAGTACTCAATCACCTATCTCATGGCGCTATTTGTAGTACTGCTGATTGATCATTTTGTCCCGTTGTAATGAACGGGACTGAGCACTGACACGGAGACTTCATGACCGGTTCCATCCGCCTGACCCTGATCGGATTGTTAACAGTGGTGGTTCTGATCTTTGGGATGGTTGTCGGGCGGCAGGCGTTTTTTGTGGGCAACCAGGAGCCGACACCTGCGCCGGATCTGAGCGACATGAACGTCTACGTGTACGAGGAGCCTCGTATCATCGAGCCCTTCGAGCTTACCGATGAAACTGGTGAGACGTTCACCGAGGCCGACCTTAAAGGACGCTGGACGTTTGCGTTCGTTGGCTTCACCAATTGCCCCGATATCTGCCCGACCGCCATGTCGGATCTTCGAAAAACCGGCAAGCTGCTGCCTGCGGACATGCCCCAGCCTGATTACCTGCTGGTGAGCGCCGATCCGGAGCGGGATACGCCGTCAAAGCTCAAAGAGTACGTCGGCTTTTTTGGACCGAACTTCCACGGTCTGACGGGTGAGCTTTCTGCCATGCGAGCATTGGCTAAAAACCTGGGGGCTGTCATCGTGCATCGTGACACCGAAGACGGCGTTCTGGTGGACCACAGCGCGCATTTCGCGCTGATTAACCCGGATGGCGAACTTGCCGCAATCTTTCAGCCGCCACACAAGCCGGAAACTATTGTGGAATCCTTCCGGGAAGTCTATCAGTGGACCCGGGAAAACCATCCGCGAGCGGCACAGTCTCAGTCCAGCTGACCGTGACGCCCATCGACTCGCTCTTGCCCGAGGCTCTGGCCACCCTCGAGAAGCACACGACCCTGCTTTTACAGGCACCACCCGGTGCTGGTAAAACCACCCGCGTTCCTCCTGCCTTGTTGGACGCCAATTGGCGAAAGGGTCGCAAGATCCTGATGTTGGAGCCGCGGCGGCTTGCCGCCCGGTCTGCGGCGCGTTTCATGGCGAAACAGTTGAATGAGCCCGCAGGCCAGACCATTGGCTATCGCACACGCCTCGACACCCGAGTGTCGAAAGCCACCCAAATCGAAGTGGTAACCGAAGGCATTCTGACCCGACTGATTCAGTCGGACCCGTCGTTGGATGATTACGCAGCGATCATTTTTGATGAATTTCACGAGCGGTCATTGCAGGCAGATCTTGGTCTCGCTCTGGTGCGGGAAGCCAGTATGGCGTTGCGTGAGGATCTGCGGATCATCGTTATGTCTGCAACGCTGGATACGGCGCCGATTGCCTCCGCTCTGGGCAACGTCCCGATCCTGACCGCCGAGGGCCGGGCCTTTCCCGTAGAAGTCATCTACAGCCCGAAGCCCGGGCAGCGCTCCCTTGTTGATCATGTGGCCGCAATCGTTGGTCAGGCACTTGCAGACCAATCCGGATCACTGCTGGTGTTCCTTCCGGGGGCGGGCGAAATCCGCCGCGTTGAGACAGCCCTGAATCAATCACTGCCGGAGCGTTTCGGCGATGCCGTGATGGTCACCGGGCTGTACGGAAATATGAACGCCGCGGCACAGGATCGCGCTATCGCCCCGGCACCGGCGGGCCAGCGCAAGGTGGTGCTTGCCTCGGCCATTGCGGAATCCAGTCTTACCATCGAGGGCATCCGCGTTGTGGTGGATGCGGGCCTGCAGCGACGTGCACGCTTCGATCCCAACAGCGGCATGGACCGCCTGATCACCAGCCCGGTGTCAAAAGCGTCTGCCGAACAGCGCAGGGGCCGCGCCGGACGATTGGAACCGGGGGTCTGCTACCGCCTTTGGGACGAAGCCACACACTATTCGCTGGCGGACTTCACTCCTCCGGAAATTCTGGAGGCAGACATGGCGTCGGTCGTCATCGAGTTGGCGCAGTGGGGTGCCCGCTGCCCGAAAGATCTTGATTGGATCGACACACCCCCCTCTGCTCACTGGAATCAGGCAACCGATCTTTTGGCGTGGCTGGGCATCCTCGATGCTGAGGGTCGAATCACCGACCATGGCCGGAGGGTCCGCAATCTGGGTATTCATCCACGTCTGGCCCATATGGTGGTAAAAAGTCGCGACTTGGGTCTGGGCTATCTGGCGGCCGAGCTTGCGGCTCTGCTCAGTGAGCGGGATCTTCTTGGTCAAGGGGCTGGCGCAGACATCAGTCGTCGTATTGATGTCCTTCGCAATCCGGCATCCGTACCGGGAGAATCGAAGGCGCGCGTCAAAGCTGTAAAACAAGCGGCGGAGCGCCTCACTCAACCGGATGATCCACAAAAGCCGGTCACAGATACGGATGTAGGGCGCCTGTTGGCTCTCGCTTTTCCTGACCGCGTGGCGCGACGGCGAAGCGGTTCGGCGCCCCGCTACCAGCTCAGCAATGGCAAGGGCGCCAGCCTGAGGGACGACGATCCGATGGCAAGGGAGGACTGGCTGGTAGCGGCGGAGCTCGACGGTCACTCTCGCGAGGCACGGATCTATCTCGCCGCGCCGCTTGTGTTGGGTGATCTCGAGCATGATCTTGCCGGTTTGATCCGGGTCGAGGAGACTGCTAAGTGGGATGATAATCGAGGCATTGTTGTAGCCCAGCGACGGCGTTGCCTGGGGCGTTTGACGCTAACAGAAACGGCCCTTCCCAAACCGGATGCCGCGCTGCTGCAACAGGGGTTGCTGAGAGAGATCAAAAAGCAGGGGCTTGCCAGTTTGCCCTGGTCTGACCATGCGCTCCAGTGGCGTGCCCGCGCTGCATTGCTGAGGGAGTTATTTCCTGGCGACTGGCCCGACGTGAGTGACGAGGCCTTGCTCTCCGCCCTCGATCAATGGCTGGCCCCTTTCCTCGCCGGATACGAGCGTTGGTCTGATCTGAAGAAGCTCCCCTTGGTTCAGGCGCTTGAAACGCTGGTCAGTTATCAGCAGCAACAAGCCCTGAACGCCCTTGCACCGACCACACTGACTATCCCGACCGGCCAGAAAGTGGCATTGGATTATCGTGCCGACGGAGGCCCGGTTCTGGCGGCCAAGCTGCAGGCGTTGTTCGGCTGGACGGAAACGCCAACCATTGCCAATGGCCGATGCCCGGTGGTAATTCACCTTCTATCCCCTGCCCAGCGCCCCCTGGCGGTCACGTCGGATCTGGGCAGCTTCTGGCGGAATGCCTATCCCGAGGTCCGAAAGGACATGCGTGGCCGCTACCCCAAACACCCGTGGCCGGAAGACCCACTGACCGCCGAAGCACAGCAGGGCACCAAAAAACGGCCAGCGGCGAAGCGCTGACGGTTCACAGGTTCTTGAACCGATTGATGTCAAAGATTCCGGCTTGCAAAGGTTGGTTTTCACGCTGCCACGCTGTGACATCGTGCAGGACATCCCAGAACCGCGGGTGCGTGCGCCGAATCCCCCATCGCTCAACGATTCGCTCGAATTGGTCCTGCTGCTCCCACTGGAGCCCGGCTACTTGCTGGGTAAATGCCTCAAGCTGCGAGGCGGGCACGTCGAACATGAAGTTCGGGTAGCTGCCGATCACCCCGGGATAGATAGTGAGTTTGTCGTCTAGAGGTTCGTAGCGCAGATCTTCACCCAGCAAAAACGCCACATTGGTGTGGGCGCGGTCTCGAATGACGCTGTAGACAGTGCGCTCACCGGTGTCACTGGCCACCCGGATAAAGGTGACGTCCGGGAAATACCGTAATCCGGGCAAAAACTCTGCGCGAGTGGCGGCAAGGGTCGACATTTCCCGGTCGGCCTGTTGCACCCATTTGGGCTCCCGTTCTCGACCGCATTTTTGGGCGCTGCATCGATTGATGGGGTCGTCCCGTTCCGCATTCAGCGATCGGAAATTCAGTAGAAGCCGGGCCCCGAGCTCCTCATTGAAAGCACTGGTCACAAAGGGAACCTGGGACGGTGCGGTGTTCTCCATGTCCGCGTAGCTGAAATTCAGCTTCAGCTCCCCTGAGCCCTGATACCAGCGCCGCAATACCCTGTTCCTTTCGCCCGGGGGAATCAGTCTGAGGTAGTTCTGTTCTCCGCCATTGCGGATAAGATCAAAGTAAAGCCGAGTCTGTGCCTGATGGGCGACGGTGCCGAAAACATCGAAATTGACCACCAACTCGTAGTAGGTGCGCTCAAACAGCGGATAGTCCATCCACCAGCTGGTGAGCGGCACCTGACCGATCAAGCCTCTCTGAACCGACGCATTGTCGTGATGGCGGAAGATGGTGAGCAGTGCATTGGTGTTGTCGCCGTCACCATCCCAGATATGATCCAGCGAAGCGCCGTCGGGATAGTTTGAAAGGTAAGCCTGATTGCGCAGCTCAGTGTACCGGTTACGTTTGTTTTTGTAGGTTACCCAGTTCTCGCCGAGGTCCAGCAGGTCGCTGTCCTGGCCTGGAAGGGCAAGCAGTGGCGTGACCGTTCTGCGGTACTCGGCATCCGTGATGTACAGATCGTCTTCAGGATCGTGAAACACCGTCCAGAAATGGTCCCGAATCACGTCTGTGGCGATTTGCCCACGGCACACCGGCCCACGGATGAAGGTCCGGGTGAAATACTCCGCGTTGTCCAGCATGAACTGATAACGGGATCGTGCCGGCAGCTCGGCAAAGGTGGCAAACGGGTTCGCCCGGTTGCCTCGGTCGTATCCGGGCAGAGATTCGACTTCCCACTGGTCTGTGGGGAACAGCGATAGCGTTCTCTGAAAGGTCGCCTCTCCAAACGCAAAGGTAATGTGGCGCTTGTGCACGATGCTGCCTGCCACCGGACGAAGGCGGTAATACACCGCTCCTTTCGGATCGTCGTTGGGCCGGCGCGTGGCAATAATGTCGATGGGCACGCCTGCGGGTGTCCGGGAACGAACAAGCTGGAAATAGCGGGTGTCTGCGCCATCGTCTTCAAAATACAGATGGGCAAGGTAGAGATGCTCGTACAGCCAGCGGCTGGCGAGTTGTCGCGCCTTCGAGGGGCCGTTGAACCACTTTTCCCATCGATTGATGTGGTGTTGTTCCTGCTCGGTCACCTCCGCCACCCAGGGCGATACGGCACCGCCCTGGTTCAGCCACCCGGTCAGTGTCGCGTACTCGTCGTCGGTCAGGCCGGTGACGGCCAGTGGCATACCCTCGTAGGGGTGGTCATCGGCATAGTCTGCAAACTGGTCATTGCTGACGCATTGGTTGGCGCGAGTGAGACCCAGCTCGATGTCGTCCGGAAGCTTGCTGTTGGGTGCAAACTCATAGCGTTTTCCCAAGCGAATCATGTTCTCAAGCAGGCTTCGTGTTTCGTCGCCTCGAGCCAGAACCGAGAAAAAGCCCTTGTCACGCCACTGTTGTTCCGTTTCGGCATCTATGCCCAGCCGAGTAGTGGCCTGGGTATTCAGGCGCGTGCCGTTGTAAACACCATCTTTATGGGCACCGCGAATCAAACCGTCTGAAACCTCCATTTTCAGCTGACAGGGCGCATCGAAACAGCCGTGACAGGCCAGGCATTTGGTTTCAAGAATCGGGCGAACATGGTCATTAAAGCTGACCGGTTGGTTGTCAGGTGCCGGGAGCGCTCTGCGTTCGGTGGTGGCGATATTGTCGGCGCAGCCGGCGAGTGCCAGTATAAGCAGGAGTGCGATTATCAGGCGATGGGTCAACGGGTGACTCTCCCTTATGAATCGGTGACCGATTGGCGCCGGAGATCCAGCGTGATTGTCAGCGG
Organism: uncultured Marinobacter sp.; assembly: GCA_964632565.1. Lineage (GTDB taxonomy): Bacteria > Pseudomonadota > Gammaproteobacteria > Pseudomonadales > Oleiphilaceae > Marinobacter. The sequence continues at coordinate 13,150 of CAZWEP010000007.1, read as the reverse complement.
CAGCGCGAGCAGGCAGTACGCGAGAATGACCATCACGGCATGCTGCGTATCGCCGCTCCAGTCTGCGGCAAGTCCGCCAAGCATTGGTACGGAAAACGCCAGGGTATAGCCTACCAGAAAGTTGCCTGCCGACAGCCGACCGGTCTCATTAGCGTCCACCAGCAACGGTGGCAGGGCAACCAGAAGGATCAGCAGGATGCCTGCTGTGAGACTCATCAGCGTAGCGCAGATGATCAGCGGCCAGCCACCAAGTAACAGTGTGCCCGCCGCCCCGCAGACGCTGATCAGCGCCGTTGCAATGATGGGGCCTTTACGACCGACCCATCGTGAGGCCATTTTGAGCATCACGAGCGATGCCACCAATTGTGCAAAGTTGTACCAGAACAACGCGTCCGCCAGCAGTTCGAAGTTCCCCTGCTGCTTGAGAAGCTCACCCATGTAAGCGTTGAGGCCGAAAAACATCGAACCGGACATGCCCAGTAGCAACCCAATGCGCAGGGTCAGCGGATTCGTCCAGTCCGGCAACCAGGCCCTTCGACCTTGCGGACGCGTCAGTGAACGCTTCGGTAAATACAGCGCAGCGGCTATGACCACCGCTGGTAACGACCAGGCAACGAGCGTGGCTTGCCAACTGTTGTCGAGCGCGGGCATCAGCAAGGGTAAAGTCAGTCCGGCCCCGATAAATTCGCCCATTAGCATACCGTTCATGTAAATGGCTGTGCCCATCGCCAGATGTCTAGGCTCAAGCCATCGTGACAGCAGCGCCGGCAGCGATGGCTGCATCATGGCGATACCCAATCCCATCACAGCGCTGGCCACCAAAAGCAGAGTGACGTCTGGCGCGAAGGCACGACCGGCCGAGCCCACCACCATGATGATCATCGCCATGGCCAGCGTAGTGCGCGGGCCGAGTCTTGCAATGGCAAGAGAGCCCGGCATGGAGCCGACGGCCAGCATCAGGATTGGCAAGGTGGTCAGGGCGCCGGTCAGGGCTTGGGACAACTGGAGATCATCGCCGATATAGGGCGCCAGCGGTGGAGCAACAAGGATCGGAATGCGGAGATAAACGCCGGATAACCAAAGCAAAACCGCCACCGGGAACAGCTTGGCTCCCGGTGGCGGTGATTGGCTCGACGAGTTGTCAGCTGGTGGCGCCAGAATCAGTCCTCGCCGGTGTCTGGCAGGTAGGCGCCGTCTTCGTCGTGCACTTCACGACCGGTGACCGGCGGATTGAAGGCGCAAATCAGCCGCATGTCTTCAGTGCCGCCGCGCAGTATGTGACGGTCGTGCTTATCGAGGGCATACAGGGTGCCATCGCTGATTTCGTGTGTTTCGTTGGTTGCGAGGTCGGTGATGTTGCCATTACCCGCAACGCAGTAAACCGCTTCCAGGTGATGCTTGTACCAGAGCTTCAGCTCGGCGCCTGCTGGAATGATGGTTTCGTGGAAGGAAAACCCCATGCCGTCCTTTTTCAGCAGCATCCGGCGGCTCGTCCAGCCCGGACCGGTGACTTCCCTTTCCGACCCGATGATGTCCTGAACTCGTACAATTTTCATAGTGGTTCCTCGCTAGGTTTTGGCATCGCTTTTCAGTATAAACATTCAAGTTATGCCCTATTCAACCGCCAATGGTCGAAAGCGGTCATTGCGGCTTCGATGCTCTCGATCAGCGATTGTCGGGTTTTATCGTCCAGCGTTCGCTTTTTACGACACTGATCGAAAACCCGATGAAGAAGCTGGCGATGTTGTCGGTCCAGGGCGCCAAGCCAGTGATCGTCTGTCGGCTCGAGATCCAGCAATTCACGGCCAGCGTGATTTCGCTCGCTAACGTGCCACCAGTGATTGATCGCCCTGCCCAATACAACATAGCCGAACTGGCTGTCCTGTACAGGACCAAAGCTTGCGGACCTGAGGCCTTCTTTCAGCACGCCGATGCGTAGTACCGGAAGTGACAGCTTGTCGCCGTAAAGATAACTTCCCGCTGCGCCAATGACGCCTCCGATCAGCGCACCGGCGCCCAGCGAGTGGCCGAGCGTTACGGCGTCAATTCCGGCGCCACTGACCGCTCCGGCGCCAAAGCCGGCCGTTGCAAGGTAGCGCCGATCCACGCCCCAGGCGGCGCGGCTGCTCTCACTGAACAGATCGTGATCGCTGTGCCATTCCAGTTCGGCTTCCTGGCGCTGGATGCGATTGTGCTGGTACAGGCGCTCAATGGCGATACGCAGGTGCTCCTCTTTCTTGCGCTGGTTTCGGTACCACTGATTGCGAAGCTGGTCTGCGAGCGCCTGATCAGACGTTTCTGTGGTTTGCTGCACGGTCAGTGTTCGCTTTTCACGAAAGCACATCATGGCTTCCAGCGTGTGGGCGATCAGGCCTGCGGCTTCGCGTCGGCGTTGCTCTCTCTGACGGGACAGGTGCCGGGTGGCTTCATTCAGCGGCGCTTCCCAGGCAGGCTCCAGTTGACCGAAGGTTTTCAGCAGGCTGAGATGCTGGTCGAAAGGTGCGCGGACCGCGTCGAAGCGTCGGACCACCTGAAAGAACTGCCCGAGGGCGCGTTGCCAGGTCTCGCTGTGATCATCCGGGCCGATGCTGTTGATCAGCGCCAGACTGGGCCTGCCCGTCCAGCGCAAAATGGTCATTTCGGCCTCGTGTTGTGGGCTGTACGGGATGGACCCGTCCACCACGTAGATCACCCCGGCGCCTTCAACCAGCGGAGCCAGTAACTGGCATTCGTCGGCGAAACGGGGGTCGTCGTGAAACTGGGTAACAAAGGCTTTTACCGTTTCCTGCCGGTCAGAGACCGACACGCTGTGCGCTTCCAGCCATTCCAGAACTCGGCGCGGACGCTGGAATCCCGGGGTATCGACGAGGGTGTAGATCACCTGCCCGTCGACGGACAGTGGATAGTCCTGCCGCTGCCTGGTGGTGCCGGGTTCCAGGGCGATGGCAATGGCGTCATTCTGTGACAGCGTGGCCACCACGCTCGATTTCCCTTTGTTCGGGTGCCCTACGACCGCGAACACCGGTGCATCGGACGTCATTTCAAGCCCTCCGATTGCTGGCTGAAGGCACGAGTCTCCGGAGAACTGAGGTCAGCCTGGCACACGCATACCTGGCTGTCGTTTAACCGTTCAACAAATCTCAGCCACTGGCCCAGTTGTTTGGGACTGGTGAGCTGACTGGGGTCGCTGGCCAGGGGCAGAAGGGCCAGACGGGTTTTCTTCGGCCAGTCCTGCCTCGCCTGCCGGATGAAATCTTCCAGTTCCGCGATGGGTGGCTCCCAGGCGCGGGTAACCAGAGTCACTGCGGGTTTCTTATGCTGGTTCAGCAATTCGGCGCATTCATCGATGGTTTGCTGGTCTTCGGCCAGGGAATGCTGGCCACCGGCGAGCCCGGTCAGCAGGTGTCCGGCCGTCAGGCTGTCCGGCAACTCCGGGTCATTGGCGCCACTCCAGTAGATGAGTACCTGACTCTCGGGGAGAGACTGGCACTGGGCAGCAGTGTGTTCGTCCGGGCTGTCCTCCGCGTCGTGCCGGTCATTTCCGGTATCGACAGTGGGCGTCTCCAAGCGGTATTCCAGCGCAACCATACCGGGATGGTTGGCCAGCGCGCGTCGGGCGCCGGTCAGTAATTGCCACTGGGCGATGCCTAACCCGAGGAGTCGGGGCAGAACCACATAAAACAGCCAGGCCATCATGACAAATGGCCACCAGTCGCCCCATCGCCCCGGATCGGTCAAGGTGATGTCCGTGCCGGCCCGGAAATACCGGGTCGCTTCCACCAGCGACAGGTCTGGCACTGCGGCTGGCCAGAGTTGATGCCAGGGCCAGGCAATGGTGGACAGAAGGCTGTGGTACCTGTCAGCGCCGGTGTCCAGCGTGGTGCTCCAACCGAACGCGAGATCTTCCAGTACCACCAACATCAATAGGGTTGCGACCGCTGCCAGACCAAAACAGGCGCCACCGGCATGGGCGGCCCGCGCCATCAGCACGGGCGCCAGGCTGTTCAGAGGTGATGGTTCACTGCGCAATCGGATTCTTTTTAACAGGCGGCGCCAGGGCTGCCAGTGAGCGACAGATTGAATCATTGTGATGATCGCCAGCAGGCATTGCAGCGCGGCAAAGGCCAGCAGCAGAGTCAGATTGATCCGCTGACTGCCTTCGTAAAAGAGCAGCCCGGCCATGGTAACGGCACCCAGCACCACACCAAGCAGGCAGAACACGGCGGTCACTTGTTGCCATCGCCTGAGCAGTCCATCGTCCGGATCGGAGTGACGGTGCTGTTCGGCTCCTGGCCTGCCGACCCGATCCAGGTGCTCCAGCCAGCGATCCGCCGTCGGGGCCTGTCCCTGGGCCTGACAATCAAGGGCGAAGCGTCGGTCCCGCCGATGCAGAAACACCGGTGACTGGTCCCGATCCCGCCGGACCTGACGGTCGAAGGTCAGTAGTTTTCGCAATGCGTTGTTTGCCATGCTGAATCCCGAATGGCTTTGATGTGCGGCCGGCCCCCGGGCTGCCGGGATAATGCTAGGATAAGGGTATCTCAATTCCCGATGACAGACCTACCATGCCTCACCACCTGATGAATCTGCGATACGTTCCCGACGACGAAGCGGAGGAAATTCGCGCGTTATTTGATGAGCATGAGGTTCCGTTCTACGAGACGCCACCGAGCCGCTGGGGCATCAGCATGGGTGGATTCTGGGTGCACGACGATGACGAAGCCGCCCGCGCCCGGGCGCTGCTGAAGGCGTATCAGGAGGAGCGGTATCACCGTCAGCGCAATGCTTACGAACAGGATCGGGCGGCGGGGCGAGTGGGTGGTTTCTGGCATCGCTTCCGACACAAACCCGTCAAGTTTCTCGCCGCCTGTGTCGCCATCGTGGTCATCCTGGGGTTCAGCCTGGCCCCATTTATCACTCTTTGATCGCACCGGTCCGGGTGTGTCTGGCCAGGAAGTGCGCTGCTTCGTCAACGGCATTGCCAGCGGTCAGGAAGCTGCTTATATGGCCTCGTAAATGCATCTGGTAGAGCTCGTTTTCCACATCGTGTTCGAGGAGTTTCGCCCGGAATGATTCGGCCTGACTGAAGGGCACCAGCATGTCCATGCCGCCGTGGAACAGAAAAAACGGTGGCGCCGTCGGCGTAATGTGGGCAATCGGTGAAGCGGCTTCATAAATCTCCGGCATATCCTTCTTTTTACCACCCAAAAACTGCTCGATCAGCCGGCCTGAATCGAAAGCGCGTAGATCCCCCGGCAGGCCGCCGGCAACGACCGCAACCGGTCGGGCCTGTTCGCCGCCATGGGGCTGGTTGAGCGGATGTTGGGTGTCGGCGATCAGCGCCATCAAGCTGACCAGGTGAGCGCCGGACGAAAAGCCGAAGGCGCCGATGGCATCCCGGTCCAGGTTGTAGGTATCCGCATGGTCGTGAAGCCAGTTCATGGCGGTTTGCAGATCGTACAGTTGCGCCGGGAAGAGATGCGCGGGTGCGAACCGATAGTCGATGTTCAAGACTGCGAACCCCTGGCTGGCAAGATCTTCGGCTATCCAGTCCATGTCTTCTCTGGAGCGCCGTTCCCAGCCCCCGCCGTGAACCAGCAACACAGTCGGTGCCGGGTCTGATGTTTGCGGGAGGTAAAGGTCGGCCTGCAAGGTTTCCGGCCAGTTGTTGGGCGAAAACACAAGGTTCGCTTCCACGCTGAAATTGGTCTCGGGCATGGTGATGGCCTGCTCCGGGGCGTTGCGGTGAGAGGCACAGCCTGAGAGGGTTGCCAGCGCAAGCAGCACCAGCAAAGCGAATGGTTTCATCGAATCTCCAGAAAATCAGTTTGCATAAGCGTTTTACGTGTCAGCGACGACGGCGGATGCGTCGCCTGACGGCGTTTGCCCCGGTTACGGGGGCACCATATACTTCCGGGATTGCCACGCAAGACAATGGATCCGGTGGTGCAGGTTCTATGACCCAGTTGTTTACCGAGAATAATAAAAGTGGCCTCACCAGGGACCTGATCGAGGCGCTCTTCCCCATGTTTGAGGAAGCCAGCGCCGGCGCTATTGCCGTTGATGATCAGAGTCGAATTACCTGGATAAACAGCAGTTATGCCCACTTGCTCGGTCTGGGTGATCCGAAGTCTGTCATCGGCAGGCCGGTGCGCGAGGTGATTCCACAAACCCGCATGCCAGAGGTGGTGGAAAGCGGCAAGCCACTGCTGTTGGACATCATGGAGCACAACCAGCAGCAACTGGTGGTCACGCGCCTGCCGTTTTACGACGATGACGGTCAGATTATTGGGGCGGTCGCCTTTGTGCTCTACGACGACCTGCAGCCGTTGACGCCGTTGGTGGCCAAGTATCGTCGGTTGCATCAGGACCTGGCAGCTGCCCGCAAAGCGCTGGCCAAGAAAAGTCGCGGCACGCGGTACAACCTGTCGGATTTTGTCGGTGCCAGTCCGGCGGCTCTCGAGGTCAAACGCCGTGCCCGTCTGGCCGCAGGCCGGGACATGCCTGTGCTTTTGTTGGGCGAAACCGGCACCGGTAAAGAGGTGTTGGCCCAGGCCATCCATTCGGTCTCAACCCGCGCAGACAAACCCTTCGTGGGGGTAAACGTCGCTGCCGTCCCTGACAACCTCCTGGAAGCCGAGTTCTTCGGTGTTGCACCCGGTGCCTACACCGGTGCGGATCGTCGCACCCGGGAGGGCAAATTCCAGCTCGCCAATGGCGGTACGCTGTTTCTGGATGAAGTGGGCGACATGCCTCTGTCGCTGCAGGCGAAGCTTCTGCGGGCCCTGCAGGAAGGGGAGATCGAGCCACTTGGCTCGAACAAGGTCACCTCGGTGGACGTGCGGCTGATTGCAGCGACCAGCCGCAACCTGGAAGCCATGATCGCCGATGGTCAATTTCGCTCCGACCTTTACTATCGGCTGAATGTATTGGAAATTCCGATTCCGCCCCTGCGGGACCGGTTGGCGGATCTCGGGGTGCTGTGTGAGGCCCTGCTGGGCGAAATCTGCGAAGGGCTGGACATGCGAGGTGAGATCACTGACGCCGGCGTGACAGCGCTGGGTGGCTATGACTGGCCAGGTAACATCCGGGAGCTGCGTAATGTGTTGGAACGAGCGCTGACCATGGGCGAAGACGGAGGCCTGCTGGATGCGGACGCTGTGTTCAAGGTGCTGCCAAGAGCTGGCAAGCGCCCCACCACCTCCATGATGTCTCAGCCGATCCGGCCTCTGGCCAAGACCCTGGCCGAAGCCGAGGCCCAGGCCATTGAAGAAGCCCTGCTGGCGAGTCGTGGCAATCGCTCCCGAGCCGCGAAGATGCTGGGCATTTCCCGTTCCGTTCTCTACGAAAAGCTGCGCAAACTGTCCTGATTTCAGGACAGATGTATTGAAATCCGGACATTTCGCTACGACTACCGTCTTAATATGTCCGGAAAACCGGACAATCTGATCGATTTTTACTCTCCCTCGATTTTGTTATCTCACTGAAAATAAACAACTAATTAAGTCTGGCACGGTCGCTGCTATGGATTAACGGAAGTCGCCAGAACAACGCAGACAACAAAACTGGCACTTTTTTGGACCCGACCTTCTTTCCGTCCGTTGTGTTGTCTGCGTGTTCTGCCGGCCCAAAGTTCAGGCCTCCGCCGGTTTCAATTTCCGGTTGGTCAAACAATAACAATGCTAGGAGACTCGCCAATGAAACTTATGAAGGCACTAACAGGCGTTGCAGGCGCGATTGCCCTGACGACCGGTACGGCAATGGCTGATGACCTGCGCTGGAAAATGCCCGTCGCTTTCGCAACCAATCTTCCGGGCCTTGGCTCTCCCGCAGCCTGGGTCGCCGATAATCTGACCACGGCCTCTGACGGCAGCATTCAGGTGCGTGTTTACGAGCCCGGCAAACTGGTTCCTCCGTTCGACATTCTTCAATCGGTTTCCGACGGCAAGGTGTCTGCCGGCTATACCTGGATCGGCTACGACCAGGGTAAGGTCCCTGCGGTACCCCTGTTCGCGGCAGTGCCGTTTGGTATGAAGCCCTGGGCTTACATCGGTTGGTACTACTACGGTGGCGGCCATGAGATGCTGCAGGAAACCTACGCCAATAAAGGCTTTGAGGTGCATGCCCAGCTCTGCGGCATCATCGGACCTGAGACCGCCGGCTGGTACGCCAACAAGATTGAATCCCTGGATGACTACAAAGGGATGAAGATCCGTTTTGCCGGTCTGGGCGGCAAAGTGCTGGAGAAATTGGGAGCGTCGGTCACCATGATGCCCGGTGGCGAGCTCTATCAGGCGCTGGAAAAAGGCACCATTGATGCCACGGAATTCTCCATGCCAGCGATCGACCAGATTCTCGGCTTCGATCAGGTGGTTAAATACAACCTGTTCCCCGGCTGGCATCAGCAGTTCACAGCGCAGTACATGCTGATCAACAAAGACGAGTGGAATCGTGCCACCGAAGCGCAGAAAGCGCTGGTTGAAGCGTCCTGTACTGCAGCCACCACCCGTGGCCTGGCGGAAGGCGAGTACAAGAACGGCAAGGTTCTCTCCGGCTTCCAGGATCAGGGCGTGCAGGCTGACCAGATTCCCCGCGAGGTTCTCGAAGAGCTGAAGGCTGTGACCCAGGAGGTGCTGAAGGAAGAAGCGTCCAAGGATGCTGACTTCAAGCGCGTCTATGAAAGCCAGCAGGAGTTCATGGAAAGCTACAAGGTTTGGGACGAGCGCGCCTACCTCCCGGCTGACCTGTAAGGGTTCTAAACTGGAATGTGCGGCATCGGGACTTCACTCGGTGTCGGTCAGGCAAAGGATGGCCCTTCGGGGCCATTCCTGTGTCGCAGTCACCGTTTTCATAAGAGGTAGTCAGCCATGACGGAGTCTGATCAGGGCTCGCCGACTTCTGCACGGCCGTCAGTGGGCAACACTGACGAATTTCTACACCACCATACCGAATTGCCAACCACCCGATTGAGCCAGTTCCTGGATTCGATGCTGACGCTGATCGGCAAGGGGGCGTCCTGGGTCTGGGTGGTGGTGACCGGCGTGATCATCTGGGCCGTCGTTGGCCGCTACGCGTTCGGGCTGGGTTCGGTCACTCTGGAAGAGGTCCAGTGGCACCTGGCGGGTGCCGGTTGGCTACTGGGGTTGGCTTATACCCTGGTGACGGACGATCACGTGCGGGTGGACGTCCTCCACGAACGCCTGTCCTTGAGAGCGCAGGGCTGGGTTGAATTCCTGGGTCTGACCCTGCTGCTCCTGCCTTTTCTCGGTCTGGCGGTTTATGAAATGGTCCCGTACGCGCTTTCCTCCTGGGAACAGGGTGAGACCAGTCAGGCGCCGGCCGGGCTGTCCCATCGCTGGATTCTCAAAGGCATTCTGGCGTTGTCGTTTGCGCTGATCATCCTGGCGGCAGTCTCCCGATTGTTCAAAGTCACGGCCCTGCTGTTCGGCTTTCCCCGGCCCATCCCGCTCAACACCAAAAACAAGAAGAAAGAGGATGCGTCCTGATGGAGCTCGAAACCCTGTTTGTAATCGGTATGTTCCTGACGTTCGGGGCGTTGCTGATGACCGGTTTCCCGGTCGCGTGGGTGCTGGGTGGCACCGCCGTTATCTGGACCCTCGTCGGTGTCATTGCCGTTGAGAATTTTGGCGCCAATCTCTGGTTCGATTATCCCTCGTCGATGGGCCTTGTGCCGGAACGAATCTGGGGGATCGTGGAGAGCGAAACGCTGGTGGCGCTGCCCATGTTCATCTTCATGGGCATCATGCTGGACCAGTCCGGCGTCGCCGAACGCCTGATGAACAGCATGGTCAAGCTGTTCGGTAATGTGCGCGGTGGCTTCGCCGTGACGGTGATCGTGATTGGTGTGTTACTGGCTGCGACCACGGGCATTATCGGCGCATCGGTAGTGCTGCTTGGCATGCTGTCATTGCCGGTGATGATGGAGAACAAGTACGACAAAGGCTTTGCCGTAGGTACGGCCTGCGCCACCGGCACGCTGGGTATATTGATACCGCCCTCCATTATGCTGGTATTGATGGCGGATCGATTGGCGGTACCGGAGGCGTCGGTTGGCGACCTGTTTATGGGCGCCTTCCTGCCGGGACTGCTTCTGGGTGCCATGTACGTTGCCTACGCCATGATCCGGCCCTTTTTGCAGCCCAACGTGGCGCCGGTCCCGGCGGGCCTGGAGAAGGTCAGCTGGTCCGTGGTCTGGGAGGTGGCCAAGGCGGTTCTGCCAACTGCGGCCCTGATTCTCGGTGTACTGGGATCCATCTTTGCCGGCGTTGCGACACCCACCGAGGCTTCTGGCGTGGGTGCTCTGGGTGCGTTGATTCTGGCTTTGATGGCCGGGCGCCTGAATCTGAAAGTACTCAACTCCTCGCTTCAGCAAACCACACGCACGGCTGCATTTATTTTTGCCATTTTCCTGGGCGCCACCGCTTTTTCGGTGGTGTTGCGTGGCCTCGGCGGCGACGCGGTCATTGAAGATGCACTGCTGGGCCTGCCTTTTGGGCCCTATGGCGTGGTGCTCACAATCCTGTTTGGCGTGTTCCTGCTTGGCTTCTTCCTGGATTGGGTGGAAATCACATTGATCATCCTGCCGTTGGTCGCTCCGGTGGTTCAACAGCTGGGTTTTGATCTGGTGTGGTTCACCATCCTGTTTGCCATGTGTCTGCAGACGTCATTCCTCACGCCGCCGGTGGGCTTCGCCCTGTTCTACATCAAGGGTGTAGCACCGCCGGAGATCAAGGTAACGGACATCTACCGTGGTGTGGTTCCGTTCATCATTATTCAGCTGGTTGCCCTGTCGATCGTTTTCCTGGTTCCGGAAATCGCGACCTGGCTGCCGAGTGTGGCTTACGATTAAGGAGAAACGAAGCATGCGACTGGACAACCGTATTGCCCTGATCACCGGGGCTGGACGCGGAATTGGCCGTGCCATTGCTGAACACTATGGTCGCGAAGGGGCCCGTGTTGCGGTGGCGGATCTGACGCTGGAGAATGCCCAGCCGGTAGTCGATGCCATTGAGCAGGCAGGTGGTAAGGCCATGGCACTGGCCATGGACGTCACTGACGAGCAGGCAGTGGATGCGGGTGTTGCGGCCATCGTTGAGCAATGGGGCGGGCTGGATATTGCCCTCGCTAATGCAGGGGTTCAGCACATTGACCCCTTGCACAAGCTGGATTACAAACATTGGCGAACGGTGATGAACGTGCATCTGGACGGCGCCTTTCTGGTCACCAGGGCGGCGTTGCGGGAAATGTACGCATCGGGAGGCGGCACACTGCTTTACATGGGGTCTGTTCACTCGGTTGAAGCGTCACCTTTGAAGGCGCCCTATGTGGCAGCAAAGCATGGCATGTTGGGCCTTTGTCGCGCGGTGGCCAAAGAGGGTGCCGAGCACAACGTGCGCAGTAACATCATCTGCCCCGGCTTTGTGCGCACGCCTCTGGTGGACAAACAGATCCCCGAACAGGCGAAAGAACTGGGCATTTCAGAGGACGAAGTGATTCGTAACGTCATGCTCAAAAATACCGTGGATGGTAAGTTCACCACTCTCGAAGACGTCTCAGAGCTGGCGGTCCATCTGGCGGCCTTCCCGTCGGCCGCACTGACCGGCCAGTCGATCGTGGTCAGTCATGGCTGGCATATGCAGTAAGTGAGCGGTTATCAGAAGCGCAGAAAGGCACGAGGATCTTGACGAATGAGCAGCACTGAGCAGTCCCCTGTAGTTTGGACGCCAACCGAAGACACTCTGACCAACAGCCAAATGGCACGTTTCAAAGCCTGGTTGGAAGATCAGGGACAGGGGCCTTTTGCCGATTATCACCAACTTCACCAATGGTCGATCAATCAGCTGGAGCCATTCTGGCAGGCGGTCTGGGACTATTGCGGACTGATCAGCGACACCCCGGCCCAGCGAGTGCTGGGTAAGCGAAGCATGCCGGGTGCGGAGTGGTTTCCGGGAATGACGCTTAATTTCGCGGCCAACCTGTTGCGTCATGCCGATGGCCCGAAAGCGAATGACGACGCCGTTGTCGCCTATTGCGAAACCCGCCCGGTGTTGCGCCGCAGTTACCGGGAGCTGAAAGCCGATGTGGGTGCCCTGGAAGCCTTCTTGCGAAAACGAGGGTTGCAGGCGGGCGAGCGGGTTGCCGGAATCGTCACCAATGGCTACGAAGCCCTGGTGGGTATGTTGGCGGCAACCAGTCTCGGCGCTATCTGGAGTTCCGCATCCCCGGATTTTGGCGTCGGCGCGATTCTGGACCGTTTCGGGCAGATCGAGCCGTCGGTTTTGATTGCCGTCAACGGTTACGGGTACGGCGGCAAAGTATTCCACCGACAGCAAGCCTTCGGCGAACTGCTTGACGGCCTGCCCAGCCTGAAGTGCGTGATCAGCGTGGAACAGCTTCCAGGCGAGGCGCCAATTCAGGGTGACGGGGTGGTGACCTGGGATCAGGCGCTGACCGAGGGCGCTGGCTCTGAACCTTCCTTTACCCCGTTGCCGCCGGATCATCCGGTCTACATCCTGTATTCCTCCGGCACTACGGGGAAACCCAAGTGCATCGTTCACGGCGCGGTCGGCCTGTTGATCAACCATGCCAAAGAACTGATGCTCCAGGGTGACGTGGGGCCCGGGGACCGCTTCCTGTATTTCACCACTTGCGGCTGGATGATGTGGAACTGGCAGGCGTCGGCCTTGTTGACCGGAGCTGCGGTGATCACCGTGGATGGCTCGCCCGGCTACCCGGATCTGAATGCCCTGTGGCAGACGGTGGCCGATGAGAAAGTGACCCACTTCGGCACCAGCGCTCGCTTCATTGCCGGGTGCCGTAAAGCCGAACTGGCACCGGCAAAGGCGCTCGACCTGTCTGCCCTGCGCGTTCTTTTCTCCACCGGATCCCCTCTGCTTCCCGAGGACTACGACTGGGTTTACAGCGACGGCGCTCCGAATGCGTTACTGGGTTCCATTGCCGGTGGTACCGACATCTGCGGCTGCTTCGTGGGATCGACTCCATTGCTGCCGGTGCGCCGTGGCGAAATTCAGTGCCGTTTCCTTGGGGTGGATGCGGTGGCCTACGGCGAAGACAGACAGCCGGTCAGCGAGGGCCGGGGTGAACTGGTCTGCCGCCAGCCGCTTCCGTC
>CAZWEP010000006.1:37584-82438 GCA_964632565.1 uncultured Marinobacter sp. | reverse complement strand
TAACAGCTTATTAGTTTGCATTCGTATTAAACCGCAACCGCGTTACCCCGTCCAAAACTACTTCACAACCCCAATAGTATCGATTTTTCATGGCCTTACCAGCAAGCTCCTGACCTCTTTTGGGCCGCTGCATCTGTGAAAAGTTTGCACGCGGTTTATCCGTGCATGGTTTTGCAAGTTAAATCCAAAAGGGCAAAATTTTCTAAAGTTAAAACAGTCGCCTACAGAGGTGCTTTGTCGAAAGTTTGCAGACCCTTGCAAACTAGACCGCAGAAAATTTGGCGTTTTTGAGCCGTTTTCATTATAACTGTATGGATATACAGTTATCGCCAAGGAGGGCAAACGTGGCCAAATCACCATTTCTGGAAGCAGTTCGCTCAGAGATCAGAACCAAGCAGTACAGCTACCGTACCGAGAAGTCTTATCTCTATTGGGTTCGTCAGTTCATTCTTTTCAATGATAAGAAACACCCCGAGGTGATGGGCAACCACGAGATTGAGCGCTTTCTCAATCACTTGGCAGTGAATCGCGGAGTCAGCCCGGGCACTCAGAACCAAGCCCTTTGCGCGATCATTTTCGTCTACAAGAATGTCCTGAAGCGCGAGATTGAAAACCTTCAATACAAGATGACGAAGACTCCGCGGCAAATCGCCCGTGTCAGAGCAGTACATGAATCTGATCTGGCCGATGGATTTGGGCTAACTTCAGTACCGGCCTCTCTGCACAAGAAGTACGGACCTGTGATGAAAGACCTCGGATGGCAATACCTGTTTCCATCATCGACCCGATGCGTTCACCCAATAGCCGGCTATGTCTGCCGCCATCATCTGCATCATTCAACATATTCGCGGCAATTGAGACAGGCAGTAATAGCCAGTGGCATAAATAAACGAGTCACGGCACATACCTTTCGGCATGCCTTTGCGACAGAGCTATTAAGATCAGGAAGTGATATCCGAACGGTGCAGGAAATACTTGGGCACAGCGATATCAGAACAACCGAAATCTACACGCATATATTGGGAGATCGGCGGGCTGGAACGGTGAGTCCTTTTGATCGATTGCCGGGTTCATAATGCGCTTCATTTTGTCCGTTTTTGGAGAGAATAAAGGCATCAGTTTGAAGCGCCGAGAATGTTCGCTTTTGTTTAGATCAGAAAGCTCAAGATTTTTAAAAAAGGTGACAAGAACATCTGAGTAGCCAAGTGGCTTTCAACAAAAAGGCCGCTGATATCAGCGGCCTTTCAGAAAAAGCTTGAACGAATGGCGCTAGCGGGTGCCGTAAACCACCATCGTCTTGCCTTTCACCCGAACCAGACCCTGATCTTCCAGGGTTTTCAGAACCCGGCCCACCATTTCGCGGGAGCATCCGACAATCCGGCCGATTTCCTGGCGGGTGATTTTGATCTGCATGCCATCCGGATGGGTCATGGCGTCGGGTTCTTTACAGAGATCCAGCAGGGTTCGTGCAACCCGGCCAGTCACGTCCAGGAAGGCCAGGTCGCCAACCTTGCGGGTGGTCTGCCGCAGGCGGGACGCCATCTGCTCACCGATGAAGTAAAGTACCCGGGGATCCTGCTGAGCGATTTCGCGGAACTTGGTGTAGCTGATTTCCGCCACTTCGCATTCGCTCTTTGCCTTAACCCAGGCGCTACGGGAGTCCATGTTGTCGAACAGGCCCATTTCGCCGAAGAAATCGCCGGCGTTCAGATAAGCCATGATCATCTCGCGACCATCATCGTCTTCGATGATGACGGTTACTGAACCTTTAACGATGTAAAAGAGGGAGTCGCTTTTGTCGCCGGCATAGATGATGGTGCTTTTACCGGGGTAGCGCCGCCGGTGGCACTGCGACAGGAAATAATCCAGGTGTTTGGTTTTCTGCTCAACCGGCTTGACGATAGTAGCCATAGTGCGAGACATGCCTCCTAATACTGGCGGAATCCAGGTTTGTTGTTATACACCCGGCTTTCCCTGCGGGCTTAATGATTTTGAGCGAACCTTATAACAAGAAGGCTCGGCGTCGGCAACCTGCAACAGTATAGACCAGATACAGTAACCTGCCCTGCCCCTACGACAGGCGGTGTGCTAGCATCCGTCACATTCTGCAAGGTTTTGAAACGAGGACGTCAAAGAATGAAAGCAACCATCGACTGGACAGGCGACGCCAGCTTCCAGGCCACCAGCGGAACCGGACATCGTGTTCAGATGGATGGGCCGCCTGACCATGGCGGCAAGGACCTGGGCCCGCGGCCGATGGAAATGCTGCTGATGGGCCTGGGGGGCTGCTCCTCGTTTGACGTGATGAGCATTCTTAAAAAGAGCCGTCAGGACGTGACCGGCTGTCACGCAGAGCTCGAAGCCGAGCGGGCAGACGAGATTCCAGCGGTGTTCACCCGTATCCATCTTCACTTTGTGGTGACCGGCAATAACCTGAAAGACAACCTGGTGAAAAGAGCAGTAAGCCTGTCTGCCGAGAAGTACTGCTCAGCCTCCATCATGCTCGAAAAAGCCGGCGTGGAAATCACCCACAGCTACGAAGTCAAACCTGCGGCCTGACGCAGGTTGACGATTGGGAAATTACGGATAATCTTGCGCTATGTTGCGCTACCCAACGTCCAATTCGATGTGCATAATACGCAACTTTCTTGGCGCTCTGTGTTTGTGATACAGAGTGCGCTCCGCCGATCCGCGCAGTGAGAGTTGATCTCGGTCAGTTATCGGTGGCGGCCTTGGTGGCACAGTTGTGTCCACCCACATTCATCTCCAGTCTTATGGGGGGGCTGAACATGGAAACCAAATTACAGCTGCATGGTTTCAATAACCTGACCAAATCGCTGAGCTTCAATATCTATGATATCTGTTATGCGCGGACAGAAGAGCAGCGGAAAGCCTACATCGACTACATCGATGAGATGTACAACGCTGAGCGACTGACCCAGATCCTGACGGACGTGGTCAAGATCATCGGTGCCAATGTGCTTAACATCGCTCGCCAGGACTATGAGCCCCATGGCGCTTCAGTGACCATGCTGATTGCCGAGCACGAACTGACCGACGGCGAAGCGGACAACGAAGAATCTCCGGGCCCCCTGCCGGACACCATCCTGGCGCATCTGGATAAGAGCCACGTGACGGTCCACACCTACCCGGAGAGCCACCCGTATGAGGGCATCAGCACCTTTCGCGCGGACATCGATGTGTCCACCTGCGGCCTGATCTCGCCCCTAAAGGTCCTGAACTACCTGATTCACAGCTTCGACTCGGAAGTGGTCACTGTGGATTACCGGGTACGTGGATTCACCCGCGATGTGGACGGCACCAAGCACTACATTGATCACGACATCAACTCGATTCAGAACTACCTGACCGAAGACACGCGCAACGCGTATCAGATGATCGACGTAAACGTGTATCAGGAGAACCTGTTCCACACCAAGATGATGCTCAAGAATTTCGATCTGGATAACTACGTGTTCGGCGTGAATGCCTCGGACCTGGATCCGAAAGAGGCCCAGTCAATCGAAGACCGTCTGCGCCGGGAGATGTTGGAAATCTTCTACTCGCGCAACGTTGAGTAAGTCCTGACACAGGATCCGTCTCGTCCGCGACGGATCCTTCAGTTTTTTTGATCAGCCCTGCCTAAATTCTTCGTTTTATAACTCTGACCGACTGTCCTTTAATAGAGAGATCAGACAGGAGGACAGCGTCATGACTTATCGTTCGATTCAACGAATCATACCCGCCATGGAAACATCGGACGGCGCCGGTGTTCGCATCAAGCGATCCATCGGGCAGAGCGCTGGTGTCCGACTCGATCCTTACCTGATGCTGGACGAATTCGGTTCCGACCAGCCCCAGGATTACATTGCGGGATTTCCGTCCCATCCCCATCGCGGGTTTGAAACCGTGACCTACATGATCGACGGGCACATGCTGCACGAGGATCATCTGGGCAATCGGGGTAACCTGAAAAATGGTGGCGTGCAGTGGATGACCGCGGGGCGAGGTATTGTGCATTCGGAGATGCCCCAGCAGGAGTCCGGTCTGATGCGCGGCTTTCAGCTTTGGCTTAACCTGCCCGCCGCCGAGAAAATGAAACCGGCGGGTTACACCGACCTGCAACCGGAGGACATTCCGACACTGACCCTTGAAGACGCGCAGATAAAACTGGTTGCGGGCGGCTTCAGCGTTGATGGTACCGAATACACCGGGGCGGTCTCCGGCGGCAGCACACGCCCGCTGTATGCAGACATTCAGCTTCCGCCAGACGGCAAAGTCACGGTACCAGTGGACCAGGCGCTGGCCGGAATGCTTTATCTGTATGAGGGGACGGCCTCGTTGATCACCGAATCCGGACACTCCGAACTCCAGCAGTCTGCGGCCAGTGTGTTGTCCGAGGGAGATGAGGTGCGTTTGCAGGCGGGTAAAGACGGCGCCCGGGTTTTGCTGATTGCCGGCAAGCCCATCGGCGAGCCAGTGGTGCAGTACGGTCCCTTTGTAATGAACACCCGCGAAGAGATTGAGCAGACCCTGCAGGACTTTCGGACTGGTCGCCTGACGGCGTGACCCTACACTGCCTAAGCGAACGGCTTGTGGGCCATCAGATCCATGACCATCGGGCGCATAATCAGGTCCATGGCCAGTGACAGCTTGGTACCCGGTATGACCAGTGTGTCGTACCGGGACAGGCTGCTGCCGGCAATCATCTGCAGCAGGTAGGGAAAGTCCACCTCGGACGACTCCCGGAATCGGATCACCACCATGCTTTCGTCTTCGGTCGGGACATCCCTCACGACGAACGGGTTCGAAGTGTCCACCAGCGGAATACGCTGAAAGTTCACATGGGTGTGAGAGAACTGGGGCACGATGTCGTGCACGTAGTCGTCCATCCGGTTGATGATGGTTTCGACCACCGCCTCCTGGGGGTAACCCCGCTTGTGGGTGTCCCGGTGAATCTTCTGAATCCATTCCAGGTTCACGATGGGCACTACACCCACCAGCAAGTCCACGTACTGTGCGATGTTGTAAGCATCGCTGACCACACCTCCGTGAAGACCTTCGTAGAACAGTAGATCCGTTTCCGGCGCCAGCGGCCCCCATGGAGTGAAGGTGCCGGGTTTGTGGCCTGCCTCGATCAGGTCGCGGTCTTCGTCGTGGACATACTGTCGAAACTGACCGTTTCCGGTATGCCCGTAGTCGTAAAACAGGGCTTCCAGCTTATCAATGTGATTGGCCGCCAGGGCAAAGTGGTTACGCTCACCGTACTGACCCTTGGCCGCGAGGCGCGCCATCTGGGCGCGATTGTAACGGTGAAAGCTGTCACCACCGACCATGGCAGCATGGATGTCTTCGCTGGCGAACAGGCGTCGGAAGATGCGGCCTGTCGTGGTGGTACCCGCGCCAGAGGAACCGGTAACCGCAATGATCGGATGACGTTTTGACATGGTGCGAAGGAGTCCGGAGGTTCAGTCGAGGCTGCTCAGCAATCTCGGTTTCTCAATGATGAATCCCTGAGCATAATCCACACCCAGACTGGTCAGCATATCTAGAACTGGCCGGGTTTCAACCTGTGAGGCGATCACTTCACGTTTCATGTAGTGCGCCATATCCACCATGGACTTGACCATCGCCCGGTCGGTTTCGTTCTGATCCAGCTCTTTGGTGAAGGCGCTGTCGAGCTTGATCAGGTCAACCGGGAGGCTGCGAAGGAATTGATAGGAGGCCGGCCCGGTACCAAAGTCACCCAGGCAGAAGCGACAACCCAGTTCTTTCATTTCTTCGATAAATTCTGAAATCCCCTGGATGTCATTGATGGCTGACGCCTCGGTAATTTCAAACCACAAGCGCTCAATGGGCGCGTCTTTCTGGCTGAGTTTATCGTAGATGAACTCCATCAACGACTGATCATTCAGTGAGTGGCCCGACAGGTTGATGCAGATGCCGCCCATGTGGTCCGGATCCGGCGCTTTGTCCCGCAACCAGTCCAGCACGTAGCCAACGACCCAGCGGTCTACTGCCTGCATGCGGTCGTAACGCTCCGCCATGCGGACAAAGTCTTTGCCAGTGATCAGCGTGCCGGTGTCGTCGTACATGCTGATCAGAATTTCGTACTGCGGCGCCATGGCCGTTTCGGGATGCAGCGGAATCAGCTTCTGACAACGCAGGAGCATGCGCTCTTCGTTCAGGTCGCCCAGACTCGCCACCTTTGCTGCAATCTGTTCCTGGCGAGCCCGATCGTGGGCATCCATAGAATATTCCAGCACCTTGCCATGGCCCCGTTTCTTGGCGCTGTTCATAGCGTCTTCGGAGGCCTTCAGCCAACGCTCGGCATCGGATAGCCCCGGAAATTCCGATGCCAGGCCCGCACTGGCGGACAGATGGTAAGTACCGCTGTCGAAAACGAATTCGGTCTTTTCGATGGCCTCAACAATGCGCCGAGCCGATTCCAGCGCGTTTTCCGACGGCAGCAGCAGGGCGAACTCATTGCCTTCCAATCGTGCCACGGGCATGCCGTCACCCACATGATTGCGCAGAATATCCGCGACCATCTTCAGTGCCTTGTCGCCAGACTGATAACCGGCAGTGTCATTGAGCAGACGGAACTGGCGCAGGTCCAAGCGTACCAGCGCTCTCTCGTCCTCCCGCATGGCCAGTTGTTGTTCCAGGGTTCGTTCGAATTCGCGCCGGCTCAGCAAGCCGGTGAGTTCGTCGTGGGTCGACGCCCAGGACAGCTGGTCGTAGACCTTGCGGACCATCCTGTCGATGCTCTCGTCTACCAGCGGGCGTTCGTACTGGTTATCCGGGACGATGATACCCTTGCGCATCTGCTGGGCCAGCGCCTCCAGTTCCAGTTCAACGACCCGCATACCCTGATGATTCACGAACACAAAACGGCTGAAGCCGCGAGCAACCCAGACCAGACGAATGTACTGGGGTTCGTCTGGATTGTCCTGGTCACGCATCCAGTCGCCGGTGCGCAACTGCTGCGCCCTTTTGATCCAGCGCTGAAGGCTGCGCTGCTCACGGTCCGACAGTGTTTGCTGTTTGCTTTCGGCTGACTCAGCCGCGGGCAATTCCACCATTTCAGGCGCCGTATCCGGTCGGCGGACGAGGAATTGCTTTAGCTCATCACGAATTTGGGAAGACGGCATGTGGTTGCTGGAGATCGACGCCAGGCCATCCTGAATCACCCGCAACAGCTCGGGCAGATTCAGGTTGTTATCTGGATCGTCGGCAAACGCCATCAAGGAGTCGATCACCGACAGGTAATCTTGCCAGAGCGGACTGTCCTCACCCTGTCGAATCCAGGTCAGGGACAGCAAGTCGCGCCAACCGCCGTCCAGCAAGCTCACCAATGCTTTTGGTACTCTGCGACCCGCGAGCTTGTCATCCAGTACGGCTTTCACCGCTTCTTTTGACTCTGCAACTTTCTGCGCGCCCTCGGCAGCAGCCGTCACCCGCTCAACGTTGCGTCGATAAACCAGATTCTGGCGATCAATCAGTGAATCCAGCTCCTGCACAGCGCTGTCGAACACGCCGGTGTCCTGCTCGAAATCCGCGTTGATCCGCTGAATCAACTCATCGATGCGTCGCTGCACCACCGGGTTCAGACGTCCGCCTTTTACGCCCAGTTGGGCGAGGCGATCCATAACGCCCCGCACGGGGCTTTGTCCATCTTCAAAAAAGGCCGGATCCCGCATCACCACCTTGAGAACCGGAACCTCCAACTGACGCATGCGCTCGCGTGCATAATCATTGAGTTTTGGACTCTCCACCACGCTGGAGAAGAACCGATCGACCACGTCCAGCGTGGTTTGCTGTTCGTCACCCAATGCGTGATTACCGCTTTCCTTTACTCGCTCGACCACGCGCTCTTTGAGACTGATTTCATCATTGGCGGAGGCTGCCTCGACTTGCAGCTCCTGCAATTGGGTCTGGAGTTCACCGGCCGACAGCTCACGCGCACCCGGCGCAAAGGCAATGGGCTCCGGATCGCCCCGGGCAATCCTGCTGGCCGAGAGCGTTCCCAGAAGGTTTCTCACGGTCGCAAAGGCGGTTTGCGCGGCCGTCGAATAGCCTCGGAATTCGTTCGATGACTGTCGATTGAGGAACCGGCGTTTAGCGGACTCCTTCGCCATCGGTTCCGGTAATTCAGGGCTGGGTTCAGTTTCACGCTGCTGTGTGGCTTTTGAGGCTGTGGGCGCCGTCTCTTTTTTTGGTAGCTCCGGCTTCGGCTCTTTTTTCGGAGGGTTGAACTCCGACAGATATTTGCTCAGGTCCAGATCCGGCAACACACCGTGGCGTACGAGAATGGCGTTAAGCTCTTCATACATGGCCTCGAGATTCTTCAGTACGGTTTTATCAAACACCCGCAGGCACAGTTTCTCGACATCGCGCTCAGCCTTGAGCTGGCTCAGGCCACTATGGAAAGACTCGCAAACCAGCGCAGGACCCAACGGATTGTGATGGCCGGTGGCGTTGGAGACGCCCAGCTTGTCGAGGCGCAATTTCAGTTGCAGCAAGTCACCCCGATATTGGGTATCGGCTTTCGTGATCATGACTCGCAGAGTCAGCCAATCCTCGAATTCACCCTTGTCCACAACCGACAGCTCAGCGCCCGGCGCACCTTTTGGGGCGGGCTTGAGGGGCGATTCCAGACTCTTGGCCATCTGATGCCAGACCACCCGTTTGCGGGCTTCCAGCAGCCCGGCTGCATCCATGAACTGGTTGGCCTGCTGATCACTGCCGGCTTTTTGCGCCGCCTCGCGCAACGCCGCCACCATTTCTACCAGCGATGCATCCATTAAAGGTTCAATGTAGCGGATCACCGCCCGGGCTGTCTGGTGGAGGACAAATTGCACACGATCACTGGGCGCTTTGAGCGTCGCTCTGTCCTGGTTCTTACTGGAGCCGCACTGGGCCAGCATGGCTTCCAGGGCTTCCGGGTTGGATCGGGCAAAGCTGACCCCCATGGCACCGTCAATACGACGCATGATATTCACATACAGCTCGTGGCGCTTGCGGCCATCCAGGCTCCGGAACCGGACCATAATCTCGTTGATGGCACCTTTACCAAGGGCCTGATCCAGTTTTTTCGATGTATCGCCTGAATATCGAACGAAAAGGCCTTCAGCGCAGAAATCCGCAATCTGGCAGGGCAGTGGCTGGCCATTACCCACATCCAGCTGGGCAGCGAGTTTAATAGGCTGTCGGGGACTGGAGCGACGTTCTTTCGGGTCCATGAACTTCCTGATAATTGGTATGGTCAGTGATAAGCGGCAACCTTCAAAGTCGGCACCAACCACATTCCCTGACACTCACCGAAAACGCCGCCTCAAAGCAGTTTGTGGTAGCGTGTCGGAATTATTTCTTATTGGTGGCACCGTCCACTTACAGACACGGCCAGATCTATGAATCAGCTTAGTCAGATCTATCCCATTTCGCTACTCATTGTGACACTGATCACACTCAACGGCTGCAGCACATTAGGATACTATCGGCAGGCTGTCAGTGGGCACTTTGCCCTGATCCTTGCAACGGCCCCCGTTGAGGACTGGGTCAGGAACCCTGACACGCCATCCGATCTCAAAGCCAAACTTGTCCTCAGCCAGGAGGTTCGTACCTTTGCCCGCGATCAACTGGCACTGCCGGTTGGCGACGCCTTTTCTGAATTTGTGCAATTTGAGCGCCCCTGGGTGCTGGTAAACCTCGTAGCCGCACCGGAATTCTCGCTGACACCCCACCAGTGGTGTTATCCGGTCATCGGGTGCCAGGCATACCGAGGCTACTACGACCTGGAAGATGCTCGTGTCGAAGAGCAGCAATTCTTGGCCGAAGGATATGACACTTTCATCGGTGGCGTCACGGCCTACTCCACCCTGGGTTGGTTTGATGATCCGCTGCATTCCGGATTTACCCGGCTGAACGACAATCGCATGGTGGCCCTGATGTTCCACGAACTTGCCCATCAGGTGGTTTACGTGGATCAGGACACAGCGTTTAACGAGAGTTTTGCGACCGCAGTGGAGCTTGAAGGCTTGAAGCTCTGGCTTGAGCAACAGGGTAATCCGGAGGCCTTTCAGCAATCTCTCGAACGGCTGGATCACAGACAACAGACACTGCAGCTGGTGGAAGCTGCCACCGCAGAACTGAAAACTCTGTACGAGCGCTCTAACGTTCTGGAAGAGACCGAAATGCGAGCCAGGAAAGATGACATTCTGGATGAGTTACTGGAGGATTACCGGGTGCTCTCCGCGGACTGGACGCAGGCTGGCCCGCTGGGGCGGGATCCTGGACCGCTGAACAACGCCAATCTTGCACTGTTTCGCCAATACAATCAGCACGTTCCAGCGTTTCGCCAATTGTTCCGGGAATCCGGACAACGATTCGATCGGTTCTATGAGGCCGTGGAGCGCTTGTCTGAACAGGATTCAGAGCAACGCCAGCAAACACTGGCGGATTTAGGAAAGCGGTTTAACGAACACTTTTGAATTGCGCTGACCGTTGTACTTGGCCAGTTTTGGGCCCGGCAAACTGTTAACGGACGATGTTTCGAATCCCCGCTCCCTGAACCAGTGCTCGGTTTGGGTGGTCAGAACGAAGAGGCGCTGGATACCCCGGGCCAGCGCCAGCTTTTCAATCATCGCGAGCATTTCATCACCACGTCCCGATTGCCGATATTCAGGATCAACAGCGAAACAGGACAGCTCACCAGATTGCTCTTCCGGATAATGGTAAAGCGCAGCACAGCCCACCACGGTGCCGTCCCGCTCTGCGACCACGAAGCAGTCGATTTCCGTTTCCAGCATTTCACGGGACCGACGGACCAGGATGCCCTGCTCTTCCAGGGGCTGAATCAGCCCCAGAATACCGCCTATGTCTTCAACCCGAGCCGCCCGTATCTGTTCGTAGTGATCACCACTGACCAGCGTGCCCGATCCGTCCCGCGTAAACAGTTCCTCCAGCAAAGCACCGTCGTCCACGTAGCTGATGATATGAGCACGACGTACGCCTTTGATACAGGCATCACAGGCCGCTCTCAGAAGCTCGCCGTCGTGGCCTCCGACTTTGCCGGCAGACAGCCGATCGGATGCCTCTTTCGCAGTGAGTTCCCTGATCAGCGACCCGTCGTCCTCCGGCAGGCCCTGCTGTCCGGTGAACATAATAAGCTTTTCGGCCTGCAAGGCGGCCGCCACCTGACTGCCGACATCCTCATAGGACAGATTGAAGGCATCGCCTGTGGGGGAATACCCCGTGGGCGGCAGGAGCACGATATGACCAAGTTCCAGCAGTTTTTCGATGCCATTAACGTCCACCCGACGAACCCGGCCAGTGTGACCGAAATCAACGCCATCAAGTACACCAACGGGCCTTGCGGTGACAAAATTCCCGCTACTGACGCGGATGCGTGCATTGTGCATAGGAGAGTTCACCAGTCCCATGGACAGTTGACTCTCCAAGTAGGCCCGAAGCCCGCCAATGGCCTCCATCACAGGCATGAGATGCTCGCCGGGCGTTACTCTCAGCCCTTGATGAAACGACGATTCAACACCCGCAGCGTTCAGTCTTGCCTGAATCTGGGGACGCGCGCCAAAAGCAACCACCAGGCGAACACCAAGACTGCTCAGCAATGCAATGTCATGAATGATGTTGATGAGATTGCCATGGGCGATGGCATCCCCACCAATCGTCAGTACGACAGTGCGGCCACGATGGGCGTTGATGTAAGGCGATGAATGGCGAAAGCCATGCAGCCAATCGTTCGATTTCAACCTTTGCTCCCAAGCCTATAGGCAAAACTTCTGGATCAGTCCTTTGAGGATTCTGACCGCAGGATCGAGCTGAGACAACTCAAGATACTCATCGGGCTGGTGTGCCTGGTCAATAGATCCGGGGCCCATCACCAGCGTCTCCAGCCCGAGTTGCTGCAACCAGGGTGCCTCGGTTGCAAAGGCAACCGCTTCCGCCGTGTGTCCAGTTAGCTTCTCGCAAGCGCGGACCAACTCTGCGTCTTCGGGCGTCTCGAATGGCGGCACGCCTTCAAAAAGAGGTTCAAACACCATCGACAGATTTCGACGTTCTGCCAACGGTTGCAGTTTGCCCAGTATCGACTGCCTCAGGCTTTCCATATCCATCCCCGGGAGGGGACGAAGATCAAAATGAAGTTCGCAGCGCGCACAGATCCGGTTGGGGTTATCACCGCCGTGGATACAGCCAAGATTCAAGGTGGGCACCTGCACCCGAAAATTCGGATTGCTGTACTTGGCCTGCATGTCCGACCGAAAGCTCAATAACTGCCCAAGTGCCTCATGCATCCCCTCCATGGCATTGCGACCCAACGAAGGATCCGAAGAATGTCCGGACTGACCTTCGAACACCAGCCGCTCCATCATAATGCCCTTGTGCATACGCACCGGCTTCAGGCCAGTCGGCTCGCCGATGACTGCGTAACGTGCCTTGGGCCGACCGGCCTCTGCCAGCGCCCGCGCTCCGTTCATCGAGCTCTCTTCATCGGCGGTGGCAAGTATGATCAACGGCTGTTTGAGATCCCGGCCAACGAACTCCTTCGCGGCTTCAATCGCCAGGGGGAAAAATCCCTTCATGTCGCAGGTGCCAAGCCCGTACCAGCGGTCGTCGCGCTCGGTAAGCGTGAAAGGATCACTTTGCCAGCGTTTGTCATCGAAGGGCACTGTGTCGGTGTGACCGGACAATACCAGCCCACCGGGACCGCTGCCCAAGGTTGCGATAAGGTTGTATTTACCCGGCATGCCGGGCACTTCGAGCAGCTCGACGGCAAACCCCATGGGCTCCAGCCATTCTGCCAGAGTGCGAACAACCGGTTCGTTACTGTGGTCCCACTCGGGCGACGCGCTGCTGATGGAAGGCAGCGAAATCAGCCGGGTCAGACTTTCACGAAGTCCCGGTAAATGGTCAGTGGTCGCGGACATGATGCGTCTCCCCTGCAAATCAGGATTCGGGAGTCGAGGGTTGGAAATTCTGGCCCCGGCGCCATACCTCGAACGTCTCTATCAGGCGGATAACGATGGGGTATGCCACCTCGCCACCGTCTACCAGCCGCACGACTTCCATGCGCTGCTCGTCCACTGAGGATAATCGTCCTTCGACAATGTTGCCGTTTTCAAGGGTCACGCGGATGGTTTGCCCGATCAGCGATGCGGCAGCAGTTTTGTCCCTGACCATCCAACCGGCGGTTTTCGGTTCAGCCTCGGGCGCCACAGGTTCAATTGCTTCGGCCGGAACCTCTTCGGGTTCCGGTGTCACTTGCGACAGGAATACCCCGGGAACTTTTGCTTCGTTGTAGAGCACCCATGCGTTCGTTGTCTTTTCATCGACGTTTACTGCTTCACCCTCAGCGAGCAGTGGTATTCCCCAAAGCGGCTGGGACGGGTTGAGCGTCACGGTCAGCTCCCCGCCCTCGGTCAGCCACTGGCGGTAGAGTGCACGCAGCTGCTTGCTCGGCTCGTATCCATAGACGGACAACGCCTGGCCGAAGGCATCCAGCACAACACCAGTCCACTCCTCCACCGACATACCCGATTCCCGCGCGCAGTAGGCAGAAAGGCGTCTCATCAGACCACCGTCACGGATATTCAGTTGCAGTGGCCCAGCGGTCGATTCCAGAACCGCAGCCGGATCGGAGGGTTTGAGTCGAGCACCGGGCCAGCGCAGCTCAAAGGAACCGGTTTCAACGGTAGTCGCCTCAGCGTACAGCTGCCCGGGCTCCTGGCGAATCAATACCTCACCAACGACTCCCGTAACTCCCAGCTTACGGAGATCGCCGCTACCCAACTGCTGACGCGCATCCGGGCCACACACCGGAGCGAACAGAGCAGGGTCCTGCTCCTCTTCTGCGGCGGTTACCCAGTTACGAAACAATGCTTCGTCGAAGGACATGGAGACGCCCTGGCCGCGCAGCGACCACGCTTCTGGAAATGCCGCGGGATCAATCAACGCGATCATCAACGCCAGCGGCGATCCTGCCTCCAGAGAGAGTCGTCCGAAGGTGATCGGCTGAGACAAACGGAAATCTTCGTAGCGGCCGTCCACCAGTGTCACCGATCCCTCGACTCCAGAGCGGATACTGCCATGGTCGATTACGCCGATCTCTTCAAAATGGCCGGCGGCCCGTGCAATGTGGTGATCCGTGAAATACCAGACGGCGGCTTTGAACGACCCATAGGCGATCAAAGCCAGCATCACCAGAAAACTCAGCAGGCGTTTCATGATTTCATCCTCCAGTGGTCAATCCACCCGCCTTTAGTTCCGGGAGATCAGCGTACCAACGCCCTCGTCAGTGAATATTTCAAGCAGACAGGCGTGGGCAACGCGTCCGTCAATAATGTGCGATGTTTGCACGCCGTTCTCCACCGCGCTCAGAGCACAACGGATCTTGGGCAGCATGCCACCGTGAATCGTGCCGTCATCGATCAGGGCATTGACCTGCTTGGCCGTGAGCCCAGTCATGACCTTGTCTTCCTTGCTTTTCAATCCAGCCACGTTGGTCAGCAGAATGAGTTTCTCCGCCTTCATGGCTTCGGCCACCTTACCGGCCACCAGGTCCGCATTGATGTTGTAAGACGCGCCATCCGGCCCGACACCAATCGGAGCAATCACCGGAATAACGTTGCTGCGAGTGAGCATGTCGATCACCTCGACGTTCACGCTCTCCACTTCGCCGACATGACCGATATCGATAATTTCAGGACGTTCGACCTCCGGTGACCGATCCACCACTTCCAGCTTTCTGGCGCGGATCAGATTGGCATCTTTACCGGTCAGTCCCACTGCAGTACCACCATGCGAATTGATCAGCGATACGATTTCCTTGTTCACCTGACCACCCAGAACCATTTCCACCACATCCATGGTCTCGCTGTCGGTTACCCGCATACCATTCACAAAACGGGACTGGATGTTCAGACGTTCCAGCAAGTCGCCGATTTGTGGACCGCCACCGTGAACCACAATCGGGTTGATACCGACCAGCTTCATCAGGACAACGTCCCGTGCAAAGCTGCTTTTAAGTTCGTCGTTTTCCATGGCATTGCCGCCGTACTTGATGACGACCGTCTTGCCGGTAAACCTCTGTATATAAGGCAGGCCCTTGCTCAGTACGGCGGACACCTGCATTGCTGTTTCGCGGTCTAAAGCCATTCAACTTACCCTGACAATTGCGAGCGACCCGGGCACCTCCACCCGAGGCCCTGCGTCACGTGTTTTTCAATTAGAAATCCGCGACCAGATCCGGTGCGGCTTTTTTCAGTTGTTCCCGGAACACGGACTTGATCCGCTCCAGCGCTTCTTCACTCTCGGCCTCGAAACGCAGAACCAGTACGGGCGTGGTGTTAGAGGCCCGACAGAGGCCCCAACCGTCATTAAACTCAACGCGGATGCCGTCAATCGTGCTAATGCTGCCATCGCCAAAGTCACCGACCTGCCCCAGGCGCTCGACAATCGCAAATTTTGAGTCCTCGGTCACCTCGACATTCAACTCAGGTGTGCTGATGTCTTCCGGAAATTCCTGGAACACCTCGTCGCTGTGACGGTCTTCGACTCCCAGAATTTCAAGCAGACGGGCGGCGGAATACAGGCCATCATCAAAGCCGTACCAACGTTCACCAAAGAAGATATGGCCGCTCATTTCACCGGCCAGTAAAGCGCCGGTCTCTTTCATCTTGGCCTTGATCAGCGAATGCCCGGTTTTCCACATTACCGGCCGGCCACCCGCCTCTGAGATTACGCCCGCCAGCCGACGACTGCACTTCACGTCGTAAAGCACGTCGGCGCCCGGATTTCTCGACACCACATCACGGGAGAACAGCATCATGAGCCGATCCGGCCAGATGATCTTGCCCTCGTTTGTCACAACACCAACGCGATCACCGTCACCGTCGAACGCCAGACCCAGATCGGCTTTTTCGGATTTCACCGTGTCGATCAGGTCTTTCAAGTTCTCGGGTTTGCCCGGATCCGGGTGGTGATTCGGGAAATCACCGTCGATGTCGCAATACAATGGTATGACTTCACAACCCAATTCTTCGACCAGAATTGGAGCCAGCTCTCCAGCGATGCCATTACCCGCGTCGAGTACCACTTTCAGCGGCGCCGCCACAGCGATGTCGCCAACGATGCGGTCGAGATAGGGCCGACGGACGTCCTCCGATGTCTGACTGCCCTGGCCGTTTGCAAAGTCTCCGGTTTGAATGCGCTGCAGAAGCTTTTGGATGGCCTCGCCCGACAATGTCTCACCGCCGAGCATGATTTTGAGCCCGTTGTAATTCGCCGGATTGTGGCTACCCGTGACCATCACTCCCGAACCGGTGCCGAGTTCGTGAGTAGCGAAGTACAGTACCGGCGTCGGAACAGCGTTCACGTTGATGACGTCACACCCCG
The DNA here is from genome assembly GCA_964632565.1 of uncultured Marinobacter sp. Lineage (GTDB taxonomy): Bacteria > Pseudomonadota > Gammaproteobacteria > Pseudomonadales > Oleiphilaceae > Marinobacter. The sequence continues at coordinate 66,022 of CAZWEP010000006.1, read as the reverse complement.
TGGACAGGATGCCGCGTCCGAGGGCAGCCGCAAGATCGGGGCTGGAATGGCGTCCGTCGTAACCGATGCAGATGGCGCTGACGCCGCGGGCAATGGCTTCACTGCCGATGGCGCGACCAATCACCTGAACCACGTCAGCAGTCAGGGTTTCTCCCACAATGCCCCGAATGTCGTACGCACGGAAAATCGACGGTGTCACCTCCACGTCGGGTAACTGCACTTCCTCAACATCCGGTGCATCTTCGTTTGAGTCCGAGCCGCCGAAGCCCAGTACATCGTCGTCACCGTCCAGCATGTCGATATCGAGCATGTCTTTCTCTTCAAACAGAGGCTCTTCGCCGGTCGGCTCTTCAACTGCACCCTTGCTGGCTCCAGTCGCCTTTTTCTTGGGACGAGACGATTCCGCGACCTTGGCCATGCGTTTTTCGACCATCTGCGACAGTCGCAGTAATACCTCTGCGGTAGAAGCGACCATATCCCAACGCAGAGAGGGTGGCTTTGCACGCTCGCCGCTGAAGACCTTGTGTGCCCATTTGATCATTGCAGACACTTCCTGGCGCTGACTTCGCTGGGCGCCGGAAAGCATCATATAGACCGCGATGGCGCCAATCAGTACCGGTACGACAACGAACGCCGCCATTAGAACCACGCTCAGCAGCGGCGCCGGCGCAGTAGCCGGGGTATACCGCAGGCGCCAGTCCGGATTGGTCAGCTCCCGTTCATAAACGGGACCATTACTGCCGTTGCCCCGACTCAGGATGACCCGTTCATTGCCGTCGACAGACTGTACCAGTTGGAGCTCGCCTCCCAGTTCCGGGTTCACAACGTTCAACAGAGGCGCCAGCTGAGAGGTATCGAACACCACCAGGACGCTGCCTAACACCGCCTCGCCGTTGAGACGACGAACGACTGTTGCCATCTGCAGATACCATTTCTCGTCCCGTGGAAAGGCGTCCGGATAAATCGGTCGTCCGGTTTCCGCCCGCCGGGCAAGGTCCAGGCCGGCAAACCCCAGGGTTGGTTCAGAGGAAGTTCTGGGAATGTCCCCATAGGGGAAAAGGTACACCGCCTGCATGCCTGGCATGGTCGCGTTCAACCCGGCGGCAACGCCTTCCAACGAATTGACATCACCGAAAGCTTCGCGAACATGCGCCTGACTGGCGATTCCGGCAACGGTTGTCTCGAGAAGAGACAATCGCTGGTTTATGCGGGCAGCGGCGGCATCGGCCTCCACCTCAGCCTGCGCCTGATAGCGCCGAGTTTCGGCGGGCACCATTAGCAGGAAATACACCAGTGCGGCCGCCACCAGGCCGGCAAGGACAACAACCAGGGCCTGAGAGCCTGCGACGGAGCTCAGGCTCTTATGATTGGAATCGGCTCCGGACTTTTTGGATTGCGGTTTCTTCTTCGATGGCTTCGCGTCCTTTTTGGTGTCTGCGGCGTCCTCGTCGGTTTTCTTTTTGCCAAGCTTCATAGTCCATCCTGCTGGTGTAAGCGTCCGGATTTATTAGTTATCTGCTGAGTATAGACCCTCACGACAGATCTGTGACGATGGGATCAGCGGCTCCCTGTGGACCCGAAACCGCCTTCACCCCTCTCGCTCTGATCAAATTCCGTTACCACCTCAAAATCAGCCTGAACCACCGGCACCAGAACCAATTGGGCAATCCGTTCGCCAACGTCGATGGTGAATTCGCTCTGGCCGCGATTCCAGCAGGACACCATCAGTTCGCCCTGATAGTCCGAATCAATCAGCCCGACAAGGTTGCCAAGCACAATACCGTGTTTGTGCCCCAGGCCGCTGCGAGGCAGGATCATGGCCGCCAGAGAGGGGTCGGCAATGTGAATCGACAGTCCGGTCTTGATTAGAACCGTGTCGCCCGGCTTGAGAGTCAGCGGTCCATCCAGGCAGGCACGCAGGTCCAATCCGGCGGATCCGGTGGTCGCATACTCAGGAAAGGGAACAGACGTTCCGATGCGATCATCGAGGATACGTACCTGGAAACTTTGGCGGGTCATGATGGGTCCTTGGAGTTCAGTTGATCGGCAATCAGGTTAATCAGACTCTGTGACAGGGCGATTTTGCTGTCAGGCCCCAGCGACTCGCTTCCCCCTGGCCAGAACACGGTGACGGCGTTCTGGTCACTGTTGAAGCCGAGACCGGGGGTGGAAACGTCATTGGCCACAATCATATTCAGCTTTTTCCGCTTCATTTTGTCCAGAGCGTAGTGAGACACATCCCTCGTTTCTGCAGCAAAACCCACGCTGAAAGGCGCGTCGGGGCGGTTGGCAATGCTGGCCAGCGTATCCGGGTTTTTCACCAGAGCAACGTTCATCGCATCGTTGGTCTTTTTGATCTTGTCCGAAGCACAAGTGTCCGGCCGATAATCCGCCACCGCAGCCGTGGCAATAAACAGGTCGCAGCCTTCATCCACCGCCTGATTGGACGCTTCCAGCATTTCTTCCGCTGTTGTTACAAAGCGTCGTTCAACCCCTTCCGGGGCATCCAGCGCCACCGGTCCGCTGACCAGTACCACTTCAGCGCCAGCACTTTTCGCTGCGGCGGCCAGGGCATAGCCCATTTTCCCGGAGCTGTGATTGCTGATGTAGCGCACCGGATCAATCGGTTCCCGAGTTGGCCCCGCGGTGATGACCACCCGCTTGCCGAGCAGCTTGCCCGCGCGGGCCTCCCCGGACGCGGATGCAATCTTCTCAAATAGGGCTGCCGGCTCCAGCATACGTCCCGGCCCTACATCGCCGCAGGCTTGCGAGCCCTGATCAGGCCCCCAGAGCTGGATCTGCTCGTCGTCCTGAAGCAACTGAACGTTGCGCAGCGTTCTTCGATTACTCCACATGGCCTGATTCATGGCGGGCGCTATAGCAATGGGCGCCTCAGTCGCACAACACACCGTGGTCAGCAGGTCATCCGCCATGCCATTCGCCAGGCGTGCCATAAAATCCGCAGAAGCAGGCGCAATCACGACAATATCCGCCCATTTCGCCAGCTCGATGTGCCCCATGCCTGCCTCCGCCTCAGGGTCCAGCAGGGAGGTCCGCACAGGTTCGCCACTGAGCGCCTGAAAGGTAAGCGGGGCCACGAATGCTTCGGCGCCTTTGGTCATGACCACGCGCACCTCTTTGCCCGCTTTTTTCAGCAGCCGAACCAGTTCCGCTGACTTATAGGCGGCAATACCACCAGTTACCCCCAGCAGGATTCGATGTGCGGCCATAACGGCTCCGTTTACGTGACTAAAAAGAAAGGCTTATAAGATAGCATTTCCACGCGCTGCCGACAGCCCATCAGCCGTGCTAAACTCAGCCGCTGCCTTGAATGTGAACCCGGCTGCACAGGACGTGCGGCGACCTCGAAAGGATGCACCAATGCCATCGCCTCTCTCTTCACCCCCATGGCCAGAAGACGAGCGCCCCAGAGAACGTCTGCTCGCTCACGGGGCACAAAGTCTCTCAGATGCCGAACTTCTGGCTATTTTTCTCCGTACCGGAACAGCCGGAATGCCTGTCATGCAGCTTTCCCGACACCTGATTGACCGCTTCGGTGGCCTTCGTGGCCTGATGACCGCAAGCCGGCGACAGTTCTGCGATGTGAAAGGCCTGGGCACGGCAAAATACGCTCAGGTCCAGGCGGCGATGGAAATGGCACGGCGCGTGGCCGAACAACCACTTCGCGAGGGCGACCCACTCACCTCTCCCGAGGACACCCGACGCTTTCTGAGCAGTCGTCTGGCCACTCAACCCCACGAGGTATTCTCGGGCCTGTTTCTGGATAACCGGCACCGCGTGATCCGCTACCAGGAGTTATTTCAAGGCACCATTGACGGGGCCGCTGTGTACCCCAGGGAAGTGGTACGCCAGGCGCTGGAGCTGAACGCCGCGGCAGTCATTTTTGCCCACAACCATCCATCTGGTGTTGCCGAACCAAGCCAAGCCGATATTTCGCTGACCCGGAGACTGAAAGACGCCCTGGCGATGATCGATATCAGGGTTCTTGACCATATGGTTGTCGGTCATGGTGAGGTAGTATCTCTGGCTGAACGAGGGATGGTGTAAGCAGCACCCCGAAAGCCGGGTTCGACTGACTAAAATCCCAACAATTTTTTGCGTTGCGTTGGCAGTTCTGGTATAAAAGCGTCCCTTTCTGGCGGCGTCTGGCGAGCAGCGTGCATTTTATTAGGCGCAGGTAGCAACCAGAGACGCGACTGAACACATTTAAAACGCATTTTCAGGACCCAAGCTCAGGTCGGAGGCAAGTATGTCCAGAGTCTGTCAGGTTACCGGTAAGCGTCCGGTATCCGGTAACAACGTTTCTCACGCGATGAACCATTCACGTCGTCGTTTTCTGCCCAACCTGCAGAACCATCGTTTCTGGGTTGAGTCAGAGAAGCGCTTTGTAAAGCTGCGCGTATCTACCAAAGGTATGCGTGTTATCGATAAAAAAGGCATTGACGCTGTGCTGGCCGATCTTCGTGCCCGCGGCGAGAAAGTTTAAGGAGCCGCATCATGCGCGAGAAAATCAAGCTGGTTTCATCAGCAGGTACTGGTCACTTCTATACGACCAACAAGAACAAGCGTAACACTCCGGAAAAGATCGCTATCAAAAAGTACGATCCGGTGGTTCGCAAGCACGTGGAATACAAGGAAGCCAAGATCAAATAAGATCTTTGCCAATCCGACAGATACCCCGGCGTCAAACCCGGGGTATTTTTTTGTCTGCATGAATCGTTGGGCAGGTCAGAATGTCTGGACGTAGCCGCTGGGCAGCCGGATGTCCATGGCAACGGGCAGATGGTCAGACACCGGAAAGCTCACCACTTCGGAGCGTCGGATTTCCAGACTCGGGCTGACCAGGATATGGTCCAGCGCCCGCTCCGGTCTCCAGCTGGGGAAACTGTGTGCGGTTTCCGGAAGTGGCACCAGGTCTGCGTCCTTGAGCGGCGTATTGCTGAGCAGCTCATCTGCATGATTGTTCAGATCTCCCATCAACACAACGTGCTGATAGTCAGAAATCAATTCGCGAATAAATCCAAGCTGCCTCTGCTGAGCCGACTTGCTCAGGGAAAGATGCATCATGACCAGTACCAGCGGATCGTCCGCCGACCCATAGCGGGCCACAATGGCACCGCGCCCCGGAATCAGGCCCGGCAGTTTGTGTTCTTCTACGCTCAGCGGCTTGTATCGGCTGAGCAACCCGTTACTGTGCTGCGCCAGTTGTCCCAGGTTCCGGTTCAACTGCTGGTACCAGTAGGGAATACCTGCAGCTTCGGCGAGGTACTGAACCTGATTGATGTAACCACTGCGCAGGCTCCCGCCATCGCATTCCTGCAGCGCTACTACGTCGTAATTGCTCAGCAGGGTTGCGATCCGGTCCAGATTCTCAATGCGCTTTTTGTGAGGAAGCAGGTGTTGCCAGCTACGGGTGAGGTAATGTCGGTAGGACGCCGTATTGATGCCCACCTGAATATTGAAGGTAAGAAGCCGAATATGTCGATGGGGCTCAAAATCGGGAACGTGTTCGTCACCGGAACAACTCCCGCGAGACATGCTCGCGGGCTTCAACACGCCTGTCAGCCGATTTCTGATGCGATTGTACATAGGCGAATGCCCTGCTCTATCGACGCAACCGGGGGGGCGACGGATTACTCCGCCTCAGCCGCCCGCTCTTTCTCAATCAGGTAGTCGACCACGTCGAGTACCGCTTCCTGACTGCCCGCAGTGGACGCGGTTACGCGGTATTTACCGTTTACCAGCACGGTTGGAGTACCCGTCACCCGAGCCCCCCGTACCTTGGCCTGGGCCTGTTGCATTCGTGCGTTGACACCAAAGCTGTTGAAGTTCTTCAGGAACGCTTCACCGTCGACGCCCTTCTGAGCGACGAAATCTGCCAGCGCATCGCCTGAATTCAGCGGTCGACGCTCACCGGCGAGCGCATCGAAAAGAGCATCGTGCATCTCCTTGTCCAGCTCGCCCATGGCCTGAAGCGCGTAGAACGCTTTGGCATGAGGCACCCAGGAGGCGCCAAGCGCAGCCGGGATCTGCACGTAATTGACGTCTGATGGCAGGTCCTCAGACCAGGCTTCGATGAGAGGTTTGAAAGAGTAGCAGTGCGGACACCCATACCAGAAGATTTCGGCCACTTCGATGCCGGACTCGCTGGCGGTCCGGACCGGCGTTTCCACAACCATGTAGTGGCGCCCTTCCTCATAAGACTGGGCATGGGCCGGCACCATGAAGAGCATGGCAAACACAGTGACTGCAAGTGTTCGGACGAATCCGCTCATTGATTATCTCCGATTAACTGATCGACACGTTTTACACGATTATGGACCACAGGCCCATGGGAGTTCCACAGCAGTAGATTAAACGTCGGTTAAGCGGATTTCCGGTGGCCAAAAACAAAAAACCCCGCCAGGGCGGGGTTTTTGTGGATCAGGCACCTGGAAATCAGTTCAGTCCCGACACGTAGCTGGCTACAGCTTCGATTTCCTGATCGGTCAGCTTCGCCGCAACGTCCATCATGATGGCCGCGTTGGAACCGGTGTTTCGTTCACCGTCACGGTACGCCTTCAATTGCTTGGCAACGTAATCCGCATTCTGGCCACTCAGGCGGGGGTAGCCTGCAGGCTCGTTGCCCTTGCCGTTGGGGCTGTGACAGCCAGCGCACGCAGGCACGCCAGAAGCCATATTGCCACCACGATAAAGCGCTTCACCAGTCTCCACGAGATCTGGATCAGCCTGACCAACGGGCATGGTCTGGCTGTCAAAGTAAGCCGCCAGATCCTGCAGTTCCTGATCAGAACGATCATCCAGAAGGCCGGTCATTGAGGCGATCACACGATCCCCTTCCTTAACCGCGACCAACTGACGGTACAGGTACTTTTCGCCCAGGCCAGACAATTTTGGATAGTTGCCAGCGATCGGCTTAGCGCCACCTGCACCGTGGCAACCCGCGCACACCGCCGCGTTCGCTTCGCCTGCTTGAGGATCTCCAGCCCCGTGCGCCATCGCCGCAAGGCCTACACCGAGAACCACTCCTGCGATCAGTTTCTTCATGCTCGCTCCGCTTCTCTCATTAAAAAGTATTCTTCGTTATGCAGCCGGCAGGCACTGGCCGTGAGGCACAAACCGGAGGCTGATGGCGCTGACGCAAGGCGTCTCGCCCGGATTTGGTGTAGCATTATACATTAATCACTGACAACTGAAATCCAATAGGAAATCCAACTTTCGTGACCTCTGAAACGCCCAGCAAAAGCCTGTCATTTAATAGCGCTCGCTTTCTCATCAGCGCCTCCCGACTCGACGAATGCCCGGCCGATCATGGCGCCGAAGTCGCGTTTGCCGGTCGATCGAATGCGGGCAAAAGCAGCGCCATCAACACCATCACAACCAACGGTAAACTCGCCCGAACCAGTAAAACACCGGGCCGCACCCGTTTGATCAATTTCTTTTCCCTGAACCGCGAAAACACCCGCCTGGTAGACCTCCCCGGCTACGGGTACGCCAAGGTTTCCCGGGATATGAAGGACGACTGGCAGACTCACCTCGGCCATTATCTCAACGAACGGCGTTGTCTGCGTGGCCTTGTCCTGGTCATGGACATTCGCCATCCACTCACCGATTTCGACCAAATGATGGTGGAATGGTGCGAGCATAACAACCTGCCGCTGATGATCCTCTGCACGAAGGCGGACAAACTGAAATTCGGACAGGCAAAAACCGCGATGCTGGGCATTGCCCGGAAGCTTGAGGGTGTTCAGTGCCTGCAACACCTGATCATGTTTTCAGCAACCACCAAACGGGGGCTGGACGAGTCAAAAGAGGCTTTAACAAACTGGCTTGAATCCTGACCTAAAAAACGGCCTGCCGGGGTGGCAGGCCGAAAACGTCAGGGTTTGCGACGTACTAAAACCTGAGCATTCTCAGGAAGACGCCCACCAAGTCCGAATGGCAGGCATCACCGTTGTGACAGCGCCTGCGAACATTCGTTCCATTTGAATCTTTTTTACCGGGATGCAGCAGCCGCCACCGGGTGTGGCGTATCCGACACACCGGGCCGTTCCGGTCGATAGCGCTCCCGTATTTCCAGGACCTGATCCCGGTACTCATCGGTCAGATAAGGTAGTTCCAGCGTCAACACCTGATAGATCCCCTGTTTCAGGTGGTCGAGGGTGAGGGTTCCATCCTCTTCGCTGGCGTGCGCCGTTTTCAGGTAAGCCATCCAGTTGGTGATCACCAGCCAGACATTGAGCGCCATGGCTGCCCGAAGTTCTGCATTCTGGGTCGTAATGATGTCTGCCTCGGCCAGTTTTTCGAAGATCCGCCGAATGGCAACGAGACAGCGATCGGTAAACTCCGCGTAGTCCTCTCGCAGACGCGTGTCGCTGTCGAGCAGATATTCCAGATCCCGGTGGAAAAACCGATAGCTCCAGAGACCATTGAACACGGACTCCAGGTAGAACGTCAGATCCTCCAGCGTAATCGCCCGGTCTTCCGGGATATCCAAATAGAAATCCACGAGCTTTTCGTATTCCAGGAAGATCTCGTAAATGATGTCGGACTTATTGCGGAAGTGGTAATAGAGATTACCCGGCGAGATGGCCAGATGCGCCGCAATATGGTTGGTGGTCACGTTCCGCTCACCACGCTCGTTAAACAGCTCAAGGCTGGAGAGCAGGATTTTGTCTCTGGTTTTCATAGGCTCAACGTTGGATTGGGTAATCGTCGGGCGATCCGGACCGCTATGGCCCGATCCGCCAACCGGTCCGCTTGACTCACTAGAGTATATACTCTAATAATAGCTGCAAGTGCAAACTGTGTACTTTTTCACCAACAAAAACCAACCAAAGTACACCACGCACAATCAACAATGCAGGCGCTGGATTACGCATCCACCCGCGAGGAGAGAACGACTATGGTTGCCACCGTTGTACAACTGACCGAGAGCAAAAAACAGATTCAGCACACCCACCGTGTTTTTGATGATCAGAAGAAGGCGTTCCGGAACAACCCCATGCCGTCACTGACGGAGCGGTTGGAGAACCTCAAGCGCCTTAAGCGTGTTCTGCTCAGCAATCAGGATCGTTTGCTTGACGCCATGGATCGCGATTTTTCCTGCCGCTCGAAAGACGAATCACTGATCGCAGAGGTCATGCCTTCTGTTCAGGGCATCAATTACACCCTGAAAAACCTCAGTGACTGGATGAAGGCTTCCAAGCGCCACGTCTCTCTTTTGTTCCAGCCTGCCAGCAACCAGGTCCACTACCAGCCCAAAGGCGTCGTCGGCGTTATCGTGCCCTGGAACTATCCGTTGTACCTGGCGGTCGGCCCTCTGGTGGCTTCACTGGCAGCCGGCAACCGGACCATGATCAAGATGTCCGAATTTACACCGCATACCTCTGCGCTGTTCCGCGAGCTGATCGAATCGACATTCCCTGAAGATCAGGTATGCGTAATCAACGGTGAAGCAGACGTTGCTGCGGATTTCTCCAGCAGGCCGTTCGACCACCTCTTGTTCACTGGTTCCACCTCCGTTGGCAAGCTCGTCATGCGAGCTGCTGCTGAAAACCTGACACCCGTTACTCTGGAGCTCGGCGGTAAATCTCCAGCCATCGTGGCTGCCGACGTACCTATGGAAGACGCCGCTCAGCGCATTGGTTTTGGCAAGGCGTTGAACGCCGGACAGACCTGCGTGGCGCCAGACTACGTGCTGTGCCCGGCCGATCGCATTCAGTCGTTTGTGGATGAGTTCCGCAGACAGGTCTCGGCGATGTATCCCACGCTCCGTGACAACGACGACTACACGGCCATTATCAATGAACGTCAGTACGACCGCCTGCAGAGCTATCTGGACGACGCTCGCAGCAAGGGCGCAGAGCTGATTGAGGTCAATCCAGCCCAGGAAAACCTCGGCGACGGCACTCGCAAAATGCCCATTACCCTGGTGTTGAACACGACGCCGGACATGAAGGTCATGCAGGACGAAATCTTTGGCCCGATCCTGCCGGTGGTGTCTTACGGCAACCTGGACGAGGCGATCAACTACATCAACGACCGTCCTCGTCCGCTGGCGCTTTACTACTTCGGCTACGACAAGAGCCATCAGGAATACGTCATCCACAACACCCATTCCGGCGGCATGTGCATTAACGACGCACTCATGCACGTCGCCCAGGATGACCTGCCGTTCGGCGGTGTTGGCGACTCGGGCATGGGTCATTACCACGGCAAAGAGGGCTTTCTGACCTTCTCCCACCAGCGTGCCATCTTCAGCAAGCAGCGCTTCAACAGTGGCAAATTTGTCTATGCGCCGCACGGAACGCCGGCTCACAAACTGATCTACAAGCTGTTCATTCGATAACAGGTCGGCCAGATGGCCGACCGAAGACAACAACAATCAAGAGAACGGAACATGGCTGATCATCAGCAAAACTCTGCCAGCAATTCGCTGGCAGACTCTCCGTCCATGGACCGCCGGGGGTTTCTACGGTCCGGTCTGGGCGGTGTGCTTTTCCTGGGAACCGTCAGTATGACGACGGGCCTCGCCGGATGCGCCACCGCACCATCCGAAGGCTCCATGAACACCTCGCCCACAGCGACACCGGCTGGTGCCTATCGCTTCGGCTTCCTCACTGAAGAAGACGTCGTGCTCTTCGAAGCCCTGTTGCCTGCAATGGTGGGACCGGCGCTTCCGGAGGCTCCTGAGCAGCGGCGAAAGGCTTTACAGGAAACCATTCAGCGCATCGATGCGGGCATCGTTCAGTTTGGTCCTGCCAATCAGAAAGAGCTGCGAGGTCTTTTTGATCTGCTCAATTTTGGCTTCACCCGCGTTACGGTTGCGCGAGTCTGGTCAAGCTGGAAAAACGTCGATACGGCAACGGCACATGCCTTCCTTGAGCGCTGGCGCACCAGTGGCATCGGCCTGTTCAACAACGGCTACATTGCACTGACCAAAATCAGCAATGTTGCGTTCTACGGCCACCGGGATCACTGGCATATTTCCGGCTACCCGGGACCACCGCAATTCGCCGTGGACGCCCTACCACAGTTCAAGACCGGCGCCTGAGCCCAGTAACCTTCATTTGGAGCAGAGCATGTCAATAACCGATCGTATTGCCCGGGGGCTTGAATCTGGCTGGAAGGTCACTGACGCCGCCAAGCTGACGAGCAATCAGACTCACGAAGCCGATGTGGTCGTCATTGGCACTGGAGCCGGCGGCGGCACAACGGCGGAAATTCTCGCCCGTTCCGGACTATCAGTCATCCTGGTTGAGGAAGGCCGACTTTACTATCAGAAAGATTTCAAGATGGATGAGCTGGACGCTTATGGCTCCCTGTACCAGGAAGGCATGAGCCGGGTCACCAAAGACGGCGCCATTGCGATCCTTCAGGGGCGCTGTGTCGGCGGTTCCACCACGGTGAACTGGACCTCCAGTTTCCGCACGCCGGACCAAACCCTGAGTTACTGGGGACAACGCTTTGGCCTTGAAGACCTTAGCCCGGATGCCATGAAACCCTGGTTTGATGGCCGGGAAGAACGCCACACAATCGCGCCCTGGGAGGCGGACCCGAACCCCAACAATGATGTGCTCAGGCAAGGCTGTGACAAGCTGGGATGGTCCTGGGAAATCATTCCCCGCAATGTGAAGGGCTGCTGGAATCTGGGCTACTGCGGCGTAGGTTGTCCAACCAATGCCAAGCAGGGTGCACTGACCACCACCATTCCCGGCGCACTGGACAACGACGCCATGCTATTCCATGGCCTGCGAGCCGACCGCCTGGTGATGAAAGAGGATCGCATTGATCATCTCCAGGCCTCGGCCATGTCCAGCGATGGCATCACCCCATCTGGCGTCACGGTCGAATTGCGAGCGCGTCACTTTGTGGTTGCGGCCAGCGCAATTGGGTCACCGGGACTGCTACTCCGCTCCGAGCTGCCCGATCCCCATGATCGGCTAGGCAAACGCTCTTTCATTCATCCAGTGAATGCGACCGTTGCCGAGATGCCGGAAAAAATTGACCCCTATTACGGCGCGCCACAGTCCATCTACTCCGATGAATTCAATTTTGCCCGCGGGGTTGATGGTCCGGCCGGCTTCAAGCTGGAAGTACCACCGCTTCATCCGGCCATGTCTGCCGGTGTGGTTCCAGGGCATGGCAAAGGCCAGATCAGCGATCTGTCAAAACTTCCAAACCTGAATTCCGTGCTGGCGCTGATGCGCGACGGTTTCCATGAAGAAAGTCAGGGCGGCACAGTCGGTCTGAGGGACGATGGCAGCCCGGTGCTGGATTATCCGGTCACCGATTATCTCTGGGATGGCCTCCGGGACGCGTATTATAAAATGGCAGAAATTCAGTTTGCCGCGGGCGCTCAAAGAGTCAGGCTGGTGCACCTGGATTCGCCCTGGTTCAGTTCGTGGACCGAGTGCAAACGCGCCATCGATGATTTGCCCATGGAGCCGCATCGGGTCAGACTGTTCACCGCCCATCAAATGGGTGGCTGTGGCATGGGCGCCGATCCGCGGGAGTCGGTCGTTAACAGCTTTGGTGAACATCACCAGGTCGCCAACCTCAGCGTTCATGACGCCTCTATCTTCCCGACCAGCATTGGTGCGAACCCGCAGCTGTCGGTGTACGCCCTGGCGGCAAGGAACAGCACACGCCTGGCAAATCGCCTGAAAGGCTGACCCAAGTCCTTGCCCGCCGTTTTGGTTGGCGGGCAAGGCTGCTATCCTCTAGCCATCAGCGAACAAGGAGCATCTGATGGCGAAAGTCATATACCCAGGCACGTTTGATCCCATCACTAACGGCCATACTGATCTGATTGAACGCGCCGGTCGACTTTTTGATGAAGTCGTTGTTGCCATTGCGTACAACCCAAAAAAGTCTCCCCTTCTTGACCTACAGGAGCGATGCGATCTGGTCGCAGCCGCAACTTCCCACCTGCCCAACGTTACGGTCACCGGGTTCAGCAACCTGCTGGCGGATTTCGTGCGTGAACAGAATGCCACGGTGATTCTCAGGGGCTTGCGGGCGGTGTCGGACTTTGAATACGAATTCCAGCTCGCCGACATGAACAGGCGGCTGGCGCCGGAAGTTGAAAGCGTCTTCCTGACACCGGCGAATCATCTCTCTTACATTTCGTCGACGCTGATACGGGAAATCGCATCGCTAGGAGGCGATGTGTCAGAGTTTGTCGATCCGGCCGTTGAAAAGGCGCTGAAGCAGAAATTCTCGACTCAGTAAGGTTGTCAGGATGGGATTGCAGGCTCTCACAACGACCATGGTTCGCTGGAGAGCCCGGCAAACAAATTAGAAGACGGGGGGCAGCGGAACCACGTTGCCGTTAATGGTCAGCGCCATGTCCTCAAGAGTGCCCTCGAGTCTGTACTGATCTCCTTCCTGCGTGACCATGCCCTGTTTGACCAGAGGGGCGACCTGCATCTGGAGCTGAGGCGTATTTTCAACCAGTGCAACAGGCATGCTGAGATCCAGACTGCCGGACAGCCCCTGCATCACCATCATCGTTTGGGCCTTCTCATCTCCTGACAGCGTTGGATGACTGAGATTCAGCTTTCCGGTAATCGGACCTTGCGGGGTTGCAAGATCAATGGTTGGGAAACCGAATGAAAAGCCTTCGGTTGCCAGATTCACAACAGCCTCGTTGATACGCTGAAACGCTTCCATCTGTTGTTGCATCATCTGCTGTGGATCAGCGTCTGGAGAGCCGGCCATCGCCATATCTTGCATGTCGCTCAACGCCGCATAGAGTTCGTTGATGCCAGCGACATCAAAATCCTTCATGGACACCTGAATCTCATGCGGGCCAAAGGAATTCTCATCAACACGGATGTTTTCCAGGCGCAGCGCCGTGTCGCTGTTAAAGCGAGCTCCGTCATCCGAGGCATCTGATGTTGACTTGATGGACAAACCGGTCATGGCAAATGACGGCTGTCCGGGCGCCGAGAACTCAAGGCTCGCCATCTCCATGACACCATCTCCCAGCCAGACCTCGCCCGCCAGGTGCTCCATGGTCTGGTCCAGAGTGATGTCGGTGATGCTGAGGTTAAGGTCCGGGCTGGTGAGGGTCATGCCGGGCCATGACACGTATATGTCGGCCTCGGAGCCAGCGGCAGCAATATCCGCTTTTGCCTCGAACCGAGAAGTTTGGAAGACGCCATCCTCGTCCGGCTTGGTGACTTCGACCGGCGGAATCATCATTTCGGCGGTCGCAGATCCCCAAACGCGAGTCTCCAGAGTCACGCGCGGCCGCTCATCGTCAAGGTACTCAATGTCTTCTTCACCGCTCTCGAGCGCCTTGGAAAAGTCCATCAGGCTTCCCGTCACCCCGTGGGACACCTGTGCCTCGTAATCGAATGAGTGACTTTCCCCAGAATCCGGATTAACGATCGTCACGACACCCACGACATGGGCGTTCATATAACCGCGCTGGTATTCACTGGTATCGACGCGAAATACGTCTTGCGAGTCGTTAAACCCCTGCGTGACGCCCTGCCACTGTTGTTCGGTCATGTACCCCACAGCCCAGGGCGCTGCCGCACCCACCGCCAGTAAGGCAACACCGGCAACCATCCATTTTTTAGTCAACTGTTATTCTCCCTAAACATTTTGTTGTGTCGGCGCTTCTTACTGGCCGGTCAGGCGGTCAAGCAACACCAGTTGTGAGGCGAACTTGTCTTCGCCTTCTGCCGGCTGATTCTGTATGTAACTGCCATCAGACTGCAACATCCAGGACTGGCAATTGTCCGCAAGGTAGGTATCCAGATCTTCCCGCAGGCGCGCCACCAGCGCGGGATCTTCCACCGGGAAGGCAGTCTCCACCCGATTTAACAGGTTGCGTTCCATGCCATCGGCACTGGAACAGTACACCTCGGGCCGTCCGTCATTCTCAAAGTAATAAACCCGGGTATGCTCCAGAAACCGGCCAATGATGGACCGGACCCGGATGTTCTCAGACAGCCCCGGCACCCCGGGTCGCAGGCAGCAAATGCCCCGGACGATCAGGTCAATCTGCACACCCGCCTGGGACGCCCGATAAAGTGCCTGGATCAACGCACGCTCGGTCAACGCATTGAACTTGAGAATGATGTGCCCGCGGCTGCCCAGTTCCGCTTCCCGTTCGACCAGCCCAAGCAGTCGCGAGTGCAGAGTGAAGGGTGAGTGGAACAGCTTTTTGATCTTGAGCGCCTTTCCCATCCCCGTCAGCTGCTGGAACAGCTTGTTGACGTCATCACCGATGGACTCGTCGCAGGTCATGAAGCTGTAGTCGGTGTACAGCCGGGCGTTTCCAGCGTGGTAGTTGCCGGTACCAAGGTGGACGTAGCGGCGCAGGCGCCCCTCTTCACGACGGACAATCAGCATCATTTTGGCGTGGGTTTTGTACCCCACCACGCCGTACACCACAATGACCCCAGCCTCCTGCAGGCGGCTGGCTAACTCCAGGTTTTCCGCCTCACTGAATCGCGCGCGTAACTCGATGATGGCGGTGACTTCCTTGCCCCGGCGCGCGGCGTCCATCAGTGCTTCCACGATCTCGGAATCAGCACCGGTCCGATACAGAGTCTGCCGGATGGCCAGCACATGGGCATCCTTGGCCGCCTGACGCAACAGGTCGACCACAGAACTGAAGTTCTCAAACGGGTGAAGCAGCAGCAGTGGACGCTTGCGAATCGCATCGAACATGGTCTCTTTGCTGCGAATCTGACGCGGAATGGACGGCGAAAAACCGGAGTAGGTCAGATCATTGCGATCCACCAGGCCGCTGACCGCCATCAGTCGCGTCAGGTTAACCGGCCCGTGGACCTGATACAGATCCTGTTCGGTCAGGCGGAATTCCCGCAACAGAAAATGCACCAGCTCTTCCGGGCAGTTGTCTGCCACCTCAAGCCGCACGCCGTCGCCAAACCGACGGCTCAGCAATTCGCCACGCAGCGCGGAAGCCAGGTCTTCCAGATCCTCTTCCAATTCAAGGTCGGCATTTCGGGTCAGGCGAAATTGGTAGCAGCCTTTGACCTCCATGCCGGGAAACAATTCATCAGCATGGGCGTGAATCATAGAAGACAGAAACACCAGATTGTCGCCGCCATCGCATACTTCGTCCGGCAGACGCACCAGACGGGGCAGCGAGCGGGGGGCCGGAACAATCGCCATACCGGTTTCACGGCCAAACGCGTCCTTGCCATCAAGCTCGACAATAAAGTTCAGGCTTTTATTCACCAGTCTTGGAAACGGGTGCGATGGGTCCAGACCGATCGGACTGACCACCGGAAAGATCTCCTCGTCGAAATAGCGACGTACCCACTCGGCTTGCGCCGGTGTCCATTCCCGCCGGCGAACAAAATGGATGTTTTCCTGCTCCATCTCCGGGATCAGTACGTTATTGAGGATGTCGTATTGCTCTCGGATGTAGTCGTGAGCCACCCGACTGATTTCGGCAAGCACCTCTTCCGGGAGCATGCCATCGGCGCCGGGCGCTTCTCGTCCGTACTTGATTTGCTGACGCAGGCCGGCGGCGCGGATCTCGAAAAACTCGTCCATGTTGCTACTGAAAATACAGCAGAACATCAGACGATTGATCAGCGGATGGGTCTTGTCGACAGCCTGCCGCAGCACCCGGTAATTGAATTGCAACTGACTGAGCTCGCGGTTGAAATAGTTTTCCGCCGCGTTGACGTCGATGTCACTGCCGCTCTCCGGGATATCCACGGGGGCCGGTACATTTTCGTTTTCGCTGGCCTGATTGGCCGATTGCGTTGTCATTGTTCACTGCATCCATAACAACCAGCGCCCTTGGCACTGGTGGGAGTTTTCAGACTCAGCCGCCCTTCAGCAAACGGGCCGCCCGAATCGCAAAATACGTCAGAATGGCATCCGCTCCGGCCCGCCGCATGGCCGTGAGGCTTTCCATCATCACAGCGTCGCCGTCCAGCCATCCGCGCTCTGCCGCTGCCATGTGCATCGCGTATTCGCCGCTGACCTGATACACAAATGTCGGCACCTGAAGCTCCTGCTTCACCCGACGCACGATGTCCAGGTAGGGCATGCCAGGCTTGATCATGACCATGTCGGCTCCCTCGGCAATATCCATCGCAACTTCGTGGATGGCTTCATCGCTGTTGGCCGGGTCCATCTGGTAGGTCGACTTGTTGCCTTTACCCAGATTGCCAGCCGAGCCGACGGCATCCCGGAACGGTCCGTAGTAGCTGGACGCGTACTTGGCAGAATAGGAAAGAATCCGGGTGTTTACGTAACCGGCGTTTTCCAGTGCCTGTCGGATGGCGCCGACGCGACCATCCATCATGTCTGAGGGCGCTACCACATCCGCCCCGGCAGCAGCGTGGGAGAGCGCTTGTCTGACCAGAGCCTTCACGGTGACGTCATTCAGCACGTAACCCTCGTCGTCAATAATGCCGTCCTGACCGTGGGTGGTGAATGGGTCCAGAGCGACATCGGTGATCACGCCCAAACCGGGGCACGCTTTTTTCAGTGCTCTCACCGCCCGCTGCGCCAGCCCCTGCTCGTCCCAGGCCCCGGATCCGTCCAGGTCTTTCTGATCCGGAGACACCACCGGAAAAAGTGCCATGGCGGGAATACCCAACTCCACGACTTCCTTCGCCTGCTCCACCAGCAAATCAATACTGAGCCGCTCAACGCCAGGCATGGATGCCACTGCTTCTCGCTGCCCCTCCCCTTCCAGTACAAACACGGGGAAAATCAGGTTGTCGACCGTCAGCCGGGACTCACGAACCATCCGGCGGGAAAAATCATCCACACGGTTACGGCGAAGGCGGGTACCGGGGTAGGCACGATTGACCGGTGAGCTCACAAAACCTCTCCTCTGACAGACGTTAAGACAGGTTTCATCATACACGCCCTCCTCTCTGCTGGGCAGGTGTGACGCGCAGTCTCTGCCGAGGATGCCCGGAGTTTGTGACGACGATATTACCGGATGGAATCCAGTGCCTCGGCCCGAATTCGTTCCGAACCGTCGAAATAGGATTCCCGCAGTCGCGTGATGGCAGACTCCAGCTCGGGCCCCGCCAATCCCTGATTTTCAAGCCGGGCGCGCTCAGCCTGATACTCCTGCCAGCGGGCGTCCCATTCTTGCTGTTCCTGCTCCGCTTCTGCGACACGACGAGCCGCCTCTTCTCCGAACGTTTGTCGACGCAGATTCGCCAATGCTTCCGGATCGTCCGCCAGCGCCTGTCGCTGTTGCTGATATTCCGAGAATTTGCGTGTCTCCTGACGGGCTTCGCGGATGGGCTCTGGCAGGATTTGCTCAGCTTCCCGCAGACGGCTGGCTCGCTCTTCGTCGGTCAGCGAGTCGTCGCTTTGAATTCGCAGCTGGGCGAGCTGGAAATCGTCAACCGCCTCCTCGGACGCAAAAAAAGCTTCTGCGGTTTTCGCATCCAGCCACCGGCGGCGAAGCGCCCGGACCTCTGACAGCTGACGAGCCATGGCCTCCGGGCTCAGTGAGCCGGACTGCGTTGAGACAGATGCCTCCAACTGCCCAAGCTCGAGTTTGTAATCCAGATACTGACCCAAAGTAACCATGGCCTCGGTGCGCGCCGGCTCCGGTAATTGCGCCAGGGAGCGCTCGATGCGAGTCACCAGTTGCGCCAGGGTTTCTTCCCCCAATGCCGCGAGGTAATACTCGAACAGTCGCCGGAGATGAGGCGTTGGCACCAGTGAACCGTTAGCATCGGTCTGCGCCCAACCTTCGGGCACCTCAGTGCCTTCAAGAGACGCAGGCATATCTTCTGGCAATTCGACTGACGGCTGCGTCATGAGCTTCGACGGATAGTCGCCGGGTTCAACAACGACCTGGTCAGAGCCAGACATTAAAAAAGGCTGTTGCGCGGACGTGTCAGATAGCCAGATCAGGGCGGACGCGACGATCAGCGTCAAGACGACGAGACCTGCAGACGCCACCAAGTAGGAACGCTTCATGAGTGCCCATTATGGATAATTGCGAGTGCTGTCTGGTCAGCATAGCGCAGCAGTACGCCGGCCACCGAGACCGGCGTCAAAACTTCAGACTGTCGGGCCGGGCGATCCGAAACTACAGCGACCGGTTATTGAATCCGACCTCGACCTTTCTCGGAGCGTCATTACGCAGAGCCGTATCGACTTCCTCGATCTTGCCACCCCGACTTAAAAAGGACTCGATATCCTGCTGAAGTTGTGCCCGAACGCGGGCGCGCCCAGTCACGGTGTGAGTATCGTCGCTGTCGGACGACCAGTTTCCGGAATTTTCCAGATTGCTTTCGTCGAATTCACTCATGGGCTTCTCCCACAACGAAAACAGTAATCCGGGTGTCGCTCGCCGTGTGGCTGTACACCCCGTCTCGACGGGCCTTCTGCGGTCCCATCTTGGCGTCTTTATAATCCTGTTTTCATGACAACGCCATTTCCCCAAGACAGCATTTTTGTAACATTTTGTATCTTTTTTCATGGCACTGTTTTAAAAGGATAAAATGAAACAGATGATAACCAGAGATGGTTGACCGAAAGAATGAATAATGATTCACTATTTCAATAGGGAGCCGTATGGCCTATCGCGAAACCGAAAAGATGCGTAAACGCAAAGCAGACGCGCGAAAACGCATCATCGAGTGCACGCAACGCTGTGTCGCCGAGGATGGCTTTCGCAAAGCAAGGGTGACTGGAATCGCCGAATGCGCGGGAGTAGCGACCGGAACCATTTACCGTCACTTCGAGTCCAGAGAAGACCTCTTTGCCGAGATTTTCCGGATCGCGACGCAAATCGAAGTAGACAAGGTGGCCGAGGCACTTGCTCAGAAAGGCAATGCGGCAGAACGCCTGGAACTGGCCCTGAGACAGTTTGCCCGACGCGCGCTGAGGGCGCCGACGATGGCGTGGTCGCTGATTGCAGAACCAGTCGATCCGAAAGTGGAAGTGGAACGCCTGAAATTCCGTAGCGCCTACGCAGAATTGTTCGAGCAGGCGATTGAGGAAGGTATTGAGGAAGGCAGCCTGCCAATGCAACAGGCTGCCCAGAGCGGCACCTGCCTGGTGGGTGCCATTGCGGAAAGTCTGGTAGGCCCTCTGTCCCCGACCATCACGGGTGAGGCGCCACAGACAGACCAGAACGAAAGCAATCCGCTGGTCGACTCCATCATCACATTTTGTATGCAGGGGTTGACCGGCCATCGGAGGTAACGATGAACGCCCGAGAACCCCTGCCGAAGGCCCCGAATACGGGCGAACAACCTTATCTGGCCGAAACCCATGAGGTAACCAACCAGCCCCCTGCCCTGGAAAACTACAACCTGTTTGAGCAGGACACTGCGCTGAAAGAAGCCGTCCAAAGAGAAGGCGCGTCCCACGCATTGGATGATCTGGCCGCCTTTGGTTCCCTGGCCGGATCAGCGGACACTATCGAGCTCGGTTTCCAGGCCAATGCCAACAAACCCGAATTCGACACCCACGATCGGTTCGGCCACCGGATCGATCAGGTTAATTTCCACCCGGCCTATCACCAGTTGATGTCGATTGCGATGGAGCACGGCCTTCACAGCAGCCCCTGGACCAACCCGGGCCAAGGCGCCCATGTTCATCGTGCGGCGAAATATTACATGCACTCCCAGGTTGAAGCCGCTCACTGCTGCCCCATCACCATGACGTTTGCCGCGATCCCATCGATCCGCAACCAGCCTGAACTGGCCGCGGTGTGGGAACAGAAAATCCTGGCAACGCAATACGATCCGAGCAACCGCCCCGACCGTGACAAAGCATCGGTCACCATCGGTATGGCCATGACTGAAAAGCAGGGTGGCAGCGATGTGCGGGCAAACAGCACGCGGGCGTTCCCCATTGGCCCGGAAGGTCCCGGTCAGGCCTACGAACTCGTTGGGCACAAGTGGTTTGTCTCGGCGCCCATGTGCGATGCATTCCTGGTGCTGGCCCAAACCCCGGGCGGGCTTTCCTGCTTCCTGATGCCACGCTGGCGACCCGATGGCACCAAGAACCCCTGGCAGATACAGCGACTCAAAAACAAATCCGGCAACGTGGCCAATGCCTCCAGCGAGGCCGAGCTGCGGGGCGCGCTGGCCTGGATGATCGGTGAAGAAGGACGGGGTGTACCGACGATCATTGAGATGGTCGCGCTGACCCGCTTCGACTGCATGATCGGCAGTTCTGCCGGTATGCGCCAAGCACTGGCCCAGGCAAGCCATCATTGTCGCCATCGCTCCGCGTTCGGCCGCCGTTTGAGCGAACAGCCGCTGATGCAGAACGTTCTGGCAGACCTTGCCCTCGAAAGCGAAGCCGCAATGGCCTACACCATGCGGGCAGCCCGCGCCCTGGATAATCAACAGAGCGAGCAAGAGCAGCTATTTCTCAGGCTGGCGACGCCCATTGGCAAATACTGGATCTGCAAACGCACCCCGAATCACGCCTACGAGGCGATGGAGTGCATCGGAGGCAGCGGTGTGATGGAAAACTGCATCATGCCGAGGCTGCTGCGCGAATCACCCGTCAATGCGATCTGGGAGGGCAGTGGCAATGTGCAGTGCCTCGATACCCTGCGCGCACTACAAAAATCGCCCGAATCACTGGATGCCTTTTTCCATGAAGCGGCTGAGGCCGCCGGCACCGATGCGCGATTTGACCGTTTTATGAGCCAGCTGAAAGACGATTTCTCAGATTGGAATGACATCGAGTACCGCGCCCGCAATCTCGTCGACCGCATGGCTTTGATGATGCAGGCGTCGC
The DNA here is from genome assembly GCA_964632565.1 of uncultured Marinobacter sp. Classification (GTDB taxonomy): domain Bacteria; phylum Pseudomonadota; class Gammaproteobacteria; order Pseudomonadales; family Oleiphilaceae; genus Marinobacter. Next base: position 44,254 of record CAZWEP010000006.1, on the reverse strand, counting down.
TGCTCATAAGGCACTCGGATGCGGCGGTTGCGGACGCATTCTGCGCCTCTCGCCTGGAGCACAACGGCGGCCTGAATTACGGCAACTTGCCGTCGGGAACCGACGCTGCAAGCATTCTCCGACGGGCAACTCCTGTAGTAGACTGAGCCTTCCTGAGAATCCACCCGCCCCACCGCCTGCCCGCCAGGCAGTGGGCCACAACGTGGCGAGCCACCATGTCCGATGCACTCCGTAAACTTCTGAATTCGTCAGATGCTCACCCTGTCATCACGCCGCACGTAGGCGTTCTGACGCTGCATTTTCAGCTGTATGGGTGCCCTGACCTGAAAGCGAAGCGAAAGGTGTTCACCGCGCTCAAGGCGGTTTGGGGCCGGGAACCGGATCTCGCGGTCGCGGAGACTGCGGACCAGGACGCTCTGGATTGCGCCACCTGGACCATCGCTGCACTCGGCGACTCTTCCCGTCAGATTTCAGAAAGGCTTGATCAAGTGGAAAAAGCCGTTCAGGACCGCATAGACGCGGCGATTCTGGACGTTCACCGTGAAATTCTCTGATTGACCAACCCCCAACGTCACTCGTGCCATAGATGAAAAGGCGGGTTGTAGCGTATAAATATACGGAACCGTATACTACGCTGCTCCAGGATGAGCCGTCGGAAAATCCGGCGAACGGCAAATACAGACCTCGGAAACCCCGGTTTCCGGCAATCCAACAGGTAAACCGGAAGCACCTTTGGATGATTACTGGATAGCGTGTTGCACCTATGACTGGAAAGAAAAAGTCAGCCCAGGCCTCGGTGGAAGCCATGTACCGGGTCTTCACTGTGCCCGAGGCCCCGGAATCGACGCTCAGCCGGATTGACCAGAACATCTCCCGCAATCTTGCAGGTTTTCTGCAGGAGCACATCGTGGCCGTTGAGCGGGATCTGGCCGAGGTTGAAAAAGACTTCTCCGACTATGCCATTCCGGAGAAGCCTGTATTCGTGTCCGAGCAGGCCCAGTTCCTGCTCGACAAGCTGGTTGCCAATTCGGTGCACACCGCCTCCCCCAGCTTTATCGGCCACATGACGTCGGCATTGCCCTACTTCATGCTGCCGCTTTCCAAGATCATGATTGCCCTCAATCAGAATCTGGTTAAAACCGAGACGTCGAAAGCCTTCACGCCCATGGAGCGGCAGGTGCTCGGCATGATCCACCGGCTGGTGTACGAGGAAGACGGTGACTTTTACCGGCGCTGGATGCACGACCCCAGCCACGCTCTGGGCGCCATGTGCTCCGGCGGCACCATCGCCAATCTGACGGCCCTCTGGGTAGCCCGCAACAATGCTTTCCCTGCCGAGGGCAATTTCCGCGGCATTCACCAGGAAGGCCTGTTCCGCGCGCTGCGTTACTACGGCCATGAAGGCGCGGCTATTCTTGTTTCCCGCCGCGGCCATTATTCATTGCGCAAGGCCGCAGACGTGCTGGGACTGGGTCGCGAGTTTCTGATTCCTGTGGATACCGACGATGAAAATCGTATCCAGCCAGATTCGCTACGGGAAAAATGTCTCGAACTGCAACGACAGAAAATCAAGGTCATGGCCATTTGCGGCATTGCCGGCACCACCGAGACTGGCAACGTTGATCCGTTAGACGCCATGTCTGATATCGCCCGGGAATTCGGTGCCCACTTCCACGTGGATGCCGCCTGGGGTGGACCAACGCTGTTCTCGCGGACGCACCGATACCTGCTCAAGGGCATCGAGAAGGCGGATTCCGTCACCTTCGACGCCCACAAACAGCTGTACGTGCCCATGGGTGCCGGACTGGTGGTATTCAGGGATCCGGCACTGGCGAGCGCGGTCGAGCACCATGCGCAGTACATTATCCGGAAAGGTTCCCGCGATCTGGGCAGCACGACCCTTGAGGGCTCACGCCCGGGCATGTCCATGCTGATTCAGTCGGGACTGAAAATTCTCGCCCGGGAAGGCTATGAGATATTGATCGACCAGGGCATTGATAAAGCCAAGCAATTCGCTGGCCTGATCAATGACCATGATGACTTCGAGCTGATTACCCGGCCCGAACTGAACATCCTGACCTACCGCTACTGCCCAAGGCCAGTGCAGGAAGCGCTTGGCATCGCGGACGCGCAACAAACAGAGCGAATGACCACCTGCCTGAACCGCATCACCAAGTTCATCCAGAAGACCCAGCGGGAACGGGGTAAGGCCTTTGTTTCGCGCACAAGGCTGGAGCCGGCCCGTTATGGCCACCTCCCAAGCATCGTGTTCCGCGTGGTTCTTGCCAACCCGCTGACCACCGGCGACATTCTTGCAGACATCCTGAAAGAGCAGGCCGAACTGGCGAAGGCCGATGCCATCCAGGATGAAATGAGCATTCTTATCCAGATGGCCGAGACGGCCCTTCAGCAGTCTCCCAACGCAAAACGCGCCTGACGGCGCGTTTTTATTGACTCATTGGAAGATCAATCGGCGCGATCAGTACAACGCCTCTTCGTCGTCCAGAACCTCATCGAGTATGTCCAGAAACATGCGATCCGCCTCACTCCAGGTTTCAGGAATGCGGATGGTCGTATTGGCGCTGATTTCACGCGCAATGGCCTCGTTGGCGTCGGGCTGGTCCCGATACTTGCGAGCGATCTCGACGGATTTCACGGCAATGGTTGGGTCGCTCAGAACCTTTTTAATGAAGACTCTCAGCTCGTCAATCACTCTTGCCTGACGACTTTCTGCGGCTGAACTCATGAACACATCCCCGGACACTGTGACGTTTCAGGGCCCCTGCCCCGTTCTTCAAGGTTAGTATGAGCCATGAGGCCTGACCAGCGCCAGACCTCAGGACAGCATCAGATCAAAAGACCACGGATGGTGAAGAACAGGGTGGCCGCCATAGCCGCAGACACAGGCACAGTGATGATCCAGGCGGCAACAATACGCGTCAGGTGCGACCGCTTAACCATCTCTTCGCGGTAGATCTTCTTCAAACGCTTGCGCTCCTTCTTGGACAGCGGCATCTGTTTCTTCTTTTTGGTCTGCTGCAGCAAACGCTCCATTTCTTCCACCGAAGCGTTGCGGAAATCGTCAAGGAACGGTCTCAGTTTTTCCTGCTCTTTCTCATCATGGCTTTCCATAATGGAGTGCAGCTGACTGGCGTAGTTGCTCTTCAGGTACTCACGCAGAAATCCAACGCCAAACACACCGCCTACCGCAATATGGGTCGAGGACACCGGCAGCCCGAGCTGAGACGCGATGATGACAGTAAGCGCTGCGGAAAGCGCAATACAGAACGCCCGGGTCTTATCCAGTTCGGTGATTTCGGTGCCCACGGTTTTGATCAGACGCGGACCAAACAGCATCAGGCCTACGGCCAGACCCAGCGCGCCGACCAGCATGACCCACAACGGAATGGCAGCGGACGTCACGACCGCGCCGGCGGACAGCGCATCGTTAATGGCTGCCAGCGGACCAATCGCATTCGCCACGTCGTTGGCGCCGTGGGCAAAGCTCAGCAGCGCCGCGGCAAAAATCATTGGCCAGGTGAACAATTCGTTGACCCCTGCCGCACTGTTCTCCATGGTCGCAGCACGGCGTTTCACCAGGGTGCGCATGGCGACGAAAATCACCGCGGCCAGAGCCAGCCCAACCAGCGCCGCCTCCATGAAATCCACCTTGATGACTTTTTTCACGCCCTTAACCATCAGGTAGGTGCCGAAGGCCCAGGCCATGATCGCGACCAGCCAGGGCACGAACCGACGCGCTGCCGGTACCAGATTTTCCCGGTACAACACCGTACGCTTGACGGCATAAAGAAACAGGGCCGCCAGCACGCCTCCCATTACAGGGGAAATCACCCAACTGGCAACGATTTTGCCCATAACAGCCCAGTCGGCAATGCCCCAGCCACCGGCGGCAATACCGGCGCCCAGCACGCCACCAACAATCGAGTGCGTGGTGGATACCGGCGCCCCCATCCAGGTCGCCAGGTTCAGCCAGAGCGCGCCGGCCAGCAATGCTGCCGTCATCAGCCACACAAAGGCACTGGCGTCGTCGAGACGTTCAGCCGCGATGATGCCACCTTTGATGGTAGAGACCACGTCGCCGCCAGCAATCAGGGCGCCACCGGCCTCAAACACCGCGGCAATCAGCACCGCGGAACCCAACGTCAACGCACCCGAACCCACGGCGGGTCCAACGTTATTCGCAACATCGTTGGCACCGATGTTAATCGCCATGTAGCCGCCAATCACGGCGGCTGCCATCAGCAACATGCTGTTGGGCATATCACCGCTGATCTGGCCAACCACCAGAAAAACGCCCAGCAGGAACAGGAAACTGAATCCGACCCGATAGCGTTCTGTGGATGGGCTTGTCAGAAGGGTGTCAAGAAAACCGGATGAACTTGCCATGTCGCGTCAGACCTCACCGCTTGAAAATGGGACGTATAAATGTGTCCTGCCGGGCGGGAACTATAAAATTTCTGACATAAAATTGAAACAAATCGACGTTTATGGCGACGCTTTGATCAAAGTCGCTGCATTGGGTCACTAATTGGGGTAACTTGACTGTCCATAAAAGACTCACGTCGCCAAGAAACAATAACAACGCGCAATGACCAGACTTCCCAGAGCCAGCCACGCCATCGCAGATGAAAGCGAAGAAATTCGCGTCTCGCGATTACTCACCGCATTGTCCCTTATGGCTGTGTTGTTTTTGCTGGGTATTGGCACCAAAGCTTGGTTTGCCAGCCACCACACCCATGCCTGGGTGCTGTGGTGCTGCGCAGCACTGGTATCCCTGAACTCACTGATCTTTCATTACACCCGAAATCGAAGCCAGCAGAAGGTGGGAATGATCACCATCGTTGGCTTGCTGTTTGGCTACCTGATCATGACCGGTGGCGAGAGCAACACAGGCCCACTCTGGTTTTATGTGTTTCCTCCGCTGCTCTTCTATCTGACCGATCTCAAAACAGGCACGGCCGTCCTGCTGTTTTGCTATCTGATCGCGGTGATTGTGTTCCAATTTCCGGAGATGCCGTTCGTCACCGCCGAGTACAGCACGGACTTCAAGATTCGCTTTTTTGCCACGCTAACCTTCGAGTCCATTTTCTGTTTCGTTCTTGAAGCCTCGCGACTGAAAGCACGAGAAGAACTGATGAACCTGGCGAAAGCACACGAACATGCGGCGCAAACTGATGAGTTGACCGGCCTGTCCAATCGCCGCGACATGCAGCACAAACTGGGTGATGAATACTCTCGCTATCAGCGCTCCGGGCATCATTTCTCAGTAGCGCTGATTGACCTGGACTTTTTCAAACGCATCAATGACGATTTTGGCCATGACGCGGGCGATCAGGTGCTCAGGGATTTCTCTGAACTGTTGCAGTCGGTCATTCGTCAGACCGACGTTGCAAGCCGCTGGGGCGGTGAAGAGTTTCTGGTCCTGCTTCCTGATACCTCGTTATTGCAGGCGCTTACATTGGCAGAACGACTGCGGGTCAAAGTGGCACGTCACGCCTTCAAATTCGGCGACGACACTCTGCCCGTCACTATCAGTGCCGGTGTCTGCTCCATTGCCAAAACCGGGTCAATCGACGAGTTGCTGAAGCAGGCGGACCTGCATCTCTACAGCGCCAAAGAAACCGGCCGCAATCGTATTGCCCCGAGAGTGAGAACCACCGAGGAACAGCTGGAGAAGTAAAACGGCATGACATCCATCAGAATTTTGGTTGGCAGCGTCTACGGAGGCGCGCTCTTAACTGCACGCGAATTGAAACGGTCCCTGGAGGCGGAGGGGCATCATCTGATCGTCCTCGAGAAGCCCGAGCTGGAAGATTTGACCGGCAATGACGATCCGGTGCTGATCTGCACCTCAACCACGGGTCAGGGCGAAGTACCGCCAAACCTGCTGCCTTTTTACGCAAACCTTCGGGATCAGCTACCTCAACAGCCGGGCAGACCCTTCGGAGTGATCGTGCTGGGAGACAGCTCGTACGGAGATACGTTTTGTGGAGCCGGTGAACTGATGGCAGAGGCGTTCTTTGAAACCGGCGCGCGCAAGGTAGGTGAGACGCTGTGTATAGACGCATTGGAAACCACTGACCCGGAGCAGGAAGCCCTGCCATGGGCGAAAGAGTGGATCAACGCCCTGCAGACACTCAGAAATTAAATATCTGGTCAATTGGACCTTGAGCGGCCCGTCACCACGGGCCATACTAAATTCAAAACATCAAAACAATAATGGTATCAAGTGCGCCATATTGCTCAGTATCTCGCCCTCCTGGGCGTATTGATCATGATGGCTGTCGACATCCAGGCCAGCCCTATCGGTAAGGGCTACGTTGTCCCGGAAATGGACTACATCCGGCTATCACCGCCGGAAAAGATGGATCTTAACGAAGCACTGGCTTCGGACGACTGGCAAAAACTGGAAGAAGAGAGCCCCAACTTCGGCTACATCAAGGACACCGTGTGGCTTCGCTTTGACGTCGCGGATCTCACGGGTGATCAGGACCTGCTTGAAATTCGCTACCCACAGCTGGACGACATCACCTTCTACCTGCTCGAAAACGGGGTCGTAAAAGAGCGCAAGGTTACAGGGGACCGTTACCCATTTGCCCAGCGCCCGGTCGCCCATCGCAATTTCCTCTTTCCGTTTGAAACAGACCCG
>CAZWEP010000006.1:4995-37484 GCA_964632565.1 uncultured Marinobacter sp. | reverse complement strand
GCGGAGCTGAAACTCATTGAGCAGGCACTCCATCACCCGCTAAGCGGTCTGCCGAATCGGACCAGCCTGGAAATGTCGATCAATGAACTGATCTCGCGGAATCCGAATACCCGCTACTCCATTGCGGTGATTCACCTGACCAACCTGCAGGCCATCACCAAAACTCTTGGGCATCGCAACGCGGACCGGCTGATCGAACTCACCGCCAAACGTTTCAACAGCATTGTGAAGGACCTTCCAGGGATTTGCCCGCTGGAGAGATCTTCTGATCAGACGTTCTATCTGGCGTCACTGGAGACGGCGACGTTCGGCTTTGTGGTGGAGACAGACACGGTGGTCAAGACACCCAGGGAAATGATGCGGGCACTGGAGGAAATCCGCGAACCGTTGGATTACCTGGGAATGCAGCTACCCTTGGACCCCCGCACCGGAACCGCGATTTACCCGGATCATGCGTCCGACACCAGCACGCTGATCAGACGTGCGTACATTGCCCAGGGCTCGGAAGACGCTCGGGATCGTGGCTTGGCCTACTACCAGCCATCACGGGACTCGTTCAGTGCGGATCGACTGACACTGGTCTCGGAACTCCGTTATGCACTGCAGAATGACGAGCTGGCCGTGTACCTGCAACCGAAAATGTCACTGAAAACCCGATCGATCGTCGGGCTGGAAGCGCTGATCCGATGGCCCGGCCGAAAATCCCAGATTCGCCCCGATGAAATCATTGCCATTGCCGAACAGACCGGGCTGATAAAGCCCCTCACCCGGTGGGTACTCGAGAAATCACTGGAACTGCGGGAGAAGCTGATCGAACAGGGCTTCGCGCTGGGTATCTCGGTCAACATCTCACCAAACAATCTGCGCGAACCGGACTTTCCGATTTTCGTCCAGCGCCTGATGAGCAGCTACCATTCGCTGCGTGGCGCCATCACCCTGGAAGTAACCGAAACCTCGATGATGCAGGATCCGGTGAACTCTCTGAAAGCCCTTAATTCGCTGCACAGCACCGGTATTCCCCTGTCGATTGACGACTTCGGTTCCGGTTACTCGTCTTTGTCCTACATCAAGCAGCTGCCAGCAACCGAGATCAAGATCGACGGCTCACTGATCACCGAATTGCTGTCGCAAACTGAAGATCAGGTGATCGTTCAGACCACCATCGAGATGTGCCACAGCCTCGGCTACATTGTCGTTGCCGAGGGCGTAGAAGACGAGAAAACACTGGCACTGCTGGACTCTATGGGGTGCGACATGGTCCAGGGCTTTACATTGACCCCGCCGCTGCCTTTCGACGACCTTGTCGTCTGGATTCAGGAGTTTAATCTGCAGGTCGCCGATCGCAAGATGGGCTGAAGCCCATCATCCCCGCTGTCGAATCAGGGCTTCCTGAGTTGTAGACGCAATCAAACGGCCTTGCTGATCGTAGAAGTTGCCGCGGTTGAACCCGCGTCCACCAGACGAGCTGGGGCTGTCCTTATCGTAAAGCAGCCACTCGTCCATGCGGAATTCCCGGTGAAACCAGATGGCGTGATCCAGGCTGGCCACCTGCATCTTCCTGCTCAGGAAAGTCACTCCATGAGGGTTCAGTGAAGTGCCCAGAAAGGTAAAGTCCGAGGCGTAGGCCAGCAGGCAGCAATGCAGCATCGGATCATCCGGAAGACTGCCCTGGGCCTTGAACCAGCTCTGGCGAAACGGAGGGCGGGGCTCTGGTGCCAGCGGATTCATTGGATCCACGGGACGAATCTCGATCGGCCGGTCTCTGAGCAAGGCAGCCCTGCGATGTTCCGGGACGTGGGGCGCTAACATCCGGCCGTACTCCAGTTCAGATTTCAGACCATCCGGTCCCGGCGCCTCTGGCATGTCAAACTGATGATCAAAGCCTTCCTCGGGCACCTGAAACGACATTGAACTGGTGAGAATTTCCTTGCCCTCCTGACGGGCGATCACCCGGCGGACGGAAAAAGTGCCACCGTCCCGCACCCGCTGAACCTCATAATCAATCGGTAGCTGATGGTTACCTGGCCGCAAAAAATAGGCATGCATGGAGTGAGGCATTCGCTGTTCAACTGTGCGACTGGCTGCCATCAGTGCCTGTCCCAGGACTTGACCCCCAAACACGTTTGGAAATCCGAGATCTTCGCTCTCTCCCTGGAAGTGGTCGTCTCCGATGGGCGCCAGATCCAGCAACTCCACCAGTTTTCGCGTGACATCAAGCATGGATGCTCCCGATTAACTCATTAGCTCGCGAATGATTTTTACCCTATGCATTCAGCTTTGGCAATGGCCTCAATGCCGAATGCAGAGCAACTCAGGCATAAAAAAAGGGCGACTGGCCGTCAGTCACCCTTGCAGATCACCATTTCATATCAACCCGAATCACGCGCCTCAGGAGGCGTGGATGGGCGGCACCTCTTTTGACAGTGCCTGCTTCTCGACGGCATAGCTGCCGGTGACGGCAAACCCCAGGGGCTCGCCGTCGGGAGACTTAAAGATGGCCTTGACGTTCTGGCCCTCACTTTCGACCTGCCACTCACCCTCGGCAGAAGAAGGCGGTGGACAGACCGCCGTCGGGCAACAGGGGGTCTTCACAATGACCGGCATAGTGCCATAAGCGACGTCGGTTCGATCACCGGCCAGAGTTTTCGCAAGTGCTCTGGCGCAGGTCATCAGCGGCATGACGTAAGGCAGCACCATTCCATCGACTTCAGCACAATCACCCAGGGAATAGACGTCGGGTGCCGAGGTTTCGAGAGCGCGGTTGACCACAATTCCGCGGTCAGTTTTCAGTCCCGCTTCTGCAGCCAGCTCCTTTCTCGGTCGAAGACCAACGGCTGATACCACCAGATCCGCATCAATGGTTTCGCCATTGCCGAGGGTCAAACGAACGCCCTGATCCCGGGACTCGATGTGGTCAACCACGGTTTCGAGGTGAAACCGCACGCCGAGATCCGTGAGCCCCTGCTGAACCGCGTGGGCAGCGGATTCAGGGAGCAGGCCCGGCATGACCGCATCACAGGGCGCAATGATATCAACCTCGTAGTCGCCGTTGCGCAGGTCGTTGGCGAACTCACATCCAATCAGACCGGCCCCCATAATGGCGACTCGCTTTTTACCACTGACCGCTTTTCGGAAGGCTCGATAATCCAACAGGTCATTGATGGAAAACACGTGCTCCAGACCGTCGCCTTTGAGCGGCAAACGAATCACATCCGCACCCCAGGCAAGCACCAGCTTACTGTAGGTCAAACGCTCCTCACCGAGTACCAATTGGTGAGCATCCGCATCAAGGCCGGTCACAGTGGCGAACTTTTTCACCGTCAGATTCAGCTGCTCTTCCATGGCTTCAGGTGCGGCCTGCGCCAGACCTTCGGCATCTTTGCCCTTGGTGAAACCGGTCGAAAGCATCGGCTTGGAATAGCTGACGCCATCATCGGCGGTCACCATGACGATGGGGGTTTCCTTGTCCAGCTTGCGGAACTCCCTGGCCAGCGTGTATCCGGACAGACCAGTGCCCACGATGACGATAGGGGCTTGTGTGTTCATTCAGTTGACCTCTGTCTGATTCGTGTGCCGGGTTTTCGGCTTATCCGATTTCAACCATCTCAAAATCTTCTTTGCCTACGCCGCAGTCGGGGCATTCCCAATCCTCAGGCACATCTTCCCATGCGGTGCCCGGCTCAATGCCGTCTTCCGGCCAGCCTTCGGCCTCATCATAAATAAATCCGCACACCACGCATTGCCACTTCTTCATAGATTCCTCCGCAGTTCTGAACGCACGACTATAATTGTCCTACAATATTACAATCAAGTCTTCTTTAATCGCCTTCGAGTACTTTTCCAGCACCGTTTGGCCGACATCATACCCATCGCCCCGGACTTCACCAATGACATCAGTGACGCACACCCTGCGTCGCCCCCTCCCGAAACCGTATCTCCTCCGGTATACTTGCCCGTTTGAAGACAGGACCCCATCGCAATGAACGACACCGTCGCCGAACTGAATCAGGTCATGGCCGAAGCCGATTGTCTGGTTGATGAAGACCGGGTATACGCAGCCATCGACACAATGGCGCAGCAGATCACGGATCGTCTGAAAGACACCAATCCGCTGCTAATGTGTGTCATGAACGGTGGCTTGATCCTGACCGGCCAGTTACTGCCCCGCCTTCACTTTCCTGTTCAGGCAGAGTACCTCCACGCCACGCGCTACCGACAGGAAACGACCGGCGGTATTCTTGAGTGGAAGTTGCGACCCGAAGCCGACATGCAAGACAGAACGGTTCTCATTGTCGATGACATCCTCGATGAAGGTACGACTCTCTGCGCGATAGCAGATTACTGCAAGGCCCACGGAGCCAGGGAAGTCCTGACGGCAGTTCTGGTGGATAAACAGCACGATCGCAAAGCCAGACCAGATCTGAAAGCGGATTTCACGGGTCTCGACGTTGAAGACCGGTTTCTGTTCGGCTTCGGCATGGACTACAAGGGTTATTGGCGAAACGCCCCGGGAATTTATGCCGTCAAAGGACTTTGATGCCCGCCAAACTCTTCGCATACCGGCCACAGCCTGGTACCAATCCTTCGCTGCTGCGGGTCTGCGCAATCCGGCTATTCATGGCCACCTGGGCTACTGGCTCACTCTTGAGGGATCGCTGACGCGGGCACTACAACTTCGCTGTCAGGCCGGATTGAAAGTTCAGGTATTGCGAGAAGGCTTTGCGCAGCCGACCCTCGAGGAACGCCAATCGCTGTCGCTGCCAATTCGCCAGGCGGCCTGGATTCGAGAAGTCTGCCTGATCGGTGACGACACGCCCTGGGTTCTGGCCCGCACCATCATCCCCCTGGCCACACTTTCTGGTCGCGGGCGACGTCTGCGCCATTTGGGTCGGCAGCCGCTGGGCGCTTACCTGTTCAGTCAGTCCGAATGGCAAAGAGGAGAATTCGAAACCGGGCTGTGTGCGCAAGAGACGCCTACACAACCCATTGCGGGCCGCAGATCCCGCTTTTATTGCGGTGATCAGGCCCTGTTGGTGGGCGAATATTTTCTGCCCAACCTGATCGATCCGCAGCCCTGACATCTCCCACGGGGTTCAACCTCTTCGCTGCCCTGTCTATAATCCGGGCACAGTCCATCCCGCTCAACGGAAGCCCGCTATGACCAACCGAGCTTTGCCGGCCCCTGTAAAAATGCGTCTGAAAGAGTATGCCCTGCTGCTAAGACTCAATCGACCCATCGGCAGTCTGTTACTGCTCTGGCCCACCTATTGGGCACTGTGGATGGCCGCTGACGGCGTTCCAACCATTGGCAATCTGGTGGTCTTTACCCTGGGCGTTTTCCTGATGCGTGCAGCGGGCTGCGCCATCAATGATTTTGCAGACCGCAAGGTGGATAAGCACGTCAAGCGCACGAAGGACCGCCCACTGACATCTGGACGAATTCAGGCCTGGGAGGCGGTAGCGCTGTTTTCAGGTCTGTGTTTTCTGGCGTTTTTGTTGGTCGTGTTCTTCACAAACAAGCTGACGCTGTACCTGTCTTTCGGCGGGGTCATTCTCGCTTTTATCTACCCCTTCATGAAGCGTTACACCCACTTACCACAGTTGTTTCTGGGCGCGGCGTTTTCCTGGGCAATACCCATGGCCTGGGCAGCGGAATCCGGCGAAATTACTCGCCTAGCATGGCTGTTGTTCACCGCTAACGTCCTCTGGACCGTCGCCTACGATACCCTTTACGCCATGGTCGACCGGGACGACGACATCAAGATTGGCGTCAAATCCACTGCCATCCTGTTCGGTGATGCAGACCGCGTCATCATTGCCGCACTCCAGTCGCTGGTTGTGCTTATTCTGTTCATGATAGGCCGGCAGACTGAACTTGGAGCGATCTTCTATCTGGGTGTCATTGCCATGGCCTGTCTGTTCGTCTACCAACAACACCTTGCACGGTTCCGGGACAGAGAAGGGTGTTTCCGGGCTTTTCTCAACAACAACTGGGCGGGATTTGCGGTCTTCGCGGGACTGCTGTTGGACCGGCTTCTGGCCTGAACCTGAAATCCCGTCCGCTGGCGCCAATGTCACATACCTGTAACACTCTCTGAGTGTAATGGAGAGACTACTCCTAGAGGTTTGACACAGGTTAACGCTCATGACTGGAAAAACTGTCCTCATTGTTGACGATGAAGCGTCCATCCGAGAAATGATTGCGGTCGCGCTGGAGATGGCGGACTACGACTACCTGGAAGCTGCCGACGCTCGTGAAGCCCATGCACTGATTGTCGACAAACAACCGGATCTGGTTCTGCTGGACTGGATGCTGCCCGGCACCAGCGGGGTCGAGCTCGCCCGCCGGTTGAAAAAAGAAGAGGCCACGGCCGAGATTCCGATCATTATGCTGACCGCGAAGGTCGAAGAAGACAACAAGATCCAGGGGCTGGAGGTCGGTGCTGATGACTACATCACCAAACCTTTCTCACCTCGCGAGCTGGTCGCCCGCTTGAAAGCTGTATTGCGTCGGGCCACGCCGCCCGGCATCGAAACACCGATCGAAGTGGATGGTCTGACACTGGACCCCGTCGGGCACCGGGTAACCACCAAAACCGGCGCTCTCAACATAGGGCCGACCGAATACCGTCTGCTGCAGTTTTTCATGACCCACCAGGAACGGGTCTACACCCGCTCACAACTGCTGGATCAGGTATGGGGCGGTAACGTTTATGTGGAAGAGCGCACCGTCGACGTTCACATCCGACGTTTGCGCAAAGCCCTCGGCGCACAATATGATCACCTGATACAAACCGTGCGCGGTACCGGCTACCGGTTTTCAACGAGAGCCGCCTAGAACGATCATCGCACTCGGGATCAGCCAGAGCGGCACAGGAATCATTTGAATGCAGCACAACTGGTCGAAGTATCTGCGGTGGATTGTGCTGTCCCTTGCGGCAAGCACACTGCTCGGCCTTTTCTTTGGACATCCGCTCTACGGGCTGACCATCGGCCTGTTCGTTTACCTGGTATGGACGTTGATTCAGGCCAAACGTCTGTACCAGTGGCTGTTGAACCCGAACGCCAGTGATGAGGCACCTCAAAGCATTGGCCTCTGGGGCGACATCTTCGACGGCCTGCACAAGCTTCACCAGAAACACCTGAGGGCCCGTGACAAATTACGAGCACAGATCAACCGGGCACAGGAATCTACCAACGCCATGCACGACGGCGTGATCATGACTGACGCACGCGGCGCCATGGAGTGGTGGAACGGATCAGCCGAACACTTACTGGGCTTCCGGCAAAGTTCGGACATGGGTCAGTACATTCAGAACCTGATCCGCAACCCCGCGTTCAAAGCCTACTTTGATGCCCGCAATTACAAGGAACCGCTGGAGATTAACTCTCCGTCGAAGCCCCATATACGACTTCAAATGCAGTTCAGCCTGTTTGGGGACGATGACCGCCTGATCGTCGCCAAGGACGTCACCCGGATCTATCAGTTGGAACAGATGAGACGGGATTTTGTGGGCAACGTGTCCCATGAAATGAGAACACCACTGACCGTGATCAGCGGCTACCTGGAAACCCTGGTGGACCATGGCGACGAACTGCCGGAGAAATGGCGCCGGGCCATCAATACCATGGCGCAACAATCGTCTCGCATGGAGGCCCTGATTACCGACCTGATTCTGTTGTCACGGATTGAAACCGGCGAACAAATGCAAACGGATGCCGTGACCAACGTAGCGGCCCTGATACGCCAGATTTGCAATGATGCCGAGGCACTCAGTGGCGACCAAAGCCACGAGTTCAGCCTGCAACTGGACGACAGCCACTGGCTGAACGGCGATGAAAGCCAGTTGCGCAGTGCCTTTTCAAATCTGATTTTCAATGCCGTCAAGTACACCCCGGCCGGTGGCACAATCACTGTCAGTTGGCGGGCAGACCGCGAGGGCGGTCACCTTTCGGTGAAAGACACGGGCATCGGCATTGATCCGGTCCACATTCCGCGACTCACTGAACGCTTCTATCGTGCGGACCCGAGCCGGCATAAAGACACCGGCGGCACCGGGCTGGGCCTCGCCATCGTTAAGCACGTGTTGATCAATCACGATGGCCGGCTCGATATCCGCAGCTATATCGGCATGGGCAGCGAGTTCATCTGTCACTTTCCCCGCGAACGTGTGAAAGAACGCTTGAAAGAGAGAGCCGGCTGATCCGCTAGCGTCCGGCTCTGAACTTGGCAATGAAACGGGACAGATCCTCCAGCTTGGCCGGGTCCTCATCCACAAACCGGATAACCACGCTCACGAAATCCGTGTCCTGCCGCTTGTCGACGGCCTGCAGTTGGTGGACATAGCCGTTCAGACGCGCGACCTGATCTTCCGCTACTTCAATGTCCACAACGGCCTGATCAAGAATGCCGGGGAAAGACTGATCTCGTCTGGCAATGACACGCACTTCCGTCAGGTTGATGTCCTTGACCACAGAGGTCAGTGTACTGTCGGCAAAGCGCACCGAGGCGACACTGAGCTGTTTTGGTGATGGTTTCTGGGGTGCCTGGGGCTTGGCGCCGAGGAGCGGCGAAGCTGACGCTGACTCTGGCTGGGCCGGGGAGGCTGGTTGCGACGGCCGTTTTTGCGTGAGCAGATCGGCAGATTCACGAAAGGCCTCCTGAGGGCCAGCGAGGGATTTGCCATCTCTCTCCATCGCTTCCTTCAGCCGGCGCCCCATGACCTTGATGATCTTTTTGCTCAGCCCATCCGGGCTGAAAGGTTTGCCGAGGTACTCTGAGACCCCACCCCTGACCGCTTCAACCACGTGGTCTTTATCGCCCCGACTGGTGATCATGATGAAGGGAACACCTTCGTATCTTGGTTCCTCACGCATCCATTGCAGCAATTCCATGCCGGACATTTCCGGCATTTCCCAATCGCAGAGAATCAGATCAAAATTGGTCCGGGACATGAGCGACTGCGCTCGCCGGCCATTCTGTGCGTCGGTGGTTTCGATAACAGGGAAACGCTGTCGGATAGTGCGCTTAACTAAATCTCTTACAAAGCTGGCATCGTCGACAACCAGCGCTTTCAGAATTGCCATGGTGGGCCCTTTCAAAGCCATCTGTCCTGCACCAACTATAGATCAAAGGCCTGAACAGAAAAGTGCCCGACCACAAAAAGACCACACTCGGTAGCAAAGCAAGGGCCAGGGTTAAGGAATTGTCACGCAAAGCCCCAGATTGCGGTATTTTCAGACCTCAAAAACAGGCTAACATGTGGCCTTTGAGACGTTGCCGGGCTGGGGATTATTGTGGGCATGCAAGCTGCAGACAATCGAATAGGTAAGTGGACGGTCAAGACGCTTCTGGCGTCCGCCCTGCTTTGCGCAAATCTGGCGTCCGCCGAGGCAGAGACATCGCCGCCAGAGGGCTTTCAGGAATGCCTGAGCCGATTGCAGAACGCCGCCTTGGAGGCTGGTGTGTCGCAGGATACTGCGTCCGATGTCATTGCAGGTGTCGAGTATTCGGAGAGGGTGATAGAACTGGATCGCCGGCAGCCAGAATTTACCACCACATTTGCCGACTATCTGAACCGCAGGGTAAACGAAAGCCGGATCGAGAAAGGCCGCGAACTGCTCAAAACCCATCGATCGTTGTTGAAGCGTGTGACCCGTGAAACCGGCGTTCCCGCGCCCTACCTTGTGGCTTTCTGGGGGCTGGAAACCAACTTCGGCAGCTATTTTGGCAAGATGTCGGTACCCGATTCACTGGCCACCCTGGCCTGCGACCCCCGCCGCAGTCGCTTTTTCACCCAGCAATGGGTTGCGGCTCTGCAGATCATCGACGAGGGCTCCATTCCTGCCGATCAAATGGAGGGTTCCTGGGCCGGCGCCATGGGGCATGTCCAATTTATGCCGACAGTGTTCCTGAAGCACGCGGTTGACGCAGACGGTGACGGCAAACGCGACCTCTGGAACAGCATTCCCGATGCCATGATGTCGGCGGCGCGTTTCCTCGAGTCCATGGGCTGGAACGGTGAGTACCGGTGGGGCCGTGAAGTGCTGCTGCCGGACAATTTCGACTTCAGCCTGTCGGATGGCCGCCGATTGCCGCTGAGCAAGTGGCGAGCAATGAACATCAAAGATGCCTTTGGCCGTCCGCTGGCCAACGCAGACATTGAAGCGAAGCTGATTGTCCCGGCCGGACATCGTGGACCGGCTTTTCTGGTCTATCAGAACTTCAACGTGATCATGGGTTGGAACCGGTCGGAATTCTATGCCATTGCCGTAGGCCACCTGGCCGACCGTGTTGCTGGCGCCGGCGGCCTGCAGGTACCACCTCCGGAAGACGTGCCCGCACTGTCCCGTGACCAGATTCTGACTTTGCAACGTACACTTGAAGAGAAAGGCTTTGACCCTGGCCCCGTCGACGGCATTATGGGTTCCGGTACACGGTCTGCCATTCGGGCGTTCCAACAGGCTAACAATCTTGTGGCCGATGGCTATCCCAGTTCCGAATTGCTGAAAGCCGCCAACATTCAGCCCTGATTTCAGACAGTAACCGCAGACACGAGGTTTCACGGCAGATATGGACTCGATTACCCAGGCAGCCCTTGGCGCCTCTCTGGCAGGTGCGGTTGCGGGTAAAACCCTGGGACGCACGTCTCTTCTGGTCGGCGCCGCCCTGGGCACACTACCCGACCTCGATGTGGTGATTGACTACGGTACTGCCATCGCCAACTATTCCCAGCATCGGGGCTTTAGCCACTCACTGCTGATCCTTCTGCCTTTGTCCTTTGTACTGGCAGCCGGGTTTCAGCGATGGCGTCCGGCAGTCGGTTATGGACGTTGGCTCCTGCTGACGGCACTCGTTTTACTCACCCACCCGCTGCTCGACTCCTTCACCACATACGGCACCCAACTGTTCTGGCCATTTGCGGATCCGGTAGCCATCAGCAGCATATTTATCATCGACCCTCTGTACACACTGCCCTTGCTGTTTGGCGTGCTGATGCTGCTGATTCGGGGCCCTGAAACCAGAGCCATTCACGCCGGCCTGGCGCTGTCGACCCTGTATCTGGGTTGGACCCTTATCGCCCAACAGCTCATTGAGCACCGGGTTGCCCCGGCTCTGGCGGACGCCGGTCTGAAGGATGCACCTGCTCTGATTCAACCCACGCCACTGAACACGGTTCTCTGGCGAGTGACGGCGCAGGACGAGGAACGGCATGTCGAGATCATCACCGGCTTTCTGGATGGAGATCGCCCGGTCACCGTGCAAACCTTTCCCCGTCAGCCAGAGCTGGCCGAGGTGGCACAGAGCAGCGAGGAAGCCCGCCGCCTGGAATGGTTCACCAAGGGCTTTGTGCACTATGACCTGAAGGACAACGCGCTGACTGCGACCGACATCCGTCTGGGCATGCCTGGAGGCTATCCCTTTGTCTTCAAACTCGGGAGTTATGATCAGGGCTTGCTGGAAACCGTGCCCAGTGAGAAGCTGCCCCGGCCCTCCGTACGAAGTGAACTGTTGGGAGTGCTGTGGCAGAGAATCACCGGAAACGCCGAGCAGCTCTGTCTCGCCAGCATGACCCTACCCCGACCTGGGGAACAGTGTTCCTGACCATGAGACTGGACTTCCTGATCGCGAACGCCACAACTCTGTCCCGTAAAGAGGCAAAACGGGCGATCTCCGGTGGCCGCGTCCTGTGCAATTCCGAACCCTGTCGACAAGCCTCGACAACCATCACGTCGGAGGACACCGTCACCCTGGACGGTGAGGCGGTTACCCTGCCCTCCAGTCGCTACATTATGCTCAACAAACCCGCCGGGGTGATCAGCGCAACCACGGACAGTCAGCAACCCACCGCTCTGGACCTGCTGCCCCCGGATGTGCGGCAAGGGCTGCATATTGCCGGTCGTCTGGACCGGGATACCACTGGGCTATTGCTACTGACAACCGACGGTCAATGGTCCCACCGCATCACCTCGCCGCGATCGGACTGCCACAAACGCTATCGATTGGGCATCGCCCAGCCCCTATCTGCCGAGGCCAGGGAACGTCTGGAAGCCGGCGTGATGCTCAAAGACGAGAGCAAACCCACCAAACCGGCGACTGTCGTCATCAGGAGCGAAAAGGAAATCGAGCTAACGCTTGCGGAAGGTCGGTACCACCAGGTCAAACGAATGCTGGCAGCGGTGGGCAATCATGTGGAGTGGCTGCACCGGTTCAGAATCGGCTCCATTGAACTGGACCCCGACTTGGCACCGGGAGAATCCCGCAGCCTCAGTGCCGATGAGATCAACAGCGTTTACTGATCAGGTTCGCTCGAATCGCTTGGCGTCCAGATTCTTTTTGACGGCCCCTGCCTCAAACACCTCACCGTTCATGGCGATGTAGATACCCTCTGGAAGGAGGCTGACCGCCGACCAGGCAAAACCGAGATTGAAGATGGCGTCACTGCGGCGCATGCGAGCCGGCTGCATTGCGCCGAACAGAACAATGGTTTTTCCTTTCACGGTCTTCAGCGCCGAGGCCGTTTCCGCCATGGTATCCGTGCCATGGGTAATCAGGATCTTATCGCCCGGTGTGCTCGAAGCAGCCTGCACGATGGCCTGCCGGTCGTCAGCTGTGATTTCCAGGCTGTCTTTGCGCAGCACTTCATGGATGGTGTAGCCGTCGTGAATATTTGACTCGGTCAGCAGATCCGGCAACAGCGTGTCGCCAACCTCGAAATCGCTATTGGCATCGAAGTAGACCTTATCGATGGTTCCGCCGGTCGTGAGAATGGTGATCATTGGCTGGGCTCTTCGTAATAATCTCAGTTGGCTGAAACGGCCGATTCGGAACTGTTGTAAGCTTCGTTTTTTTGACGGGCGTAATCACGCGCAGCCGCGGCAACCCGACCACCCGACCCGGTGTCCAGCCAGCGTCGGATCCGGCCTGCATCGCCCATGGGAGAGCGGGTGCCGAGCGAATCCAGCAGAACCGTCACCAGTGGCCGACCTTCAAACTCCAGCATCATCACCAGACAGCGACCGGCCTCAGACAGATACCCGGTTTTGCTGATATCGACACCCCAGCTCTTGCGATGAACCAGCGCATTGGTGTTGCCAAATGACAGGCTATAGCGGGGTTGCCGAAAATGCGCCCGGTAATAGCGGGTCGTCGAATACTCACTGATTTTCGGATGTTTGGCGGCAGCAATCACAAGCTTGACCAGATCCGCCGCGGAAGACGTGTTTTCCACCGACAACCCGGTCGGGTCAACGAATTGAGTATTATTCATTCCGAGAGCTTTCGCCTTGGCATTCATGTCAGACACAAACGCATCGTAGCCACCGGGATGATGTCGAGCCAGGGTATAAGCAGCAAAGTTTTCAGAGGACATCAGAGCAATGCGCAGCATGTTGCCGCGCTGCAGCTCTGAATCCACGCGGATGCGAGTGTACGCATTGGCAGGCGCTGGCTTGTGACGCTCCTCGAAAGGTAACCACTCTTTCAGGGATTGGCCAGATTCCAGAACCACGAGCGCGGTCATCAATTTGGTCACCGACGCAATCGGCACCTGACGGTCGGCGTTTTTACCGAACACCAGCCCTTCCCCATCGGCATAGGCAACGGCTGCGTTGACGGACGCTAATTGAAGTTCGTTCGCAGAGACTTCTTTTGCCTGAAGGTGGGAAACCGTGAAAAACAGGGAGGCGAAAACACAAAATTTTAACAAGCGGATCATCCAAAAATCCCGGCCGTGAATCGTTGATTAGCCTAACTATAGCAGTCTGTGGCGCCCCATGCCGCTGTGCGGGGCGCCTGACAGGTTACGGCTTTTTCAGTTCTCAGGGTTTGTCTGTAACAGCACCCTCGGAAGCCGAACTGACAGTGCGGGCATACTTTGCCAGCACTCCACGCTGGAAACGCGGCGCCGGAGCGGTCCACGCTTTACGCCGCCGCTCCATTTCTTCCTCGGATATGGCCAGCTCAATGCGATTGGCGACGGCATCGATGGTGATGGTATCTCCGTTCTCCACCAACGCCAGCGGGCCTCCGTCTGCCGCTTCCGGGGTAATATGCCCGACCACAAATCCGTGACTGCCACCCGAGAAGCGACCATCGGTGATCAGAGCAACGTCGCTGCCCAGCCCCTTACCCATGATGGCGGAAGTGGGAGTCAACATTTCGCGCATGCCCGGACCGCCCTTTGGCCCCTCGTATCGAATCACAATGACATCACCGGCAACCACCGTTCCGTCCATGATCTTTTCCTGGGCTTCTTCCTCGGAGTGAAACACCCGGGCGTGGCCAGTGAACTCGGTGCCTTCCTTGCCGGTGATCTTGGCCACGGCGCCGGCCGGGGCCAGGTTGCCGTAGAGAATGCGCAAATGACTGTCCGCTTTGATGGGGTTGTCAAAGGCGTGAATGATGTCCTGAGCTTCCGGGTAGGGATCGACACTCGCCAGGTTTTCCGCCAGTGTTTTGCCCGTCACCGTCATACAGTCACCGTGAAGTAACCCGCGCTCAAGCAGCATTTTCATCAGCGGTTGAATACCACCAATCGCCACCAGTTCCGACATCATGTACTTACCACTGGGGCGAAGGTCTGCCAGCACCGGGACCCGCTTTCCGATAGTCACGAAATCGTCGAGGCTCAGTTCGACGCCGATGGTGCTGGCCATGGCGATCAGGTGCAGCACCGCGTTGGTGGAACCACCCAGCGCAATGACGACGGTAATCGCGTTCTCGAACGCCTCCCGCGTCATGATGTCTGACGGCTTAAGGTCGCGATCCAGCAGTTTGAGCACCGCCGCTCCTGCCGCACGACAGTCTGCCGCCTTGGTATCCGACACGGCGTTCTGTGCCGAACTGCCCGGCAGACTCATACCCATGGCTTCAATGGCCGAGGCCATGGTGTTCGCGGTGTACATGCCGCCGCAGGAGCCCGGACCAGGGATCGCAGTTTCCTCGATCTGTTTTACCTCAATCAGATCAAGATCACCCCTGGCATGGGCACCCACCGCCTCGAACACGGAAATGATGTCGGTGTGGTTCTCGCCCGGCTTGATAGTGCCGCCATAGACAAACACCGAGGGACGATTGAGCCGAGCCAGCCCCATCAGACAGCCAGGCATGTTCTTGTCACAGCCGCCGATGGCGACGAGGCCATCGAAGCCTTCGCAACCCGCGACGGTCTCGATGGAGTCCGCGATGACTTCCCGGGACACCAGTGAATACTTCATGCCTTCGGTGCCGTTTGCGATGCCATCCGACACGGTGATGGTGTTGAAGATCAGGCTCTTGCCGCCCGCATCGTCGGCGCCGGCGGCGGATTCGCGAGCCAACTGGTCGATGTGCATGTTGCACGGGGTCAGATTACTCCAGGTCGACGCAATCCCCACCTGAGGCTTCTTGAAATCGTCATCGGTGAAGCCGACAGCCCGCAACATGGCGCGGCTGGCAGATTTTCCCAGGCCATCCACAACGGGTGCGGAATAGCGGCGGCGTTTATCGTCTGTCATTACCTGGTCTCCCATCCTTGACCGGAGGCATCCGGCACTGTTTTTCAAGATTACGAAAGATTGTCAGAAACCCCCGGTGACAGCAACCGGACCAGGGAGTCATTGACGGCTAACAAAAAACGGCCCTGGCGGGCCGTTCATTCTGATCCTTCTATGAGCTGGCAGACGCTGCCTGGCTATCCCTGTATGAAGACGGGAGTGAAGCCCCAGTTCCACAGAATCACCGAGCCAACGCGAGTCGACACCAGAATAACCAGCGCAACGGTAAGCAACGCACCGGAATACATAAATGCCTGATCCTTTGGAATGCCCATCACAATGGGCAGACCATCAAACATCAGCCAGGCGCCGTACACGGCAGCAGCCAGGAACACCAGCGCGTTGAACCAGGGCACCGGGTAGAGCAGCGCAAAACCGGCCAGGAACAGCGGGGTGCAGGAATAGGACGCCAGAGCGATACCGTTCGAGGGAACCTGCTCTTCGCGGGCACCGTAGGTTCTTGCCATCCAGTTCACAGCGTAACCAAGCGCAAAGACGCCGATCAGCATGGCCACGTAGGTCAGAATGCTCAGTTGCAAGGCGCTGATTTCGGTAAGCTTGATCAGACGGTCATTGCCAACCGTCCAGCCGAAGTAGGATGTTGAAATATAGGCACAAATAGGGCCGATCGCCGCGAGCACAAACACGTAAGCCACGTAGAGCCTGCGAGGAGGAGCATGTTCCTTGCGAATCTCGACCCATTCGTCGTCGGGATGGGTAAATAATCCAAAGGCGTGATTCAGGAGCATTGCGGGATCCTCATTCTTGCGTTTTGTATTGTTGTACGTTGACTTCGCCAAATTTGGCGTCGGAAATCAAGCTCTATCTACTATTCAATATAGTCAAAGTTCCCGAAGCCAACATTGCAATCACGAAATATTCTACCGGTCAGGCCAGCCTGGGATCGGTCTCTGGCACCCAGGGCCGTCCTTTGTTCTGATCCCGGAACCCCAACAGACTCTCGACACCGCTGAAGTCCACCAGATCCCGAAAATCCAGCCAGTCAATCATTGTGTAGAGGCAAATCGCCGGATAGTTCCATTCGGGGAAGTCGCCCGCATCAACCATGGCGGATAAGGTGCGCAGAGTCATCATGATGCGTTCTCGTTGCAGCTCGAAGAACATCGCGTTACCGGTGGTATCCAGACCCGAACGGGAGGACAGAAGCAGGATAACCGCCGAATCGTTGGCACCATCAATCAGGGTGAGCTGATTTTCCTGATCCCATGAGAGTTCGGGCAGGCCTTGCTGCTCGCTCAGGTAACGTGCGATCACCCGGGAATCATAAAGCTCCTGCTCGCCATCAATCAGCATGGGAATCTTTAACGCCGGGTTGTTTCGGCGCAGTTCATCCCGGTTCTCACCATATATGTCCAGGTTTATGAACTCGTATGGCGCGTCCGCGAGCAAAAGCCGTGTGCGGCGAACATAGGGAGAGGTCTTGGAACCGAGCAGTTTCATGGTATCTCCATGCAGTGTTGTGAGTGTCAGATCAGGGTGTCGGGGGCGGTGTAATCGTACCCGGTGGCTTCGGCGACTTCTCTGAACGTCACCTTGCCCCGGTATACGTTCAGACCCGCCATCAGATGAGGGTCGGCTTTCATCGCCTGTTCCGCTCCTTTATCCGCAAGGGCAACGATGAATGGCAACGTGGCGTTGTTCAATGCCATGGTCGCGGTGCGAGCGACAGCACCCGGCATGTTAGCAACGCAATAATGCACGGTACCGTCCACCACATAAGTCGGAGCATCGTGGGTTGTGGGCTTCGAGGTTTCAGCACAACCACCCTGGTCGATGGCAACATCCACAAGAACACTGCCCTCCGGCATGCTGCGAATCATGTCTCTGGTAATCAGCTTGGGGGCCGAGGCGCCAGGTATCAGAACACCACCGATGACCAGATCCGATGCTTTAACGGTTTCACTGAGCGTTGCGGCCGCGGAATACAATGTGGTGATGCGATTTCCGTAGAGGTGGTCGAGCTCCCGCAACACATCCATATTTCGATCCAGCACCGTCACCTGGGCGCCCATGCCAACGGCCATCGCCAGAGCATTCTGCCCGACAACACCACCGCCAATAATGGTCACACGGGCAGGACTAACGCCGGGCACGCCGCCGAGCAGGACCCCACGGCCGCCAAGATATTTCTCGAGGCAGTGAGCACCAGCCTGTATCGACATCCGGCCAGCCACCTCAGACATCGGGGCCAGCAACGGTAGTCGGCCATGTCGGTCGGTGACGGTTTCATAGGCAATGCAGGTGGCACCGGAGGCGACAAGATCATCTGTCTGTGCCTGATCCGGGGCCAGGTGTAGATAGGTAAACAGCGTGTGGTCCGAGGTCAGCAGAGCTCGTTCGGATGCCTGCGGCTCTTTCACTTTCACAATCAACTGTGCTGCCGCAAATACTGTCGGGCCATCGCCCAGAATCGTTGCGCCAGCGGTCTGGAAATCGTCATCGGTGAAGCCGATCCCCGCCCCGGCGCCGGTTTCCAGAAAAACTTCATGCCCATGCTGACAGAGTTCATGAACAGAGGCAGGCGTCATTCCTACACGGTACTCATGGTTTTTGATTTCCTTCGGAACACCGATCCTCATACCCCACCCCTCAAAAACGTCCGGGAAAGAATGTCTGACTCGCTACAGTGTAGTAAAAAGGTCTGATACCGGATGCAGCCCTCCGAGACATCGGATCCGGGGTTTCATGCGTACACCTCTCGAGACGACACAATTGTGACAAGGAGCAGACAAGAATGAACATAAGACAATTCGGTCATGCGGCAGCACTCGCGCTGGCTGCTGCGATTACCTCGGGAGCGGCTGTTGCGGAGATGAAAACCGAAACCATTGAGTACAACATTGATGGCACAACCTTCACCGGCTACATGGCCTATGACGACGCCATCAGTGGGAAACGCCCGGGCGTGCTGGTGGTCCATGAATGGTGGGGACACAACGAATTTGCCCGGGACCAGGCGGAGAAACTGGCCAGCGCAGGCTACACCGCGTTCGCCCTGGATATGTACGGTTCCGGCAAACTGGCCGAGCATCCGGAAGACGCCAAAAAGTTCATGACCGAAGCCACCAAGGACATTGATCAGGTAAAAGCCCGATTTATGGCGGCTAAAGAATTGCTTCAGGGCCACGATACCGTCGACAGCGATAAAATTGCGGCCCAGGGCTACTGTTTTGGCGGTGCCGTGGTACTGAACATGGCGCGACTTGGGGTAGATCTGGATGCGGTGGTGAGCTATCACGGCGCGCTCGGCAGCCCCATCACGGCAAAGACCGGCGAAGTTAAGCCGCGTATCCATGTATACACCGGCGGCGCCGATCAGATGGTACCCTCAGATCAGGTCTCCGCGCTTGTCAAAGAAATGCAGGACGCGGAAGCTCAGCTCACACTGGTGACCTTCCCGGGCGTGTTGCACTCTTTCACCAACCCGGGTGCTGACAAAGTCGCCGAAGAGTTTGGCCTGCCGCTGGGATTCGATGAAGACGCTGCTTCACGTTCCTGGGAGGGCACCATGCGCCTGTACAGTGACGTGTTCGGTCAGTAACTCAGACAAGGGCACGATTGATCGTGCCCTTCACCTCTTCACAGACGTCCTCGATTTCACGACCCGCCGTCTCCACAGGCGGATGAATCACCACATCGATTGTTCCCGGCGAAAAGGCCGCCTGTCCTTTGGGAAGTCGATCGTGTGAATGCCGTACCGTTACCGGCAGAATCGGAAGCTCGCCATCCCGGGCAATCACGAAACCCCCTTTTTTAAACGGCAACAACGCGCCATCCCAGGAGCGGGTTCCCTCCGGAAAGATCAGAATGCTGGTGCCCTCAGGTAACTGGCGAACGCCCCTCTGGATACTTTCCAACGCTTCACTGCCTTTGGATCGATCGATAAACAGGTTCCGCGAGGTTTCCAGTGCGAGGCCGAACAAGGGCACTTTCCTGAGCTCCTGTTTGATTACCCAGCGATATTGCATGCCCAGAGCCAGCACCAGTACGGGCGGGTCCAGGTAGGAAGCATGGTTGCTCAGGATGACGTAGCGCTGGGATGGATCAATATGTTCCCTGCCCGAAACCTGCCACCGCATCCCGGTTAATTTCAGAATGCACCAGGCATAAACCTGAGTGCCATGGAATGCTGCATTACCGCTGCGTCCGCAGAGCGCAGCAATGACAATGGGAAGGAACAACAATAACGTCAGAAACGTGGCCCAGAAAAGGATCCAGGCGGCTTTGAGGTAGGTCACGGTATCAGCCCTGTGCAATAACAGCCGTTAATCTATTGCCGGTTACAGGGATAAAAAGATGTCATAACTGAACGAAAACCACAAAATTCAGGCACAAAAAAAGGCAGCCTTAGCTGCCTTTTTCAAACGCTGCGATCACTTAGATAGCAGTTACGTTTTCCGCCTGAGGACCTTTCTGGCCCTGAGTAACGGTGAACTCAACCTGCTGGCCTTCTGCCAGGGTCTTGAAACCGCTACCCTGAATTGCGCTGTAGTGAACGAATACGTCCGGGCCGCCTTCACGAGTGATAAAGCCAAAGCCTTTTGCTTCGTTGAAGAACTTAACAGTACCGGTAGTAGTAGACATACTTAAACTTCCTGAAATCAATCATTTAATCTGCCGCCGCACGTCAACATGACGCACGATCAGCGTTTACGGAAAAACAGAACTCGCGGAATCAAAAACAGGACGGTCACTACTTACTACTGAGGTACGCCTTATTCATGAAGTGCTTTACTCATCTTTCCTACCGAAACCACTCTACTCCTAGTTCCAGGCGTTGCCAAGAGTAATTTGACATTATTGAATAGGTAGGAATACCGATCAGCCCCGAAGGACGGTAAAGGTGTAAAAACCCAGCGCCGTCATCAGTATCGAGCCGACGACATGGGCCAGTATGCCAGCAAGGGCCATTCCCCACTTGCCTTCCTGCAACGCCGAAAACATCTCCAGAGAAAATGTGGAGAAGGTGGTGAGCGCACCACACAGTCCGGTGATGGCAAACAATCGCCATTCGGGCGCCAGGGAGGTTCCATGGGCGAAATAGCCGATCAGCAGGCCAACCAGCCAGCCCCCCGACAGGTTTGCGACCAGCGTGCCATAGGGAATCGCGTGGTAACTGCTGTTCAGCCAGAGGCCCAGCCACCAGCGAAGATTTGCGCCGATAACCGCCCCACCGCTGACCGCCAAAATTGACCACCACATCTGCGAATGCCTCCCAACTGGCTCTGAATCCGACGTTCTGATGCGCCCCCGTGGGCCAGTATGCCGATTCCCAGACGGCAAGTTAAGCGGGAACCCCTCACAAAAAAGGGGTGCCCTGAGGCACCCCTTTAGCAGACGCATCGGGAATCAGGCAGCGTTGTGCTTGATCACCGATTTCTTGTCGCTTGCAAACGCATCGAACGGGAAGTCGTCGACGGTGAGCATTTCCAGCACCACCGCTTCATACTGACGCATGAAGTCTGCTTCCTCTTTGCTGAAGATATCCGCTTTCAGCGCCTCTTCGAAGCGTTGTTCCGGATGCAGTGCCTCCATCGGAATTTCACCCTTGGCGTAAGCCTTGGTGACCTTGCGATAGAGCGCCTCAGCTTTGTCGTAATCCTTCAGAAGTCCGTTATAGCGCGCCACCGGATTCTCCACGATGCCCTCTTCGTCTGTGGTCCACGCAGCCTCGAGCAGTTTTTCACGCATCGGGCTGGCGGTCGACAGACTGCGAGCCAGGTTCCGGGCCAGATCATCGTGAGGCTTGTCCCAACGACGACCCAGGGGCATGGTAATGGCACGCAGGGCGAAGGCAACAGCGCGATTCGGCAGATTCTGCAGAAACTCATCCAGAGCATTCTCGGCACGATTCAGCAGCCAGGAAAGGCTGTACTCCATGATTTCCCGCTCACCTTCTACCGGCTTCGTCTCGTGCCAGTTCTTGAGAACCATAGAGGCAAGGTACAGGTTGGCCAGAACGTCACCGAGACGCGCAGAAATCAGCTCGCGCATCTTCAGCTCAGAGCCCAGAGTTGTCATGGCGGCGTCTGAACACAGGCCAAAGGCCGCGCTGAAGCGCGCCACACCCTGTGCGTATTTGCGGGCGGCGCTGTCGAACGGCACATCGGCCTTACCAATGCCGAAGGCCTGGGTAATGGCGCGGGCGGCATTACCGAAAATCAGACCGGCATGGCCGAAGAAGGCTTCGTCGAATGCCTTGATGTCGTCGGCATCTTTGGCAGCCAACTCTTTCAGCACATACGGATGGCAACGGATAGCGCCCTGACCAAAGATCATCAGGCTCCGGGTCATGATGTTGGCACCTTCGACGGTGATTGACACCGCCGCACCGCTGTAGCTGATGCCCAGATAGTTGCGCGGGCCAAGCGTCACGGTTTTACCGCCGTGCACATCCATCGCGTCCGTCAGGACACTACGCTGCAATTCCGTCAGGTGGTACTTGAGAATTGCGGAAGGTACGGCCGGCTTCTCGCCCTTGTCGATCATGTTGGCGGTGTGGTTAACCGCAGACTGCGCAATGTAGGTGCTGGCGGCAATTCTGGCCAGCGGTTCCTGAACACCTTCCATATCCGCAACAGGCGTATTGAACTGGCGACGGATACGAGTGAAGCCGCCCGCAGTACCCGCTGCAACGGCAGCGGTGCCTGCCGCACCAGACGGCAAGGTGATGCAGCGTCCCACAGACAGACACTCAACCAGCATCCGCCAGCCCTGGCCTGCCATTTCCTGGCCGCCGATGATGTAATCCAGCGGAATGAACACGTCCTTGCCTTTGATCGGACCGTTCATGAACGGGCTGCCGATCGGGCAGTGACGACGTCCGATTTCCATTCCCTTGGTGTCCCTGGGAATCAGGGCACAGGTGATGCCGTAATCTTTTTTGTCGCCGAGCAGGCCGTCGGGGTCAAACATGCGGAATGCCAGACCGACAACCGTTGCAATCGGCGCAAGGGTAATCCACCGCTTCTCAAAGTTGAGCTTGAGGCCGATGGTTTCCTTGCCATTGAACTTTTGCTTGCACACGATGCCCGTGTCAGGAAGTGACGTCGCGTCTGAACCGGCGCGAGGCCCCGTCAGGCCAAAGCATGGAATTTCCCGGCCATCGGCCAGGCGAGGCAAATAGTGATTCTTCTGCTCTTCGGTGCCGTATTTGACCAGCAGTTCACCGGGTCCCAACGAGTTGGGTACGCCAACGGTCACCATCAGCGACTCGTTGTTGGACAGGCGCTGGAGCACTCGGGTCTGCGCTTTCGCAGAGAAGTGCAGACCGCCGTATTCTTCAGGAATAATCATGCCGAAGAATTTTTCCTTCTTCAGAAATTCCCAAAGTTCTTCCGGCAGATCAGCACGCTCCTGGCCAATGTCCCAGGCGTTACACATGGACGCCGCTTTGACACACTGGTTATCAATGAACGCCTGCTCCCGCTCTGTGAGCCCGGAGTGACGGTTAATCAACAGGTTGTGCCAATCAGGCTTACCAGAGAAAAGTTCGCCATCCCAGCTCACGGTGCCCGCTTCCAGCGCGACCTTCTCGGTTTCGGACACCTTGGGCGCTACTTTCTTGAACATGGCGAAAATGCGAGGCGTCAGCCAGCTCTGTCGGAATCCAGGCAGCCCGGCCACGGCCGTCACCGCAGCGCCAATCAGCAATACAACGCCCAGAACTCCGGATGCGAAAAACAGGGACAGAACACCGGTCACGGCCAGCAACCCAATGACGGGTTTTGCTCCTGCTTCCTGACGCATCAGGGCCAGAAGTCCGACCAAGGCAACCACAAGCAATATAATTGTCATGAGAAAACTCTCTGTTTTTTTCCAAATTGGGATTCAAACATCAAAATCTCGTACGACTAAAGTACATCATCAGATGAACATTGAATAGCAACTGTCATTCAATCAGGCAGTTACAATCACCCGGATACCTTCCAGCGAGAGGCAGGCTTGGCCAACTGCGGCCTCGGCCTGCTCGAGCTGATGCTGGAAGAAGGCGATTTCTTCGTCCCGGACCGCCGGGTTTACCCGTTGCATGGCAATCAATCGCTGGATTTCGGGGCCCAACAATCCCTTGACCCGCTCAAGCGCGGCAACTCGCAATGGCTCGAGGTGGGGCTCTGCCAGCTTCTCTGCATGCGCAACCAGGGTTTCAACCTGTGGTCGGATCTGAGGCACGATCGACTGCGCCGTGCGACGACGAATATTGGAGCACATATCATTGAGACGATCGTGAGACAGCGTGGCAGACAGATCTTTTCCAGAGGTATCCACCAGAATACGAACCGGCGACACTGGCAGGTACCGGGACAATTGCAGCGACTCGGGCGCGGGACAGTGAATTGTAAACAGGGCTTCTAAAAGCAGAGTTCCCGCTGGCAGGGCTTTGACCGACATAGTGGCCAGTGCGGCTTTGCCAAGTCCGGAACTCGTCACCGACTCCATCACACCGCTAACCAGCGGATGCTCCCAGCTCATGAACGCCTGATCTTCTCGCTGCAGCGCTTTTTCACGACTCCAGGTCACTGTCAGGCCTTCATCGGGCAGATCCGTCATCATTCCGGAATGATAGTGCTCCCCGGGACGCAGGACGTCGGCGTGCTCCGAATGGTCTTCCACGTCGACACCCAGAATGTCACAGGCTTCGAACAGGTAGTTGCGAACCGGATCCCCGTTTTCCTCTTCTTCGATCGCATCAATCAGAGACGCCGCCACATCGGACCGGCAGGAATTCAGTTCAATCAACGCATCGCGGCCATTGTGCAGCATGGTCCTTAGCCGGTCCGCCTCGGCCCGCGAGCGCTCGATCAGCTCGGGCAGAACATCCTGGTCGCCTGTCATGGCCCTCTGCCAGATCTCATTCACCGTTTCCTGCACGGCGACACCGACAGAACAACTGGTGCGGAAGGCATCCAGCCCTTCGTCAAACCACCGATACTGAACCGCCTGCGCCGTGTCTTGCAGGTAGGGAATCTGAATGTCGATCACCTCGGTCTGACCAATCCGATCGAGGCGCCCGATGCGCTGCTCCAACAGATCCGGGTTGGCGGGCAGATCGAACAAAATCAGCTGGTGCGCAAACTGAAAATTTCTGCCCTCGCTGCCAATTTCGGAACAGATAAGTGCCTGGGCGCCCTGCTCAAAGTCGGCAAAATACGCAGCCGCTCTGTCTCGTTCCAGGAGGCTCAGATGCTCATGGAACGCTGTGCTGCGAATCCCGGCCCGCAACTGCAGATAATGCTCAAGGGCCATCGCCGTGGACGCATTAGCGCAGATAACTACCACTTTCTCTGGGCGCAGACTGACCAGTGTTTTTTCCAGCCAGGCGACGCGCGGGTCCTCAGCCAACCATTGTTCTTCATCGACCTTCACTTCGGGAGTGAGGCCGGTGAGGTCATATCGGGCGCTGGTGAGGTAAATCGACGGACAATCGAGCGGAATCGCCGTCGGTCGGCGTTCCGGGAATCCCTCAATGGCTGCGCGAGTGTTCCGAAACAACACGCGACCGGTACCGTGACGATCCAGCAGCGCGTCCACCACGGCCGTCACCGGATCGCTGGCTGACATCAGGCCGTCAAGATCATCCCCCAGCCATTCACGCAACACAGATTGCGTATCAGCTCCCGCAAGATCCGCAGGGTCATTAAGCTGCGACACAACCCGGTTCACCGCCTCGTACTGGGATTCTTCGGCTTTAAAGACATCCAGGTCATGGAAGCGTGCAGGATCCAGAAGACGCAGGCGGGCGAAGTGGCTGGCAACACCGACCTGCTCGGGCGTTGCTGTGAGCAACAGGAGGCCCTGGGCCACATCGGACAGAGATTCAATCAACCGGTATTCAGGGCTCGCCGATTCTGGACTCCAGGCCAGATGATGGGCTTCGTCGACCACCATGAGATCCCAGCCGGCGGCGATGGCGTCCGTCTGCGCCTGCTCGTTACTCATAAGAAAGTCGAGGCTGCACAGGGCGAGCTGCTCACTTTCGAACGGATTCTCATCCGCCTGCCACTGCTCGTCCTCCTCTGCGAGCAACTCATCCAGCACCGGGTCCGACTCTGAACCGGCATCGTAGCGAGCCTGATCAATAATCGAGAAACGCAGGTTGAAGCGCCGGAGCATTTCCACCAGCCACTGGTGAATCAGAGAATCCGGAACCACAATCAGTACGCGACGGGCACGCTCCGTCTGCAGCTGATAATGAAGAATCAGACCCGCTTCGATGGTCTTACCCAGGCCCACCTCGTCTGCGAGCAATACCCTGGGCGCGTATCGGGTAGCGACCTCATGGGCAATGTAAACCTGATGCGGGAGATGCTGTGTTCGTGCACCAATCAGACCTTGCGCTGGTGATGCCCTCAGCCGGTCCTGGTGGCGGGCCGTTGCCATGCGCAGACGGAACGCGCCGTTGCGGTCGAACTGCCCTGCAAACAGACGCTGATGCGGCGCGGAAAAATCGACGGCACTGCTGAGCTTCACCTCTGAAATCTCGGACAGGCGACCGTCTCCGGGATCCGCAAAGTAGATCAGCACGCCCCCGCGATCCTCAATGTCGCGGACCACATAGCGGTCGCCGTCAAAGGTTTCGATCTCTTCGCCCACCTGGTACATGATGCGCGATAAGGGCGCGTTATCGACGGCGTAAGTGCGCTCCTCCTCTGATGCCGGAAACCCGAGGGTCACTCGCCGGCCGGAAAGGTCGGTCACAATACCCAGCCCGAGTGCAGTGTCGCTGTGACTCACCCAGCGCTGACCAATGACGAAATCCGCGTTATTCAAGAAGCCTCCAGAGCGGTTGGCAGGATTGGAACTATCAGGATGGGGTGTCTTCCGGCTGTCGTTCGCGCACCCAGAAAGCCGCTGCGCCGCAGACGGCGGCAGGCACAACAACCAGATTCAGCACCGGGACCATGGCTGCAAGTGCGACCGGCAACCCGAATCCGAAGGCAGACAACCGGGCGCTGCCAAGGGTTCTTCGGAGCGCTGGAAAGCTGACCCGGTGATTGTCAGCCGGATAGTCGACGTATTGCAGCGCCATCATCCAGCTGTTGAAAACAAACCAGAGCACCGCTGCCACCAGATTGACCACGGGGATCAAACCGATGATGAACAGGCCCAGTGCCCTTGGCAGGTAATAAAGGATTTTTTGCACTTCCCGCCACAACGATCGCGGGATGTCCCGGATAATCTGACTCCAGCCCTCGTCCGTTGAGACCTCCTGACCAGTCAGATGTTTTTCGGTCAATTCAGCGAGGTACCCATAAAAAGGAGAGCCAATCAGGTTGGCAACGATGACAAAGCCATAGGCCAGCATCAGAAGAATAACCACGCCGTAAAGTAGCCAGAAAAGCCAATCCAGGCTCTGCAGCCACTCCCAGTCAGGCAACCAGCTCATCGCCTCGGCGATCATGACCGTGAAGAGCTCCGCCAGAAAATAAAACAGTAAGCCGAAGAGAAGAACGTTGATGATGAGAGGAATAATGACGAACAATCGGAGTCCCGGCTGCCGAATCAGGCGAAACCCTTCACCAAGGTAACCCAGGCCGCGGAAGAAATTTCCTTTCAACATACCTCTCAGCACCTCCGTTTCAATGACAGTGACGGGTCGCAGAGCATATCATGTTGCCACCATCTCCACAGCCCGGCAGTCATCATGGCGACCTTGAGGAATACAATCCAATCACTGGTAGATCACACCACCTTCTGGCGAATCGTTCTGGTGATTTCCACGCTGGCGATTCTGTTCCTGGCGACGACCAGCAGTCCCTATCCAATCCCGGCGTCTGCCAGCGACAAAATCAATCACATCCTGGCGTTTGCTTACCTCGCAGTGGTGGCGCGCCTTGCCTGGCCGGCTCTGAGCGGCCTGTGGCTATTACCGGCACTCATGGCCTATGGTCTGGGCATTGAAATAATCCAGGCATTTCTCCCCCACCGTGATTTCTCACTGGCCGATCTGGCGGCGGATCTTATCGGATGCGCCATTGGCCTTTTGCCCTGCCCGCGATTCCTGAATGTGCGTAGCCTGAGCCAGTCCCGACGTCATCAATCAGATGCGAGTTAACAAAGCCGCTCAGCGGATTTGCGATATCTGCGATTTGTCGCGTGAGATATATCGCACATTGACGTAAGACGCCTCCGAGAAATTACGTACGAGAGACTCTGACGAAGGTCTCAACGGATCGTAGACTACTGTATTTAATGCCCTTTCTGAATTGCGCCATTTTAGCGCTGGCGAAAACCCTACCCAGTTCACATGACTGAAATGTAACCGTTGGTATAGTTAATCCATCAACGGATGACAGGGACAAAGGACGACGCATCGGACGCACCCCCGCAATTGGATGCAGGGAGAGGCAGGGACACAGGGACGCCTCGCTTAAGGGAAACTATTCGGATTGTCGGCTCGGAAGCTGGCACCAGGGATGGGTTAAGGAAGAAGACATCACGCAACAGGATTGTTGCAGGATCGGCAGGGATGCAACGACCTATCCCTGAAAGGACAACCTCCGGGTTGTCCTTTTTTTATGCCTGCCACAAAACAATCAGCCTGCCTCGTAGATTCTGACTTTGTTGAATTCCTCGAACTCGTGCAAATCCGGCCAGGTCCTCGCCTCTCGCGTGGTGCGATGTACGTAGGCATCATCGCCCAGTACTTTCATGCGTGAGTCCGCCAACAGGACCTGCGAACTGGAGCGCCGAAACTCCGCCAGTAGGGGCCGGTTTTCAGGGTCATAAAGCACGTCCGCAGCGGTCAGCACATCCGCGTCCTGACGACAGGCATGCCAGTCGTCGCAGGGAAAAAGTTGGACACCGTTCAGCGCCGCGTTGGCCATGGCAGCATCCAGCGCCGCCGGATCAATGTCACAGGCAATCACCTTTCGGGCACCCGCCATGGCAGCCGCAATTGCGACAATCCCGGAGCCACAGCCAAAATCCAGCACTCGTTTATCCGCCACGGTTTCAGGGTGCTCGAGAATATAGGACGCCAATACCTGACCACTGGCCCAACAAAACGACCAGTATGCAGGCTCGGCAACAACCGCCTGGGCTTCCTCATGGCTGATTGGGCCCTCAAGCACACCCGGGTCGAACAGATACAGGGAAATGTCAGGGCACCCTGCCGGACGCGAAGGCGTCACTCGCCCACGACTCAGTGTTTTTGCAAGGTGTTGATTCAGAATGTCGTACTGCGCCATGTACTGACCGCCTCCGGATGTTGCAACAGGCATTGTAACGGCGCCGGAGGCCAAGAGCACCCGAGTCGGCAAGAATCAAGCAGTTCCGGTATACTGCGCCCCACATGCACACCCTGATTTACGACATCATGCAGTCAAGACCCGACACCGATGCCTACCTTGATCTGTTTCTGCGGGACATCCCGCTGATGGACGTGCGTGCACCCGTTGAGTTTGAGAAGGGCAGCTTTCCCAATGCCATAAACGCGCCATTGATGGATGACGAGGAACGGCATCGAGTAGGTATCTGTTACAAAGAACAGGGGCAGGACAAGGCCATTGAGCTCGGACACGAACTGGTGTCTGGAGATTTGAAACAACAGCGTATCGAGGCCTGGAAGCACTTTGCGTCCCAGAACCCTCAAGGCTACCTCTTCTGCTTTCGCGGTGGACTCCGCTCCCGCCTGACACAGAGCTGGATCAAAGAGGCGGGCATTGACTATCCGCTGGTGAAGGGCGGCTACAAAGCGATGCGCCGGTTCCTCATCGACCAGTTGGAGTCGCTGATTGAAAGTTCGGAGATCCGCATTCTCAGTGGTCGTACCGGAACCGGTAAAACCCGGGTATTGAAGCAGTTACCAAATCCTATTGATCTGGAAGGCATGGCCAACCATCGTGGCTCGAGTTTTGGCCGCGAGGTCACGCCGCAGCCATCCCAGATTGATTTTGAAAATCGTCTGGCCGTCGCCATCCTCAAAGCCCATCACCTGACGGGCGGCCCGCTGTATCTGGAAGATGAGAGTCGCCTGGTGGGTCGCTGCGCCCTGCCTCACAGTCTGCGGGAAAAAATGGCCGACGCGCCTTTGATGGTGCTGGAACAATCACTCGACGAGCGGACCCGCATCATCCGCGAGGACTATGTCATCAAAATGGCGGCGGACTATCGCCAGCGGGACGGCGAAGACGCAGGCTGGTCGAGTTTCGAAGATTACCTTCTCAGCGCCCTGGACCGCATCCGCAAGCGGCTTGGCGGCGAGCGGCACCAGACCCTGCGCCGGCGAATGGAATCGGCCCTTCTGGCACAACGCGATACCGGCGATGTATCCGGCCATGATGAATGGATTCAGTCCCTGCTCAGCGACTATTACGACCCCATGTACGACTATCAATTATCCCAGAAGGCGGGACGGGTACTGATCAGAGGCGATGCCGAAACCATCTTGGACTGGGCATCGTAGGGTCTGGGGAAATCGGCCGTTCTCTGGCTCTGGGGATATACCTCTGTTACGTTCCTCTGCTATAACCAGAGTCGGTCGATGTTCGCCGGCACTCTGGCTTTTCCTAACAGCCACGAATCGCACAGACATCGGAATCAAGGAGCCCATTAATGGAAGACCTCATGAACGATATAAACGTGTCTGAATACTACGATGAGGCCATTGCCCTCATCATGACCTATGCGCCCAAAGTCGTTTTAGCCATCCTCACGCTGATCATTGGTATGTGGCTGATCAAGCGTGTGATTGGCGTGATGGACAAAAAGCTGGGCGCCAAAGACCCCACTCTGAACAAATTCCTGTGCGGTCTGTTCGGCGCTGTTCTTAAAATCCTCCTGCTGATTTCCGTCGCAGGCATGATTGGCATTGAGACCACGTCCTTCATTGCAGTCATGGGTGCTGCAGGCCTGGCCATCGGTCTGGCTCTTCAGGGCAGCCTCTCCAACTTCGCCGGCGGTGTGCTGATTCTGATTTTCAAACCGTTCAAAGTGGGCGACACCATCGAAGCCCAGGGCTATCTGGGCGCCGTCGCCGAGATCCAGATCCTTTACACAATCGTCAACACCTTTGACAACCGTCGCATCGTGATCCCGAACGGTAGCCTGTCCA
The DNA here is from genome assembly GCA_964632565.1 of uncultured Marinobacter sp. Classification (GTDB taxonomy): domain Bacteria; phylum Pseudomonadota; class Gammaproteobacteria; order Pseudomonadales; family Oleiphilaceae; genus Marinobacter. The sequence goes on along the minus strand of CAZWEP010000006.1, from coordinate 6,871 downwards.
ACGCAACGCTGGTGAACGTCAGCATCTACGAAACCCGCCGTTGCGATATGGTTTTTGGCATTCACTATGACGACGACATCGACAAAGCGAAGGCCATCCTCAAGCGTCTTTATGAAGAAGACGAGCGTTCGCTGCAGGATCCGCCACCCCGCATTTGTGTCGGCAGCCTCGGCGACAATTCGGTGAACCTGAACTTCCGTGTGTGGGTGCCAACTGACGACCTCTGGCCGTTTTACTGGGAGATGCACGAAAAAGTTAAGAAAGCCTTTGATGAGGCTGGCATCACGATTCCGTTCCCTCAGCGCGACGTGCACGTCTACAAGAGCGAGTGACGGATATCCCAATTACACAATCTGTTACTCGCATTCTGATGTGCCTCAACTAAGCTGACCAATGATGGTGGTGTCCGCTCAATTGCGACACCACCAGGTCACTGACGCCCTTTCTGGCTGCGTTGCGCACCGGGCTCAGGTACCGCTGTCATTGCTGGTAGGAGGTTGTCACTATGCCGGTACAGCAGTTAAAGAAGTATCTTGACCAGGCAGGCATTGAATACATGTGCCTGTCTCACCCCCCTTCGTTCACCGCTCAGGAATTGGCCCACCACGTGAAAATCGCGGGTGATCGTGTTGTAAAAACGGTCATCATCGAACTCGACGGCAAAATGGCCATGCTGGTAATGCCAGCAACCTGGAGAATTCGCTGGGACCGTCTGACCCGAATCCTCGATACCGACTTTGTGGATCTCGCCGACGAGCAGGAATTTCAGGACAGATTCCCGAACTGCGAAGTGGGCGCCATGCCCCCGTTCGGCAACCTGTTTGAAATGCCGGTGTACTGTGCCGAGGCGCTCACTCGGCAACCGGAGCTAGCGTTTGCAGCGGGCACCCACACCGAATCCATTCATATGAAAACCAACGATTTCCTCGACCTGGTGCATCCCATGGTTCTGGAGCAGGGGTTTGTGAAACCGGGCGCGCAGAAACCCGCCTGGCTGACAAAGAAACGAGCAGCGGCCGAGGACACCCTCAAAGAAGGCCACGCAGCCAACCTCGCCGGCTATTGAGCGTCACGGATCACTGGCGGATCTGCGGCGAAATCCTTTCAGGCCACCGGCAGCCTGAATGGCTTGTCTGAGCGTATCCATCGCGTAAACTGGGTGCTTCAGACAGGAATGCTCTATGAATCACACCTATGACGTTGTCATCGTCGGCGCCGGTATGGTGGGCGCTGCCCTTGCCGCAGGGCTTGGCCGGGATGGTTTTTCAGTCGCGCTTATTGATCAGGCCGCGCCGTCCACATTTGACCCCGCATCTCCCCCCGATATTCGGGTATCCGCAATCAGCCTCGGCAGCGAGCGCTACCTCACTCACATTGGGGCATGGCCGCTGATACGACAATGTCGACTGACGCCCTATCGCCGCCTCGCCGTCTGGGATGAAACCCGCCACCCTCTTAGCAGTCTGTTACCGGGCAAGCTAGCAGACGTCACCTTTGATGCCGCCTCGCTGTCGACGGGCCATCTGGGTCACATCGTCGAAAACAGCGTCACACAGAACGCCCTCTGGGACGTCGCAACGGCGCAAGAGACGGTCAGCCCTTACTCCGGAAGAACCGTGGCAACGTTAGAGAATGCCTCCGACGCCGTGGAGATTACACTGGACGATGGCAGCCAACTGACAGGCAAGCTGGTGATCGGCGCGGACGGCGCCCAGTCGGCGGTTCGACAGCTCGCGGGTATTGGCGTCAACCGGGATCAGTATGATCAACAGGCGATGGTGATTTCGGTGCGCTATTCAGGCCCGGTGGAAGATATTACCTGGCAGGGTTTTTATCCCTCCGGCCCGAGAGCCTTCCTTCCACTTCACAATGCCGG
>CAZWEP010000006.1:0-4895 GCA_964632565.1 uncultured Marinobacter sp. | reverse complement strand
GGCAGGGTTTTTATCCCTCCGGCCCGAGAGCCTTCCTTCCACTTCACAATGCCGGGAACGGAGAAAGCTGGGCGTCGCTGGTGTGGTATGACGCTCCGGAAGAAATTGTGCGACTCAAATCGTTGGACAATCACGCGTTGATGTCAGAGATTCAGCGTGCATTCCCGCCAGAACTTCCGGCTCTCTGTCACATTGAGAGCAAGGCAAGCTTTCCGATCGCCCGCCAACATGCCAAGCAGTATCACAGAGAGAGGATTGTGTTGGTTGGTGACTCTGCCCACACCATCAACCCGCTGGCCGGTCAGGGCGTCAACCTGGGCTTTCAGGACGCAAACTGCCTCCACCGTCAGCTCAGGGAAGCTCGCAGATCCGGGGCTGATCTCGCAGATGGCCAATGGCTGGAGAATTACGAAGCCGAGCGTCGCCCGGCCAATCAGCGGATGATGCTGGCCATGGATGTGTTCTACCATCTGTTCAGTAACCAGAGCCCACCGCTGCACCTGCTGCGCAATCTGGGCCTGGGTGTTGCCAAGGCACTTCCGTTCGCAAGAAATCAGGTTGCCCGTTACGCCATGGGCATTGAGGAAGAACTGCCACCGGTTATTCGTCAGATAGCTCAACGACTGCCCGGCTTCAAACACGTTTAAAAAGCAATTCACGACACGCAAGGAACCATCATGTCAGAGACGCTTTTCACCAAGATCATCAATCGGGAAATACCTGCAGACATCGTTTATGAGGACGACATCAGTCTGGCGTTCAAAGACATCAATCCCCAGGCGCCGGTGCACCTTCTGATTATCCCCAAGAAACAGATTGCAACCATAAACGACATTGAGGAAGCGGATGCAGAGTTGGTTGGGCACCTGTACGTGGTGGCAGGAAAACTGGCGAAAGAGATGGGGTTTGCCGACGACGGCTACCGGGTAGTCATGAACTGCGGACAGAATGCCGGGCAGACGGTGTTTCACATCCACCTGCACCTGCTGGCCGGAAAGCCGCTGGGCTGGCCGCCCTATGCGGAGCGCATGAAAAAGGCTTGATTACCGAAGTGAGACAGAGGCAGGAGAGATAAGTCCGTGCCGGACTGTGGAGCGCCAGGGATGGCGCGACCAAGCCCTACACGGACGTACTTGCGGGCGTGTCCGGCACGGACTTATCGCTCGTGCCGGTAACTCCTGTCTGAGCTTAGCGCCCGACAACCCGCTCCGCTTCCTCAACCGGCGTATGGCGAACGTCCTCGCCTTTCACCATGAAAATCACGTTTTCTGCCAGGTTGCAGGCGTGATCACCCACCCGCTCCAATGCACGCAAAATCCACATGACGGACATGCAGCGGGAGATGTTGCGGGTGTCTTCCATCATAAAGGTCAACAGAGTGCGGGTGGCCGCCTGGTACTCTTCGTCCACTCGCTTGTCTTCTTTCATGATGCGCAGGGCCTGCTCAGAATCGAGCCGGGCGAAAGCATCGAGCGCGTCGTGGAGCATTCCCAGCACATGATTGGCAATGTGGCGAACCTCCACATAACCACGGGGCGCCTGGCCTTCCTCTGACAGCTTGATGGCAAACTTGGCAATTTTCTTGGCCTCATCGCCAACGCGCTCCAGGTCCGCCACCATTTTGATGACAGAGATGACCAGCCGGAGATCCCGGGCCGTTGGCTGACGACGGGCAATAATGAGCGTGGCCTCTTCGTCCAGATCAACTTCCATCTGATCGACTTTTTTATCTGTGGCTCGCACTTCGTCCGCCAGGTGGCCATCGTTATCCACCAGCGCGATGATGGCTTTGTCCACTTGCGATTCCACCAGACCGCCCATCTCCAGGAATTCGGTTTTCAGGGCCATCAATTCGTCATTGAATCGGTTCGATATGTGATCGCCGTAAACATCATCCTTATTGTCAGGCATAGCTTGATTCTCCAGAGTTCGTCAGTGCCCGGTGTTACCCGAAACGGCCGGTGATGTAGGATTCAGTCAATTCGTGCTCAGGGGAAGTAAACACCTTGTTGGTTTCGTTTACTTCTACCAGATGCCCGAGGTGGAAATAGGCGGTGCGATTCGATACCCGCGCTGCCTGCTGCATGGAGTGCGTCACGATGACGATGGTATAGCTTTCAGACATCTCCGCAATCAGTTCCTCAACCCGCGCGGTGGCGATCGGGTCCAGTGCAGAGCAGGGTTCGTCCATCAGAATCACTTCGGGGCTGACCGCAATGGCACGGGCGATACACAGACGCTGCTGCTGACCGCCCGACATACCGGTGGCGGTCGCATCCAGCCGGTCTTTCACTTCGTTCCACAGGCCTGCCTTTCTGAGGCTGTTCTCAACGATTTCGTCCAACTCGGACTTACGATTGGCCAGACCATGGATACGCGGACCGTAAGCGACGTTGTCGTAGATTGATTTCGGGAACGGGTTTGGCTTCTGGAAGACCATTCCGACTCGCGCTCTCAGTTCAACAACGTCACGCTTTGGATCGTAGATATCCTGGTCATCAAGTGACAGCGAGCCCTTCACCTTGCAGATGTCGATACTGTCGTTCATCCGGTTCAGGCAGCGGAGAAAGGTCGACTTACCGCAACCAGACGGGCCGATGAACGCGATCACTTCGTTACGGGCGATATCGAGGCTGATGTTTTTGATCGCACGATCCTGCCCATAAAACACTTCCACATCGCGAAGCTTGAACTTTGGGTCCTTGGCAAAGGGTTGACCAACGGTCTTCCCTTCTTCGATCACGGTCTCAGCGGGCGCTTCCGCCTTTTCCTGCACGGGCACAGTCGCCTGGTCTGCCATATCACCCTCCCGGGTAAACGCTGGATTCAAAGTGTTCATTTAACTCTCCTTACCACCGACGCTCAAGACGCTTGCGCAGCCAGATGGCCAATGCATTCATACTGATCAGGAACGCCAGCAGCACCATGATGGCTGCAGAAGCGCGTTCGATAAAGGCAAGTTCAGGGCTGCCGGCCCACAGGAAGACCTGTACCGGGAGTACGGTTGCAGAATCGAAGAAGCCATCCGGCACATCCACGATAAACGCCACCATCCCGATTAACAGCAGTGGTGCTGTCTCGCCCAGAGCCTGTGCCATACCAATGATGGAGCCGGTCAACATGCCCGGCATCGCCAGGGGCAGCACGTGGTGCAGGACCACCTGCATTTTGGAAGCGCCAATTCCTTCTGCGGCTTCCCGTATCGATGGCGGCACACTCTTGATGGCTGCCCGGCTGGAAATAATGATCGTCGGCAGGGTCATCAGCGTGAGTACCAGACCACCCACCACCGGGATCGATCTGGGCATACCAAACAGGTTGATAAAGACAGCGAGGCCCAGCAGACCAAAGATGATCGAAGGTACAGCCGCCAGGTTGTTGATGTTCACCTCGATGAAATCCGTCAGCTTGTTCTGGGGCGCAAACTCTTCCAGGTAAATGGCCGCGGCCACACCAATGGGGAATGAAAGGATCAGCGTCACAAACATGGTCAGCAGGGAGCCAACCACGGCGCCGAGAATACCGGCCCTGGAGGGGTCACGGGAATCACCGTTGCTGAAAAACACGTCGTTGAAGGAGGTTTCAATAACACCCTTCTCCATCAGTCCATCGACCCACTGCTGTTGCTGTTCGTTGAGCTTGATGGAGTAGGCATCGTCACCGGCGTGCTTCGCGTAAACGTCGACATCGGTGTGGGCCAGTACGGTGAGCGTACGGGTTTCACCCAACCAGTCCGGGTTCGCCTTCAACATGTCCTTCAGTTCGTTGGAGGCGTATGGGTTTAACAGGCCTCGCACCCGATCCCGATCGCTTTCCTCGGCGCCTGGAATCTGTTTGATCAGCGCCTGGACCAACGGCTCAACGAAGTCCGCCATTTTTATCTGGCGCTCATCAGTGGCGTCGTCCAGGAACATCATCTCGCCGTCCAGCAACACCTCCATCGTAATGGTGGTCTTGGTGAAGCCGGTGTAGCCCTTTCCGATAATGTCTGCAAACAGCACAATCAGCGCAGACAACGCCAGACCAATGGCAATTATGCCGTAGGCCCGGAACCGACGCTCTTTGCGGTAACGGTGCTTGAGCGACTGACGGACAATCTCCGCCTGATTTCTTTGATCAGTCATACTGTTCCCGATATTTGCGGACGATTTTCAGGGCGATGACGTTCAGCAACAGAGTTGCCAGGAAGAGCATGGCACCCAACGCAAAGGCCGCCAGCGTCTTGGCACTGTCGAACTCCTGGTCACCGGTCAGCAGAGTCACGATCTGCACGGTGACGGTGGTCACCGTTTCGAGAGGATTGGCCGTGAGGTTTGCGGCCAGGCCCGCGGCCATAACCACGATCATGGTCTCGCCAATGGCGCGGGAAACCGCCAGCAGAATGCCACCCATGATGCCGGGCAATGCTGCCGGGAAAATCACCTTCTTCATGGTTTCCGACTGGGTCGCGCCGAGGGCCAGGGAACCATCCCGCAGTGTTTGCGGCACCGCATTAATGACGTCGTCCGACAGCGACGAGACAAACGGGATGATCATGATCCCCATCACGCCACCGGCGGCCAGGGCACTCTGGGACGATGCCTCAATGCCCAGCGAGGCCGCCAGGTCACTGATAAATGGTGCCACGGTCAGGGCGGCAAAGAAGCCGTAAACCACCGTGGGAATGCCGGCCAGCATTTCCAGCAGCGGCTTCACAACACCGCGCACTTTTTTGTTGGCATACTCCGACAGGTAGATTGCGGACAACAGACCCACCGGCACCGCGACCAGCATGGCAATCGCCGAAATAAGCAGCGTGCCGGTAAATAGCGGGATCATGCCGAATGCGCCCTGAGAGGCGACCTGATCCGCCCTTAGTGCAGTCTGCGGACTCCACTGGGAACCAAAGAAAAACT
>CAZWEP010000005.1:0-94656 GCA_964632565.1 uncultured Marinobacter sp. | reverse complement strand
CGCAGGTTCGAATCCTGCCACCCCAGCCACCTTTCTCCCGCTTCTTCTGAATCAACCTCTGATACCGAGAAGGATTCCGTCGTGTCCAAACTGATGATTTTTACCGGCAACGCCAACCCTGAGCTTGCCAAAGCCATTGCCCAGAAACTGCACATCCCGATGGGCCAGGCCACCGTTGGCACCTTCAGCGATGGTGAAACAACGGTCGAGATTAACGAAAACGTTCGTGGCCACGACGTATTCATCATTCAGCCGACGTGCAATCCCACTAATGACAACCTGATGGAACTGATCGTGATGGCAGACGCGTTGCGCCGCGCCTCTGCGACGCGCGTCACCGCGGTGATTCCCTACTACGGCTACGCCCGTCAGGATCGCCGGGTTCGCTCTACCCGCGTTGCCATCAGTGCCAAAGTCGTTGCGGACATGATTTCCAGCATTGGCGTTGACCGGGTATTGACGGTCGACCTCCACGCCGATCAGATTCAGGGCTTCTTCGACATTCCGGTGGATAACATCTACGCCACCCCGGTCATGCTCGAGGACATCGAGAAGCAGCGCTTTGAAAACTTTATTGTCGTCTCTCCAGACGTTGGCGGCGTTGTCCGCGCCCGTGCCGTTGCCAAGAAGCTGGACGACGCCGACCTTGCCATCATCGACAAACGTCGCCCGAAGGCGAATGTCTCTCAGGTCATGCACATCATCGGTGACGTGAAGGACAAAACCTGCATCCTGGTGGACGACATCATCGACACCGCCGGCACTCTGTGCAAAGCCGCCAATGCCCTGAAAGAGCATGGGGCCGCAAAAGTAGTTGCCTATATCACCCACCCTGTTTTGTCCGGACCAGCCATCGACAACATCAACGCGTCCCAACTGGACGAGCTGGTGGTGTGCGACACGATTCCCGTGGGTGACAAAGCCAAGAATTGTGGTAAAATCCGCGTCCTCGGAATGGCAGGCCTTCTGGCCGAATCCATTCGCAGGGTCAGCAACGAAGAGTCTATCAGCGCGATGTTCGAAAACGCCTGACCTTCCAAGTCCCTGAAAAGAGATCAGAATTCGGACCGGGAGCCCCACGAAAACCCTGACCTGGTCAGGGCCTAAATGGCGGCTCCCGGTCTGTTTCTTCCGCCGGAAAACGTCCGGCACATTCGACAACATCACTCGTTCTGTACCTGGTCGCGGGTCGCTCGAGTGACTAATGAGGTTACTGAAATGTCTCAGGATTTTGTAATTGAAGCATTTCCTCGTGGCGATCAGGGGAGAGGTGCGAGCCGCCGCCTGCGTCGTGAGGAAAAGAAAATGCCAGCCATCATTTATGGCGGCAACAAAGAAGCCACGCCGATCTCTATCTGGCACAACGAGCTGAAGAAAGCGCTGGAAAACGAAGCCTTCTTCTCTCACATTCTGACCATCGAGCTGGATGGCAAGAAAGAAAGCGTGGTTCTGAAGGATCTGCAGCGCCACCCGTACAAGGCACTGCTGACTCACGCTGACTTCCTGCGCGTTGACAAGGATCACGAGATCCACATGAACGTGCCGCTGCACTTCATCAACGAAGACACCGCAGAAGCAGTCAAGCTCCAGGGTGGCGTGGTGACACACCAGATCAACGAAGTTGAAGTGATCTGTCTGCCGCAGAACCTGCCAGAGTTTATCGAGGTCGACATGTCTGCAGTTGGCATGGACGAGGTGGTTCACCTGAGCGACCTGAAGCTTCCGAAAGGCGTTACTGTTGCCGCTCTGACTCACGGTGAAGACCACGACCTTCCGGTTGCGGCCATTCACAAGCCTCGCGCTGCCAAGGTTGAAGAAGACGAAGATACCGAGGAAAGCGAAGAGTCTGAAAAGGCCGAGAAGAAAGGCGAAGAAGGCGAAGACAAGGAGTAATCACTCCGGGGGTGTCGGCGAATGGCTCAGGATATTGTCATGGTGGTGGGGCTCGGAAATCCCGGCCCAGACTATGAGCATACCCGCCACAATGCCGGCGCCCTTTTCGTCGAAGCACTGGCCCGCGATGCGGGCCAGACGCTCCGCCCCGAAAAGAAATACCACGGGCTCTATGCCCGCATTCAGTGGCAGGGTCTGGACCTGCACCTTCTGAATCCCTCCACCTACATGAACCGCAGTGGCCTTTCCATCAAAGCCCTCGCGGACTTCTTCAAGATTCAGCCCGAACAGATTCTTGTTGCCCACGACGAACTCGATATCCCTCCAGGCACGGCCAAGCTCAAGAAAGGCGGCGGCCACGGTGGCCACAATGGCCTTCGGGACACCATCGCACATCTGGGCACCAGAGATTTTCAGCGTTTGCGGATAGGCATTGGTCATCCGGGCGACAGTCGACAGGTCACTGGCTACGTTCTCGGCAGGCTTGGTAAAAAGGAAACCGAAGAGCTGAACGCGGTGACAGACGAAATACTGCGCGTACTGCCAGACGCCGCTAACGGCAAACTGGCCGCTGCCATGAATCGGCTGCACAGCTTTAAACCGGCCCCCTGACTTTCCCCTACTCGCACCCGCCTGCGGACACCGGTATAATCCGGCCAAATTTTTCGGACCCAGCAGAGGCATTCCATGGGATTCAATTGCGGCATCGTCGGCCTTCCCAACGTCGGCAAATCCACCCTGTTCAACGCATTGACCAAGTCGGGCATTGGCGCTGAGAATTTCCCGTTCTGCACCATCGAACCCAACGCGGGCGTGGTGGCCATGCCGGACCCGCGGCTGAACAAGCTGGCCGAAATCGTAAAGCCTGAAAAAGTCCTGCCCACGACCATGGAATTCGTCGACATTGCCGGGCTGGTCGCGGGAGCCTCCAAGGGTGAAGGATTGGGCAACCAATTCCTCGCAAACATCCGCCAGACTGACGCCATCGCCCATGTGGTCCGCTGCTTTGAAGACGGCAACGTCATTCACGTGGCCAACAAAGTCGACCCGGCATCCGATATCGAGGTGATCAACACCGAGCTGGCGCTGGCCGATCTGGACACGGTCGAGAAAGCCATCAAACGGGTTCAGCGTGTGGCCAAGAGCGGCGACAAAGACGCCAAGGCGCAACTGGCCATGTTCGAACAGCTGCTGCCGGTGCTGAACGAAGGCAAGCCCGTCCGCAGTATGAATCTGGACAAAGACCAGATGGCGTTGATTCGCGAACTCTGCCTGCTGACAGTCAAGCCGACCATGTATATTGCCAACGTGAGCGAAGACGGCTTCGAGAACAACCCGCATCTGGATAAGGTGAGAGAAATCGCCGAATCCGAAAACGCGGTGGTTGTACCCATCTGCAACAAAATTGAAGCCGAGATCTCGGAGCTGGAGGACGATGAGAAGTCCATGTTCCTGGACGAAATGGGCATGGATGAGCCGGGCCTGGATCGGGTGATCCGCGGCGGCTACGGCCTGCTGGGCCTTCAGACCTACTTCACCGCTGGCCCCAAGGAAGTCCGTGCCTGGACCGTGAAAATCGGTGCAACCGCACCTCAGGCGGCCGGTGTGATCCACACGGACTTCGAGCGAGGCTTTATTCGGGCCGAAGTCGTGAGCTATGAGGACTACGTTCAGTACAACGGTGAAAGCGGTGCCAAAGATGCTGGCAAATGGCGACTGGAAGGTAAGGAATACATTGTTCAGGACGGCGACGTCATCCACTTCCGTTTCAACGTCTGATTACAACTGTATTTTCCGGAAAATCAGCCACTCAGTCTTGACAGACGAGGCGCAAATCACGAAAATACGCGCCTCGTTTGGGGCCTAGCCCATAACGAAATGGCAAGGTAGCTCAGTTGGTTAGAGCACAGCACTCATAATGCTGGGGTCGGCGGTTCGACTCCGCCCCTTGCTACCAGTATTCCGAAAAAGGGCTGCAACTCAGGTTGCAGCCCTTTTTTGTTGGTATCTAAACCTCTTCTTTTTTCTAGGCCTCAGTTAATACAGGCAGTGGCGCCGGCTTGCCAATCAGGTATCCCTGCACCTTGTCGACATCCAGTGACAGCAACGTGCTGAACTCCTCTTCGGTTTCCACGCCTTCCGCCACCACCGTGGCACCGACGCGTCGGGCGTAGGAAATCAGGGCAAGTGCCAGAGCCTGTTTTTTGCGATCTTTGTGGATGTCGCGGATGAGCTTCAGGTCGAGTTTGATAACGTCCGGATCCAGCTCCAGCACATGGTGAAAGGAGGCATAGCCCGCACCTGCGTCGTCTATGGCAAGCCGGACACCGAGATTTCTGAGGCTCTCCAAAGAGTTGCGAAATTTCCGATAGCTGAGAATCTTTGAGTGCTCGGTCACTTCCAGGACGATGCGATGAGCGACCGCGGGATCGATCAGATCCGCCACTCTGCCGGAGAGAACCAGCGCTGGAGACGCATTGAGGCTCAGGAAGCCGTTGTCTGGTATCTCCTCGAGCTGATCCAGCGCCATACTGATGGCCAGTGATTCCAGATATTCCTGCTGGCCGACTTCCGCGGCTTCTTTAAACCAGACGTCCGGTGTCCGGTAAGGGTCGGTATTGAAACGGGCCAACGCCTCGTAACCCGCAATGATTTCCCGTCTCAACGACCAGATGGGCTGGAAATGCATCTGCATCTTCTGATTCTGCACGACATCGGCGATCCGTTGATTGACCTGTCTGAATCGCTCCTGGGATTCCTCGAGATCCTCAATCTTATCGGCAATCACCTCCGCCACGAATTGGAGCAAGGAAGGGTCTCTCTGCTCCAGAGCGCTGTCACTTGTCTTTTTCATACAGCACAGCGTGCCGTAGAGTTCTCCGTTGGAGAGATAGAGTGGAACGCCCACGTACGAACCAATGGACAGCTCCTCGGTAACGGGCATGGCGCGTGTTGTCGGGTTTCGGGAAGTGTCAGAGATGATGGACGGCAACTCCCCGTCCGCAATTTTTCTGCAGTATGTCTCGTTCTCCGGATGACAGAATGTGCCTTCCTCGGGCACCCCGCCACCTTGCGCATTCTCAACGTAAATTGCGGTTCGGTATCCACCTTCGAATTTGCCAATGAATGCCGTTTCCATGTCGAAATACTTTCTTAACATGGAGAGGAGTCGCGATACCGAGAGCCGCATATTCTGACTGAACAGCTCTTTAGCGGGAGGAATACAGGAAGCGCCCACAAATCACCTCACATAAACGCGAAGCTACCGGCCAATTCTCGGCAACCTTTAAACCCATATCTCTATAGTAGCTTGATATCCACAAAAAAAGCAGGGAATTGCAGGGTAAAGCCACCGTCCGTTGCCCGAGGCTTCTTGGATTCTCAGTTCTCAGGGCTTTCGAACAGACACTGGCGAATTCCGTGCCGCAGCGACTCCACCAGTAGGCCGTCCTGCTTTGCATGAGAGACGTAGAGGGACAGGTCTACCCATTCGGCAGTTCTGAGCATGTAAGGCTTATCAAAGCCTTCCATCAATTTATTCACCATGACCCAGGGCATGATCACAACGTCGGCGCGACCACTTTTCAATAGCTCTAATGCCTGCATCCACCCTGAAACGGTCATTACGCTGGACGAGAAGCCCTTAACCAACTTCTCTCCATAAAATTTTCTGACAAACGCATAGGTCAGGTCGGATGCCGTGTTTAATGGCGGTAAGGGTTTGAGCATGACATACACATACTCGAGCTGTAGCAAGCGACCGCCAAAATCAGCGTAGGCATCGCGCTCTGGCGTCTGGGCGAGGGGCAGGCCAATGTCGACCTGCCCGTTTTCAATCTGGAACAGCAGCTGTGCCAACGGCAAGGCAACGAATTCGAGATCAGCATCGAGGCGGTCCAGCACGCAATTGTATGGACGTGAAGAATGCCCGTTGAGCGCGCCGTCGGTGACCGCCAGTTCATCGCCCAGACCATCTACGACGCCCACCGTCATGGTCGGGCGCGAAGAGGCGAGCGACGCCCAGAGGGCCAGCAGCACAAATGCGAACCTGGAGAGAGTCCTGGGATCAGTCACTCCAGAAATTCCACCAGGCTTTGGACTTCTCCTGCTTTTTGCTCTGCCCCTGTTCGCTGCCCTGGCCTGCTGGATCGGCCTTGCGGTTCTCGTTGTCACGGTTACCGCCATTACCCTCTTCCATGCGCTCGCGTTCACGTTCAGCCTTTTCAGCTCGCTGCTCGGCCCGCTCCCGCTCATCCTCGTCGGCGTCTGATCTGAGACGCATTTCTTCGGACTTCTTGCCACCTTTTGCCTTCGCTTCCTTTGCCTTCGCTTTGCCCTTTTCGGACATTTCACCCGCCTGCTGACCGCTATTGCCATACTCGGATTGCGCGACAGCCGGCATTGCAATCAGGCTTGCGCCGGCGACCAGGCCAATTGCCGCGACGGTGGAACGAACGAGAGTCAGTTTCATTGCATCTTCCTTTCTCTGTGGGGTTAAGATTGCACTAGAATACTGCTTTACTGTTTCAGTAAACGCTGGGCGTCGTGCCCGGGTTCCATTTCTTTTCAGTTAGTTCACAGCAGTTCCCAATAAAACCAAGCAAGCCACCAACAAGGATGATAGCCATGAAGCGAGAAACCGTCGCCCTTCACGCCGGCTTTAAAGGCGATCCGGCCACCAACGCCGCCACAACGCCAATTTACCAGACCACGTCCTACACATTTGACGACACCCAGCACGGGGCAGATCTGTTCGATCTGAAGGTGCAAGGCAACATCTACACCCGCATCATGAACCCGACAAACGGCGTTCTTGAAGAGCGTATGGCGCAGCTGGAGGGTGGCGTCGGTGCCCTGGCTGTGGCCTCTGGCATGGCAGCCATCACTTACGCCATTCAGACCATCTGCAAGGTCGGCAATAACATTGTCAGCACCAGCCAACTTTACGGTGGCACCTACAACCTGTTCGCGCACTCCCTGCCCAACCAGGGCATCACCTGTAAGATGGTGGCTCACGACGATTTTGCGGCGGTGGAGAACGCCATCGACGAAAACACCCGCGCCCTGTTCTGCGAGTCCATCGGCAACCCGGCAGGCAATGTGGTGGACATTCAACGCTGGGCTGAAATTGCCCACAAGCACGGCGTCCCGCTGATGGTGGACAATACGGTAGGCACGCCCTTCTTGTGCCGCCCCATCGAACACGGTGCCGATATCGTCATCCACTCCCTGACCAAATACATTGGTGGCCACGGCACCACAGTAGCCGGAGTGGTCATCGATTCCGGGAAGTTTGACTGGGCGGCCAACGCTGCCAAGTTCCCCATGCTGAATGAGCCCGATCCGTCCTATCATGGCGTGGTGTACACCGAAGCTCTGGGCCCTGCCGCCTTTATCGGCCGTTGCCGTGTCGTTCCATTGAGAAACACCGGCTCTGCGTTATCCCCCTTTAATTCGTTCCTGATTATGCAAGGCCTCGAAACATTGGCCCTCAGAATGGAGCGCCACTGCGAAAATGCCGAAAAGGTAGCCGCGTTCTTGCAGGATCATGAGGCAGTGGAATGGGTTAACTACGCCGCTCTTCCCGGCAGCCCCTACAAAGCCACCTGCGACAAGATCTGCGGAGGCAAGGCTTCGGGCATTCTGAGTTTTGGCATCAAGGGCGGCCTGGAGGCCGGCGCAAAATTCATTGACGCCCTGGAGCTGATCTATCGCCTGGTCAACATTGGCGACGCTAAATCACTGGCGTGCCACCCTGCGACCACCACTCACCGCCAGCTCAACCCCGAAGAGTTGGCCAGCGCCGGTGTCAGCGAGGATCTTGTACGTCTGTCCATTGGCATTGAACACGTTGACGACATCATTGCCGATATCACTCAGGCGCTGCGAAAGGCGACCGCCTGATCGCCACTCCGGGTACGACGAATGTCGTGCCCGGAGCCCCCGTGATTATCCCTATCCGCCTTGTAACGCGACGTTCACCGAATTACCCTTTTAACAGTTACTCTAGATTTTCAGACCTTTGACTCCCAGAGAGCCCCGTGCCATGAGCGAAAGCGCCAAACCCCGCGTGAAAAGCGGTTCCAAATTTCGTAACGAGCATGGTTTCTCAGCCATCAAGGACGGAATCAAGCGCTCTGGTTCGGGCATTATCGACACCCAGACCCAACGTAAACCGTCCTGGCTGCGGGCCAGAATGCCAGGGGGCGAACGCTATGAAGCGGTTCGCCGCAACGTGCAGGAGCACCGCCTGAGCACAGTCTGCCAGGAGTCCCACTGCCCGAACATTGGCGAATGCTGGAACAATGGCACGGCAACCATCATGGTCATGGGCTCGGTCTGTACCCGCGCTTGCCGCTTCTGCGCCGTGGACACAGGCAACCCCAAGGGCTGGCTGGATCACGAGGAACCTGAGAACACCGCCAAGTCCGTGGAGCTGATGGGGCTTCGCTACATTGTGCTGACATCGGTGGATCGTGATGATCTGGAAGACGGCGGTGCCAGCCACTACGCAGCGTGCGTGGCCGCCATCAAAGAGCGCACACCGGAGGTGGCAGTTGAGGCGTTGACCCCGGACTTCGATGCAGTCATGCCCCACGTTGAAATGGTCGTCGATTCCGGGCTGGATGTATTCGCACAGAATGTTGAAACGGTGGAACGGCTGACCGAACGGGTGCGGGATCCACGTGCCGGCTATCGGAAGACCCTCGACGTGTTGGCGCACGCCAAACAGTATCGCCCTGACGTGCTCACCAAAACCAGCCTGATGCTGGGCTTGGGTGAAACCGAAGAAGAAATTCTTGCCACGATGGATGACCTCCGGGACATCGGTGTTGATATTCTCACTCTCGGCCAATACCTGCGCCCAACGAAAAATCACCTGCCTGTGGAGCGATATGTGACGCCGGACGAGTTCAATCGCTACCGCGAACTCGGCCTTGAGAAGGGCTTCCTGGAGGTGCCGTCCGGCCCCATGGTTCGCTCCAGCTACCGGGCTGACCGCGTCTTTGAGAAGAATAACCTCGGGCTTGCGGTCCCCGAAGTCCCCGCGACCAGTTCAGCACAGCAGATTCCAGTAAAAGCCATCGACTGAGGATTTGTGGCACACTCTGCACTCGTGTCTCCACTGACAAGGGTGCCTTTATTTGATGTCCTGGCTTCGATCCTTTTACGACCGCGTACTATTGCCCCATCCTGTTCTGGCACTTCTGGTGTTCGGAGCGTTGTTATTCATCGCCAGCCTCCGGCTCGACCAGTTCCGACTGGACGCCTCAGCAGAGTCCCTGGTTCTGGAGAATGATCGCTCCCTGGAACAATACCGTCAGGTAAACCGTCGGTTTACCAACTCCGACGACTTCCTGGTGGTGACCTTCACACCAGAGGGTGAACTGTTTTCAGAGTCGGGCCTGCAATTGCTGGGCAACCTGCGCGACGACCTTGCCGACGTAAACAATGTCACGTCCACCAACAGTATTCTGAACGTTCCGCTACTGCACAGCCCCGAACTGACGCTCGATACAGTGGACTCTGAGATCAAAACCGTAGACGACGATCAGGTCCCACCGGAAACCGCCAAAAAGGCGTTGCTGGACAACCCGCTGTACCCGAACCTGCTGATCAGCGAAGACGCCCGCACTACGGCGATCCAGGTAAACCTGAAGACGCCTGAGCGCTATTTCGAGCTACTTAACACTCGCAACGAGCTGCGAGACAAAGTCAGATCCGGAGGGGCATCGCAGGAAGAAAAAGCCAGGCTGGAAGCGGTCAGCAACGAATTCATTGAATTCACCGAATCCATGGGCAAAGAACGGGACCGCACGATCGAACAGGTCAGAGGCATCCTTGATCAGTATCGGGATCAGGCCGAGATCTTCCTTGGCGGCGTGCCAATGATTGTTGCGGACATGATTCGTTTCATTCAGAACGATCTGTCGACGTTTGGGGTGGGCGTGCTGATCTTCCTTTTGCTAACCCTTGCGATCATCTTTCGCCAGTGGCGCTGGGTGCTGGTGCCGCTGCTGTGCTGCAGCTTTACCGTCTGGCTGATGCTGGGCTATCTGAGCTGGATGCAGTGGCCGGTCACGGTAATCTCCTCCAACTTCGTGTCGCTGCTGTTGATCATGACCCTGTCGCTGACGATTCACCTGATCGTTCGCTATCGGGAATTCCAGCATGACGAGCCCGAAGCCAGCCCCAAAGACACCCTCCTCAATGCCCTGATGGCCATGGTCAAGCCGTGCTTCTACATGGCCATTACCACCATTGTCGCCTTCGGCTCACTGACGTTCAGTGGCATCCGACCGGTGATCGATTTTGGCTGGATGATGACCATGGGGCTGACCGTTGCCTTTTTGATCACCTTCCTGATCTTCCCGGCATTACTGACCCTGCTGCCGCCGCCCATTGATCAGCGCGTTTCCTCGGACAAGATTCCGTTCACGGATCGGTTTGCCATCATTACCGAACGATTTGGCGGGACAGTCCTGGTGGGCTCGGCGGTTCTCGCAGTGCTCTGTGTCCTGGGTTTGCAGAAACTCACCGTAGAGAACAGCTTCATCGATTACTTCAAATCCAGTACCGAGATCCATCAGGGCATGCTGGTCATTGACGATCGGCTCGGCGGCACCACGCCGCTGGATGTTGTGATTACGGATGAAAAAGCGCCTGAAAACCAGGCGGCGGGGTCAGAAGATCCGTTTACCAGCGATCCCTTTACCGAGGACCCTTTCGCATCCGAGTGCGACCCGTTTGTCGAGGACTGCGGCGGGGCAGAAGAATACCGCGACACCTGGTTCACCTATCAGAAAATGGATCGCCTGGAGCAGGTTCACCAATATCTCGACAGCCTTCCGGAGACCGGCAAGGTGCTGTCCATCGATACGACCCTGGGCATCCTGGCGCAGGTCAACGGCGGCGAACCCCTGAACGCCCTTGAGCTGGCCTTTGTGCCCTCCGCCATTCCGGAAGACCTGCAGGATATTCTGCTGACGCCCTACATCAATGAGGAAAAGGATCAGGCAAGGTTCAGCATTCGGGTTCTGGAAACGCTGCCTGACCTGCGCCGGCAGGCGCTGTTGGACGACATTCGCAGCCATCTCACGACGGAACTGGGGTTTGAAGAGGATCAGGTACAGCTCACCGGCATGATGGTGATGTACAACAACATGCTTCAAAGCCTGTTCGACTCTCAGATCAAGACCATCGGCATCGTGTTTCTGGCCATCATGGCCATGTTCTTGCTGCTCTTCCGGTCGATCAAACTGGCGCTGATTGGTATGGCGCCCAACCTGATTGCCGCAGGCTCTGTACTCGGGCTCATGGGCTGGCTAGGCATCCCGCTCGATATGATGACCATAACCGTGGCAGCCATTACCGTCGGTATTGCGGTGGACGACACCATTCACTACATCCATCGCTTCAAAACTGAATTTGCCAAAGACGGCGATTACCTCGCGACTATGCACCGCTGCCACCGGAGTATTGGACAGGCCATGTTTTTCACATCGCTGACCATCATCACCGGTTTTTCAATTCTGGTGCTGTCTAACTTCATCCCCACCATCTACTTTGGGGTGTTCACCGGCTTTGCCATGTTTATGGCACTTGTAGGTGCATTGACTCTGCTTCCGCGCCTGATCGTGCTGATCAAACCCTTCGGCCCGCAACAGACGTCTTGAGCAGACACAAAAAAACCGCCTGAGGATTTCTCAGGCGGTTTTTCTGGCATCTCCGTGCCAGGTGCCCCAGAGGCTTACTGCTGCATCTGACGGCCCTGCTGCATTTGCTGCTGCATCTGACGAATGCGCTCGTCGAGCTTCTTCTGCTGCTCTTCGGTGAACACGCTCTTCACGGCAGCCTGCATGATGGTCGACTTCTCAGCAATCTGTGCAGAGACATCGCCGAGCTCCTGAGCTTTCTCGCGAATGGCCTCTTCGTCGTAATCGCGCTTGACCTGAGCCTGCATTTCTTTCTGAAGCTTCTGGGCTTCCATGCTCAAAGCCTGAATTTCTGGCTGCATCTCGCTCATAATGGCGCGCATTTCTTTTTGCTGTTCATCGCTCAGACCCACCATCTTCGCAATCTGGGCGACCTGATCCTGCTGACCTGCCGCTTGCTGGGCTACGGCACCAGTACTCAACCCCAAGGCGATCAGAGCGATTCCGAACAGTTTCACGAGCTTCATAGCGATCTCCACAAACATATTTTGAGTGACTTATCGTTTTCGAGCCCTACACCCTAGTACAAAACCCTTTCCGATTTCATCCCGCATATATCATTTTTCTACACACGTCTCAGCATGGCTGGACACAACCACTGGCACAGGCGCCTTCAGACAAATGTGAAAGTTTGGTCATTCCGGTCCATAATGGCGCCGTTCTGCGTTTTCGACCAATCACTGGAGTCACTACCATGGCCATTAACTGGTTTCCCGGGCACATGCACAAAGCTCGAAAGGAGATCAAAAAAGTCATGCCGCAAATGGACCTGATCATCGAGGTCCTGGACGCGAGACTACCCTTTTCCAGTGAAAACCCTCTGGTGCCCTCGTTGCGCGGCGACACGCCTGTCATCAAAGTATTGAATAAACGCGACCTTGCTGACCCTGAGATCACAGAGCAGTGGCTCGCCTGGTTTGAACAGGAGCGCGGAGTCAGAGCGATCACGATGACCCACAACCAACGTCAGGAAGCACTGGGCATCCTGCGCCTCGCCACAGAGATGACGCCGGACCACGACCGACAAAAACGCGCTCTGAGAGTGATGATTCTGGGCATTCCAAACGTCGGCAAATCAACACTGATCAATACACTGGCGGGGCGGCCCGCCGCCAAAACCGGCAATGAGCCCGCCGTCACCCGAGCTCAGCAAGCCATCAAACTGCCGGACAACATTCTGCTCTACGATACGCCGGGGTTTCTGTGGCCAAAGCTGTCACCAGAAGCCTGTGGCTACCGCCTGGCCATCAGCGGCGCCATTCGCAGCGCGGTCATCGACTTTGAGGATGTCGCTTTATTTGCGGCGGATTATTTCATGGAAGCCTATGCCGATCAGGTCGTCACCCGCTACGGACTGGCTGAGCAGCCGGCAGACGGGCTGGGACTGATGGATGGGATCGCAGAGAAAAGGCGTTTCCTCGGCCGCGGTGGCGTACCGGATCTGCACAAGGTGTCTGAGGTGCTGCTGAACGAATTCCGCGCCGGGAAGCTGGGCCGTCTGTCTCTTGAAACTCCCCGCATGGTGGAAAAAGAGGCGCAGGCGCAAGCTCAGGTTGAGGAGGCTCAAAAGCCCTGAACACCAGCGGTTCAGTCTGCCGTTTCGTTACTCAGCGCCTGAGTCGTTTCGTCTTTCGCGATCAACGCCAGCTCTTCCGACAGGCCTGATCGCCATGGCAGTTGCTTGATTCCAAAGGTGTTCCGGATTTTGGTGCAAATCATCGTGGCGTTAACAGGCTCCAGCTTGCCCCAGGCCGTCATTTCATCCACCACACGCAGGCCATCCGGAATGCCGGGCAAACCGACAATCGCCAGCCCGAGCTCATACATGGAGACATCTTCGGCCCCTGCGTACTGATAGGTGCCCCAAACCTCTGCGCCGCAATCAATCTGAAGAATAATGGCCTTGATCACGCGGGCAAGGTCCGCAACAGTAACAGGTTGGCCATGGCACTTGCCGGGCAATTTGATGGTATCGGACCGGGCGGATTCACCCTGCACTTTCAACAGGAAGCGCCCCAAGCTCCAGCCGGTCCTGAGCAGAATGTGATGCGGCAGAATGGATCTCACCGCCTGCTCACACTCCCACTGCCAATTACCCAGCTCGTTGCCCGGCTGGCCCGGATTAGAGGCGATGTAAGCGCTCTGCTTGCGTCCGTCAAAGACGTAACAGGACGACAACTGAAGCAACGACATATCATGGTCCCGGGCATACTCCGCCAGCGCAACAGGCAGGGAGAAAGATGCCTTGTGGGTGAACTCAGCGTCCTTTTCCGCCTTTTCCGGATCGACCAGCCATAGCGCGTTCACAATCAGGTCGATGTCATCCGCGATCCACTCATTCAGTGCCGTCAGATCCGCGTTATCCAGTTCGCTGATCAACAAAGGAGTGACCTGAAGCGGTGTGTCTTTCAACCCCTCCAGTAAAACCCTGCCCAGCGGACCATAATCATGAACAACAAGCACATGCACGGGGGTATTGCTCTCCGTATCCAAAATAGATGTTAAACCGATTGTACTGCAATCATGCCTCCCACACCTTGTGTCAGAAAGACATGAATATCACTGATATGACGGTGGGAGTAAGACTCAGAGCCAATGCCAGGATTCCGACGTCCGATAAACTACCGCGATATACTCAGCCAATTTCCATGAGCATACATCAACAGGACCTGACATGCTGAAACAACAAAGCCATATTGTTGCGCCCATTCCGGACGAAGTTCGCACCCACGCACTTTACACCGTGGCGGAACTTCGCGAACGTGGTAAGGCCGATAAAGAAGCCATCGACAAACTGTTTGAGCTGATTGTCGATCTCACCGACAACGGCCTGGATTTCTTCTTCCTGGAACCATTGCGCAGGCTCAACGCCAGCAGCATGCTCATGGGCATGGCGAAAATGGGCATCGGCAGCATGCTCAAGGGCAGCAAGATGGTTGTTCACAAGGTGCTAAAGAAACTGGACGATAAAAGCCTGGCAGCCATTCTCGATTTTATTGAAGAAATCATTCACGAGCCGGAATCAGCCTGAGATCAACCCTCATCCGGGTCCGGTGCGGAGTAATCCCTCGGGACCCGGACGGTAACCCCGGTCATCAGTTCATAGCCAATTGTTCCGGCATGATTGGCAACCTCATCCACAGAAACGTTCGGCCCCCAGAGTTCCACTCGATCACCAGGTCGTGCATCCGGCGAATTGGTCAGATCCACCGCCAGCATATCCATGGACACCCTGCCCAGTAACCGTATCCGCCGTCCGTTGACCCAGGCCGGTGTTCCGGTACCCGCATGTCGGGGATAGCCATCACCGTAACCGATTGCCACAATCCCCATGGGCGTTGCTTCCGATGCTGTCCAGGTGCCGCCATACCCAACCTTTTCACCCGGCGCCAGGGTGCGCACGCTGATCAACTCCGCTTCGAGCGTCATGGCCGCCGCCAGCTCAAGGTCACTGCCGAGCTTACCGATGGTGGGCGAGCCGCCGTAAAGCATGATGCCGGGGCGGCTCCAGTCATAAAGGGCCTGTCCTTCCAGAAAATGCGCGGCTGAATTGGCGAGACTCTTCGCAAGGTGTGGCCATGGTGCGGTTGCTTCTACAAACTCTCGGGTCTGTTCAGCGGTCGTGGAACTGGATGGATCATCGGCACTGGCAAAGTGAGTCACGAACCCAATCACTGAAGACTGGATGCCGTTTGCTTCCAACTCATCCATCACCCAGGCAACATCCTTTGGGGAAAAGCCGAGTCGATTCATGCCGGAATTGATTTTAACCCAGAGCGCAGGACAGGCGTCGGCTTTAAAAAGCCATTGAAGCTGGTGACGGCTATGAACGACCAGTTCAAACCCCAGGTCTGCGCTGGTCTTTACGTCTTCTTCGCTGTGGGGGCCCTGCAACAGGACAACCGGCGTGTCACTGACTACTTCCCGGATCGCCAGGGCTTCTTCGATACAGGCTACGGCGAATTTGGGCGCCATATCTGCCAGTGCCAGAGCCACCTTGCGAATACCGTGACCGTATCCGTCTGCCTTGATCACGGCCATGACCTTTGTCTGTCCGGCCAGCTCACAAGCACGCGCATAATTGCGGCGAAGCGCATTGGTGTGAATGCGCGCAACAGTGTTTCGCGGCATTAATAATCCCCGCCGTAATCGCCGTGTGCCAAATCTTCAAACTTGGTGTATTTGCCAATAAAGGCGAGGCGAACGGTACCGATGGGACCGTTACGCTGCTTACCGATGATAATCTCGGCTATGCCCTTGTCGGAGGTGTCTTCGTTGTATACCTCGTCCCGGTACACAAACATGATGACGTCAGCATCCTGCTCGATCGCCCCCGATTCACGAAGATCGGAATTCACCGGGCGCTTGTTGGGCCGCTGCTCAAGACTCCGGTTGAGCTGAGACAAGGCAACCATCGGACAACTCAACTCTTTTGCCAACCCCTTGAGAGAGCGTGAAATCTCAGATATCTCAGCAGTTCGGCCTTCGGTATTCCCTGGCACGCGCATCAGCTGCAAGTAGTCGACCATGATCAGACCGATCTTGCCGCCATTTTCCCGTGCAATGCGACGGGCGCGGGAGCGCATTTCTGTGGGGCTGAGACCCGGCGTGTCATCGATGTAAAGCGGCTTGTCCTTCAACAGACTGACCGCCGATGTCAGTCGTGGCCAATCATCTTCTTCCAGTCGGCCACTGCGAATTCGGGACTGGTCGATTCGGCCGAGCGACGACAACATACGCATCACCAGCGCATCGGCGGGCATCTCCATACTGAACACGAGGATCGGCTCACCAGTCGTGATCAAGGCGTTTTCGACAATATTCATGGCAAAGGTGGTCTTGCCCATGGAAGGTCGGCCAGCGACGATCAATAGATCGGCAGGCTGCATGCCCGACGTCCATTCATCCAGATCTTTGAAGCCAGTGGTTAGACCCGTGGTGGTTTCACCAGACTCAAACAGTTCTTCAATGCGACTGAGCGCTTTGGTCAGAATGGGATTAATGGCCTGCGGCCCGGAACCCTCTTTGATCCGGGATTCGGCGATCTGAAAGACGTTGCGTTCGGCCTCGTCCAGAATCTCATTGGAATTACGGCCCTGGGGATTGAAGGCTGAATCGGAAATTTTTCCAGATACTTCAACAAGCTGCCTTAGAATCGACCTTTCGCGAACAATGTCTGCGTAGGCACGAATGTTTGCGGCGCCCGGGGTCTTTTCCGCCAGATCGGCCAGATATGACAAGCCGCCTGCGTCCTCGATGTCGCCCGCGCGCTCCAGAAATTCGGCCAGAGTCACGACATCCAGCGGCTCACTTTCCCCGGCCAGTCGCTCGGCCGCACCAAAGATCAGGCGGTGATCCTGACGGTAAAAATCCACCGCGGAAATTACTTCGGCAATTTCATCAAAGCGGCGATTGTCCAGCATCAGGCCGCCAAGAACCGCCTGTTCGGCTTCCACCGAATGCGGAGGCACTTTGATACGACTGGTCTCCGGATCACCGGTTACCGATTGGATGTTCGGTTTGGCCATGGATTGGTCTTCATCTGAATATCTCACGCCACAGTGTACGGCGAATGGCGACGTGATGGGAGGGTTGACCTGTTAAAGATTTTATCACACCGAACGCAACAGGCCCGGTTCCGCACGTGCGGAACCGGGCCTGTCAGGATCAGCAGAATGCCGGGCAATTGCCCGGATACCTGCATTCCATTAACTCAGGCTTGTGCTGATTACTCGGCAACAACAGCCAGGTTAATGGAAACTGTCACGTCAGTGTGCAGTTGAAGCTCAATTTCGTACTCACCCACAACGCGGATGGGGCCTTCCGGCAGACGAACTTCGCTTTTCTCAACTTCGGTGCCTGCGGCAGTGATTGCATCAGCAATGTCACGAACGCCGATGGAACCGAACAGCTTTCCTTCTTCACCTGCCTTGGAAGTGATGGTCACAGACGCACCATTCAGGGCTTCGCCGCGAGCCTCGGCAGCAGACAGCTTCTCGGCAGCAGCCTTTTCAAGCTCTGCACGACGCTCTTCAAACGCCTTCAGGTTGTCCGCGGTGGCGGGTACTGCTTTGCCATAAGGCAGCAGGAAATTACGACCGTAACCGGCCTTGACCTTCACCTTGTCACCAAGTGAACCAAGGTTTGCTACTTTCTCGAGCAGAATAACTTCCATCTCGTTAACCTCTTCGTGCTTTATTCAGCCGGATCCTCGGGCTTGATTCGCCCCCGGATGTCCAACCAGCTATCCACAAACGCCAGAAACATTAACAGGTACATTACAATCGGACCCAGAAACAGCAGAGCCAGATAAAACAAAATCAGCCATTGTACGTTCAGGCTTTTACGGGCAACGAAACCATGAATCAGTCCCAGACCGGCCAAAATCAGCGGAAATCCGCCGGCCCAACCCATCAGCATTGCATTGAGTCCCAGAGTGGAACCACCAACAATGATCGCCACGCAGAGAACTGCGATGGTTGGAGATAACCTCAGCGAATGAAATTCCTGCTGAAATCCCCCCGGGTTGTAAAGCTTTGCCTGCCAGGACCTCGCCAACATGGTCATGCCTACCCCGACAACGAAGTAGGTGCCGGCCATGCTTGCGTTCATGGTCTGCCTGATGACGCTTTCCAGGTTATCACCCAGTTGCTGCGCCAGTTCGGCACTGTACTGCTCGTAAAACTGAACTCCCGCCTGCACCAGATTGTTCAACAGATCCGGGTACAGAACGGGGAGCATCCACCCCGTGGCAATGGCCAGGAGACTACCCGTAATCAGGGTCTTCTCCCAGGATGACGCCGCTCTCAGGACAGACGCCATCACCATGACCTGAAGCAGCACCGCAAGCGCTGTCGGGTCTGGCCCGAACCACGCCCAGCCGACTGCCGGGAGTAATGCCCAGAGGCCAATGTTCAGCCCCTGACTGATGCCCAGTCTCAATATGACCAGGCCAACAACTGCTGCTCCTATCCAGAACAAGAGAGGGATGGCTGTCGTAACAACCGCTACCCCGCCTGCCTGCAGGGGACCGCGCATAACAAATTGTGCCAGTGCACGCATGGTCCCGAGTCCTGTAATTCTGTTACTTAGTTATCGTGGCTATCCGAGTACGGCAGCAGTGCCAGGTAGCGGGCACGCTTGATAGCGGTAGCCAGCTGACGCTGATAACGTGCTTTGGTGCCGGTGATGCGGCTGGGCACGATTTTGCCGGTTTCTGTGATGTAACCCTTCAAGGTGTCCAGATCTTTGTAATCGATCTCTTTCACACCTTCTGCCGTGAAGCGACAGAACTTACGACGTCTGAAAAAACGAGCCATAACTTAACTCCTCAACTCCGGTGTTGGATTTACTCTTCTTCGTCCTGGGTTTCAGTCTGACGAGACTCTTCAGACTCTGACGAACGACGCGGGCGGTCATCGCCACCGCGACGATCTTCACGGGACTCAGATGCTTTCATTGGCGACATGTCAGTGTCGGCACCGTCGCGGCGCAGGATCATGTCCCGGATGATGGCATCGTTGAAGCGGAAGTTGTGAGTCAGCTCATCCATTGCGCCCTGTGAACATTCAACGTTCATCAGTACGTAATGGGCTTTGTGAATCTTGTTGATCGGGTAAGCCAGGTGACGACGGCCCCAATCTTCCAGGCGATGTACCTGACCGCCATCTTCAGTGATGACGTTGGTATAACGCTCGATCATTGCGGGCACTTGCTCGCTCTGATCCGGGTGTACCATAAATACGATTTCGTAGTGACGCATGAGTTCTCCCTACGGTTTAAACAGCCTCCAGCAGGTTCTTGAAATGCGACCTACAGGAAGCAAGGAGGTGGCAGACACGGCTGCCGGTTTCTTGCCCGTCCTGTCTGATGTTCAGACAAAACAAAAGCGCCCCTAAAAAAAGGGGTGCCGTATTCTATGGGTCTGGGCGTTACTATGCAAGCCGCTGACGCAAGGCTTCGTAAAGGCAAACGCCAGTCGCGACGGAAACATTGAGGCTTTCCACATCGCCAACCATTGGAATATTGATCAGCAAATCACAATGCTCCCGGGTCAGACGACGCATGCCCTTGCCTTCCGCGCCCATGACCAGGGCGACCGGCCCTTTGAAATCTGCCTGGTAAAGGGAGCTGTCCGCCTCTCCGGCGGTTCCGATGAACCAGACACCTTCATCCTGGAGACTGCGCATGGTCCGGGCCAGATTGGTCACGCGAACCAACGGGACCGTTTCCGCCGCACCACAGGCGACTTTGCGAACGGTTGGATTCAACGACGCCGACTTGTCCTTGGGCACAATCACGGCCTGAACACCCACCGCATCGGCGGTCCGCAGGCAGGCACCCAGATTGTGAGGATCGGTGACACCGTCCAGGATCAGGAGGAACGGCGGCTCACTCTGGGAGGCCAGCTTTTGCAGCAAATCGTCCTCGGTCCACTCCCGGCTTTCGGAAACACGTGCAATGACGCCCTGGTGGACACCGGATACGCGCTTGTCGAGTTCCTTGCGATGAACAATCTGCCACTGCACGCCCAACTGCGTCAGCGACTCGGTGACACTCTGAACCCTGCGATCCTGACGGCCGGTCTGGATCCACACCTGCTGAAGCCGCTCTGGCTCCCGCTTGAGCACGGCCTCAACTGCGTGCCAGCCGAAAATAAAGTCTTCAGACACTGATTATTTCCCGGATTTCCGTGACTTTTTGGTTTTACCGCTTTTGTCGGCACCGGGACTTTTGCCCTTTTTCGGCTTTTTGATCGCCAGCTTGGCAGCTTCGGCCACTAGCTTATCCCGCGCAGACATTTCCCCGTCGCTACTTGCCGACGGCTTTTTGGGCGCACTTGTGCTGCCGGACGCTCGACCGCCGGATTTCTTGCGCGGCTTTCTGGCCTCGCTGGCTTTCCCCGAAGCAGAGTCGTCTTTCTTTCCGCGACCTTTGCCACGACCACGATCCTTGGGCGCCCGACGGGGCATATCCAGCGCATCTCGATCCCCCTGACGGAATTGCGGATCGCTGATCATCTCAAGATCGATTTTCCGGTCTTCCATGCCAACCCGGACCACCTTGACCCGCACTTCGTCCCCGAGACGGAAACTCATGGCCGTGCGCTCACCGATCAGTCGATGTTTGGCAGCGTCGTGGTGGAAATAATCGCCAGCCAGTGTCGAAACGTGCACAAGCCCTTCAATGTAGACACCGGAGAGCTCAACAAAGAACCCGAAAGGCACCACAGAGGCAATGACGCCGTCGTATTCTTCGCCTACCTGATCCTTGAGATATTCGCACTTCAACCATGCCATCACGTCACGAGTGGCATCATCTGCCCGCCGCTCGGTCATGGAACAGTGCTCACCTAACTGATGCATCCGGGCAAGGTCGTAAGGATAAACAGCTAACTCCGAGTCCCGGGCCGGTGGCGCAATAACATCTTTGCGCTCGCTCTCACTGTGAATCACTGACTTGATGCCACGGTGGACAATCAGGTCTGGATAACGGCGAATGGGCGACGTGAAATGGGCGTAGCTGCCAAAGCCCAGCCCAAAATGCCCGCCCTCGTCGGGGCTATACACTGCCTGACTGAGGGAACGAAGCATCACGGTCTGAATGACATTGGCATCACTGCGATCCGCGATGCTGGAAAGCAGCTCCTGATAATCCGCGGACGTCGGCTGATCACCGCCACCCAGCTGCAGGCCCAGTTCACCGAGGAACAAGCGCACCGCATTCAAACGCTCTTCGGAGGGACCTTCGTGCACCCTGAACAGGGACGGAATTTTGTGCTTTTTCAAAAAGCGCGCCGTCGCCACGTTGGCGCACAACATGCACTCTTCCACAATTTTATGGGCATCGTTGCGCTTGACCGGAACGATCTCTTCGATCTTCCGATCAGCGTCAAAAATGACCCGCGTCTCAGTAGTCTCGAAGTCAATCGCGCCACGCTCTGTCCTGGCCTTGCGCAGCAGCTTGAACAGGTTGTAGAGGTTGTGGAGATCGGGCAGCACATGGGAGTACTGCTCACACAACTTATAGCCGGACTCGGTATCGGGACGCTCCAGCATGTCACTGACCTTGTTATAGGTCAGTCGCGCATGGCTGTGCATCACCGCCTGATAAAAGGTATAGCCGGTAATCTTGCCAGACGAACTGAGCGTCATATCCGCAACCATGCAAAGCCGGTCAACGCCTGGATTCAATGAACACAGACCGTTCGAAAGCTTTTCCGGCAGCATTGGTACCACATGATCCGGAAAGTACACCGAGTTACCACGATTGATTGCCTCTTCATCCAGAGGGGATCCCGGACGAACATAGTGAGACACGTCGGCAATGGCCACCACCAAACGGTAACCGCCACGGGGACGAGGCTCGCAATAAATGGCGTCGTCAAAATCACGAGCAGTTTCATCGTCGATGGTAACCAGATTCAGGTGCCGGATATCGACCCGGTTTTCCTTGTCCTTCTCAGCGACTTCCTCCGGGATCGCAGACGTTTGTTCGCCAACGGCAGGTGGCCAGCTGTGTGGGATATCGTAAGAACGTATGGCGACTTCAATCTCCATACCGGGCGCCATGTGCTCGCCGAGCACTTCCGCCACCTTGCCCAGGGGCTGCGTACGAACAGAAGGCTGCCGCACAATATCAACAACAACGTACTGACCGTGCCGTGCCTGCCCGACGTTCTCTGCGGGAATCAGCACCTCGTGATTAATGCGGGCGCTCTCCGGCACCACAAAGGAAATACCGCTTTCCTGGAAAAACCGACCGACAATCTGAGAGGTCCGATACTCCAGCACCTCGACAATCACGCCCTCTCGACGCCCTCTGTCATCGACTCGATCAACCCGAGCCGCAACCCGGTCACCGTGAAACACCTGACGCATTTGGCGAGCGGTGAGAAAAAGGTCCGAGCCACCGTCATCGGGAGCCAGAAAGCCGAAACCATCCCGGTGACCAATGACCCGACCGGACACCAGATCTGCCTCTTCGATCGGAAGATAGGCGCCCCGACGATTACAGATCAACTGGCCGTCCCTGCACATGGCGATCAGGCGACGGCGCAATGCCTCGATGCCCTCTTCGGAGCTTTGCCCCAACTCTTTGCATAGGGTTTCATGGGTAGCCGGCGCCCCTCGTTCTTTCAGATGGTCGAGAATGAATTCCCGACTCTGAATGGGGTTATCGTATTTGCTGGCCTCACGCTGTGCATGGGGATCTTTGTCCGTCTTTTTCCTGGAAACCATTCGTATCCTTTTGGCGACGCGAGATGACTTGGCACGTCGTCTAAGTTCAATGTGATATTTCTATGGCCGTGGAGTATAACGCTGCCAGTAGCCAGCTGCCTAACAAGTGACCAAAATAAGGGTGTGACGGGGGCCGCGAGGGGGCAAAAAAACATTTGACAGCTATTTGGCGAAGAATTAAAGTACGCGCCATTGGTTGTCGGCCCGCCCGACTCCGAAGCAGAAACGCCGATAATTCAATGATCTAAAGCAGAATATCTTGGATCAGGAAGCACAACCGGTAAGTCTGCGAGTCATCTGCCGAGGTGGCGAAATTGGTAGACGCGCTAGCTTCAGGTGCTAGTGGGGGCAACCCCGTGGAGGTTCAAGTCCTCTCCTCGGCACCACTTCTTTCCTCAAGAAGTGGCGACGAAATTAAAAACCAGCAAATCGCACCAAAACCGCCTCATTCATATAGACGAATGCCACCCCGCTTCATCCCGAAAGTTTTATTGGCAAGCCTCGACATGCCCGCCTCCCCGAGTGACGTGACTTATTTGGCCACCTGACCTGCCAGGTAATCGGAAAGGCTCACATAACTGTATTCGACGCGCGCGTAATAGCTCACTGGCGCCGAGCCGAAATCTCGACCGCAAGGATTGCTACCGCGATAGCGATTAAGGTAAGCAAACTGGAGAAGATTCGGCTGTTCAGGTACGAAGCTCGCGTCACCTCTCTCGGGGTAATAGAGGGACCACTGAAACCCATCTGTACTGGACAGGCCAACTTCCTCGTCAAGGAGAGCGAACCTCAACGGGCGGAAAAACTCATCGCGGGTGTCTAACTCTAATTCCAGATCCGTAAAACTTGCAGGGATCTGAACGGTCCCGGAAATGGCGTAGGGTTTGACCGCAGTGACAACCTGCGCCATTTCAAGATCATCTTCCTGAACCTCCCCTAAGCATGCCCGTGTCGGGTCAAGTGCAAGGATTTGTTCATCCACGCTATTCACTGATTTGGTAAAACCAAAGAAGAAGTCATTGCTGTAGGTGTAATCCGGAACAAACACTTGCGTTTGTGAAGCCGATGTCGCCGTCAAGGAGGAGACTTGACCGCCGTTGAGCTCCCAGGAGTACTCGATCGCCGCTGGCCCACCCAGTTCAGACGATGAAGCAAGCCCGTCATGGCAAGTGGTTGTCGTCTCAAAAGCTGCGGTTTGCGATTCCCAATCGAAGGTGATCCGCTCATCCGCGCCCTCTTCATCATAGAAGGTGCCGCTATCCTGATTCAGCGTAATGGTTGGAATCCACTGAGTTGAAGAATCTGCGATCTTGCCATCGGCGTTAATCAGCCGGGCAATTTCTCTCAGGTTTGGCTTCATACAGCCGTTCGCGGAGATGGACAGCAAGCGACCATCCTCTCCATAGTCAAAATCCAGTTCCGCAAGCACGTCGATGCCAATGAACGTTGAAGGCAACGACCCTGAGCGCGCGCGTATAATTTGCTTGTCCAGAACTTTGTCATCGTTTAGTTCGAGATCAACCTGCGGCAGATCCAAGGATTGAATATCCACGCTCGCGTAATCACCACCTGCAGCCGCATCAACTGCCTCGATGATTGCCAGGGCATTATTGGCCAGAGAAATACCCATCAAACGAATCGCTTCTTCGCTCAAATAGCGCTCTGTCCCATCACCCGCTCGGACAAGATCCTCATAGGGATCCGGAAATTGCATCGACAAAAATCGCGCAATAGCCCGAGCGTATGCGTGAGCTCTGTGATCTCCGGATCTGACGTAATCACTCAGCAGATTGACGCCACCGAGCGCGGCGGCCAGATCCGTCGTGCCCGCCAGAAACTCTTCAAGGCCATTCACATTTCGCTGGCTGAGCAGTGTGCTGAGCGGCGTTACGTTGCGAGAGCCTGGCAGCCCTCTCATCATAAATGCCTCATTGAGAACCACATCCCCCGACGACCTTTGTTCTATGGTCTGCCCGGGGAGCACCAGTGCGATCACCGGGTAATCGTTTGGGTCCAGGTTTGGTGAAACAAGAGGGTCTTGAACCAGTTCGGACACGTCCAGGGAAAAAAGGCCGTCCTGCCCGGTAAGCGCAGTGGGTTCGCCACTCGCCAGAACCACTTCGGTTCCACCCTGATTCTCAATCGTCAGAGGGCCGGGCGAATACTGCCCATCGCCGTCCAAATCCAACCACACGCGAGCGTTGCGCAGATACCCATCAATAACGCGTCCTGTATAGGGGCCGGGAGCCGTGTAGCCTTCGGCATCAAAATCACGGCCATCGGCAGGTGGCGAGTCAGACTCTTCACCACAGCCAACCAGCGAGAGCGATAACACGGTGAGGGTAATTGGGAGCAAGCGTTTCATCGCGGCAACCATTGTCCTTATTTGAGGTTGTGCCGCTACTGTAGGGGATGTTTAAGGTTTGAACCTTGATAGGTTTGGCAATTTGTAAACTTTGGTAACGATTCGGCGCCCTGACGTGACGGTCAGGACGCCGTCCTGCACTTAAAAGGCCCGGGCAACGATTTCTTTCATAATTTCGTTGGTGCCCGCATAGATACGCTGCACACGTGAATCCGCCCATGCTCGGGCAATGGGGTATTCCCACATGTAGCCGTAACCACCATGAAGCTGAACGCACTCGTCCATCACTTTGCACTGCAAATCTGTCGTATGCTGCTTCAGCATAGCCGCCGTCGGAATATCCAGTTTTTTCTCCAGATGCAATTCAAGGCAGCGGTCGCAAAAAACGCGAGCTGCAGTGATTTCTGCTTTCAACTCGGCGAGTTTGAAGCGTGTATTCTGGAACTTGATGACCGGCTTTCCGAACGCCTTGCGCTCTTTGACGTAATCCAGGGTCCACTCCCAGGCCGCCTCAGCCGCGGCTACGGCAGTCAGCCCCACTTGCAGACGCTCTGCAGGCAATTCCTGCATCAACTGGAAGAACCCCTGCCCCTCCATGCCGCCGAGAAGATTGCCGACCGGCACCTTCACGTCCTGGAAAAACAGCTCGGAGGTATCCTGGGCCTTCATCCCGACCTTGTTCAGGTTTTGTCCTTTCTCAAACCCGTCCCACGCCGTTTCAACCACCAGCAAACTGGTGCCTTTGGCCCCCTCACGCGGGTCGGTCTTGGCAACAACAATCACCAGATCCGCCAACTGGCCGTTGGTGATGAATGTCTTCGAACCGTTCAGCACGTAGTGCTCGCCGGAATCATCCTTGACGGCAGTGGTTTTGACGCCCTGAAGATCGGAACCTGCTCCGGGCTCGGTCATGGCAATGGCGCCGATCATTTCACCGGTTGCCAGCTTCGGCAGGTAACGTGCTTTTTGCTCTTCGGAGCCATAGTTCAGGATGTACGGCGCAACTATGTCCGAATGCAGTGTCCAGCCAATGCCGGACAATCCCTGGCGGGATACCTCTTCCATAATGACGGCACTGTATCGGAAGTCAGCGCCGACTCCCCCGTACTCTTCCGGCATCGTTGGGCAGAGGAAACCCAGCTCACCCGCCTTGGTCCAGAGCTCACGGCTAACCTGGCCATCTTTTTCCCATTGTTCGTGGTAGGGAGCTGCTTCCTGCTCAAGAAACTTGCGAACCGAATCGCGGAAACCGTCCAGATCAGCGTCGAAGACCGTGCGTGGAATCATGATAAACCTCGGTGAATGACTGTATGTTCGTTATCGTTCACCAGTTTTCATCGGAGACGGTTTTCCCTCAATGATGAAAACCGTCAATCGGGATGGCCAAAACCATCGCGCTTCTGATCTGGAAGGAGGGAGAGAATCAGCTTTCTGATTTGCGGGTCAGGCGATCTTCACCCCATCGTGGCATCAGATCCTGTGGCAAATCGAGGTGATCCAGCAGACGGGCCACAATGAAATCCACCAGGTCGTTGATGGATGAAGGACGGTGATAAAATCCGGGACTGGCGGGCATCACAACAGCGCCCATCTGGGTAAGCTTGAGCATGTTTTCCAGGTGCACCTGGGAATAAGGGGCCTCGCGCGGCACCAGGATGAGCTTGCGGCGCTCCTTGAGCGCGACATCTCCGGCGCGCTCAATCAGATTGTTGCTGGCACCTGTGGCCAGGGCAGATAAAGTACTGGTACTGCAGGGGCAAACCACCAACGGTGCTTTTTCGCCTGAGCCAGACGCCGGCGGCGAAAACCAGTCCTCACGCCCGAAAACAACTACCTGTCCAGGAGCCGCATCGGCGTATTCAGCCAAGACGTCCTGCATCGCATGTACGCTGCCCGGCAGTTTGAGATCCGTCTCAGTCGCAATGACCACCTGGGCTGCCTTGCTGATCATTACGTGCACCCGACATCCGGCGGCAACCAGACACTGCATCAGCCTCAAACCATATTGGGCACCGGACGCACCGGTCATGGCCAGATTGATTACTTTTGATTGCTCAACGGGTGCGCTCATGTTTTCAGCTCAGGTTGTGTGTCGTATCAGGAGGTTTTACGGTGCAACGCCTCAATCAGCTTTTGATGGATACCGCCGAAACCACCATTGCTCATAATGACAACATGGCACGGAGCTGTCGTTTGTTCTAATACCCGATCAATCAGAGCCTCGACGGTGGATTCCACCCGATGCCGCTGAGCATCTGGCGCTTCGTTTGCGGCAATCAGGTCTGGAAGCCAGCCCATGTCACTGAGATTTGCCCAGATGACCTGGTCGGCCGCCGCCGCACTGGGCAGCAACGTTTCCTGGTGAACGCCCTGCTGCATGGTATTGGAGCGAGGTTCGATCAGAGCAATCACACGTTCACTGCCCACTTTGTGTCGCAGGCCTTCCAGTGTTGTAGCGATGGCCGTGGGATGGTGTGCAAAATCATCATACACGCTCACACCGCCGACGGTAGCCAGCAACTCCATGCGCCGCTTCACACCGGAGAACCGGCTCAGCGCGGCCACCGCGTGATCTGGCGTAACACCAACATGGCGTGCGGCAGCAATGGCCGCAAGACCGTTGCGGACACTGTGAATGCCTGTCTGCGACCAATCCACTTTTGCAACGGGCTGCTCCCGATGCATGACCATGAACTGACTGCCGTCATCAGACAGCAATTCCGCACGCCAATCTGCAATATAAGGCACCTCACTGCCGACCGAGGCCTCCTGCACTGGCGTC
This sequence comes from uncultured Marinobacter sp., assembly GCA_964632565.1. Lineage (GTDB taxonomy): Bacteria > Pseudomonadota > Gammaproteobacteria > Pseudomonadales > Oleiphilaceae > Marinobacter. Next base: position 66,660 of record CAZWEP010000005.1, on the reverse strand, counting down.
CAGCAGCCAAGACCAAGGGCGCTGTCGAGGTGGGCATCGCAGGATGGCCGGATAATCAGACCGCTGGAAGGAACCGTTCTCACCAGGTGATGGAACTGACGCTCAATTGCGCCAACGTCGTCAAAGATGTCGGCGTGGTCAAACTCCAGGTTATTCAGGATCAAGGTATGTGGCCGATAGTGGACAAACTTCGAGCGTTTATCGAAAAAGGCACTGTCGTATTCGTCTGCCTCAATGACAAAAAAGTCACTGTCGCCGAGTCGCGCCGATACCGAAAAATCCAATGGCACACCGCCGACCAGATAGCCGGCATTGAAGCCCGCCTGCTCCAGAATCCAGAGCAGCATTGAGGTTGTCGTGGTTTTGCCATGAGTGCCTGCCACCGCCAGCACCCAACGATGACGGAGCACGGCTCGCGCCAGCCATTCCGGCCCCGACATGTAGTCAATGTTCTGATTGAGTACAGCCTCGACTTCGGGGTTGCCGCGAGACATGGCGTTGCCAATCAGCACCAGATCCGGTTTGGGCTTGAGGTTGTCCGGAGAATAGCCCTCCATCAAACCGATTCCCTGAGATTCCAACTGAGTACTCATGGGCGGATACACACCCTGGTCAGACCCGGTCACGGTATGCCCCAGCTCTCGCGCCAGAACCGCGAGACTGCCCATGAATGTTCCACAGATGCCCAGTATATGTATATGCATTCGAAAGCAGGCCTTTTGAAAGAAACCTGCAAAGCCTCCCGTATACAATGCAGGTCGTCAAGCGCTTCATTATGACCTTTAGCTCATGAAAAAGCCGATTGATTGAAGTATCATCTGCGCAATTAATACACCTGCAGGAGGCATCTTCCCGACATGGCCATCAGAAATGCATTCTATGCCCAGTCCGGCGGCGTCACAGCCGTCATTAACGCAAGCGCCGCTGGCGTCATCCAGACCGCTCGCAAATACCCGGACCAGATTGGCAAGGTGTATGCCGGTCGCAACGGCATCATCGGTGCGCTGAAAGAGGAGCTGATCGATACCAGCCTGGAAGACGACAAAGACATCGCAGCGCTGATCCACACCCCGGGCGGCGCATTCGGTTCCTGCCGCCACAAGTTGAAGAACTTCGCTGAAAATCGTCGGGAGTACGAGCGCCTCATCGAAGTATTCCGAGCCCACGACATCGGTTATTTTTTCTATAACGGCGGCGGTGATTCGCAGGATACCGCTTACAAGGTGTCGCAACTGGCAGAGAAAATGGGATACCCCATTACTTGCATCGGCGTGCCCAAAACCGTCGACAATGATTTGCCCTTCACGGATTGTTGCCCGGGATTTGGTTCTGTTGCCAAGTACATAGCCACATCAACACTCGAAGCCAGCCTGGACATTCGCTCCATGTGTGACACCTCCACCAAGGTGTTTATTCTCGAAGTCATGGGCCGGCATGCAGGTTGGATCGCCGCTTCCGGCGGGTTAGCGGGACAGGAAGAAGGTGACCCACCCCACATTATCCTCTTCCCCGAAGTGCCGTTCGAACGCGAGCGTTTCCTGGCCCGCGTTGACCACTGCGTCAAAGAGTATGGCTACTGTGTGGTGGTCGCTTCGGAAGGCGCCCAGTATGAGGACGGACGTTTCCTCGCGGATGCCGGTGCTAAAGACGCCTTTGGCCACACTCAGTTGGGCGGCGTTGCCCCGGCCCTCGCCAACATGGTGAGACAGGCCCTGGGTCACAAGTACCATTGGGCGGTTGCGGATTATCTTCAGCGCAGCGCTCGCCACATTGCTTCGTCCACTGATGTCGAGCAGGCCTACGCCGTTGGCAAGGCGGCTGTAGAGATGGCACTCAATGGCAAGCAGGCGCTGATGCCAACGATTGTTCGCGAGCAGTCACGCCCCTACCGTTGGAAGATTGGAGAGGCGCCGCTAAGCGAGGTCGCCAACCAGGAAAAGAAAATGCCGATCCACTTCATCACAGACGATGGCTACCGCATTACCCAGGATTGCCGGGAGTACCTGGAGCCACTGATCAGCGGCGAGGCTTTCCCTCCCTTCGACAACGGACTGCCTCGTGTTGCCAAGTTGAAAAATCAGTTGGTAGAAAAAAAGCTGAAGTCAGATTTTCAATTGTCATGATGCAAAAAGCCCCGCAGACACAGTCTCCGGGGCTTTTTAAATGTATCTGAAAAAGTGCGGAATCAGGCCGTCTGCGCCACAAATTCAGAGAACTGGTCGAAGCCGCCGATGTGCTCATTCCCCACAAAAATCTGGGGCACTGTGAATACCGGCTTGCCTGCTTTCTCGGAGAGGTCCTGTTTGGTGATTCCCTCAGCCTCAATGTTTACATAGCGATAGGGAACGCCCCGGCGATCGCACAGTTGCTTGGCCATGTGACAAAACCCACAAGAGTTGCGACCGTAAATTGTTACGTCTTCCATTGCATTCTCCTCGTTGCTTAACCCGACACTGAAGCCATCAGGCCCTGATTACCGCTTATACTGGCATCGTGTTGCCGAAGTTGAAATTGAAGCTCTTGATAACAGTGATAGCGAATACATGACCGATCAGAATCCAGGAGGTATTTTTGGCTTACCTGACGCTTTTCCTGACCGCTCTGGCAGCCGCCACCCTGCTACCGGCGTATTCTGAAATTCTGGTGGGGGGAATGGTCTCACAAAATTATTCGATGTTCTGGATCTGGTTCTTTGCCACCACGGGTAACACTCTGGGCTCGGTGATTAATGGCATCATCGGCCGACAAGTGGACCGCTTCAAAGACCGCCGCTGGTTTCCCATCACCGAAAATCAGCTAAACAAGGCTCGCGAACGATTCAACCGTTACGGTCAGTGGTCGCTTTTGTTTGGCTGGCTGCCCATCGGCGGCGACGCGCTAACTCTGGTCGGAGGTATTATGCGTGTGCCCTGGCTCAACTTCGTGATCCTGGTCGGAATTGGGAAAGGCCTGCGCTATGCCTTGGTGATCTGGCTGGTCGCTTCCGCATCCGGCGTTCCCGGCTCGCCGTAAAGGTATTCCCGCAACAGCTGCTCTCCATTGAATTCCGCATTCAACACAGCAATGAAGGTGTACACACCGATGAGTTTCCGGTTGAGAAATACGAACTCCTTGGGTGGCACCTTGAAGTAACGACTGATGGCGGAGCGCGCCGCCTGCCTCGCGACCCTGGACGGCAAATCACTTTGTTTCCACCGATACTCACCGCACTCATTGACTGCCTGGTCCGGCCACTCATTCTGGTCTTTTGCCAGCGGCTCAAGCACAGACATACAGACACTGCCGAATTTCTCCAGAACTTCCCTGGGCCAATCCCGGCTCATGAATCGAAGGCGTACGCCTCCATCAATGACCGACTCAAGATCCCCCTCGTAGGACGCTTTGATCATCTGAATCACGGGGTCCAGGAATTCAGCCGAGTAGCGCTGAACCGCACCGAAATCCAGCAACACAATCTGGTCATGGTCCGTATCTGCGCCCTCTTCACCAGCAATGCGAATTCGGTAGTTACCAAAATTGGGGTCGGTCTGAATTTCGCCCCACACAAAAAGCTCGCGGAAAAACAATTCCAGGGCGGCTTTTCCTAGCTCGCTGCGTCGTTCCAGCGACAAACGGCGGACTTCAGGCGTACTCACCGAGTAGCCTGATTCGAAGGTCGAAGCAATCACGTGAGCGGTGCAGTATTCTGAAAGTACCTTTGGCACCACAAATCTGGGGTCCTGCTCCAGCATCGTCCTGAACTTTTCTGTAGTACGAGCCTCAAGACGGTAATCCACCTCCCGATGCATCATCTCCCTGACTTCTTCCAGCCAGTCGTTAAATTCAGGACCAAACGATACCAGCCGGGCGATTTTGAGAAGGTGAGCCACAGCGTTGAGATCGCTGTCCACCGCTTCGTCAACACCGGGGTATTGAACTTTCAGCACGATTTCCAAGCCATCGCGCTTGCGCCGCGCCCGATGCACCTGCCCCAGCGATGCAGCGCCAATAGGTTCCGGATCGACGTCCAACTCGGCCAGACGATCGGCACCCAGTTCAGACTGCAACACTTTTTCAATTGCGGGCCACGCCAGAGAAGTAGTCTGATCTTCCAGCGTATGAAGCGCCTCGGTCACCTCTTCAGGAAGAAAGTGCTCACCGTAAAGCGCCATAACCTGGCCTATTTTGACCACGCTCCCCTTCAGTTGACCCAGTTCCTCAACCAGGAAACGGGCTTGCTTGGACATCATTGCCCGATGCCGGGCTTCGCGCTTTTCTTTCCCGCTGAGCCAGTTGGTCGCCATATGAGACGCCATACGGGTGCCGGCAAACAAGCCCGCCCTCGTTAGCGAAAGTCGGCGCTCGAAGCTACCGGTTTTAATTCTGGCAACGGATGTTCCCGAACGTTTGGAAGACATCTAGGACCTGTTAAGGCTGTGGGTGACTTGACTTAGCTCGTTTATGCTCATTATACGGATCGAACCTCTCTGGTTCCTAACCGGTGCGCCCGTTAAGCGTCGGCCATAGGGCCAATGCATCAGGGCCTACTGACGTTTACTCATAGCACCCTGCTTCAGTTTACTTTTTTATACACTCTCACGGACCAGAGAGGCTTAAAATTACAATCATGACAATAACAACATCGCCAACAACAAATCCCCAGTTATCTCAGTATCGAGTGACCGGAGAAATCCCGGTGCCTTTGCTGATTGGCTGGTTAACCCTGGCTGCCTGCCCTCTTCTGCTTTTCTTTGGCTGGCGCGCCTTTGCACAGGGTGCGGAGGCTCCTGCTTATGCTCTGGCAATGTTTGCGGCCCTGCTCGCATTAAACGGTGTTGTATACCTGCTAAGCCACAACACTCGTTTGCAACGCCGAGGCTTCATAACCCTCATCACCCTGCTTTTCACCTACCTTGCGATCAACGCAGTTGAAGACGGTTCCGCCATCATCTGGCTTTTCGCCTACCCACCCATCATTTTCTACATCAGTGAGTCCCGGGTCGGTTTAATCGCATGTGCCGGCGGATTTATCGGCATCGTATTGCTGTTCAGCCCGGCGGGCGTCTTTCTCTTCGACGTCCCCTATAGCACCAGTTTCAAGATTACGATGCTGGCCGTCCTGGCCTTCGAAATGGCGACCTGTTTTGTGCTGGACCAGAGCCGACGACGAAGCAAGCTTGGGCTGTTAAAAATGGCAGCAGATTTCGAGTATGCGGCGAAGCACGATGCGCTGACGGGACTCGCCAACCGACGCGAGGCCCATGATCAACTTGCCAAAGAGTATGAGCGCTATCTGCGCAATGACCGCCTGTTTTCAGTGCTGCTGATGGACATTGATCTGTTCAAGGGCATCAACGACAGCCACGGCCATCACGTCGGCGACGCGACGATCATCATGGTGGCAAATACGCTCAAGGAACAGTGTCGCAGGGTGGATATCGCAGCACGCTGGGGCGGAGAGGAATTTCTGATCCTGCTTCCGGAAACGCACTCCGAAGAAGCCGTCAGCACCGCAGACCGAATTCGTGCAAAAATTGCTTCAACGGCCATCGATGCAGACGGTCGGCCTATTCACACCTCAGTCAGCGTGGGTGTGGCAACGATCAGAGGCGTAGAATCCGTTGATCGCCTGCTGCAACGTGCCGATGAGGCTTTGTACCAGGCCAAAACCCTGGGAAGAAACCTGGTCTACGAGTACAGTTCACCAACCGGCCACGTTTGATACGCTCGTCTCGCCCAGCCCCTGGATCAGCGCGTTTTGAAGATGCGCGCTGACGTTTCCCATGCGCGCATCGGGAGAAAAATCGGCCACCTGGACCATGGGCATGTCCGCGAAGCCACAGGGATTGATTCGCCGAAAAGGCTCCAGGTCCATGTCGACGTTCAACGCCAGGCCGTGAAATGAACAACCGCGCCTGACTCGCAACCCCAGCGAGGCAATCTTGGCTCCGTCTACATAGACTCCAGGCGCGTCAGGACGGGGCGCCGCGTTGATACCAAAGGGCTGGAGACAGCGAACGATGGCCTGCTCAATTGCATCCACCAGGGCACGGACGCCGAGTTTTCGGCGAGTCAGGTCCACCATCAGGTAAACCACCAACTGGCCGGGGCCGTGATAGGTCACCTGGCCACCACGATCCACCTGTATCACCGGTATATCACCGGGAGCGAGAATGTGTTCGGCTTTGCCAGCCTGCCCCTGGGTGTAGACTCTTGGGTGCTCCAGAAACCACAGTTCATCAGGTGTGGTTGCCGTTCGCTCGGCCGTAAACGATTTCATGGCCTCCCAGGTTTCTACATAGGGCTGCTCGCCCAGCGTTCGGATGATCAATCCGGCCATCGACTCAGAGCACCATGTGGACCCGGCCACTGGCTTTCAGCTCTTCGAACATCGCCTTGAGCTGAGCCTCACCGGTGGCAACGATGGTCAGGTTCACGGAGGCAAATCGCCCACCCTTGCTGTCTTTAACCAGCACGTCCTGTTCAGAAACACCGGGGGCATGACGCTCGACGACGGTCAGCACAAACTCAACGAAGTCCGGCGCGGAATCACCAATCACTTTAATCAGGTAATCGCATGGGAACTCGATCTTTGGTGCCTTCGGATCACTCATGTGGTTATTCACTCCCAGGGGTCCGAGCCCCTCTTATTCGAACAGCTGCACAAAGAAGAGCTTGATCGCGTCCCAGAGGCGCTTGAACAACCCGCCTTCTGGCACATCGCTGAGCGCCTTGACCTGCTGATCAACCACGGTTTCACCGTCCAGCGTCACTTTGACCTGACCCAGCTCGTCTCCAACAGATACCGGCGCCTTGATCACGGAGTCCAATTCAATCACGGACTTCAATGATCCGCGGGAGCCGCGAGGGATAGTCACATACACATCGTCAAGGATGCCGACTGACAACTGATCTCTTTCACCACCCCAGACCTTGGCTTCAATCAACTCCTGCCCCTGACTGAAGAGTTTTTCAGACTGATAGTATCGGAAGCCGTAGTTCAGCATTTTTTGCACTTCCTGAGCGCGGGCTGAGGTGCTGTTTGTTCCCATAACCACGGCAATCAGGCGGGTGTCATTGCGCTTTGCGGACGCAACAAGGCAGTAGCCCGCTTCTTCTGTGTGTCCGGTTTTGAGGCCATCTACACTGCTGTCACGCCAGAGCAGACTGTTTCGGTTTGGCTGGCGAATGTTGTTGTAGGTGAAATGCTTCTCGGCGTAGATCGGATAGTTTTCCGGATAGTCGTTGATGATCGCTTTCGCCAAGAGGGCGAGATCATTCGCCGTTGAAAAATGGTCTTTTGCCGGCAACCCGGTGGCATTGGCAAAGTTGGTCGAGGTCATGCCCAGCAGCTGCGCCTGCTGATTCATGATATCAACGAATGCGCCCTCGCTACCGGCGACGAATTCGGCCAACGCGACAGACGCGTCGTTACCCGACTGAATGATCACACCTCGCAGAAGGTCCTCGACCGACACCGACGTGCCTTCCTGAACAAAGGTACGCGACCCTTCCGTTTTCCAGGCGTTTACACTGATAGGCACCATATCTGACATCGAAATGCGGCCTTCATCCAGCTCCCGCTCTACAATGTAGGCCGTCATCATTTTGGTCAGACTGGCCGGTGGCAGGCGTTCCTGACTGTTTTGCTCCATGATGATCCGGCCCGAAAGCGGATCCAGCAGAACATAGGAACTGCCGGCAATTTGCGGCGGTGAAGGAATCAGCACTGACTGGGCGGAAGCTGTAACCGCCGGCAGCACAACCAGTAGCAGTGAAGTGATCAACGTACGAATAACTCGAGTTAGTACCATGGTTCCATTCAATCGTGAGTAAGTGATGGGTTTAGTGAGTGTCGGTCAACAGGATGGATTCGCCGAATCCCCGATCCTCCAACAACGCCTGGGCTTCAAGAGCATCATCCTCGGACATGAAGGGGCCTACCTGAACACGGTGAAATCGCCCCGATGAAGTCACGATTTCGCGCACCCTGGCCGGCGTTGTTGTTACACGGCGAGCCCTGTCCAGTAGATTGTGCGCGGGGTTACTCTGGCTGAAAGAGCCGAGCTGAACAAATAGTGCCTTACGCTGGCTGCCTGAGGCATTCTGCTCCAAACCACCAGAAAGCGGTGCCGAAGCGTTGGAATAGGGTTTTCCGGCCAACCACATCTCTCCGTCAGGCTTGACGGTAATGGCGGCTACCTCGACGCGGGCAGTGCCAGACCCCTGATAACCAAGTTTTTTGGCGGCGGCGTAGGACAAGTCGATCAAGCGGTCTCCGTGAAACGGCCCGCGATCGTTGACACGCACCACCACAGAACGCCCGTTGTCCAGGTTGGTTACCCGGGCATAGCTGGGAATCCTGAGGCTTTTATGGGCGGCCGACATGGCGTACATGTCAAAGGTTTCACCGTTGGACGTCTTGTGGCCGTGAAATTTTTCGCCGTACCAGCTTGCGGTGCCCCGCTGCACGTATTGATCGTTGCTGGCCATGACATGATAAGACTTGCCCCATACCGTGTAGGGCGACTTGTTGCCGGCCGAACGAGGCTTTTCATAGCGAGGTTGCGCATCCGCAAGGCCCGAGGCATCAAAGTCACCTGAAGGCGCCCGGTCCTGCTTGATGGTGTATCGGGATGAATGATCCACAGGCGCGCTGCCGCACCCTGCCAGCACCAGGAGTGTTGCCACCACTGTTAGAAGCCGCCCCATACTCACGATCGCCTATTTACCTGCCTGTTTTTCAATCTGCGCCTCCTGGCGTGAAACGCTCGATTCCAGCGCCTTCGATAACTGATGCACCGCCATCGCGTACAAGTGACTGTGATTGTAGCGGGTTATGACATAAAAGTTATGGTATGTGAGCCAAAGTTCATCTTCATTTTCGCCGCTCAGTCTGATGGCCCGTGCCGGTGCATCAGCCCTCGGACCGTCCGCCACTGAAACCCCGGCCTTTTGATAATCAGCCACTGTGAGCGTTGGCTTCAGCCCCTGCGTCAGCAAAGACGAGCTCAGCGATTGTGTATCAAGCCTTTCCGCAACGGGTTCTCCCGAGCGCCAGTCATGAGCGTGGAAGTAGTTGGCAACACTGCCGATTGCATCCACCGGGTTGTCAAATATGTTGGCGACGCCGTCGCCGTCAAAATCGATCGCAAAGTTTCGATAACTGCTGGCAATGAACTGACCGTAACCCATGGCTCCGGCATACGAACCGGTCATCGAAACCGGGTCCAGGCTCTGCTCTCTGGTCATCAGCAGGTACTGCACCAACTCGCTGCGAAAAAAGCGACTGCGTGGTGGATAGTCAAAAGCAAGTGTGGCCAGGGCATCCAGTACCCGGTGATTGCCTCGATAGCGGCCATACCAGGTTTCAACGCCGATAATGGCCGCAAGCACACTGGAGGGCACACCAAACTCCTGCTCTGCCCGTTCAAAAGCAGTCTTGTGTTCTTGCAGAAAACTGACGCCCTGCTCAATGCGCTCAGGCTTGATGAAGATCTGCCTGTAGCGGTGCCACTCCATGGTCTTTTCCGCCGGACGACTGATCGCCTCCAGGATCGAATCCTGCCTCCTGGCTTGCGCAAGCAAAGACTCTACCCGGCCAGCGTCAAAGCCATAATCCTTTGCCATGGTTTCGATAAAGGCCCGGCCCTCACTGGTTTTATGATACTCAACCGCCAGGGCCGACTTGGCAAAAAGCACGCACAACACCAAACAGACAGATGCCCTGATTGCGATCATCGTATTCCGGAAACTCCCGTTGAGTTGCAAAGACTGCTGCATGCTAAGCCGTGATCATTCGCCGATGCGTTTGTATCGACATCAGCACACCAAAGGCTGCCATCAGCGTGACACTTGAGGTGCCACCGTAACTGATCAGCGGCAGCGGAACACCCACGACTGGCAGCAAACCACTCACCATGCCGACATTTACAAACACGTAGATAAAGAACGTCATGGTCAGGGCTCCAGCAAGCAACCGGCTGAAGGAGTCCTGCGCGATGGAAGCAATATAAAGACAGCGCAGAATAATCATCAGATAAAGTCCCAATAAGCAGACCATGCCGACAAATCCGAATTCTTCTGCAAGCACAGCAACGATGAAATCTGTGTGACTCTCCGGCAGAAATTCAAGATGGGATTGGGTTCCCTGCAGCCAGCCTTTACCTTCCATGCCCCCAGATCCTATGGCCGTCTTGGACTGAATAATGTTCCAGCCGGCCCCGAGCGGGTCACTCTGTGGGTCCAATAGCGTCAGCACCCGTTGTTTCTGATAATCCCGCATGACGAAAAACCACATCAGCGGTGCAGACACGGATACCATTGCCAGGAATGCGGTTATCAGCTTCCAGCTCATGCCGGCAAAGAAAATCACGAAGATGCCCGCCGCGCCAACCAGAAGCGAAGTACCCAGATCTGGCTGAAGAATGATCATGGCCATGGGAACCAGCACCATCAGCAGCGAGAGGGCAACGTAGCGGAATCGGGGCGGCAGATATTGGCGGGAAAGAAACCAGGCGGCCATCATGGGCACGACCAGCTTCATTAGCTCCGAGGGCTGAAACCGTGGCAAGCCAGGAATGGCAAGCCAGCGCTGAGCGCCTTTTGCGCCCACACCGAAAAGCAGCACCGCAACAAGCCCGAGAATACCGGCCAGATACAACCACGGCGACCAGCGCCGGAACACCGAAGGATCGAACTGGGCGAATACCAGCATGACCACCAGTGCGACACCCATACGAATGCCCTGGGCCTCTACAACAGCCAGGTTACGGTCTGCACCGCTGTATAGAACCACCATTCCGCTGCTTATCAAGGCCAGCAGCAGAAACAGCAAAATCGGATCAACGTGGATTGCCGACCAGAAACTGTTTGATCGATTCGACAGGGCGTCGTTGTTGGGCGCATTCAAAAATTCACCGGCCGCCATCAGTGCGTCGCCTCTGTTGCGGAAGTTGCAATGACAGACTCATCTCTCTCGTTGTACTCGAGCAACCAGGCATCGAACATGGCGCGCGCGACCGGGGCTGCCGTTCCACTTCCGCTGCCACCGTTTTCAACAATGACGGCAACAGCAATCTGCGGATCGTTAACCGGCGCAAAACCGACGAAGAGCGCGTGGTCTCGCAGCCGCTCACGGATTTCTTCTTCGTCGTACTCTTCATCTTCCGCAAGACTGAATACCTGGGCAGTGCCTGTTTTGCCTGCCATACGATACGGTGCATTCCTGCCTGCTCCGCGAGCAGTGCCCTTGACCCCGTGCATCACCTCGGCCATTGCCTCGACAACATACTCCCAATCATCCGGATTCTTCAGGGAAATTGACTGATGCGACCCGGTCGGCAAGACATCGTCCAGCGTTTTGTCACCCCGGACCTCTTTCAACAGGCGAGGTTCAGCCCAGGTGCCACGATTTGCAATGACGGAGGTGGCCGTCGCCAGTTGCAGAGGCGTTGCCAGCATAAATCCTTGACCGATACCAAGGTTGACGGAATCCCCTGGATACCAGGGTTCACTGTGGACGGCTCGCTTCCAGTCACGAGAGGGCAGCAGGCCACTCAGAGCACCGGACACATCCAGCGTGGCGTCTTCACCAAACCCGAAATCAGAGAGGTACTTGTGAATCGTGTCCACACCCATATTGACCGCCATGTCGTAAAAATAAATATCGCACGACTGAGCCACAGAAGCTTTCAGATCGACCCAGCCATGGCCGCCACGCTTCCAGTCCCTGTAGCGCCGCCCACCGCTCTTTAACTGAAAGTAGCCAGGATCCCAGACGGTTTTATCACGGGTCGTTGCGCCACTATCAAGACCAGCCACCGCCAGCATCGGCTTCAGTGTTGAACCCGGGGGATACTGCCCTCGAAGTGCACGATTGAACAGGGGTTTATTGGGGCTCTGGCTGAGAGATCGGTATGCCTCGACACCGATGCCGGTAACGAACAAATTGGCGTCGAAGCCGGGAACACTCGCCAGCGCCAGCAAGCCACCGGTGGACGGCTCAATCGCAACAATCGCACCCCGACGTCCGTCAAGCAGCTCGTGGGCGAGACGTTGCAGGCGCAAATCCATGTGTAACTGAATGTCTTCACCCGGGACCGGATTCTGACGTTCGAGAACCCGGAGCGTTCGCCCCCGCGCGTTGGTTTCAACGTGCTGATAACCAACAGTGCCATGAAGTTCTTCTTCGTAAAATCGTTCAACACCGGATTTTCCGATGTAGTTGGTTCCGGCATAGTTAACCGGATCGATACGCTGAAGTTCCTGGCGGTTGATACGACCCACATAACCAAGGGCATGGGCCGTCAATTCACTATGGGGATAGAAACGCACCAGTTCTGCGGCCACTTCAACACCGGGCAACTCGTGACGATGAACCGCCAGTCGGGCAATTTCGTCTTCGGTCAGGTCGTAACGCAGCGGCAATTCCTGAAATGGACGACGGCGCTCCAGCAGGCGCCGCTGAAACCGTTCCATGTCTTCATCAGAAATCTCAAGAAGTCGCTCAAGCTTGGCCAGGGTGGCGTCCATGTCACCGACGCGTTCGGGCACCAGAGTCACGCTGAATACCGGGCGATTTTCCGCAAGCAGTTCTCCGTTGCGGTCGTAAATCAGTCCGCGCGGCGGTGCGACCGACTGAACCTGCACCCGATTCTTGTCCGACAGCGTCGAGTAAACATCGTGCTCGATGACCTGAAGCTGGTACATGCGAGCGACCAGGACACCGAGGAGAATCAAAACCATCGACAACATCACCACGGCGCGTCTTTGAAAGAGGCGGCGTTCTGCGGCGGTGTCTTTGAATTCTCCCCAAGGCATGCTGGCTTCCCCTACGCCCGGTGATAAGGATGGTTTCGGGTGACTGTCCAGGCCCTGTACAGCTGTTCAGCCAACAGAACGCGCACCAATGGGTGCGGGAGAGTCAGCGCAGAAAGCGACCACTGCTGATCGGCACGCTGGCGACAGGCCTGATCGAGGCCGTCCGGACCACCCACGAGAAAACTCACGTCTTGGCCATCCTGCTGCCAGGCCTCCAGTTGAGAGGCCAATTTCTCGGTAGACCAACTTTTGCCACCGACTTCCAGAGCAATGACCCGATCACGATCACCCAGGGAAGACAGTATTGCCTCGCCCTCGCGCTTCATGAGACGGGGGATATCCGGGTTTTTGCCACGGTGGGCCACGGGGATTTCAGTCAGCTCGATGGAAAGTTCTGGCGGCATCCTGCGGGCGTAGTCACTGAATCCCTGGCTGACCCATTCAGGCATTTTCTGCCCGACACAGATCAGTCTCAGTCGCATAACTACTCGCTTCCCGCTGCACCCAGATTTGGGGCGTCGCGCCACAGACGTTCCAGATCATAGAATTCCCGGGTCGCAGGCATCATGACATGGACAACGACGTCACCCAGATCCACAAGAATCCAGTCACTGGCTCCAGAGCCCTCAACATTACTGGCCCGGACGCCCTGTTCTTTCGCTTCGGATACCACGGAGTCTGCAAGTGACTTCACGTGTCGGTTGGAGGTGCCTGACGCGAGAACCATATAGTCGGTCACACTCGTTCTGTCCCGAACGTCAAGCACGCTGACGTCTTGAGCTTTGATGTCTTCAAGTGCGGTTACGACCAGTTCTCTGAGTTGCTCTGCCTGCATAATCACCCTGTTGAGCACGAAGCGGCCCGGATGGCAGCTTCCTGAAACAATCTACGACTTAATTGTATCACTAAAAGTTCCCGTCAGGTCATGCCCCGTAAAGGCCAGACCGACGAATGTACTGCCAGACAGATTCGGGCATCAGATATCGTGGCGACTGTCCACTGGCAATCTTTTCGCGGATTGCCGTTGCCGAGATATCCAGCTCAGGAGGCTGCAGACATAACACATGGCCGCATGGTTCTCGATGAAGGGCTTCTGGCGCTCCCACCCCTCGCTCTGCGATCAAACCATGCGCGGCGCTCCCCTCAGGAATGTCAGCGCCTGGCCGGACAATAACCACAATGTGAGCCAACTCCGGAATCAGGTTCCACTCGCGCCACTGATCGAACTTGGCAAAGGCATCGGTACCGACCGCCATCACCAGCGGTTCGTCGGGGCCGATTTCCTGACGGATCTGACGGAGAGTATCAGCGGTGTAGGATGCGCCTTCTCTTTTTAATTCACGATCATCGACCGCCAGTCCAGGCTCGCCTTCAATCGCCAGCGCCAGGAGTTCAAGTCTTTGCAGGGCAGACGCACCCGGCACGTCCCGATGAGGCGGTACGTGACAGGGAACAAGGTCCACGCGCTCAGCGCTCAGAGCATCCTGTAGCTCAACGGCTAACCGGAGATGACCGATGTGCACTGGGTCGAACGTACCACCATATATCACACGCATAACAGCGATCAGGACCGGATGTGCCCGTCGCCGAAAACGACGTACTTCTGGGACGTCAGACCTTCCAGACCGACCGGACCTCGCGCATGAATCTTGTCCGTGGAAATGCCAATTTCCGCACCCAATCCGTACTCGAATCCGTCTGCGAAGCGCGTGGACGCATTGACCATCACCGAGCTCGAATCTACTTCGGTGAGGAAACGACGTGCACGAGTGTAGTTCTCGCTCACGATGCTATCTGTATGCTGCGAGCTGTAGCGGTTGATGTGTGCGATCGCTTCGTCGAGCCCGTCGACCACTCTGACCGCCAGAATGGGCGCCAGATACTCTTCATACCAGTCGTCTTCCGTGGCCGCGGTCGCATCCGGCAGAATGGCTAATGTCCGATCACAACCTCTCAGTTCCACGCCCTTTTCGTGAAACGCTTCCGCCAGCAATGGCAGCATGTCATCGGCAATTTCCTGATCCACCAGAAGCGTCTCCATGGTGTTGCAGGTGCCGTAACGCTGCGTCTTCGAATTCAGTGCGATGGAAAGGGCCTTTTCCGGATCTGCGTGGCTGTCAATGTATACATGGCAGACGCCGTCAAGATGCTTGATCACAGGCACGCGGGCATCCCGACTGATGCGCTCGATGAGTCCCTTGCCGCCTCTTGGCACGATGACATCCACAAATTCCGGCATGGTAATCAGCTCGCCGACGGCAGCGCGATCTGTCGTTTTGATCACCTGAACGGCAGTCTCGGGCAGGCCAACCCTGGCCAGCCCTTTGGCCAAACACGCCGCAATGGCCTGATTGGATTCAATCGCTTCCGAACCACCACGAAGAATCGTTGCATTTCCGGATTTCAGGCACAGGCTTGCAGCTTCAACGGTCACGTTGGGACGTGACTCGTAAATGATGCCGATGACGCCCAGAGGCACCCGCATTTTGCCCACCTGAATGCCCGAGGGGCGGAAGGTCATGTCGGAAATTTCACCAATCGGATCCGGCAGGGATGCCACCTGACGCAAGCCTTCAATCATCGCTTCAATCCGCGCCGGCGTCAGTTCAAGTCGATCCAGCATCGCGGGTTCAAGACCCGATTCACGGCCTTTCTCCAGATCCTTCGCGTTCGCTGCCGCCAGCAACTCACGGGCCGCTTCGAGCTCCTCTGCTGTCGCCAGCAGCGCCTGATTACGAACAGCCGTTGTCGAGCGGGCAACCGCTGTGGCTGCGGCCCGGGCCTGCTGTCCGACGTCCGACATATATGCTGCAATATCCATCAAATACCCTTAATAGCAACCGACCAATCGAAGAAATTGACCGTGAACCTTACCTTTTCCGTTTCAAGTACCCATCCCTAGGGATTATCATACCGCCCTGATACATTCTGTTACGCAGGCGCCTGAATGGCACCTGCCGTTTCGGACCGACCACGGACGCCCGGGAGAGGACGGATCACATGGCCCAGATGGCCGAAAATTTCCTGCTCAGCAGACTGTCGCGAATTGGCTTCGTTGTTCTGATCGCCATTGCACTGTTCGCTTCCGCCCACAGCGAGCAACTGATCGTCGTCGCCACGCTCCTGGCGGCGGCCCTCGTTTTTACCAGCAGCGCCTTCCACCAGAACCGGTCAAAAGGATTCTGGCCTGTACTGCACCAGATCATTTTCCTGGCTCTCACCCTGGCGCTGGTGGCCAGCCTCTGGCTGGGCCCCTGGAGCCTTGTCCACTGGCTTTATGTTGTGCCGCTGATAGCGTTCGCACTCCTGCCAGTGCCTGCCGCCAGTGCACTCAGCGCAGTTTGCATCCTGCTGGCCATGATTGCGGTGTCCTGGTCAACGGGGCTGCCCGAGCGCCATCAGATGATCAGCGCTTTACTCATGACTATTATGCTCTCTTGCCTGCTGGTGTTTCTACGGGAATACAAATCCCGACAGCTGGCGCCACTGCGCCGCACCGATGAGCTGACCCAGGCGGCGAGCCGGGAATACCTCACCGCCGACCTTCATAAGGAAATTCAGAGAGGCGAACGGGAAGGAACCGACATGTCCGTGATCATGATCGGGCTCGACACCCACCTGAGCGACAGCGATCCGGACGCTGATATTCGTTCCATTTTGCCACGAATTGGACGCTACCTGCACTCCCAGCTCAGGGACTTTGATACCTATTATCGGGTGGCCGACCTGCAGTTCCTGATTATCCTTCCAGGGATTGCCACGGCTGAGGCCACCACGCTGGCTGAAACCATTCGCCGCGGCCTGAAATCTTTGTTGCTGTCCCATCATATGGAACTCACGGTAAGTGCAGGCATTGCAGGACTGAACATCGGAGACGACGCAGACAGCCTGCAGAATTCCGTCGCCAATGCCCTGAGGCGCGCGCAACAGCAAGGAGGAGACCGGGCACAGGCGTACAGCAGCTGGAGCAAGCAGCCACCCTTGGGCCAGAATTCAGGGGGGACAACACAGTGACCGAAACACGGCTACGTACGTTTACCCACATGGCCGGGTACAGCCTGGCAACGCTGTTTATCGCCAGTTTGGCGATCCAGAACCTGCGCTACGGATTCTATGACCTGTTTTTCCTCGCCGCTGGCATGGCTCTGATGACCATAGGCGGGGTCGGTTATACCTTCATTTCCCGCCGCCATCAGCTGTCTGCGCGCGGCCATCTGGTCGTACTGGCCGTTTTGAACAGCGGCCTCATCGCAGCCATGTTTTCATTGTCCCCCGTCGGCATCAGCCACTGGGTGATGCCCCTCGTGGTACTGAATCTGCTCATTCTCCCGCTGCGACAGGGTCTGATTCTGTCCCTGGCTATGCTGATTGCCATGCTTGTCTTTCTGCTTTCTGCAGAAACAACCCTCCGCGCGGTGACCGTTGGCGCAGGGGTGTTCGCGCTGATTACCGTGGCTGCATTGTATATCTGGCACTACGACCACATGGCCCAGTCCGCTGAAGATCTGGCCATCACAGACCCGGTGACTGGAGCCCACAACGCGCGATTTCTTGACGAAACCCTGCAAAAAGAAATTAGCCGCGCGATCGTCATGGGGCATTGCCTATCCGTGATCACCCTGGAGGTAGATTACGCGGACGAAGTGGAAGATCTGCACGGTAAGGACGGCATGCAACAGTTGCTGCGCGAACTGACCGGACATCTTTTCGGCGTCATTCGAGCTGGAGACACCCTGTACACACTCGACAATGGTCAATTCTATCTGATTCTTCCGTTCACCCCTGAAGAGGGTGTGCGTGTAATCGCAGAGCGTATACGCCGAACCATTGCCGAGGAAAACTGGAAGTCCGTCGGCAAGGTGACGGTCAGCCTCGGCTGTACCACCCGCGCCTCCAGTGATAAACGCACCGCGGACCTGCACCGCCGGGTCAGAGCCGCTCTGGCGGAAGCCCAGAAACGAGGAACGGATTCGATCTGGTACAGCAAGGGCCCCGCCGAAGCGTGATGGATGCCGACTGGTTACAGGCACTGACTGCGTGGCTTTCCGCCAACCCGGGGTGGTTGGTGTTCGCACTATTTACCACGGCATTCCTCGAATCCCTTGCCATTGCCGGCGTTATCATTCCCGGTGTCGCACTGCTGTTTGCCATTGCCGCAATGGCCGGTCAGGTCGGCATGCCGATCATCCACGCGTTCGGCTGGGCCGGGGCTGGCGCCATTGCCGGAGATACTTTGAGCTTTGCCCTTGGACGTCTTTTCCAGGGCCGACTGCAAACTCTCTGGCCTTTCCGTCGCTACCCGAACTTCATCTCTCAAGGTGAGCGCTTCTTCCGTCGTCACGGGGGCAAGAGCGTTATTGTTGGACGCTTCGTTGGACCGGTGCGCCCGATCATCCCGCTCGTCGCCGGCGCGTTTATGATGCCATGGCAGCGCTTTCTGGCCTTCAATCTGTTCTCCGCCGTCGGCTGGGCTCCGGTTTACATCATTCCCGGATATCTGGTCGGCAGCGCAATGGCCAGCGACATTCAGCCGCCGCCCCACTTTTATCCAATTGTAGCGATCAGTGTGGTGGCTCTGATGGGCGTCTATTTGCTGATGTTTCGCTTTCAGCTTGGGCTCGGCGAGGGCGGGCGGACTTATCAATGGCTGAAGGCGCGCATGGCGGCATACAACATGACCCATCGGTTCTGGCGCCTTTACACCAGCCAACGTCCGGATCAGACCGGTGAATTTCCGCTGCCTTCCCTGATGCTCGGCATCGGCGCGCTGTCCTTGTTCGTCATCGGATCGCAGATCATCATTTCGACCGATGTTCTGGTGCCATTCGACCAACTCGCAGCAGACTGGTTTCGTCAGCTGCGCCATCCGCTGATGGATCAGTTATTTGTCGCGATTACCCTGGTCGGGGATTGGCCGGTATTGGCCACGGCTGCAGTACTTTTCGTGCTTTGCCTGGGCTTCCGAGGTTTTTATGCCGCCAGTTTGCACGTGGCCCTGGCCGCCGTTGCCACCACCCTGACGGTCTGGCTCCTCAAGGACGCAACGGCTGTGGCTCGGCCCGAACTCGCCTTGAATCCACCAGCCTCTGACGCCTACCCGAGTGGGCACGCTGCCGGCGCGACGGCACTTTTTGCGCTAATTGCGGCGTTTGTGGCAAGAGAAAACAAGGTTCGGGTTCGATGGCAGCCGTACGTGGTTTGTAGCCTGCCGATTCTCCTGGTGTCACTGAGCAGGCTGTATCTAGGCGTGCACTGGTTTACGGATGTTATTGCCGGTTTGCTACTCGGATTGGGCATTGCCGGCGTGGCACGAGCCAGTTTCAGCCGCTATGACAACACGCCAATCGCACCCGATCCTGTTATGGCAATGGCATTGATTGTTTGGGCAGTGCTGACCGCTGGCTACGTGGCGTACCACTGGGCTGCGGCGGTGAGCGCTTATGGCTCAGCGCCGGTTTAATCCCGGGTGCTAACCTTCTTCGAGAGCTTCAAGCAGATCGTTGAGCCGGGCCAGCCGCTCCAATGGATCCTGTAGCTCAACCAATCGCTGTTTTTCCTGTTTATCCAGCGGGAGCAGTTCGGTCAGACGCCAGCCGACTTCACGGGCATCGTCATAATCCACGTCCATTTCCAGATCCCGAATCACCGGATGTTTGAACAGAGCCCTCAGAACAGACGGCAATTCAGCATACTGGCTGGGGATGCCCAGTTCTTCTTCAGTCAAAAGGCACTCGACATCACCCACGTTCAGACCGTCTTCCTGCTGCCAGGTTCGCACCACCGACACCTTGCTTTCGCCTTCCACAGTGATACCCAGCAGACCATTATCAAGCTGTTTGAAGTCGATAATTCTGACGTAGGTGCCAATGTCATAAAACGCGGCAGACTTACCCGTCTCAAGACCTTCCCGAAGCAGCACCACCACAAACCCACGGTCCTCCTTGAGACATTGCGTTAACATGTCAATGTATCTTGGTTCGAACAACTGCAGGGGTATTCGCCCACCAGGGAGTACAACTGAGTTGAGCGGAAAAAGCGGCACATTCATGGTCGGGGTTGTCACCAAAATCACTCTCCGAAAGACAGGCTACCATGCCACATCTTCAGTGAATTGACAGCAAACGATGCACTTCATCCACCCGTGCGCGTGCTTCCGTTAACAGTTGCAGACTTCTGGACGCGTTTAATTCCAGCTCTCCCAGGCGACGATAGGCCGGTACCTCATCAAACGGCGGCAAGGCCGCGTTCTGATTGGCACCAATCATCGAATGCATCTGCGCGAGGATAACGACATCGACCAGCTGGGGAGATGCCTCTCGGCTTTCGTAATCCCAGGTTTCTGCGTAACGAGTCGCCTCGAGGAACGCATCTGGAAACGCCCAACTCTCCAGTACTGCAGTGCCGACGTCGCCTCTCAACTCGCGAATCGCATGGTCGAGGTTGGCCTCATCGGCGAAAAGGTTCACATGATGCTCCGCCTGGACCAGAATCGGCACCACGCCGATGTCGTGCAACAAACCCGCCAGCAGCGCTTCCTCTGGATCGATGGATGTGGCGCTGTCCGCCAACACCCAGCAAAGCGCAGCAACCTCGCGAGAGTGGCGCCAGAGACGGTCGATTTCTTTCTGCAGAGTCGGCCGCTTGGTTTTAAAAACTTCACGCATCGCAAACACGGTGACGAGCTGACGGGTGGTTCGCATGCCGAGCCGCACAACCGCTTCGCGCACGTTTCTGACGTCGCTGAAGCCCCTGTATAGAGGACTATTGCAGGCGCGGACCAGCTTGGCAGTCATGGCGGGATCGGCAGACACCGCGCTTGCAACCTGATCAGCAGAAGTGTCATCGCGATCCACCAGACGACGAACTTTCCAGGCAACATCGGGAACGCTGGGCAGCGTCAATTGGTTTGATCGCAATTCAGCGTAGAACTCCATCAGCAGGAAATGTTCCTCACTCTCATCCGCGTCGGCGGAGTCGCCGGACTCCATTTCGACCTGAGCCACCGGTGCCGACCGCAAAAGCTGATTGAGAATATCCTGCCGAATCACCAGGAATTCACTGGGATTGACGGCGGTCACGCTGTAAATCCTGGGCTGCAGCCGTGCCAGTGGATTGATCGCCTTCTCGCTCTCCGCCTCGACGATGTACTTGCGTCCGTCACTGGACTCAAGCTCGACCCGCCCGGACACCAGGAATACGTCCATTCCATCCCGGGCGCCTCGCTCAATAACCCGCTGCCCCGGACCATGGCTTCGCCTTTCTGCTCGGCTTGCCAGCAGGACGAGTTGGTCATCAGTTAAACGGTTCAGTGGTTGAAATGCTTTCAAACGGCGCAGGGGCAGGCTTTCCTGACCAGCCATGTGGCTCTCTCCTCAGCAAATGATTTCCCTGAATGTTGTTTCTTATTGTAAGCACCCGATCACAAAACGACCATTCGTCTGAGGTCGAATCTGGTATTCTTGGGCTCTTTTTTTGCCCGGAAACACCAGAGAGATCCAAAAACTATGCCGCAATATCGCTCGCGAACCTCTACTGCAGGCCGCAACATGGCTGGCGCACGTGCCCTTTGGCGCGCCACCGGAATGAAAAACGAAGACTTTGGCAAACCGATCATCGCGGTAGCCAATTCGTTTACCCAATTCGTGCCCGGCCACGTTCATCTCAAAGACCTTGGCCAGCTTGTCTGCCGGGAAATTGAAAGTGCCGGAGGTGTTGCAAAAGAATTCAACACCATCGCAGTCGACGACGGCATTGCCATGGGTCACGACGGCATGTTGTATTCCCTGCCATCCAGAGAAATCATTGCCGACTCCGTTGAGTACATGGTCAACGCCCACTGCGCCGATGCACTCGTGTGCATATCGAACTGCGACAAAATCACACCTGGCATGCTGATGGCGGCCATGCGACTGAACATCCCGACGGTTTTCGTGTCCGGCGGCCCAATGGAGGCGGGTAAAACCAAATTATCCGAGCACAAGCTGGATCTGGTGGACGCCATGGTGATTGCGGCAGACCCGAATGCCGACGATGAGACCGTAGCGGAATACGAGCGCAGCGCCTGCCCCACCTGCGGCTCATGCTCTGGCATGTTTACCGCCAACTCTATGAACTGCCTGACTGAGGCCATCGGTCTTGCCCTACCCGGCAATGGCTCAATGCTGGCCACGCACGCGGACAGAGAGCAGCTTTTCCTGAAAGCAGGCAGGCAGATTGTTGAAAATGCCCGGCGCTATTATGAGCTGGACGATGCCAGCGTCCTGCCGCTGAGCATTGCCTCTGTTGAAGCCTTTGAAAACGCTATGGTGCTGGACATCGCCATGGGTGGTTCAACCAATACGATTCTGCACTTACTTGCAGCCGCCCAGGAAGGCGGCGTGCCCTTTACGCTCAACGACATCGACCGGTTATCTCGAAAGGTCCCTCAGTTGAGCAAAGTAGCGCCAAACTCCCCCAAGTATCATATGGAGGACGTCCATCGCGCTGGCGGCATCATGGGCATTCTGGGGGAACTCGAGCGCGGCGGCTTGATCAACACGGATCTTCCAACCGTCCACAGCAAAACCATGCATGAAGCTCTGGAAACGTGGGACATCATGCGACAGCCATCAGAGCAGGTGGTCGAGTTTTACAAGGCTGGCCCCGCTGGCATCCCCACTCAAACCGCTTTCAGCCAGAACACGCGATGGCCAACACTTGACGGCGACCGCGAGACCGGGTGCATCCGGTCAGTCGAGCACGCCTATTCCTCCGAGGGAGGGTTGGCCGTACTCTTTGGCAACATTGCCCTGGACGGCTGCGTCGTAAAAACCGCCGGCGTGGATGAAAGCATCTACGTGTTCGAGGGCAAAGCAAGGGTTTTCGAGAGCCAGGATACCGCCGTAGAGGGCATTCTGAATGACAAAGTGCAGCCCGGCGAAGTCGTCATTATCCGCTATGAAGGCCCTCAGGGTGGGCCAGGCATGCAGGAAATGCTCTACCCCACCAGTTATCTCAAATCGAAGGGGCTCGGGAAGTCCTGTGCGCTGCTGACCGACGGTCGGTTCTCAGGTGGCACTTCTGGCCTGTCAATTGGGCACGCTTCCCCGGAAGCGGCAGCGGGTGGGACCATCGGCCTGATCCGGGACGGCGACCTGATCTGCATCGATATCCCCAATCGCACCATCAATGTGGAAGTGAGCCAGCACGAACTGGATCAGCGTCGCGCTGAGCAGGACGCACTGGGGTGGAAGCCGGCCCTCGCTCGCCCGCGTAAAGTCTCCGCGGCGCTCAAGGCTTATGCCTTGCTGGCGACAAGCGCGGACAAGGGCGCCGTCAGAAACCTGGAGAAACTGGACTAGAACGGACAAGGCCCGGAAATCACAGATTCCCGGGCCTTGATGATACTGCGCTCAATGTCTGTCGACGGTGATCAGAACAGCGACCAACCACCGTCGTCATCTTCTTCAATGTCGTCTTCCTCAGCCTGAGCCGCTGGCGCAGGGTCCGAGGACGCATCACTTGAAGAAGCCTGAGAAGAACCGCCACTGTTTGAGCTTGAGGAGGCAGCTACCTGAACAGACACCATACCCAGGGCTTCCTTGGTGGACTGATCGAGAACGCCGGATGCCGTCAGGCCATTGTCTTTCTGGAATTTGGTAAGGGCGTTGCGGGTAGCATCATCCATTTGCGGGCTGACATTGCTGACAGCATAGCCAGCGCCATACAGTGCATTCTTCAGTGCGATCGTGTCATTGGCGTGTGCGCCGGATGCGGCCACCATTGCCAGTGAACCTGCCATTACAGCAATGGTTAGCGGTTTGCGGAAAAAGGTGAGCATGCTCATGAGTCACTCCAGTGTGCTATCAATTGTTATTGTTGAATCAGCCCTTCTTTTGAGGCTTAGATAACAAAAGCTTAGCACAGCTCATGTGTCACCCGATGGGTCGGATTGTTGTTTTTGTGTAGCGGGAACCGGCACTTTCTTTACTGTCAGGTCGCTGCCTTCTCCGAATTCCCGAATGAATATTCCCCAGAACGCCATGAAAAGAGCCGCCACAAGTGGCCCCATCACGAAGCCATTGATACCAAACATGGCAAGACCACCGAGGGTTGAAAGCAACACAATGTAATCCGGCAAACGTGTGTCTCTACCGACAAAAATGGGGCGCAGGACATTGTCTGATAACCCGATGACCACGGTACCAAACACCGTAAGAATGATTGCAGAGGTCACCTCCCCCGTTGCCGCCAGGTAAATAGCCGCTGGCACCCAGACCAGCGCAGCGCCAACAGCCGGCAGCAGCGACACAATGGCCATGACCACGCCCCAGAGTAATGCGCCCTGTATATTAAGAGCCCAGAAAATGAAGCCACCAAGCGCACCCTGAATGATGGCGATCAACAGGTTTCCCTTAACGGTCGCCCGCGTCACCTCCGCAAACTTGGCAAACAACAGACGCTCGCGGGCATCACCGAGGGGCAACGCCTTGATCATCAGCTCAATCAGCTTGTTGCCGTCTCTGAGCAGGAAAAAGGCCAGGTATGCCATCAGTGCCAGCCCGAGGAAAAACTGAAAGGTATTCTGACCGACACCCAGTGCCTGCTTGGCAAGCAACTGACTGCCACCGACAAAAACACTGACTGCTTTGTCGCGAATATCGCCAAAATTGAGGCCAAATTCAGCAAAAAACGCCTCAACAGCTGGGAAAGATTCAACCACCCGATCGATATATTCTCCAGGGCGCAACTCGCCGCTCTGTATCTTTTGATACAGCCCAACACCCTCGGCAATCAGCGAGGTCACCAGAATCAGCACAGGAATAATCACGATAACCAGGCAAAGCAGGAGGGTCAGCAGGGCTACGGTGTTTGGCCGGTCGCCGATCTTAACCGCCAGTTTTTCGCGCACCGGATGGAAAATAAGCGCGATCGCTACTGCCCAGAAAATGGGTCCGAAAAACGGCTTCATTAGAAGGATAAATGCCAGGGAGACGCCCACCAGCATGGCAAGAAAGGTCCGAGTCTCAAGCTTTTCGTACATTTGGAAGATAGGTCCCGTTGCTGTGGGTTAAGTCCAGAGGTCAGGCTAGCACGCCCCGATGGTCAGTGTAGCGCCTTTCGGGTTATAGTTATTGGTTGTTGCTTATTCGTTAAACAGGTCTGAGATTGGATAACGAAGAGTTCACGATAGAAACGGCACTTGAAGCGGCGACAGCTCTGCATCAAGTGCTTGCATCCCGGATGCATCGCCGCAAAGTCATGGGGCAGGATGTTCTTGTGCCAGGTCAGCTTGGCGAAGCCCTGCAGCTCCCCCAAATTATCCGTCGACTCCAGGGCAAACAGCAGCGCCAGCGTGAGCAGGGGTTGGACGATTTTCACGAACTCTGGCCGACGCTCTCTCCCGCCACCCGAGACAAAGTTCTTAATCAGATTGGCTGGTACGATCCCAACTCATTGGACTGGGACGACAAGCGCTCCAACCGACGCCCCACCCTCAACCAAGACTAACCTATTTATCAAATGCTTAGCGCTCGATTCAACGAGTTAGAGCGCGAGCCTTAACCTCATTCGATGGCGTTGATTCAATTGGTCAACGGACTGTTACGCAAACCAAACACAGCGACCTGTGAACTCGGATATGCTAGTTGACTAGGGTCGGCACAAGCGTCGACCGCGCAACCAATCAGTTGGGACAGTCGATGGCATGCGTATTCTGAGAACCGACGATGACCGCTTCGCGGATTTACCGGATTACCCATTTGCACCGAACTACCTGGATGTAGAAAGCGGCCTCAGGATGCATTTTGTCGACGAGGGTCCGAAGAACCAAGACCCCGTATTAATGCTCCACGGAGAGCCCTCCTGGTCCTACCTCTACCGTCACATGATTCCGCTGGTTGCTTCAGCAGGACATCGGGTACTTGCACCCGATCTTATCGGCTTTGGAAAATCGGACAAACCCGCGAATATCTACGATTACAGTTACGACCGCCACATCGCCTGGCTGTCCGCCTGGATGGACAAACTCGACCTGCAAAATATTACTCTGGTGTGCCAGAACTGGGGGTCGCTGCTTGGTTTGCGCCTGGCCGCCGAAAACCCGAAACGGTTCAGGCGCATTATTGTGGGCAACGGGATGCTTCCGACGGGCGAAGCGCCTATTCCGACGGTTTTCACTCTCTGGAAGGCCTTCGCATCCCACAGTCCGTGGTTTCCCATCGGCCGAATTGTGCAACTTGGCACCGAACGGGCACTGAGTCGCGATGAGCTTGCAGCATACGAGGCCCCTTTCCCCAGCTCAGAATTCAAAGCCGGCGCCAGGGCTTTCCCAAGACTTGTGCCTACCTCGGAAGATCACCCGGCGAGTGAAGCCAACAAGCTGGCCTGGCAGGCTCTTGAACGATGGAAAAAACCCTTCATAACCTGCTTCAGCAGTGGCGACCCTATCACTCGCGGCGGCGACCGTCACATGCAAAGACGGATCCCGGGGGCCCACGGCCAGCCTCACATTACGCTTTCCGGTGGCCACTTTCTGCAGGAAGACTCACCGGAAGCCTTTGCACGCATCATCATCGATGCCTGCAAAGCGGAACTCGCGGCCTGACGCGCCACTGTACTGTCTTTCACATCCTGATTTATCCAAAAACCGTCACCGTCTGCCGACTGGTTGCCACCAGTTCGCCACGCTGCGTCCAGATACCGGCTTGAGTCATCCCATAACCGCCAGAGGCCTGATCAATGGTGGCGCGATACAGCAACCACTCATCCGGTCGGATTTCAGGCCGCGGATACACCAGATCCATTGCCCAGCTCAGTGAACTTGCCGGCGCTGGCGTCTTGAGATGGGGCAGCAAAGCCGGCGGCCAACCGTCAATCAAAGCAACGATGTGGGCATCTGAGATCTGAGCTGGGGGCTCGCGAAACCTCATCCAGCCTCCCATCTCGCGGCTGACCTTACCGCTGAATGGCAAACCACCGAAAGACCAGCGCATGTCGATGTGTTGAGTAAACTCCGGCGTTACGTTCTTGATGTAGGGCAGCGCCTGGCATTCTTCCGGCGGTGTTGCCGACGGCGCGGGCAGGCCTGAAACCTGCACGGATGATTCCCGATCGCCACCAAAGCTCGCCATCGCCACCAATTGCGCCTGACCCTCCTGCTCAATCCGACCGAGGACCTGACTCACCGCCTTACCCTCTCTCAAGACTTCAGCGGACACTTTCGCCGGCACCTCGGGCTTCACCGGCCCCACAAAGGAAACCTGCAGCGAGCGCATTGGGCGCCCGGCTTCAGCGACTTCGGCCATGCGATCGAACACCAGAGCCGCAGTCAGACCACCGAACGAGGCTCGCCCCTGCGCCCAAGAGGCCGGGATCAATACGTCGTCGCCCTTTGAAACCGATTCCAGAAGATCGTCAAATGTCATGCCATTGCCTTATTTAGCTTGCTATACGATTTACAGGTGAGAGTGCCGATTATTCTGCACCGGCGCAAGCGCTGCACCGGCAACTACCTACGACAGCAACCAGAATTTGGATATAAAACCGGCATTGAAGCAGGTATACTTGCGCCCACAACTGCGCCTTACCGGCTTTGAACCAGTCGGCCGCGCCCCTTCTTCTGAATTCCGAGACCACAATGTCTGATTTGTCTTTTGCCGAACTCGGCCTCGATGCAGCGGTACTTGAAGCCGTTGCCGCCGTCGGCTATGAAAAACCTTCTCCGATCCAGGCGCAGACCATTCCCGCGCTGCTGGCTGGCAAACACCTGTTGGGCGTCGCCCAGACTGGCACTGGCAAGACCGCAGCCTTTGCTTTGCCGCTGCTCAGCCGAATTGATGCAACTGTCGCAGAACCCCAGATTCTGGTGCTGGCCCCGACCCGGGAATTGGCCATTCAGGTGGCTGAGGCTTTTACTACATACGCCAGCAAATTCCGAAATTTCCACGTGCTACCCATTTACGGTGGCCAGGACTTTCATCCCCAGATCAAAGGCCTCAAGCGAGGCGCTCAGGTTATTGTCGGCACGCCCGGACGGATGCTCGATCACCTCCGCAAGGGCACGCTGAAACTGGGCAGTCTGAAGGCACTGGTTCTGGACGAAGCGGACGAAATGCTGCGCATGGGCTTTATCGACGACGTTGAAGCGATTCTCTCCAAAACCCCGGAGAACTGTCAGCGCGCGCTCTTCTCAGCCACCATGCCGCCCCAGATCAAGAAGGTGGCTCAAACCTACCTGCGTGACGCCACGGAAGTTCGCATCGAAAGTGAAACCCGCACGGTCGAGCGCATTTCACAGTTTGTGCTACCGGTTTACGCTGAACGGAAACTCGATGCCCTGACTCGAATTCTCGAAGTTGAACCCTGCGACGCGTCCATTATTTTCGTTCGCACCAAGGCGGAAACCACGCTGTTGGCTGAAAAGCTGTCAGCCCGGGGGCATGCTGTTGCGCCTCTCAACGGCGATCTGAACCAGCGTCAACGGGAAATGACCGTTGAAGATCTGAAGAGCGGCAAGAAAGACATTATCGTGGCAACGGACGTTGCTGCGCGGGGCCTGGACGTTCCGCGTATTACCCACGTCATCAACTATGATGTGCCTTACGACACCGAAGCCTACATTCACCGCGTTGGCCGTACCGGCCGGGCAGGCCGCAACGGCAAAGCAATTCTGTTGGTCACGCCCCGTGAGCGCAGTTGGCTACGGACTCTTGAGCGGGCCACGAACTCGCCGATGGAAGCCTATCAGCTACCGTCGCCGACCGAACTCAAAAAGATGCGCGAACAACAGTTCGAAGCGCAGCTTCTTGGCTTCGCAGAAGATGGCAAACTCGCCAAGGCCGTGGGATTGCTGGATGAAATTGCAGAGCGCAACGACATGGACATGGCCATGGTCGCGGGCGCATTGGCCTGCTGGATGGAAGCCGTACAGCCCGGATCCTTGCCGCTGGAACAGCCAGATGCCCTGCCCGTGGTTTCAGCCACACCGCCTCCGCGCAGAGATCGCAAAGGTGGTCGCCCGGGAGAGCACCGTAAAGGCGGCTTCAAGAAAGGACCGAAAGGTCGGGGCAAGCCCGGCGGATTCAAAGGCAAACCACCCGGAAAAGGTGGTAAAGGGGGCAAACCAGCCGGCAAGCGACCACCTCGCCAGGGCTGATCAGTTCCCGGCTGCTCTCTGATAAACGACGAAACTGTAGTCGTACGGGTTGTTATCGGACGCGGAGAAATCCTCCCGTCCGATCTCTTCCCAAATATCCCAGTTCACTTCCGGAAAAAACGCGTCGCCGTCGACCTCGGCATGAACCTGCGTGACGTACATTCGATCCACCAGATCGAGGGCCTCGGTATAGATCTGGCCACCCCCGATTATCATCACTTCTTCCCCACCTTCGAGCTCTGCCTGTGCTTCCGCTTTCACTAATGCGTCCTGCAACGACGTCGCTGGTGTGGTTCCGGCAGGCGCTTGCCAATTCGGGTTCCGTGATATCACCACGTTCATCCGCCCCGGCAGCGGTCTTCCAATCGAGTCCCAGGTTTTTCGCCCCATGATAATCGGCTTACCCATGGTGGCCTGCTTGAAATATTTCAGGTCTCCGGGCAGATACCAGGGCAGATTGTTGTTGCGGCCGATCACCCGGTTTCGGGACATGGCTACAATGAGGGCTTTTCTCATATCGTTCGTCTCTAAATGACTAGATCGCTATCGGTGCCTTGATACCGGGCAGGGGGTCATAACCCTCGAACTCAAAGTCTTCCAGCTCATAGTCGAAAATGCTGGCAGGCTTCCGTTTGATCACCAGCTTTGGCAGCGCACGCGGCTCGCGCTTGAGCTGCTCAAAGACGATCTCATCAGTGAGGTGGTTCTGATACAGGTGGCAATCGCCGAAGGTATGCACAAATTCGCCCACATCCAGATCACACTGCTGGGCAATCATATGTGTCAGTAGCGAATAGGACGCGATATTAAACGGCACCCCCAGGAAAAGGTCGGCGCTGCGCTGGTAGAGCTGACACGACAGCTTGCCGTCAGCCACGTAAAACTGGAACAGACAGTGACAGGGAGCAAGAGCCATCCGGCCTTCGCGGACATTGTCCTGGGGCCCGACGGTCTCATCCGGCAGCTCGGCCGGGTTCCAGGCGGAAACGATCAGACGCCGGGAATTGGGCTTGTTTCTGATCTGTTCGATGACATCGCTGATCTGGTCAATCACGTCTCCGTTCGGGCACTGCCAGCTGCGCCACTGCTTGCCATAAATCGGCCCCAGATCGCCATTCTCAAGCGCCCACTCGTTCCAGATGGAAACTTTACGCTCGGTCAGCCAATTGTTGTCGGTCGAGCCTTTGAGGAACCAGAGCAGTTCATAAATAATGCTCCGCAAATGCACTTTCTTCGTTGTCACCAACGGGAACCCGTCCTGCAGGTTAAAACGCAGTTGTCGGCCAAATACGGACCGGGTGCCCACACCGGTGCGGTCACCTTTATCAAAGCCGTTATCGACAACATCCTGCATCAGATCGAGATAGGCTTTCATTCGGCATTTCTCCGATAAGCAATAAACATCAGGGCGGCGCCCGCAAGAATCATGGGGAAGGATAACACCTGGCCCATCGTCAACCAGTCAAACGCAAGGTAACCGAGCTGAGGATCCGGTTGGCGGAAGAATTCCACCACAAAACGGAAACAGCCGTAGGCCAACAGAAACAGCCCCGACACTGCCATTCTTGGCCTCGGCTTGGCTGAGAACCACCAGAGAATGACGAACAAAGCCACCCCTTCCAGGGCAAACTGGTAAAGCTGGGAAGGGTGCCGTGCCAGCGAGTCGGGGGCCGTGCGAAACACCATACCCCAGGCCACGTCTGTCGGCTTGCCCCAGAGTTCGCCGTTGATAAAGTTGCCGATTCGGCCAGCTCCTAGTCCCACTGGAACCAGAGGTGCGATAAAGTCAGCAATTTGCCAGAAGCCGCGGCCGATTTTCCGACCGTACCACCACATCGCAAAGATGACACCCAGCAAACCTCCATGGAAAGACATACCGCCTTCCCATACCCTCAGCAGCCACAGTGGGTCCGCCAGAAAAGCGTCGAAGTTGTAGAAGAGAACATAGCCGAAACGACCGCCGAGAATGACACCCAGCGCGATGTAGAACAGAATGTCTCCCATCTGTTCCTCGGTGATCGGCGACCAGGGTTTTCTCGCCCTGAGGCGGCCAAGCCACCACCCCACCACGAAACCGACCAGATAGGTCAGACCATACCAGTGGATTTTCAAAGGCCCGAGCGAGATCGCGACGGGATCAATCTGTGGATGCTGTAGCATCGAATGCCTCTTGTATCAGAGTAGAAACCGGAGCCCCACCACCAGCAGCAGAACAGCGAAAATTTTCTTCAGGACCCGCGCGTCCAATTTATGGGCGAGCGCCGCGCCAACCCGAGCAAAAATGACGCTCGTGGCAACAATACCGACCATCGCAGGCAGGTAGATGAAACCCAAACTCCAATCCGGTAATGCCGGGTGATTCCAACCGGTACCAATATTGGTCAATGCGCCAGCCAGCGCGATCGGGAAGCCGCAGGCAGCGGAGGTGCCGACCGCTGTTTGCATCCGGACATTGCACCAACTCAGGAACGGCACGGTCAGTGTGCCACCACCAATACCGAAAATCGCGGACGCCCAGCCAATTCCCAGACCGGCGCCGCCAAGGCCGGTGTTCCCGGGCACCGTCCGCGCGGCACTGGGGTTCAGATCAAAAAACATTTTGAACGCCACCAGGGTCACGAACACCCCAATGATCAGCTCCAGCATTTCGCCCGACAATAAAGACACTGTCACCGCGCCCACCGCCGCTCCGAATACGATGCCCACGGACATGGCGCGCACAATGTCCCATCGAACCGCTTGCTTGCCGTGGTGGGCGCGAATGGAGCTGATCGACGTAAAGACGATCGTGGCAAGCGACGTGCCGACGGCCAGATGTGCCGCGATATCACTGCTAACACCCTGCAGATCAAAACTGAAAATCAGAACGGGAACAATGACCAGGCCGCCTCCGATACCAAACAGGCCCGCCAGTGTGCCAGCAAAGGCACCCAGAGCCAGGTAGAGAGCGATCACCGAAATCAGGGCCATGTTCGTCATCACACGCTGAAAAATGGAGGCTGGTATGATACACATCGTGGTCTTTGAGTTCACTTGTCCAGAGCATCCGCCTTATGTGTCTGATCGTTTTTTCCGTTGGCCAGCATGCACAATTTCCCCTGGTGATGGCCGCGAACAGGGACGAGTTTTTTCGTCGCCCGACGGTCGCCATGGATTGGTGGCACAGTGACCTTGCCGACGGCCCCGTACTCGCTGGACGCGATCAGCAGTCCGGAGGCACCTGGCTGGCGGTGAGCAAGTCCGCTCGGATTACGGCAGTCACCAATGTGAGGATGGGGCCCGAGCAGCCGGGCGGACGCTCGCGTGGAGAACTGCCACTGCTCGCTCAGAAATTCGACGAGCCAACCATGCACACCCGCCTGCTCAAAGAGCAACACGACTATTCCGGTTTTAACCTGGTCAGCGTCGATCCGTCGTCGGGCTGGTATTTCAGCAATCGAGACGCCCACCCGGGGCGCCACATTCACCGGGGTATCTACGGGTTGAGCAATCATCTTTTGCAAACACCCTGGCCAAAGCTCCTGCGACTGCGGGAGGGAGTTTCCGACCTTCTCAGTCGCTCTGCATCATCGGAGTCAGAGGCGCTGCATCAGGCCCTGATTTCCCACCTGCAGGACAATTCACCGGCACCCGATTATCTGCTTCCAGACACTGGCGTGGGGCTGGAAACAGAGCGCTTTCTGTCTTCCCCGTTTATCACCGGCGAGGCATACGGCACCCGAGCCACCACCATCATTACCCTGGATGCCAACGGAGAAATTCTGGTCACCGAACAGACCTGGGAACCCAACGCGCAGAAATCCGAACAGCGACAGTTTCGCTGGCAGCGAACGCCGTGAAGCTTTGGTATACTCCGTCGAAATTCCGTGAGCAACCGGAGGCCCCCTATGGCCGCTGAAAAAAGCACTGCGTCCATCGCCGACTTCGAAAAATCTCTGGACGAACTGGAAAAGCTGGTCAATGACCTGGAGCGGGGTGAACTCTCACTGGAGCAGTCGCTCACGGCGTTCGAGCGGGGTGTGAAGCTTACCCGTGAATGCCAGCAGGCTTTAAAGACCGCAGAACAGCGGGTTGAACAGTTGGTTGAAGCGAGCGATGGTACGCTCGAAACCAAGCCCTTCACACCTGATGAGCAGGGCTGATGAACGCATTGGAAACACCTGCAATAACTTTCCTTGAGCAGTGTCGCGCACAAATTGACGCTGTGCTCTCCCAACGACTGACCGAACACAACAGTGCGTCCCCAAAGCTCCAGGAAGCAATGCACTACAGTGTTCTGGGTGGTGGCAAACGTATTCGCCCTGCCCTTTGCGTGGCTGCATCCAACGCAGTAGGACAAACCTCAGACGTTGCCCTGGTGCCTGCCTGCGCCATCGAACTGATTCACGCCTACTCGCTGATTCACGATGATCTACCGGCAATGGATGACGATAACCTTCGCCGGGGGCAACCGACTGTTCATATCGCTTTTGACGAAGCGACTGCGATTCTGGCCGGAGACGCTCTTCAGACGTTGGCGTTTGAATGGTTATCGAACGCCCCATCGATCAGCGAATCCCTTCGATTGGCGATGATTCAGGAACTCGCCCGCAGCAGTGGCCACCAGGGCATGGTTGGAGGACAGGCCGTTGACCTGAATTCCGTTGGTAAGGCCTTGTCGATCAGCGACCTCGAACACATGCATCGGCACAAGACCGGTGCCCTGATAGTGGCGGCGGTCAGGATCGGCGCGCTCACGGCACCACAGACCTCGGAACAGCAACTGGAGGCCCTGACCGACTATGCGAAAGCCCTGGGCCTGGCGTTCCAGGTTCAGGACGACTTGCTCGACATAGAGGGCGACACCGCCATCATCGGCAAGCCCCAGGGTTCAGACGTCGCCCGGGGCAAACCCACTTACCCGGCGCTGATGGGCGCTGACAACGCCCGACGCTATCTGTCCGAACTACTCCATACATCACTTGCCAGTCTCGAACAATTCGGTCCAGAGGCAGACACTCTGAGGGCAATGGCCAATTACGTCGTAGCCCGAACCCATTGATCCGTCGCTCGCCTCGCATGCACACTGGTGAGGTGGATGAAGAAGGATAATTTCAGTCCCGCATGAAATCCGCTGGCTCCATCCCGTATAATAGGCAGATAGTTCGAAACGCCCCAACAAGATCCAGGTAGATGCACGAACCATATACTTTCAAGGAAATTCCTTCGCAGCGGCCCAACACGCCCCTGCTGGACAGGATCGAGACTCCCGATCAGCTGCGAATGCTCCAGACCGAGCAACTGCCACAGCTGGCGCGGGAGCTGCGCGCGTTTCTGTTGTGGTCCGTAGGTCAGACCGGTGGACACTTTGGCGCAGGCCTCGGTGTGCTCGAGCTGACCGTGGCACTGCACTATGTCTTCAACACCCCGATGGATCGCCTGGTCTGGGATGTCGGTCATCAGGCCTACCCCCACAAAATCCTGACCGGTCGCCGCCATCAAATGGATTCCATCCGCAAAAAAGGCGGTCTTGCCGGTTTCCCAAAGCGGTCTGAAAGCGAATACGACACCTTTGGCGTAGGCCACTCAAGCACCTCAATCAGTGCAGCATTGGGCATGGCAATTGCCTCGCAGTTGCAAGGCACCCAACGCAAGAGCATTGCCGTCATTGGTGACGGTGCCATGACCGCGGGCATGGCCTTCGAAGCCCTGAACCATGCTGGCCACCTGAACGCCGATATGTTGGTGATTCTGAACGACAATGACATGTCGATATCCCGCAACGTCGGCGGTCTGTCGAACTATTTTGCCAAACTTCTGGCCAGCCGCACTTACAACCAGGTGCGGGACAGCAGTAAACGGGTGCTCCAGGGCACGCCCAATCTCATGGCGTTGGCTCGGAAAACCGAAGAACACTTCAAGGGCATGATCTCTCCTGGCACCCTGTTTGAAGAACTCGGCTTCAATTACATCGGCCCGATTGATGGCCATGATTTGCCACTGCTGCTGGAAACCCTTGAAAACATCCGCGAACTGGACGGCCCGCAATTCCTGCATGTAGTCACCACCAAAGGAAAGGGCTTCGCGCCTGCCGAGGCAGACCCGATTGGCTATCATGCCATCAACAAGATCGAGCCGGTTCCTCCGTCCAAACCGGAACCCGTTGCGCCGAAACCGAGCAAGCCGAAGTACGCCAATGTGTTTGGCAAATGGCTTTGCGATGCGGCTGAACAGGACAGCCGGGTCGTTGGCATCACGCCAGCCATGTGTGAGGGATCGGACCTCGTGGCTTTCTCAGAGCGGTTTCCGGATCGTTACTTTGACGTCGCCATCGCCGAACAACATGCTGTCACGCTGGCGGCGGGCCTGGCGTGTGACGGAGCCAAGCCTGTCGTCGCCATCTATTCGACGTTTTTACAGCGGGCGTACGATCAACTGATCCACGACGTCGCCATTCAGGACCTGGACGTTCTGTTCGCGATCGACCGGGCTGGACTGGTGGGCGAAGATGGGCCGACCCACGCGGGAGCGTTCGACATCAGCTATCTGCGCTGCATCCCTAACATGGTCGTTATGACACCGTCGGACGAGAATGAAACCCGCCAGTTATTGCAAACCGGGCTTCACCATCACGGGCCTGCTTCGGTACGTTATCCGCGTGGCACTGGGCCCGGGGCAGAGCAGGAAGAGGCTCTGACACCGCTACCCATTGGCAGAGGCCGCCGGATTCGGGAAGGTCGTGATATTGCCATTCTGAATTTTGGCACTTTGCTGAGCCCAGCATTGGAAGCAGCCGAAGCTCTGAACGCCACGGTTGTGGATATGCGCTTTGTGAAGCCACTGGACGAAGAACTGGTGCTGGCGATGGCTCAGGATCACGATCTTCTGGTTACCCTGGAAGAAAACGCCATCGCCGGGGGCGCAGGAAGCGCTGTTATGGAATTCCTCAACAGCCGCAATATCTTGCAGCCAGTGCTCCAGCTTGGCCTGCCTGACACGTTTGTTGATCACGGCAAGCACGGCGAGTTGCTGAGAGAGGTAGGACTGGATGCCGCCGGCATTCAGCGGTCCATTCAGAACCGCTGGGAGATCACCAAACAGACGCAGATGCTCGCTGCGGTGAAGTAACCGACTTCAGGCTTCCGGGTCGTCATCCTGATGGGTTTCGAGCCAGTGGCCGAGTTTACTCTGCTTGGTGTTCAGGTAGTGTTCGTTGTGGGGATTACGACCCACGTGGAGCGGCACCCGCTCGGCGATATCGATCCCTAACGCTTTCAGTGAATCGACCTTGCGCGGGTTATTGGTCATCAATCTCAGACTTTTGATGCCCAGATGCGCGAGCATATCCCGGCACATGCTGTAATCGCGCATATCGGCCGCAAATCCGAGTTGCTCATTCGCCTCAACCGTGTCCGCACCTTGATCCTGAAGGTTGTACGCACGAATCTTGTTCAGCAATCCGATGCCACGCCCTTCCTGACGGAGATACATCAAAATGCCTCGCCCCTCTCGGGCGATGCTTCTGAGAGCCTCTTCAAGCTGATAACCACAGTCACAGCGCATACTGTAAAGCGCGTCGCCGGTCAGACACTCGGAATGGGTTCTGGCGAGCATCGGCTCGGGGCTGTCCAGTTCACCCAATGTCAGGGCGACATGCTCTTTGCCAGTATCCGGCTCTTCAAAACCATGCATGTCGAACACGCCAAACGGCGTGGGAAGTTTGCATGTCTGGACAAAACGAACAGCCACTCTGATTCCTCAAGGTTCAATCTTTTGGGCCGCGCATTCTACCACGGGCGAGGGCTCCGGGCGTAGTCTCCATGACCTTTCCCGCCGGCATCGAATGCAGAATGCGGTGAGACCGGTGCAGTTTACGACTGCGAATCCGAGGCGGACCAGTGCCCGCTGCGACCGCCCTTCTTTTCAACCAACCTGACACTGTCGATCACCATGCCGCGCTCGACTGCCTTGCACATGTCATAGATCGTGAGCGCCGCGACACTGGCGGCAGTCAGTGCCTCCATCTCGACGCCCGTTTGACCCGCAAGTTTACAGCGCGTCTGAATGTGGACGGACTCACCATCGTCACCAGCGGCCAACTCGACTTTCACCGAGGACAGGTTCAGGGAGTGGCACAGAGGAATCAGATCATGGGTTTTTTTCGCCGCCATAATGCCAGCCACCCGTGCCACCGAAAAAACATCTCCCTTGGGGTGTTCGCCGTCCAGAATCATACCGAGAGTTCTCGCCGACATTCGAACCGTGGCCTCGGCCCGCGCCTCACGCTCGGTGACGTCTTTGCTGCCAACATCCACCATGTTTGCAGCGCCCTGCTCATCAAGGTGCGTCAGTTTACTCATTCTGCCTCTCCCTTAGGATCTTTAGACGGTGACCGGCCGCGAGACCACCAAAAGCTGATGCCCGCAACACCCTGGGCCCCGGCCTGAACCAGAGCTGCGTGATCAGCATCTGCCAGCCCCCCCAGACCAAAGACCACCAACGGAGTTTTTGTGACCAGTTGCTGGAACCGCTCCAAACCCATGGCGACGGCGTCCGGATGGGATGGCGTCCGATTGACCGGCCCCAGAGTCACAAAATCCGCTTTTAACCGCTTCGCGTGTTGCAGTTCCTGTTCATTGTGACACGACACTGCCAGCCAGTAGGCGTCGGGTATCGGCCTGGATGCGTGAAGACTGGCTTCGCGAGCCGTTATGTGAACCCCACTGACCTCAGGGTATTGGCTGATCAGCGTTGGATCACCATGGAGCATCAGGGGTACATTGGCATCCTGGCACAAGGGTATCGCCGCTGACGCGAGTTCACCATAGGCCTCCGACGATAACTCAGGCGCCCGCAGCAAACACAGAGCATCGTTCAGCAAGGGTAATCGTTCCTCTAGCCTGGCCAGAACGCTATCCGCACCCTCCGCCTGACCAGTGATTGCGTAGCGTCGGGGTAACCGGACCGCACGGATGATGGGCCGGTTCGCTTCGGGAAAATCAGCATCCCTCATAGACTCGGGAGGGCGCCATTCGACCATCTGCCCCTCTCGACCATGAGGCTCTCCAGTGACCGATTCTGCTTCCCAGACATCCAGGAATACCCGCTTGTCGCCGTAGTCGTGCCGGATTCCAATCAGAGGCACCAGCGACCCGGCATCTATGCGCAAGCCGGTCTCTTCCTCAAGCTCTCGGACCAGGGCCTGCTGCACCGATTCGCCAGTCTCGACTTTGCCGCCGGGAAACTCCAGTAGCCCGCCCTGATGCAAATGATCCGGCCGGCGGGCGATGAGAACCCGCCCGTTGCGGCGGATGACTCCGACAGCAACGTGAATGCTTTGAGGCCTATCTGCCATCAGGTTCTGTATTCCGCGTTGATGGTGACGTAGTCATGGGAGAAATCGCAGGTCCAGACCCGCTCCCGAACATCACCACGCTTGAGGTCGATGTGGATGGTGATTTCTTCGGCGTCCATCACCGCCTGTCCCCGGGCCTCGCTGTAATCGCTCGCCCGACCTCCGTCTCTGACAAGGCAGACGTCACCGAGGAAGATTTCAAGTGCGTTCAAGTCCAGGTCCGCAATGCCTGCCCGGCCGACAGCTGCCAGTATACGCCCCCAGTTGGGATCTGATGCGTACAGCGCCGTTTTCACCAGTGGCGAGTGTGCGACGGTGTAGGCCACATCCAGCGCCTCGCTCACCGTTTTGGCATGACTGACGTCTATGGTGACGAACTTAGTTGCTCCCTCACCGTCCCGGACGATGGCATGCGCAAGCTCCAGATAGATCTCTTTCAGCGCCGCTTCCAACTCTTTAACGTGTGGACTGTCTGAGCCTATCTCCGGGCCAGAATACTGCCCCGTTGCCATCAGCATGCAGGCGTCATTTGTCGAGGTGTCGCCGTCGATAGTGATTCGATTGAACGAATGCTCGCCGAGATCGGCGGACAACCTCGCCAGAAGCTCAGGTTCGATGCGCGCATCCGTGGCAATAAAACCGAGCATGGTTGCCATGTTCGGACGGATCATACCTGCGCCTTTGCTGATTCCTGAGATAGTGACCCGGTGCTCTCCGAGCTGCACCTGGCGACTGGCCCCTTTCGGCCTTGTGTCCGTGGTCATGATGCCAGCGGCGGCTCCCGCCCATTCTGAATCGGACAGATTGGAGAGCGCGCTGGGCAGCGCTGCGATGATTTTATCAGCCGGTAGCGGCTCACCGATCACCCCCGTTGAAAAAGGCAGTACAGCTTCGACTGGGACGCCAGCCTGCTCTGCCAGCGCATTGCAGCAAGCCAGCGCATCTTCCATACCCTGCTGACCGGTGCCGGCATTGGCGTTGCCTGTGTTAATCACGAGATAACGAGTGTCGTGCGCCTGCATATGACGGCGCGCCACGTGAACCGGTGCGGCACAAAACTGATTGGTGGTGAAAATACCGGCAATACGGCTTCCGGGCGCCAGCTCAAAAATGACGAGATCCTTGTTACCCGGCTTTTTGATTCCGGCGCTACCGACACCCACTTTCAATCCGCTTACCGGAAAAAACTCCGGCAGGGTTCCTGGTCCCACTGCCATTTACACTCTCCTGAATCATTTGCAGCGCGCCTGATGATCAGGTGCGCCGCCCGTGCCTCAAATGAAAAACCCGCAAACTGATGCGATCAGAGTGCGGGCTGCAATACAGTCACTGGCGGTTGGTGCGTCAGGTCAGTATCAGCTGACCTTGCCGTGACACTGCTTGTACTTTTTGCCCGATCCACAGGGACAGGGTTCATTCCGCCCCACCTTGCGGCCTTCACGGACAAAGGTGTCCTTCGTTCCCTGCTCGCCAGACTCTCCCTGCGGCTTGTCACCGCCCTTTTCGGCCGTGGCGCTGGTTTGATCATGGCGCAGACGGGCCTGTGCAAGTTCGCGCTCCAGAGCTTCCTTGCGGCGACGCTCGACTTCTTCCATCTCTTCCCGGCTTTGTACTTTGACGTGCGAGATCACCCGGACGATGTCGTGTTTCATGGTCTCCAGCATGGATTCAAATAGCGCGAAGGCCTCGCGCTTATACTCCTGCTTCGGATTCTTCTGGGCATAACCCCGCAAGTGAATACCGCGGCGCAGGTGGTCCATGTTTGACAGGTGCTCTTTCCACAGCGTATCCAGAACCTGCAGTGATACCTGCTTCTCGAACTTGCGCATGGATTCAGAGCCTGCGAGTTCTTCTTTCTCCTCATAGGTTCTGACAATTTCCTCGAGAATACGCTCGCGCAAACTTTCCTCGTAAAGCTTGCTGTCCTCATCCAGCCATTTCTGTACTGGCAGCTCAATGCCCAGCTCGGTCTGCAGTTGGCTTTCAAGACCGGCAACGTCCCACTGCTCGGGCATGCTTTGTGGAGGAATGGAGTCGCTGATGATCTGGTCGACCACATCTTCGCGAACGCTCTTGATCATGTCGGAGACATCGTCAGAGGACATGATCTCATTGCGCTGCTCGTAGATGACCGAGCGCTGATCGTTGGCTACGTCGTCGTATTCCAGCAGGGTCTTACGCATGTCGAAGTTACGACCTTCGACCTTGCGCTGGGATTTCTCGATGGCATTGGTCACCATGCGATGCTCGATCGCTTCGCCCTTCTTCATGCCCATTGCCTGCATCAGGCTTTTGACACGATCAGGCGCGAAGATCCGCATGAGATTATCTTCCAGAGACAGGAAGAATCGTGAGGACCCAGGATCCCCCTGACGGCCAGCACGACCGCGCAACTGGTTATCAATACGACGGGACTCGTGACGCTCGGTACCAATGATGTGAAGGCCGCCAGCTTCCAGAACCTGATTGTGACGATCGTTCCACTCGGCCTTGATCCGTGCAACCTCTTCCTCTGAGAGATTATCCTTGTCAGCGACTTCAAATTCCCAGTTACCACCAAGAACGATGTCGGTACCACGGCCCGCCATGTTGGTGGCGATCGTCACCGCGCCCGGCCGGCCAGCCTGAGCGATGATATGTGCTTCGCTCTCGTGCTGCTTGGCGTTGAGGATCTTGTGCTCGATACGCGCCTTCTTCAGTAACATCGACAGGAGCTCTGACGCTTCGATGGAAGCGGTACCGACCAGAATCGGACGCCCCTCTGCCGTGACGTCCTTAATTTCGTCAATGATGGCGTGAAACTTCTCTTCCTGGGTCAGGTAGATCAGATCGTTGTAATCGATACGCTGAATCGGCTTGTTGGGCGGAATCACCACCACGTCCAGGCCATAAATCTGACGGAATTCGAACGCTTCCGTATCCGCTGTACCGGTCATGCCCGCCAGCTTGTCGTAGAGCCGGAAATAGTTCTGGAAGGTCGTCGAAGCAAGCGTCTGGCTTTCAGCCTGGATGCGCACACCTTCTTTCGCCTCGATCGCCTGATGCAAACCTTCGCTCCAGCGACGGCCGGGCATGGTACGACCGGTGTGTTCATCAACGATGACCACCTGATCACCCTGAACGATGTAGTCAACATCCTTCTGGAACAGGTGGTGGGCGCGCAACGCAGAATGGACATGGTGAAGCAGGCTGAGGTTGGATGCCGAGTAAAGGCTCTCCCCTTCACGCAGAAGATCCATGCTCAGCAGCAATTCCTCGACCTTCTCATGCCCGGCTTCGGTCAGCTCCGCCTGACGGGATTTTTCATCAACGGTGAAATCGCCTTCTGGCTCACCTTCTGTTTCTTCAGTAACCTCACCCTTGGTGAGTTTGGGCACCAACTCATTGATTGCACGATACAGCTTGGAGCTGTCCTCGGCGGCGCCTGAAATGATCAACGGCGTCCTGGCTTCGTCGATCAGGATCGAGTCGACTTCGTCCACGATGGCAAAATGCAGCCCTCGCTGGACCTTGTCCTCGGTGCTGAACGCCATGTTGTCACGTAGATAGTCGAACCCGAATTCGTTATTGGTGCCGTAGGTAATATCTGCCTGGTAGGCAGCGCGCTTTTCTTCAGCAGGCTGACCCGAAGCGACGACCCCAACCTGGAGCCCCAGAAAACGATAGAGCTTGCCCATCCACTCGGCATCACGGCGTGCAAGGTAATCGTTCACAGTAACAAGGTGAACGCCTTTACCGGTGAGAGCGTTCAGATAAACCGCCAGCGTTGCGACCAGGGTCTTACCCTCACCGGTCTTCATCTCGGCGATTCGGCCTTCATGCAACGTCATGCCGCCGATCATCTGCACGTCGTAGTGACGCATGCCCATAACACGACGACTTGCCTCCCTCGCGGTAGCAAAGGCCTCGGGCAAAAGCGCGTCTAGCGTCTCACCTTCTTCATAACGGCGGCGGAATTCAGCGGTCTTTCCTTGCAGTTCAGAGTCCGACAGGTTGCCATACTGCTCTTCAAGTTCGTTGATGCGCGATACTGTTTTGCGCATACGCTTGATTTCTCTGGCGTTCTTACTGCCAAACATCTTAGTTGCAAGCTTCGTGAACATAGACCACTGCTTCTTTGATTAAACGGGAGAAGCGGCATTCTAACCTTATTTCGTACGAGTACAAAAGTAACAGACCTCAAAGCCCACACTTTAAGCACACTCTGGAAAATAAGGAGAGAACGGCTGAAGAGCAGGGCCGAGCGGCCCTGCCCGAGAATGTTACCGGCTGGCTCGACGGATATAGGTTTCAGGATTCTGGGATTTACCATCCTGCAGAACTTCGAAATGAACGTGGGGCCCTGTTGAGCGCCCCGTGCTGCCCATAGCGGCCAGCACCTGGCCCTTCTGCACGACATCGCCCACGTTAACCTTAATGGTCTTGGCGTGCGCATAACGAGTCACCAGACCGTCACCGTGATCAACTTCCACAAGGTTGCCATAGCCATATCGCTCGGCGGCCCAGGTCACAACGCCAGCAGCCACCGAAATGATGTCACTGCCTTCGCGGCCAGCCAGATCGACCCCACCGTGCCAGGCACGCTTACCGGTAAAGGGATCAGAGCGGTAGCCGTACTTTGATGAGAGCCAGCCCCAGGTGATCGGTCGGCCTTCAACGTAGAGTTCGTCTTCAAGCTTTTTCTGAGTGGAAACGATATCAAGCATGCGTAGCTGATGCTCGCGGTCTTCGATTCTCCGCGAAAGACTGTCAATCATGGTGGTGAGAGCCGGTGTCGAGAAGGATTCACCGTCCATGCCCTCTTCCGGGCCACCCACTGCCGCAGGCTGACTAAAGTCAAATTCGTCGCTGGCGACCACGCCGGTCTCCACAAAACGCTGACCCAACGCATCCAGCCGAAGCAGACGACCCTGCATCTCGCCCAGACGAAGTGTCATTGCGTCCACTTGCTGACGGACACTCTCTTTTACCTGCGCCAGCTCCTGCTGCTGTTCACGGTATTTTTCCTGCCAGTGCGCTGCAATTTCTGGCTCAGATGGCACAATCTGCTCAGCCTTGGAGATAGCAACCTGGTACCCGGACCAGGCAGCAGCCGCGATGATGGCCAAAAAGAAAACAATAATGGCAATCGCAACAGGCGCGTTGATGGGGAGCGCCCGAGATTTTCCGTGGCGTTTGCCGACTAGAATGATGTTCATATTGCTGTCTGTGTTCATTGGGAACGCAACCTTTTCCGGTAGTGTTGCGCTCCGAGTGATAAATTCGGGTCTGCCTTGGCATCCTTTGCCAGATTGCGGAGATCCTCTCCGACGACTCAATCCTGGGCAGCAGAATCCGCGTCCGAAAACGCGAGTGCCTTCCTTTGCAACGACTACATCCATTGAATAGACAGTCGTCCGTAGACATGCACACGCCGGACAATGTAAAAGGAGTGTAATACAGACTTTGCCTATTAACCGTGCCGAAGTGTAACCAATCGTTACGTCTGTCGTCGAGATCTACCTATTGCCATGAAGAAGAAAAGCGACCTCGAACTTACCCCTCAGAGCTTTTCACAAGCCAGCTCGCTACGTGACCTGATGGCGCGGGCACAAGCGCACGCTGCCCTTGAAAAAGAGCTGTTGG
This sequence comes from uncultured Marinobacter sp., assembly GCA_964632565.1. Classification (GTDB taxonomy): domain Bacteria; phylum Pseudomonadota; class Gammaproteobacteria; order Pseudomonadales; family Oleiphilaceae; genus Marinobacter. Next base: position 22,765 of record CAZWEP010000005.1, on the reverse strand, counting down.
CAGCACTTCCAAACGCCCTCGCCAACGGCACCCGCTTTGTCAGTTGCAAAGAGGGTGAGCTGGTCATCTCAACCGATACGTCCGCGAAGGCCAGTCAGTTGCGTTTTCGGCAACACGAAATCATGGGTGCCCTTCGTGAAAATCCAATGTTCGAATTTGTCTGGAAACTCCACGTGAAAGTCGTGCCGCCGCGCTTTAAAGAACGGCCATCCCATCAAATGACGCCTCTCAGTAACGAAAATGCCCGGCTCCTCAAAGAGGAAGCCGGGCACACGAAGGACCAACAATTACGCGAGGTTCTCGAAAAACTCGCGAGCCACGTCCGCCGCTGAAGCGTCCCGCTTCAGCCGGCAGCTAGCACAGGCTTGATGTAGGAAATGGGGGCAGCAGCCTCGTCGTCGAAGGTTACTACTTCCCACGCATCTTCCTCTGCCCTGAGCTTGCGCAGCAGTTTGTTGTTCAGGTCATGACCTGATTTGATGCCACGGAATTCGCCAATCAGGCTGTTGCCCAATTGATAGAGGTCACCGATCGCGTCGAGGACCTTGTGCTTGACGAATTCGTCGTCGTAACGGAGGCCGTCCTCGTTGAGGATTTTGTAATCATCAACAACGATGGCGTTGTCGACGCTACCACCCAGAGCCAGATTCATGGCGCGCAGCTTTTCAATGTCGCGCATGAAACCGAAGGTACGAGCGCGGCTTACCTCTTTCACAAACGATGTGCTTGAGAAATCTACGGTTGCAGTCTGGGCCCGCCCCTTGAACACAGGGTGATCGAAGTCGATGCCAAAGCTAACCTTGAAGCCTTCGAATGGCAGCAGGGTCGCCTTCTTTCCATCTTCCTCGATAGTAACTTCGCGCTTGATGCGGATGAATCGCTTGGCAGCTTCCTGCTCAGCAATTCCCGCGGACTGAAGCAGAAATACGAAAGGTCCGGCGGACCCATCCATGATCGGCACTTCAGCGGCGCTCAGTTCCACGTAGCAGTTGTCAATTCCGAGACCAGCCATTGCCGACAACAAATGTTCCACTGTTGCCACCCGGACACCGTCCTTCAACAGCGTCGTGGAAAGCATGGTCTCACCCACGTTCTCAGCGCGAGCCTGAATCTCGACCACTGGGTCGAGATCGGTGCGCCGAAAAACGATGCCCGTTTCAACCGGGGCAGGCTTCAGGGTGAGATACACTTTCTCACCGGAATGAAGACCAACGCCGGTGGCGCGGATGGTGTTTTTGAGTGTCCGTTGTCTGATCATCGGTACATATTTCCGTCACATAAAGTCGATATAATCTGGGCAAATTTCTGCCCGGAGAATACCAGAAAGTCAAACTGAATACCATTTAACCAGTTTTGGTACAGATCTGGCCGAACGGCATTCCCGACTGAATATCGCATGCGTACGTCATTTGGGAAATTTGGATCTTTCTCCAAACGCGATTATCGCACTCTATCAGTCAGCCTGACGGCGAAGGAATGCGGGAATATCGAGATAGTCGACACCCTGCTCCTCGTTCTCTTTACTCTGATCGATGGCCACATTTCCGTGGGAAACGGCCCGGCGACGAAGCACAGCGGGACGATCCAACTGGTTATAATCCGTGGTGCCATCCAGCGTGCGGGTGTTATCCACCACCTTGGTCGGCTTCTCACGGTCACCACCGAGGCCAGTTGCCACAACCGTAACCTTCAATTCGTCGGTCATTTCAGGATCAATGACTGTGCCCACAACCACCGTTGCAGAGTCGGACGCAAATTCACGCACAATGTCGCCAACCTCGGAGAATTCGCCAAGGTTCAGGTCCATGCCCGCGGTGATGTTGACCAGAATGCCTTTCGCGCCCTGGAGGTTGATGTCTTCCAGCAGCGGACTGCGGACAGCGGCTTCAGCGGCTTCGCGCGCACGATTCTCGCCAGTTGCCCGGGCCGTGCCCATCATGGCGTTACCCATTTCAGACATCACCGTCTTCACGTCCGCGAAGTCCACGTTGATCATACCGTTGCGGGTAATCAGGTCAGCGATGCCCTGGACCGCGCCCAGCAGTACGTCGTTTGCAGAACCAAACGCATCCAGCAGACTGGTTTTCTTGCCCATGACGGCAAGCAGTTTTTCATTAGGAATGGTAATCAGCGAATCTACCGTTTCCTCAAGTTCCTTAAGACCGTTTTCCGCCACGCTCATGCGCTTGCCGCCTTCAAACATGAACGGTTTGGTCACAACGGCAACGGTCAGGATGCCCAGCTCGCGGGCCACTTCTGCGACCACGGGGGCCGCACCCGTGCCGGTACCACCACCCATACCGGCGGTTATGAACACCATGTCGGCGCCATTCAGGGATTCGGCAATCCGGTCCCGATCTTCAAGCGCAGACTGACGCCCCACTTCGGGGTTTGCGCCGGCACCAAGACCTTTGGTGATGTTGCCCCCCAACTGGATAATCTGGCGAGCATCCAGGTCAGTCAGAGCCTGGGCATCTGTGTTGGCGCAGATAAACTCTACACCTTCAATATCACTGTTGAGCATGTGACGAACGGCGTTACCGCCGCCACCGCCAACTCCCACTACTTTAATGACAGCGTTTTGCTGGACATTATCGACGAGTTCAAACATTCCCCTACTCCTTCGTGCTGTGTTCGGCTTTCTTGTGAAGCCGATTTTTCGAGATTTTGATGTTCGAGAACTTTCTATTTCTTTTTTCCAGGCTCACCGTCAGAAATGACCGGTAAACCAGGCCTTCATACGCTCAATGAGTGAGGGAGCATCCTCACCTTTGAGTGCAGGCGCCCTGCCAAGGTCCATTTGGCGGAAGCCATGAATCAACAGCCCGACGCCTGTGGCGTATATCGGGTTGTTGACCACTTCCGTCATGCCAGACACCGCCTGCGGACAGGCCAGCCGTACCGGCATGTGGAAGATTTCTTCAGCCAGCTCAACCACACCTTCCATCGTGGAAGAGCCGCCAGTAATCACGATGCCTGCCGGGATCAGGTCTTCGAACCCGGAGCGGCGCAATTCAGACTGAACGAGCGTGAACAGTTCTTCGTAGCGCGGCTCCACAACCTCGGCCAGAGCCTGGCGCGAGAGGTCCCGGGGTGCACGGTCGCCAACACTGGGGACCTTGATGGTTTCATCAGCGCCAGCCAGTTGGGTCAGTGCACAGGCATATTTGATTTTGATTTCTTCTGCGTTCTGGGTCGGCGTTCGCAAAGCCATCGCTATGTCATTGGTCACCTGATCGCCAGCGATCGGGATCACCGCCGTGTGACGGATGGCACCGCCAGTGAAGACCGCGATATCCGTGGTCCCGCCTCCGATGTCCACGACACAGACGCCCAGTTCCTTCTCGTCTTCAGTCAGGATCGCGTGGCTCGATGCGAGCTGTTCCAGGATGATGTCGTCCACCTCCAGACCACAGCGCTTGACGCACTTTTCAATGTTCTGGGCCGCATTCACCGCGCAGGTCACCAGATGCACTTTGGCTTCGAGACGCACACCCGACATCCCCATGGGCTCCTTGATGCCTTCCTGGCTATCAATCACAAATTCCTGGGGAAGGATGTGCAAAATCTTCTGATCGGCGGGTATCGCAACCGCCTGGGCAGCGTCAATGACGCGGTCAATATCCGCCTGGGTAACTTCCCGATCCCGGATAGCGACGATTCCGTGAGAGTTAAGGCTCTTGATGTGGCTGCCCGCTATCCCAGCGTAAACCGAATGAATCCGGCAGCCGGCCATCAGCTCAGCCTCTTCAACCGCCCGCTGAATGGCCTGCACCGTGGTTTCGATGTTGACCACCACGCCGCGCTTCAGGCCTCGGGACGGGTGAGACCCGATACCCACCACTTCGATGGTCCCGTCCATTTTGCGTTTGCCGACAATCGCAACCACTTTCGATGTTCCGATATCGAGGCCGACAATCATGTTTTCCGTTTCAACCGATGACATGCATACCACCAAACCGTAGGTCTGAATTAATCGTTTCTATGATTTCTTGCCGGAAGCCGTTTCATCCTGCTTCCATTTAACCGCCACGCCATTGCTGTAGCGGGCATCAACCCTTCTGACTTCGTCTGCACGGGACACGAGGCGTTCCTGATAAACCGTTACAAACCGTGCAAAGCGCTCATCCACCTGATCACGCCCAAGCACCACCTCAATCCCGTTGGCCAGGGTGAGCGTCCAGGCACCGCGCTGCTCAAGCTCCAAACCAGCAAACCCGAGCCCGTGCTCGGTCAGGGTTTCTGACATGTCCTGAGCCATGCGAATCACATCCATCACCCGCTCATCCGGGCCTGAAAGCACCGGCAAATTACCAGCCACTTCCGGGTTGCGGGGCGCGAACACCTCGCCCTTGCGGCTGACCAGGCGACCATCGCTCCAATAAGCCAAAGGCTTTTTCTCACGAATCTCTACCGCCAAACGATCCGGCCACACACGCCGAACGGCGGCGGATTCAACCCACGGGCGCTGTTCCAGGCGCGTTTTGATATCGGACAGATCTGTGGCAAAGAAACTGCGCCCTATCCACTGTCCAGCGCTGCGTTCAAGCGCGACCCGATCCTCGCCCACGAGGTTTCCAGTGATATCAATGGCCATTACCTTGCGATCCATTGCGCTCAGTACCTGACTGGTTCCCCAGGGCACCAACGCCGCCAAAAGCACAATGCCAGTCCCGATGATCGCCTGACTCCAGGGGAACGCGGCCATCAAAGCACGGAGAACGCCGAATCGATCGGTCTCCGGCTCCAGTGACGTTGCTCCCCGCCGGCGCGGCGGATCGGACGGCATCGGTCTGCTTTTGATCAGGATCTGCTCAAGCATCCGCAGGCTCCAATGTGTCTTCCAGAATTCTGACGACCAGCTCCTCAAAACTGATGCCAGCCGCCTTGGCGGCCATCGGAACCAGGCTGTGGTCCGTCATGCCCGGAACTGTATTCACTTCCAGCAACCAGAAATCACCGGCCGCATCCTGCATGACGTCGACCCGTCCCCAGGTGCGGCAGCCAAGAATGCGGAAAGCATCCAGGGCAAGGTGCTGCAGTTTGAGCTCCGCATCCGGATCAAGGCCGCAGGGAATCTGATATCGAGTGTCGTCCGTCAGATACTTGGCTTCGTAGTCGTAAAACACGTTGTCCGTGCTGAGCCCAATGGCAGGCAATGCCTGGTCCTGAAGCAGACTCACGGTGAACTCCGGTCCCTCGACCCACTCTTCAACGAGTACCAATCGATCCAGTCCCGACGCTTCCCGGTAGGCTTCCACCAATTCCTGGCTGTTCTGCACCTTGCGAATGCCAATGCTGGAGCCCTCGCGGGAAGGCTTGACACCCAGCGGCGTGCGCAACGTGCGCAGTATGCGGTCAGCATCGTCTTCAGAGGCCATTGCGCAGAACCGGGGCGTCGGCAGATTGCAGCCCTTAAAGACATATTTGGTTCGCAATTTGTCCATCGCCAACGCCGAGGCGAGCATTTCGCTGCCGGTGTAAGGGATACCCGCCTGAGACAGAATCGCCTGTAACGTACCGTCCTCACCGCCCCGTCCGTGCAGAGCAATGAACACCCGATCAAAGTCCGGTGCCTCTACGGTTTTCAGCAGACAGCCCTGAACATCCAGAGCGTAGGCATCCACGCCGGCCGAGAGCAGAGCAGCCAGCACTGCCTTGCCACTTTTAAGGGACACTTCTCTTTCGGCGGAATCTCCGCCCATAAATACTGCGACCTTACCCAGAGCACGCACGAGCTCGGGATCGGCCTGATAACGTTGAACTGAGGTATGCATGGAATCACTCATCTGAAATCACCCCCGATGCGCCAAGGCGTGCCGCGACACCACCAATGTCGCCGGCGCCCTGGGTAATCAGGAGATCGCCGTCCTGCAGGGCATTACCCAACAGGCGTTCAATCTCGTCATTGTCTTCGACAAAAATGGGTTCAACACTGCCCCGCTGACGGATGCTTCGGCACAGGGCCCGACCGTCTGCGCCAGGGATCGAGGGCTCGCCTGCCGAGTAAACGTCCATCAGCAACAAACCATCAACACCGGATAGGACCCGGACGAAATCTTCATAGAGGTCGCGGGTGCGTGAATATCGGTGCGGTTGATACAGCATTACCAGCCGGCGCTCTGGCCAGGCTTCCCGCGCCGCCTTGATCACAGCTTCAACCTCAGTGGGATGGTGGCCGTAATCATCCACCAGCGTAATTTTTCCCTTCCGGGTGTCGTAGTCGCCGTAAACCTGGAAACGCCGACCAACGCCCGCGAAGGAGGCCAGCCCACGGCAGATTGCCGCGTCTTCGACACCCTCATCGGTTGCCACCGCAATGGCTGCCAGTGCATTCAACACGTTGTGTCGACCGGGCATTTTCAGTTCGACATCCAGATCAGGCCGGCCGCCAGGACGACGCACCACGAATCGTGTGCGCAAACCATCGGATTCAATGGATTCGGCGCGATAGTCTGCATCGGGGTTCTCGATGCCGTAGGTAATGATGGCTCGCGAAATGCGGGGAATGATTTCTTGCACAAAGCCATCGTCCACGCACATCACCGCAACGCCGTAAAACGGCAGGTTGTGGAGGAAATCGACAAAGGTCTGCTTTAGCCGTCCAATGTCACCACCGTAGGTGTCCATGTGGTCCGCTTCGATATTGGTCACCACGGAAATCACCGGTGTCAGGTGCAGGAACGAGGCATCGCTCTCGTCCGCTTCCGCCACCAGATAGCGTGAACCGCCCAATTTTGCATTGGTGCCAGCGCTGTTCAGCTTGCCGCCAATGACAAAGGTCGGGTCCAGACCCGCCTCACCCAGTATCGAGGCAATCAAGCTTGTGGTGGTTGTCTTACCATGGGTGCCAGCAACCGCAATACCGTGACGATAGCGCATGATTTCAGCGAGCATTTCGGCTCTCGGCACAATAGGCACGCGCCGGTTTCTGGCCGCAACCACTTCAGGGTTGTCCTCGCTGACCGCTGTTGATACCACCACAACATCGGCCTGAGCACTGTTCTCCTCACGATGACCGATTGCCACCGTGATACCCATGGCTACGAGGCGATCCGTGACCGCGCCTTCTTTAATATCGGAGCCAGATACATCGTAGCCCTGGTTTTTCAGGACTTCAGCAATACCACTCATGCCTGCGCCACCGATACCCACGAAGTGGATGTTGCGGATACGGCGCATTTCCGGCACTTGATAGACCAGTGGTGGATTCGTCGGCTCAGCCATGGGCGGCCTCCAGGCAATAATTCACAACTCTCTCCGTTGCGTCCGGGCGGGCGAGCGATTTTGCTGCCTGCGCCATGTTAAGAATTCGGGCTCGGTCTTTCGCCAATTCCGACAGCATTTCCGCCAATCCGTCCGGGTTCAGATTCGGCTGCTGGATAAGAATTGCGCCACCGGCTTTCACCATGCGCTCTGCGTTGTGGGTCTGGTGATCGTCTACGGCATGTGGAAACGGCACCAGAATGGCACCAACACCCGCGACACAGAGCTCGGACACCGTCAGGGCGCCTGCTCGACACACCACCAGATCAGCCCAGCCATAGGCTTCTGCCATATCTTTGATGAATGGCTCGACACTGGCCTCAACTCCGGCAGTTTCATAAGCCTGCTTGGCGGCGGCAGCGTGTCTTTCGCCGCACTGGTGACGAACGACAGGGCGCTGGCCTTCTGCAATCTTCGCCAGAGCTGACGGCACCGTTTCGTTGAAAGCCTGCGCCCCCAGGCTGCCGCCTACCACGAGCAAGCGCAGCGCACCAGAACGCCCGGCAAATCTTTCGTCCGGATCACTGAGTGCTGCCAGATCCTGCCTGACCGGATTACCCGTGCTGCGGGTGATGACGTCCTGACCAAAACTACCCGGAAATGCTTCCAGAACCGTGGTTGCGAACCGTGTTAGCCAGCGATTGGTCATGCCAGCAATGGCGTTCTGTTCGTGAATTACCAGCGGCGTTTTGGTCAACCAGGCTGCAATACCGCCCGGACCAGTCACAAAACCGCCCATTCCCACGACACAGTCGGGTTTAATGCGACGCACTTCCGTGAAGGCTTGACCCAAAGCCCGCATCAGACGGAAAGGCGCCATCAGCAGTGCCAGCTTGCCCTTGCCTCGCAGGCCAGACACCTGAATCACTGCAAGCGGTATGTCGGTTTCGCCAATCAGTCGCTCTTCCATGCCTCCGGCAGAGCCGAGCCAGAACACTTCATGTCCTTTATCCTGAAGCAGGCGCGCAGTTGCCAGCGCTGGGAACACGTGGCCACCAGTACCACCGGCCATCATCAGAAACCGCAGGGTGTCAGCCATAGGAGGCACCTCCGCGTCGTTTCTTCTCTCCACTGCCCTTTGATTTGCTGCTTTCAAGATCCGAGCGCTCCAGGTCTACGCGGGCCAGAACCCCAATACAGACTGCTGTGATCATCAGGCTGGAACCGCCATAGCTCACCAGTGGCAGCGTTAGACCTTTAGTTGGCAGAAGCCCGGTGCTAACGCACATATTGATAGTGGCCTGGAGGCCAATGAGAAGAGTAATGCCGTAGGCAAAACAGGCGCCGAACGGCATGCCAGCCTTTTCTGCGCGACGTGCAATGGTAAAGCCCGAGACAACCAGAACCGTGAAAAGGCCCAGCACAATGAGTGAACCGAGCAGCCCGAATTCCTCTGCAATGATCGCGAAAATGAAGTCGGTGTGGGCTTCCGGCAGATAAAACAGTTTCTGGACCGAATTGCCCAGACCGGCACCGGCCCAATCACCCCGGCCAAATGCGATGAGAGATTGAGTCAGTTGGTAGCCACTGTCGAACTGATCTTTCCAGGGATCCAGATAACTCACGACTCGTTTCAGGCGATAAGGCTGAGTCAGGATCAATGCGGCGCCAAGCACAACCAGAACGCTGATCAACGGCATGAACCGTGTCAGTCTGACGCCACTCAGGAAGATCATGCCTGCGGCAGCAGCGACGAGAACGACCGTCGCACCGAAATCCGGTTCGATCACCAACAGAATCGACGCCACACCCAGAACACCAATGGGTTTGAGGAAACCCGACCAGGTGTTCAAAAGCTCTTCCCGGCGACGCACAACATAACCGGCCAGATAGGCAATCAGGCAGAGCTTGGCAATCTCCGAAACCTGTACATTGAACAGGCCAAACGGAATCCACCGCGTCGATCCGTTCACCGTTCTTCCCAGCGGAGTCAGCACCAGCAGTAATGAAAGCAGACCAATACCCAGCAGCAGCCAGCCGCTGCGCTCCCACCAGGAAATGGGCACATTGACCGCCATCAGCGCGAACACACAGCCGATGCCGGCGAAAATCAGTTGTCTGACCACGTAGTGGTAGCCGTTACCCATGGTTTCCGCCGCCATGTCCATCGATGCAGAGGAAATCATCACGATGCCCATCACCAATAACGCAGCCGAGCTCACGATGAGCAACGGTAGCGGCCTGATATCCGACATCAGTCCCTGGCGAGCATTGAGGGCCACATCTGCCTGCATCACAGCCCCTCCGCCAGTTTTCTGAATTGGTCACCGCGGTCCTGATAATCACGGAACATGTCGAAACTGGCACAGGCTGGCGAGAGCAAGACCCGATCGCCGCTCTGCGCTTCTTTCTGCGCCGCGTGTACCGCGTCTTTCAGGCTGTCAGCAAAGAGGATTTTGGTTTCGTCTGGCAGTGCATTGGCAATGCGATGGGCGTCGGTTCCGATAAGCACAACGGATCGGCAGAACGCGCCAACCGGACCTATCAGGCCTTCGAACTCCGCGCCCTTGGCATCGCCGCCGGCGATGAGCACGATCTGGCCGCGCTCAGGGGCAAGACTTTCAATCGCCGCCGCCGTTGCGCCGACGTTCGTGCCCTTGGAATCGTTCACGTAATCCACACCGTCCAGGCTCCGCACCCACTCGCACCGATGGGGCAAACCACGGAACTGTTTTGCCACGTCGATCATCGTCTCCATGGGCAATTCCGCTGCGTAACCCAGTGCCAGTGCTGCCATGACATTGCTGATGTTGTGGCGACCCAGAATCTTGAGATCTTCCGCCAGCAGCAGGTTATCGAACCCGAAGGTAATCCAGGTGCCCTGCTCATCATCCCGGGTACTGAACGTATCGGGATTGACCCGATGAAACCCGAAACACAAAAAGCGCAGGTTTTCCCTGGCCATCGGCGTGCTCAGTGCATCGTCAAGGTTAACAACCGCAGTCTGACAGCCGGCAAATATGCGCTGCTTGGCCTGGAAGTAATCCATCTTGGAGTCGTAACGGTCCATGTGATCATCCGTTACGTTCAGCACGGTAGCCGCCAGCGCATTCAGGTCACCGGTGGTTTCCAGCTGAAAGCTGGACAACTCCAGAACATAGAGGTCGGCACCTTCGCGCAGCAGATCCAACGCCGGCGTGCCGATATTTCCGCCAACCGCCACGCGCCGACCAGCCGCTTTGGCCATTTCGCCAACCAGAGTCGTCACGGTGGTTTTTCCGTTGGAGCCAGTAATCGCCAGGATCGGTGCGTCCGCTTCAGCAGCGAACAGATCAATATCACCTCTGATCGCTGCGCCCTTCTCTGCGGCTGCGCGTATTGCCGGATGAGAAATGGCAACACCCGGACTGACCACAAGCTCGTTGAATCCACTGAACAGTTCAGCATCGAACTCGCCCAGATGGACAGGCACATCCGGGTACTGGACCTTGAGTTGATCCAGGCCCGGTGGCTGCTGACGGCTGTCAGCAACCGCCACTTCGCGGCCTTTTTCGGACAGATAGCGAACGCAGGAGAGCCCGGTTTTACCGAGCCCTACTACCAATGTTCGACGATCCGAAACGATCAAACTCATCGCAGTTCGCGCCCTATCTCAACTTCAGACTGGCCAGACCGACCAGAACAAGAACAACAGTCACGACCCAGAAGCGCACAATGACGCGCGGCTCCGGCCAACCCTTTAATTCAAAATGGTGATGCAGTGGCGCCATGCGGAAAATGCGCCGTCCGGTCAAACGGAATGAGGCCACCTGCAGGATCACCGAGATGGTCTCCATCACAAACACACCACCCATGATGAAAAGCACGATTTCCTGACGGACGATCACCGCCACAACACCCAGCGCTGCCCCCAATGCCAGAGCACCCACGTCTCCCATAAACACTTGCGCCGGATAGGTGTTAAACCACAGAAACCCAAGCCCGGCTCCCACCAATGCACCGCAGAACACGATCAGCTCACCAGTGCCCGGCAAATGGGGGATCAGCAGGTAATCAGCAAACTGCGCGTGACCCGAGACATAGGCAAAGATACCCAGTGCCGCTGCCACCATGACGGTGGGCATGATTGCCAGGCCATCAAGACCATCGGTCAGGTTTACCGCATTACTGCTGCCAACAATCACGAAGTAAGTCAGCAGAATGAACAGCACAGGGCCCAGCGTCAGCGACACGTTCTTGAAGAACGGCACATACAGTGACGTTTCCTGAGGTAGCGCTGAACTCCAGAACAAGGCGATTGCGGCAGCGGCACCGATGGCCGACTGCCAGAAATATTTCCAGCGAGCGGGCAGGCCGCGCGGGTTGCGCTCCACGACCTTGCGATAGTCGTCCACCCAGCCAACAGCACCGAACAGCAGTGTCACCAACAATGTGACCCACACATAGCGGTTACTCAGGTCTGCCCACAGCAGGGTACTGATACCCACGGCCACCAGAATCAACGCGCCGCCCATTGTGGGCGTGCCAGCCTTGCTAAGGTGGGTCTGAGGTCCGTCGTCACGAACGGCCTGTCCGATCTGATACTGGCTGAGCTTGCGAATCATCACAGGCCCAATCATCAGGGAAATCAGCAGTGCAGTGAGCACGCCAAAAATGCCTCGCAGCGTGAGGTACTGAAATACCGTCAGCGCTGAGAAATATTGTGATAGAGCCTCTGTTAACCAGAGCAGCATGCGTCACCCACCTTTTCTTTCAGCCCCTTCACCACGAGGTCCATGGCAGAACTGCGCGAACCCTTGACCAATACCGTGCGTTGCTCGGCAGGTCCCTCGATCAGACGACGGATAGCGTCGTCGTGGGTGGCACACACTTCGGTCGCGCGTCCGAACCCTTCTGTATATCCTTCGCATCCGTGGCCCACGACCAGAAGACGGTCAATTTCCTGCTCACGGGCATGGGCGCCGACTTCTCGATGCAATTCAAACGCCGTATCGCCTAGCTCCGCCATTGCGCCGAAAACAGCGATCCGCGTCCCGGGGTGCTGTGCCAGAACATCTACCGCGGCCTTCATGGACGATGGATTGGCGTTATAACTGTCGTCGATCACAGTAATTTGAGCGTTCAGAGCGAGCGCCTGCAGCCGACCTTTAACCGGTGCCAGCTTTTCCAGTCCACGCTGGATGTCTTGATCACTGGCACCCAGGCTGCGGGCTGCAGCAATGGCCATCAGAGAATTAACGATGTTGTGGTCACCGAGAAGCTTCAGGCGAACAGCACACTGCCAACCGTCTGTGCCGTGAGCAACGTAGCTTTGCTCTCCGCCGGCACGTACGACTTCGGATGGCCAGTAATCCGCTTCGCTTTCTGCCTGACGGCTGACCGAGAGCACTTTTCTGGAGCCGGCACGCGCCCGCCAGAGCGGAAACGCTGGGTCGTCATAGTTCAGCACCGCGACGCCGTCTGGGGTCAGGCCATCGATGATTTCACCCTTGGCCTGAACAATGTTTTCGTAACTGCCGAATCCCTCGAGATGCGCCTCGCCGGCATTTGTGAGGATGGCGACCTCAGGCTGAGCGATGCGCACGGTATGGGCAATCTCGCCCAGTCCACTGGCACCAAGTTCGATCGCTGCAAACTTGTGTTCAGGTGAAAGCCGGAACAGAGTCAGTGGCGCGCCAATGTGATTATTCAGATTGCCCTGTGTTGCCAGCGTCGCGCCCATCTCAACGAGAATGGCCGCCGTCATCTCGCGTACAGTGGTTTTACCACTACTGCCGGTGACGGCAACGCATCGAACATGGCTTTGATTCCGCAGACCCGCGGCCAGGTCCGCCAGCGCATCTACCGTGTCGGCGACCTCAATCTGAGGCATATCTACTGAGTCATCGGCCTGTTCGACAACCGCCGCCAACGCGCCAGCAGCTTTTGCCTGCGCCAGGAACTCATGACCATCAAAACGATCGCCGCGTAGAGCCACAAACAGATCCCCGGAAGCAACAGTCCGGGTATCCGTGCATATATTTGCGAACGACAGGTTTTCGTCGGCCAAATGGGCACCTTTGCCGCCTGTCCAGCGCACCGCCTGCTCGAAGGACACTGGCGCCATCATGCGACACCCCCATTAAGCGAAAGTGCGTGCCGCACCTGTTCGGCATCACTGAAGGGAACGCGCTGTCCGGCGGTTTCCTGCCAGGCCTCATGGCCCTTGCCTGCAATCAGAACAATATCGCCGGCACCCGCCATACCGATGGCTCGATGAATCGCTTCTGCCCGATCATGGATCACCGCAACGCGATCGGGTTTCTCAAATCCGGCCATGATGTCTTCTGCGATGGATTCGGGCGATTCGCTGCGGGGGTTGTCATCCGTCACGATCACAACATCGGCGCCCATTTCGGCCTCGCGCGCCATTTCCGGCCGCTTGCCAACATCCCGGTCACCGCCACAACCGAAGACACAGAACAGCCGACCACTGACGTGAGGGCGTAACGCCGCAAGGGCGTTGTTGAGAGCGTCGGCAGTGTGAGCATAATCCACAACCACCCGCACACCGTTATCGCCGGTAAATGGCTCCAACCGGCCCGGGGGAGGCGACAAACGAGACACGGCCTGTTGCACCCGCTCAACGGGAACACCCAGGCTCAGCACGGCCGCCATTGCCGCAAGAATATTGCTGACATTAAAACTGCCCAGCACCGAGGCTGACAGGTCGAAAGCTCCCCACAAACCGTCAACGGAGGCATTGAATCCGCCACTTGTGGGCGTGAAAGACGTCAACCAGAGTTCGGTCTGGGACTCGTGCAGGCTATAGCGAACCCGGTCACACTTACCGTCTAGCTGCTCATAGAGTTGACGGCCAAACGGGTCGTCGAAATTAACCACCGCAAAATGCAGCTCCTCACGCTCAAACAGCCTGGCCTTGGCAGCGCCATACGCTTCCATTGAACCGTGGTAGTCCAGGTGATCACGGGTCAGGTTTGTGAACACAGCACCGGTCATCGTCAGACCATCAACGCGTCCCTGGTCGAGGGCGTGAGAGGACACTTCCATCGCGGCAGCTCTGCCACCCTGAGCAAGAATTCGCGACAGCACCCGATTCACCTGCACAACGTCTGGCGTGGTATGAGACGCCTCTTGCATGGCATCCGGCATGCCGTAGCCCAGAGTGCCGATGACTCCACAGGGATTGCCAGTCTCCTGCAAAAGGCGCGCTATAAAATGAGTGACCGATGTTTTGCCGTTGGTGCCAGTGACGCCAACCAGCCTCATTCGCTGGGATGGATGCTCGTAAAACCGATCGGCAATTTGACCCAGCTTGCTGCGCAATCCGACCACAGGAACGACGAGGGCGCCATTTTGCTCGTGACACTCGCTTGATTCTTCCACTTCCAGAAGGACCACCGTCGCACCTGCCTCAATGGACTGCGCAACATAGGTATCGGCAGGCGTTCGGGCACCGGACAGAGCAATGAAGGCGTCCCCGCTGGTTACCTGTCGACTGTCGGTTCGCAGCCCATGAATGGTCACATCGAACACCGACGGTACCGATGCGATCCCCTGGAGCAACGTGCTTAGCGATGTGATGCACATAACCCTAACCCCGCTTACCAGAATCTGAATCAGGCGCTGTCGCCTCACCCAGTTCCAGCTCAGGCTTGACGTTCAACAGCCGAAGCGCATCCCCCATAACCCGGGAGAATACCGGCGCTGCCACTTCACCGCCGTAGTACTCACCAGACTGGGGCGCGTCTACGGCCACCACTGTCACAATGCGTGGATTATCAATCGGTGCCATGCCGGCAAAGATGGCCTTGTACTGACTGTCTTCGTAGCCACTCTTACCAACCAGGTGCACCGTGCCTGTTTTGCCGCCGGCTGAATAGAAGCCTGGCTGAGCGCGTGTTCCGGTTCCGTTTTCAACAACTTCCCGCAGCATCTGCCTTACCTGGAATGCCACATCCTCCGACAGGACGCGCTGCCCCTCTGGCTTCGACTCCATTTTCATCAAGCTCAATGGATATCGGATACCGCCGTTGGCCAGTACCATATAAGCCTGCGCAAGCTGGAGAGCGTTCACACTCATGCCATAGCCGTAGGACAGGGTTGCTTCTTCGACCGGCCGCCACTTGGGGGGAGCCGGCAACACCCCAACTGCTTCACCGGGGAAACCAATGCCCGTCGGCTGACCAAAGCCAAGACGGGCATACAGGTCGCGAATGACATCACCACCCAGGTCAGTGGCAATTTTGCTGATACCGACGTTGCTGGATTTGGCAATCACATCCGTCAGACTGATCACACCGTAATTGCGATGGTCCCGGATCGTAAAGCGCCCAAATCTTCGATAGCCAGGCGAGGTATCGATAGACGTTGACACTTGGTACCGACCAGACTCCAGAGCCGCTGCCATCGAAATGGGTTTCATCGTCGACCCTGGCTCGAAGAGGTCGGTGATGGCTTTATTCCGCAACCGGTCGGCACTCAGCTGACTGCGATCATTCGGGTTGTAGGCACCCTGATTGACCATGGCCAACACTTCACCGGTATCGACATCGAGCATCACCAGCGTTCCGCCACGGGCATTGTGGGCATTAACCACCGCTTTCAGTTCGCGATACGCCAGATACTGAAGCCGCAAATCGATGCTCAGCGAGAGACTTTTGCCCGGCTTGGCATCGCGAATCAGCGAGAGATCCTTGATGATCCTTCCGCGATTGTCCTTCAACACACGCTTCTTGCCACGCTCGCCACTGAGCCACTGGTTGTAAGCCAGCTCAATGCCTTCCTGGCCAGCTTCATCGATATCAGTGAATCCGACGACGTGTGAGGTGACCTCGCCTGCCGGGTAATAGCGGCGATATTCCTGCCGGCTGTATACGCCCGGCATACCAACATCCATGACCTGTCGCGCCAGCTCGGGCTGAACCTTGCGGCGCAGGTAGACAAATTCTCGTGTCTGATATTTCTTGAGACGAGCCCTCAGGGCCGCCTCGGAGAATCCAAGCTGGCGAGCAATTGGAGCCAATCGGGGGTCCGCTGGATCCATTTCAGAAGGGTTAGCCCACAACGTCTGGACCGGCGTACTGACGGCGAGGGACTCGCCATATCGATCGGTCACAACACCCCGGTGAGCATCGATTTGCTCGACCCTGATAGTCCTTACGTCGCCTTGCTGGCGCAGGAATTCCTGGTCCACCACATGAAGATCAACCAATCGCCAGGCGAGAACACCAACCACCATGAGAAAAGCGCTCAGCACGGTGCCGTATCGCCAGGCTTTTATGCCTGCGACCAGCTTCTGCTTGAACGTTGTTTTCCCTTGCTCGGACACTGCACTCACCTTCCGATTCGTTGTTCTTGCTATCGGGATCCCACAAGTGGCGCCATCACAGGCACCAGCTCCATGCTCTGTTTACCGGGCACTACCATACCGAATCGCTCTGCAGCGAGTTGTTCGACCCGTCCGTGCGCACTCAAGGCACTCTGCTCCAGCAGCAACTGACTCCACTCTCGCTGATAATCGTCGCGCTCGGCCTGAAGTTGCGAGAGTGTATTGAAGAGCTCGCGATTTTCGTGAGCACTCACCACAACGCCGAGTGCAGACACAAGCAGGACCAGAACCAACCCCGCCGATATCAGCGCCTGTCGCTGCTTCAAAGACACAAAGACACGCTGAGACAACCGCAAAGCGGTCGACAATCCGTGCCGTACCTTTTGCTTGCTTAACCGCGGGCTACTGGTTTTTGGTTCAATGGCAACGGCACCCATGCCTATGCACTCCTTTGGTCGTGAACAGTGTTCGACACACGTTCGAGAACGCGCATGACCGCGCTTCGTGCGCGAACGTTTTCGTCAATCTCTTCCGCACTGGCCTTCAGTGCCTTACCAACGATCCGGAAATCCGACGCTTCCTGATCGGCTGTCACCGGCACGCCCTTGGGCAATTGCGGCCCACGAGCCAGATCTCTCATGAATCTTTTTACAAGGCGGTCTTCCAACGAGTGAAAGCTGATAACCACCAGACGAGCGCCCGGGGCCAGCCGTTTGGCTGCGGCATCAAGCCCGACCTCCAGGTCTTCCAGCTCCCGATTTATAAAGATGCGGATTGCCTGAAAGGTTCGTGTCGCAGGATGCTTGTGCTTTTCTTTCTTTGGCACTGCCTCGGCAACCAATTCTGCCAACTGGCGCGTGGTCTCGATCGCCTGCTCTTTTCGACGCTCTACAACGAGACGGGCGATACGCCTGGAAAACTTCTCCTCTCCGTATCGCCAGATCACATTCGCGATGTCCTTTTCGTCCGCCTCTGCCAGCCACTGCGCTGCGCTTGGAGGCTTGCCAGGATCCATCCTCATATCCAGCGGGCCGTCTCGCATAAAACTGAACCCCCGCTCGGCATCATCCAGTTGAGGCGAGGAGACACCCAGATCCAGAAGGACACCCGTCACTTCCTCCCAACCTTGATCCGTAATCGCCTCTTCCAATTGGGCAAAGGAGCCGTGAAATACGGAAAACCTCTCATCTTCCTTGGACAGCAGAGTCGCCGATTCGATCGCCTGCGGATCTTTATCAATGCCTAATAGCGCTCCCTCAGAGTCCAGTTGCGACAGAATCAGACGGCTATGACCACCTCTACCGAAGGTGCCATCGACGTATCGTCCAGAAGGATTTTTCACTAACAGGTCGACCGCGGAGTCCAGAAGCACAGAACGGTGCCGGTATTGATCCGCCGGGACTCCGTTCTGCCCCGACGTCATAAGGACAACGCCTCCATTTCCGGCGGCATTTCTTCGTCCGCGTCGGCCTCATCCAGCCACGAGAACCAGCGCTCCTCGCTCCATAGCTCAAGCTTCTTGCCCTGACCGATGAGCATCAGCTTCTTCTCGAGCCGCGCGTAACTCCTCAATGTGGGCGGGACCAGGATTCGACCAGCGCCATCCAACTCAAGCGGCGTTGCATGACCCAATAAAAGGCGCTGCAACCGACGCGCTGCTTTATTCATGTTCGGGAGCGCTTCAATTTGTGGCCTCAAGGCTTCCCATTGCGGCTCGGGATACACCAGCAAACAGCGCTCTTCTTCGGCATTTGCCGTCAATACGATGCGACCGCCACAAGCGTGCGCGAGCTCTTCACGCACCTTGGCGGGGATCGCCAGGCGACCCTTCGCATCCATATTGATGGCATGACTGCCAAGAAAATTGCTCATTTGCTCTTATTCCGACCCTGAGAAACCACAAAAAACCACTAGAAACCACTTTTTCCCACTTGTGCACACTATAGGAACACGGAAAACACAATGCAAGCACTGAAAACAGCACCGCAGCAGTAAAAGTTTCTTTAATGACAGGAACTTACGAGAGTGGATTCATGAAGGAATGGCAATTGAACACAAGAACAGCCGAAAAATCAGACACCTGCAGATAAAACTGCACATGACAAGTGAGGTATAAGATTTTTTAGCTATAAAAAGACAGTTTTGAGAAGGGATAAACGCGATGCAGGTTATAAAAATGAGCTCGCCGGTAAGCCGGGTTCTGTCTAGGACAGTCATTCATCTAGGGTCTGCGTCGCCACAGACCTCAAGCAACCTACCCGAATCCAGCGCGGGCCGCGCCATTGGATTCCTATTTGGTCTTGCTCCAGGTGGGGTTTACCATCGCCGTGAACTGTTGCCAGCCACGCGGTGCGCTCTTACCGCACCGTTTCACCCTTACCGGCACCCGAGGGTGCTTAGGCGGTATACTTTCTGTTGCACTTTCCGTCGGCTCACGCCGCCCAGGCGTTACCTGGCACCTTGCCCTGTGGAGCCCGGACTTTCCTCCCCCGGCATAACCGGCGGCGACTGTCTGGCGAGCTCGGGCGAGACGATACTCCAGGCCGCCACGTCAGGCAAGGAAAACAGCCGATTCGAAGCTAGGGCTTGAGTTCCAACGCTCGCTGATACAGCTGATTTTTGGCCTTGCCGGTCAGCTCTGATGCCAGACGGGCTGCTCTTTTTACCGGCAACTCGGACATCAGCAGCGTCAGCAGCTTGTCCACTTCCGCCTGGTCTGGATCAGAGGCCCCAGCCGGGGCACCTCGCACCATCACGACAAATTCGCCCCGACTGCCATGGGGATCCGCTGCCAATTCTGCTCTGACTTCGCCGACAGAACCGGAGTAAAAACTTTCGAACGCCTTGGTCAGCTCGCGAGCAACCACGATTTGCCGATCAGCGCCCATAACCTGCTCGATATCTTCGAGGGATTCGACAATCCGATGGGGAGACTCATAAAAGACCATGGTGTGCTGAACGGCGGCGAGCTTTTCCAATTCTGACGCTCTCGCACCTCTCTTGGGTGGCAGGAAGCCTTCAAATGAAAAGCGATCGGTCGGCAGACCCGCCGCCGATAATGCAACAATGATGGCACAGGGACCGGGCACCGGTGAAACGGCAATGCCACGTTTGCGAGCCTCACTGACAAGGACATAGCCGGGATCACTGATCAACGGCGTGCCCGCATCGGAAATCAGGGCGATACTTTCACCGCCAGACAACCTGCCGATCAGCAAATCGACGCGGTCCCTCTCGTTATGCTCGTGGAGAGCCATCATCGATGCATCAATCGCCATAGCCTGCAAAAGGCGGCCACTGTGACGGGTATCTTCAGCAGCGACCAGGTCCACCCTGGATAGCACATCGACGGCGCGGGGCGACAGATCTTTCAGATTACCGATTGGTGTAGCAACGATATACAAAGTGCCGGCTTGCTGATTTTCTGAGCTCACAATTTTCCTCTCATCGCTTATGACATCGCCGTCATGTGAATTAACGACGGAACTGGTAAACTCATCTGCTGAAGAGGCCTCAGCTCGGCATGATGCAGCCGAAGTTCCCGCACAACAAGCTATTTACCGGAGTTTTGCGAGCCGTCCATGACACGACACCCCGTTTTCAGATCTACATTCGCTGCCTTCGCGGCAATGGTACTACTTCTTTCAGGCTGCGCCAGCGTCAATCTGGACTCATTTAATGCACCGAGCGGTGCAGATGCACTCACCGCGGCGAGCACCGATAACAATCGCGAGCGTGCGCAGACGTTTCTGTTACGGCAGGCCGAGAAGTTCCTGCAAACTGATCAACCAGGCGAGGCCCGCACAATTCTCCAAAGTGACCAGCTTAAAGCAGCGAGTGGCGAACGAAGGAGCGCGGGGCTATTGCTCGCCATGGATGCTGCCGTGTCGCTTGAAGACAATGCCTGGGCGCGGCAGCTAGCCAACCAGCTGACTCCTGACCAGTTCCTGAACTACGAGCGGGACCAGATCAGCCGGGCCGCTGAGCTTCAAGCCGAGACGTATCAACTGGCGAATCAACCGTCTAAAGCCGCCATGACGCTGGTACTGGCCGCCCAATCCGACACTTCTGCCGACCTTCAGGCGCTGCACGATAAGATCTGGGATTATTTGAGAGCGACCCCGGACAGCGAGCTTCAAAGCGCAACCAGCAAAGCCATCGGATATGAAGCCCAGGGGTGGCTGGAGCTGGCCAGTATGTTGCGTGACCCCGAGCTGACAATCGAAGAACAGGGCAGAACCATTCAGCGCTGGCAAAGCAACTGGCCCGGACACCCAGCAGCGGAGCGACTGCCTCAGGATCTCAGGCTGATCGCCAGCGTTGCCGACAGTCGTCCGGAAAAAATTGCGGTTGCCCTGCCACTGAGCGGACCATTGGCGAGCGCAGGGGCCGCCATTCGTGATGGTTTTTTTGCCGCCTACTTCCAGGATGAATCTGCCGATCGATCAAAAGTTACGATCAGAGTCGTGGATACCTCAGAGCGCCCATTCGATGAGATTTACAACGAGTTAGCCGAAGAAGATCTTGATCTGATTGTCGGTCCGTTGGAAAAGGAGGCATTGTCGACCCTCGCCGACCGCGCATCTCTTCCGGTGTCGGTTCTGGGCCTGAATTATCTGCCAAAGGATAAACAAACACCCACTGGCCTTTATCAATACGGCCTGTCGGCAGAAGACGAGGCCCGCCAGATCGCCGACAGAATGACGTCGGAAAACATCAAGCAAATACTGGCGCTCATTCCTATGGGCAACTGGGGAGATCGCCTTGAAGAAGCGCTCCTGCAACGATTGCAGGAGGACGGCGGGGTTGCGCTGGACGTAGAACGCTATTTCCGGGAAGACAACCTACGCGCGGTGACCGCTGACCTGCTGGGCGTCACTGTGTCCAGAAATCGCGCCATTGAAGTGGAGCAGACAGCCGGCATTGATGTTGAATTCGAACCGAGGCGTCGCCAGGACGCCGATGCGATTGTGATGGTTGCTGAGCCCACCATCGCCCGTCAGTTTAAACCGCTGTTCGCCTTCTACTTCGGCGGCAATCTGCCCGTGTATTCACCATCGATGATCTATGAAGGCAACCCGGCACCCTCTCGTGACCGGGACCTGAATGGCGTTACCTTTACCGACACGCCATGGGTGCTGGACCCGGAAAATGCCTTCAGAAAGGCGGCTCAGGACGCAATGCCCGAAGTCACCGGCCAACTGGGACGGTTGTTTGCCATGGGCGCCGACGCATGGACTTTGAGCAAGCGGCTTTCACTGCTGCGCTATATGGACACCGCGTATGTGGACGGCCAAACCGGCATTTTGACAATGGATCCGAGAGGAAGCGTGAGCCGCAAACAGATGTGGGCAAAATTTGAGAACGGCGCGCCCCGACTGCTGGAAAACCAGCCGGAACCTCCGGCGGGCGGCCAGGAGGAACCTACCGCGGAACCCCTGACCCTGCCTACCAACTAGAGAAAACTGCAGAATATCCATGGAAGGCCTATTTCGATCCCGCAAGGACGCGGGGAACCACGCTGAAGGCGTCGCTGCGCGCTACCTCGCCAAGCGGGGCGTCAAAGTGATCGCACACAACGTCTACAATCGGGGCGGCGAAATTGACCTGATTGGACAGGACGGAGACACCCTGGTTTTCTTCGAGGTGCGCTATCGCGGCGCCGGTAGCCTGGCAGGCGCTGCGGAATCAATTACGCCTGTGAAGCAGCGTCGCTTGTTGAAGGCAGTCAGTTTCTACCTCCACAAACACAACCTGTGGCATCGATTGTCCAGGATCGATGTGATTGCAATCGCGCCGGGTGAACGAAAACAATATCGGATACAATGGATTAAAAACGCAATTCAGGCATCGTAATGACCGAGTCCGAACAACAGATCAATCAATGGTTTGCCAGTCATATGGAGCAGGTTGCTCACGCAGCCAGCACAACCGCGCCCGCCATAGAAAAAGCCGCAGACGCGCTGGTAGAGACCCTTCTGAATGATGGCAAAATCATCACCTGCGCCAACGGTAATGCCAACGTACTCGCACAGTATTTCTGTACGGCGCTCCTAAATCGATTTGATCAGGACCGCCCAGCCTTGCCTGCTCTGAACCTTGGGGCCGACGCGACTACCTATTCCGCGATTTGCCGGGATAACCGTTTTAACGATACGTTTTCGCGCCAGGTAAGAGCCATCGGCAAAGAATCAGACCTGCTTCTGGTCATCGTCGATGATGGACACA
>CAZWEP010000004.1:101412-124423 GCA_964632565.1 uncultured Marinobacter sp. | reverse complement strand
AGACGCGCTGGATTTAGGTTCCAGTGGGGCAACCCGTGAGAGTTCGAGTCTCTCCGCTCGCACCATTTTTCCCTGTCGAATGCATCTCAAATGATCAAGTCTCAGTTTGGCCGTGAAGCCTATCGTCTGGTGATTCTCTCCGCCGGGCAAACCATGATAAACTGTCGCCTTTTAATTTTGGGCTCCTCTTTGACGTTGCGTTGAAGCAGGGCATTTTTGTTTTTATTTCATTCACTTACAGAATTTGTACTTTGAGGATCTTCCATGCAAGTGTCTCTTGAATCGACCTCTAACATCGAACGTCGCATGACCATCGGTGTGCCTGCGCAGGAAATTGACCAGGCCGTGCAAGCGCGCCTGCAGGAAACGGCGCGTACCGTGAAGATGAACGGGTTCCGTCCAGGCAAGGTTCCGATGAGCGTGGTCAAGCGTCGTTTCGGCGCCAGCGTGCGCCAGGAAATCGCTGGCGAGGTCATGCGTGACAGCTACGTAAAGGCGATTCAGGAGCAGGACGTGAACCCGGCCGGATGGCCGCGTTTCGAGCCGAAAACCATGGAAGAAGGCAAGGATCTGGAATTCGTTGCTATCTTTGAGGTGCTTCCGGAGATCGAGCTCGGAGATTTCA
Organism: uncultured Marinobacter sp.; assembly: GCA_964632565.1. Lineage (GTDB taxonomy): Bacteria > Pseudomonadota > Gammaproteobacteria > Pseudomonadales > Oleiphilaceae > Marinobacter. The sequence goes on along the minus strand of CAZWEP010000004.1, from coordinate 123,798 downwards.
GCAAGATTACCGTTGAAAAGCCGAAGACCGAGATCACTGACAAAGACGTCGACAACATGATCGACAATCTGCGTCGTCAGCAGGCGACCATGAAGTCTGTGAAGCGCAAGTCCAAGAACAAAGACGTTGTTCTGATTGACTTCAAAGGTTTCATTGATGGCGAAGAATTCGAAGGCGGCGCAGCGGAGAAGCACAAGCTGACTCTCGGTTCTGGACAAATGATTCCGGGCTTTGAGAAAGGCATTGTCGGTGGAAAGGCCGGCGAAGATCTGGAAATCGAAGTCACCTTCCCGGAGGACTACCAGAACGAAGAGCTGGCGGGCAAGCCGGCCAAGTTCGAGATCAAGATCCACGAAGTTCAGGAACCGCAATTGCCAGAACTGGACACAGAATTCTTCAAGAAATTCGGTATCGAAGCTGAAGACGAAGAAACGTTCCGTGCCGAAGTTAAGAAGAATATGGAGCGTGAGCTGAAGCAGGCTGTCTCCAACAAGGTGAAGAATGATGTTGTCGAGGGCTTGCTGGAAAGCACCGAGGTTGACGTACCGGCAGCTCTTGCAGACCAGGAGATTGATCGCCTGCGTCAGGACGCCGTTCAGCGTTTTGGTGGTCAGGTAGATTTCCAGCAATTGCCAAAGGAAATCTTTGAAGAGCAAGCCAAGCGTCGCGTGAAGACTGGCTTGTTGTTCCAGGAAGTCGTCAAGAAGAACGACCTGAAGGCTGACGATGCGAAGGTGGATGAAAAGATCCAGGAAATTGCATCAACGTATGAACAGCCGGAGGAAGTGGTCGCGCACTTCAATAACAGCCCGGAGCAAAAGCAGCAGATCGAATCTGCAGTGCTGGAAGAGGCGGTTGTTGATCTGATCCTTGAGCATGCCAAGGTCAAGGAAAAGAAAATGAAGTACGAAGAAGCGATTCAGGCAGGCCAGTCTCAGCAGGGATGAAGCCTTCGGGCTGTCGCGACAGCGACCGGCCCATTTCGCATCTGAAAACAGCCGGCGTGTCCGGCTGTTTTCATCTGGGGCCTGCAATGGCAGAGTATAGGGCTAGACTGAGTAATTACACGGTGGCGAAAACAGGCCACTCTCATTGTCCATAAGGAGTCCACGCGCATCATGACGCAGAAACCGATTGACGGTCCCGCAATGATTACAAATTCAGGCCTCGTGCCAATGGTCATCGAACAGACCGCTCGTGGTGAGCGTTCTTTCGACATCTATTCCCGTCTGCTGAAAGAGCGGGTCATCTTTATGGTGGGCCAGGTCGAAGATCACATGGCCAACCTGATCGTTGCCCAGTTGCTGTTTCTGGAGTCAGAAAACCCTGATAAGGACATTCACCTGTACATTAACAGTCCGGGTGGTTCCGTCACTGCTGGCATGTCGATTTATGACACCATGCAGTTTATCAAGCCGGATGTTGCAACCCTGTGTGTCGGCCAGGCGGCTAGTATGGGTGCCTTTTTGCTTGCCGGCGGCGCCAAGGGCAAGCGCGCGTGCCTACCCAATTCCCGTGTCATGATTCACCAGCCGCTGGGTGGCTATCAGGGGCAGGCAACGGACATTGAAATCCACACTCGTGAGATTCTAAAGATTCGACACACCCTGAATTCCATCCTGGCGGAGCATACTGGACAGGATCTGGAAACCATCGCCAAGGACACGGATCGTGATAATTTCATGGACCCGCAGCAGGCGAAGGACTACGGGCTGATCGATTCAATACTTGATAAGCGTACACCGAATAAATAATACTGACGGTAATCGCAATATTTTCGGCCATCGTATGGTTTGACATACGTTGGCACCAAAGCTCAGAGGTATTTCAATGGCAGATGAAAGAAACGGCAGAGGCGACGATAACGGCAAGTTGCTGTACTGCTCGTTTTGTGGAAAGAGCCAGCATGAAGTCCGCAAACTCATTGCAGGGCCCTCGGTGTTCATCTGCGACGAGTGCGTCGACCTGTGCAACGACATTATTCGCGAGGAAATTCAGGAGAATTCCCAGGAAGAGGCGAGTGATCGTCTGCCGACGCCTGCGGAAATCCGTGACACCCTGAACGAATACGTCATTGGTCAGGACCGCGCCAAAGTTGTTCTGTCGGTCGCGGTGTACAACCATTACAAGCGCCTGCGTTACGGCGAAGGCAAGGCGGACGTTGAACTCGGCAAAAGTAACATTCTGCTGATCGGTCCCACCGGTAGTGGTAAGACGCTGCTCGCAGAGACTCTGGCTCGCATGTTGAATGTGCCCTTCACCATTGCGGATGCAACCACGCTGACCGAGGCGGGTTACGTTGGTGAGGACGTCGAGAACATTATTCAGAAGCTTCTGCAGAAATGTGACTACGACGTGGAAAAGGCCCAACGTGGCATCGTATATATTGACGAAATCGACAAGATTTCCCGCAAATCGGACAACCCGTCGATCACCCGTGATGTGTCGGGCGAGGGTGTGCAGCAGGCACTACTCAAGCTGATTGAAGGAACGGTTGCATCTGTGCCGCCTCAGGGTGGGCGCAAACACCCGCAGCAGGAATTTTTGCAGGTTGATACCGGCAACATGTTGTTCATCTGCGGTGGCGCCTTCGCAGGACTTGATAAGGTGATCCAAGAGCGGTCGGAGCGCAGCAGTATCGGCTTCTCCGCGACAGTGAAGAGCCCTGACGACACCAAGAACACCGGCGACATCATCAAAGATGTGGAGACCGAGGATCTGGTGAAGTATGGCCTGATCCCCGAATTTGTGGGTCGTTTGCCGGTCGTTGCAACGCTGACCGAGCTCGACGAAGCTGCCCTGGTGCAAATCCTCACGGAGCCGAAGAACGCGCTGACCAAGCAATATCAAAAGCTGTTTGATATGGAAGGCGTCGAGTTGGACTTCCGCGAAGACGCACTGCGCGCAGTGGCGAACAAGGCCATGGAACGCAAGACCGGTGCCCGAGGGCTGCGCTCAATCATGGAGGCAACGCTGCTGGATACCATGTATCAGATTCCGTCTGAGCACGATGTGTCCAAAGTGGTTATTGATGAAAGCGTCATCAAGGGGCAGTCAGAGCCTTTCAAGATTTATGCAAACAGTGACCACGCCAAGGCCGTTCCCGAGGATTGACGGCACAGAGCGTGAAAAAAAGGGCGGCAACGCCCTTTTTTTGTGCCCGAAAAGGCCCCATCGACCCTGTTACCGTCTGTAAAAAGATTGCAATTTCTGCGGTCGCCCCAAAGAAGGGTGGTATGCTGAAAGAAACATCGTCAGAGGATTTTCTATGACCCTGATACCCGAAGAAACTGTGCAAGAATACCCGCTTTTACCGCTTCGCGACGTGGTGGTATTCCCGCACATGGTCGTGCCGCTTTTCGTGGGCCGAGACAAGTCCATTCAAGCATTAGAAGCCGCTATGGAGGGAAGCAAAGAAATTCTCCTGGTGGCACAGAAGGATGCGTCCACCGACGAGCCGGGCTCTGCAGACGTCTTTGGGATGGGGACGCTGGCCACGGTATTGCAGATGCTGCGCCTTCCGGATGGCACCGTGAAGGTGCTGGTGGAAGGTAACGCCCGAGCGACCATCAGTGACATTTCAGAAGGTGATTACCTGGCCGGTAACGCTATGCTGATTGATGAAGACGCCCTGCCAGAGCGGGAGCAGGATGTGCTCGTCAAAACACTGATGGACGAGTTCGAAAAATACGTGAAGCTCTCCCGAAAAGTGCCGTCGGAAGTGTCCAACTCACTGACGGGCATCACCGAGTTGGAGCGCTTGGCAGACACCATGGCCGCGCACCTTGAACTCAAAATTCCCGAGAAGCAGGAGCTTCTTGAGGCCCTGGACATTCGCAAGCGCGTGGATCTTCTGTTGGGCAAACTGGATGGTGAGATCGATCTGATTGAGGTTGAGAAGCGCATCCGTGGCCGCGTGAAGAAACAGATGGAGCGCAGTCAGCGCGAGTACTATCTGAACGAACAGATGAAGGCGATCCAGAAGGAGATGGGCAGCCTGGGTGAGGGTAATAACGATTTCGAAGAGCTGGAACAGAAGCTGGAAGAAGCGAGTTTGCCCGAAGAGGCCCGCAAGAAAACTGAAGCCGAGCTGAATAAGCTCAAGATGATGTCGCCAATGTCTGCGGAAGCGACCGTTGTGCGCGGCTACATCGACTGGATGCTGTCGATTCCCTGGAAGAAGCGCAGCCGGGTGCGTCATAACATCGAAAAGGCCCGCGAGATCCTGGACGAGGATCACTACGGTCTGGATGAGGTAAAGAAGCGCATCCTCGAATATCTGGCGGTACAGAGCCGGGTCAAGAAAGTGAAGGGGCCGGTGTTGTGTCTCGTTGGGCCTCCGGGCGTTGGTAAAACATCGCTGGGTCAGTCGATTGCGCGGGCGACCAACCGCAAATACACCCGTATGGCGCTGGGCGGCGTGCGTGATGAGGCGGAGATTCGCGGTCACCGCAAAACCTATATCGGGGCGCTTCCGGGCAAATTGCTTCAGAAGCTTTCCAAAGTAGGCGTGAAAAACCCGCTGTTCCTGTTCGACGAAATCGACAAAATGGGAATGGACCATCGGGGAGATCCTGCATCAGCCCTGCTGGAAGTGCTGGATCCGGAGCAGAACCACACCTTTAACGACCATTACCTTGAGGTGGATTACGATCTGTCTGACGTGATGTTCGTGTGCACCTCAAACTCCATGGATATCCCGCCTGCACTGCTTGATCGGATGGAGATCATTCGTATCCCGGGATACACCGAGGATGAGAAGGTTAACATTGCGCTGAAGTATCTGTTGCCGAAGCAGATCAAGGCGAATGGACTGAGGGAAGGGGAGCTGGACCTGCCCGAAGATACCTTGCGTGACCTGATCCGCTTCTATACCCGTGAGGCCGGTGTGCGTGGCTTGGAGCGTGAAATTGCGAAGATTTGTCGCAAGGTGGTTCGTAATCACGTAGAGAGCGGCGACAAGGCTTCTGTGACGCTGACAGCGGATTTGCTGGAAGATTACTCGGGCGTTAAGAAGTTCAAGTATGGTCTTGCTGAGGAGACCAACCAGATTGGTCAGGTGACGGGGCTTGCCTGGACCCAGGTCGGGGGCGAGCTGCTGACGCTGGAATGTGCCCTGACCAAGGGTAAGGGCCGGGTTGTCAAAACAGGCTCGCTGGGTGATGTCATGCAGGAGTCTATCCAGGCTGCGTTGACCGTGGTCAGAAGTCGTGCGCTTGGGCTGGGTATTCCGGATGATTTCCACGAGAAGCATGACCTTCATGTGCACGTTCCAGAGGGTGCCACGCCCAAAGATGGTCCCAGCGCGGGTATTGGCATGTGTACGGCCCTGGTTTCAGCGCTCACGCAGATTCCGGTTCGCGCGGACGTCGCCATGACCGGTGAGATCACCCTGCGCGGTCGTGTTCTGCCCATCGGCGGCTTGAAGGAAAAGCTGTTGGCGGCGCACCGCGGCGGCATCAAAACCGTCATCATTCCAGACGAAAATGTTCGGGATCTCAAGGAGATACCGGAGAATATCAAAGAGTCTCTGGACATTCGGCCGGCGAAGTGGATCGATGAGGTTCTCGATATCGCGCTTGCCTATCCCCCTGAACCAAGAACTGAAGATTCATCGTCTGAAGCCGGGGCAAAGTCACCTCGTGACGATGACAATGATGCGTCCGAGCGAATAAATACACATTAAACACGCTATGTGTTGTTGACACGCCAGAGAGCCCATTGGTATAACTGTTTCGCCGTGAAGCAGCCAATACCAAGGGCTCCCGCGCAGTCGAAGACTATTCCAAGCACCGGTGTCAAGCCGCACGGAATAATAAAAGTGAAGAATGGAATTCTCAGACCGCTTATGCGATAGTCGGGAACGTCCAAGAAAAAACAAACCAACCTAGAACATCTTCAACCTAGAATCGAAGGGGTTTAGTGTGAACAAGTCCGAACTAATCGACGCAATTGCAGAATCCGCAGATATCTCCAAAGCAGCAGCAGGTCGCGCTCTGGATTCCATGACTGGCTCAATTACCGATGCTCTGAAAAAGGGTGATCAGGTGACTTTGATCGGTTTTGGTACTTTCTCTGTTAAAGAGCGTGCCGCACGTACTGGTCGCAACCCGCAGACCGGCGCAGAAATCAAGATTCCGGCCTCTAAAGTGCCTGGTTTCAAGGCAGGTAAGGCCCTGAAAGACGCCGTTAAGTAACGGACTCTTTCATAAGGCGGCGGTCACATCGTCGCCGAAAGAATTCCAAGGCGCATTCCTGATCGGATGCGCCTTTTTACGTTAAGAGACCCTTACAGACACTGATCAGGGAATCGGGAGTAACATGCTTCAAGATATTCGGGAAAATTCCCAGGGCACCATTGCAAAAATCATTATCGGTCTGCTGATCGTCTCATTGTCCATCTGGGGTATGGACGCCATTATTGGTGGTTTCTCCGGTGAGGCGGAAGTTGCAACGGTAAACGGTGAGGACATCACCGAGCGTGAATTTCTCAGGATAGTTCAGATCGAAAGTCAGCGTCGTTTGGCACAGATGGAAACGCCGGATGAAACCCTGTTGAACGAGGACCAGATTCGTCGTGACGTCCTTGAGTCTCTGATCCAGCGTAAGGTGCTGACTCAGGACGCGGCAGAGCAAGGGCTGGAACTCTCGGATGAAGAGATCGATTCGCTGATTACCCAGATGCCCCAGTTCCAGGTGGATGGCACATTCAATCGAGATCGCTTTGTCTCGGCTGTCAGAAACATGGGCATGGGCGTCACCGAATTCCGGGAAACCATGCGCAAGCAATACGTCATCAATCAGATTCGCACTGGCATTGCCCAGGGTGGCATGGTGTCGGATCAGAACGTCAATCAGTTGCTCGCGATTCAGAATCAGACCCGGGATTTCCGCACGGTAACTCTGGAAGAGTCGGTGGTCAGTGATCAGGTGTCTGTGTCTGATGAGGCAGTATCTGAGTATTACGAGGAAAACAAGCAGGCCTTCATGCAGCCTGAGCAGATCGATGCTCGTTACATCGTGCTGTCCCTGGAGGCGCTGGCTGAATCCATCGAGGTAAGCGACGAAGAATTGCAGGCCCTCTATGAAGAGCGCTCTCCAGAATTGTCTCAGGAAGAGCGCAAAGCCGCCCATATCCTGATTGAGGACGGCGCCGATGCTGAGAGCACTCTGCAGTCCGTCAAGGAGCGATTGGAGAATGGCGAGAGCTTTGCGGCGCTGGCTGAAGAATTCTCGATCGATACTGTATCAGCGGAGCAGGGCGGCGATCTCGGCTACGCTGGCCGGGGCGTTTATGATCCCGCGTTCGAAGAGGCCATGTTTGCCCTGGACGAAGGCGAAGTCTCGGAGCCGGTCAAGACAAGCTTTGGCGTGCATCTGATCAAAGTGACGGACATTCGGTCATCCGAGGTGCCCCCTCTTGCAGAGGTTGAAGATCAACTGCGAAGAGAGATCGCCCGCGGCAAAGCCAATGAGCGATTTGCGGAAGTGAGAACAGAGCTTGCGGACGAGGCCTATTCTGCAGACGACCTGGCCGGGCCTGCCGAGTCGTTGGGATTGGAAGTCCTCACCAAAGAGGGTGTAACCCGCGATGGCGGCGAGCCGCCATTCGATCACGCCGGACTGGTGCGTCAGCTGTTTTCCGAGGACGTGCTGGAAGATGGTTTCAACACCGAACTGATCGATGTGGGCGATAACATGTCAGTGGTGGCCCGTGTTGGCACCTACACCGAAGCGCGTCAGCAGCCATTAGAAGAGGTTTCTGACGGTATTCGCTCTGCCTTGCTGCGGCAAAAAACCACTGAGGCCCTGAACGCCAAGGTGGAAGAAGTTATTGCCAGTCTTCAGTCGGGAGAGTCTCTGGAATCGCTGGGTCTGGGCGAGTGGACGGCCTACGAAGATCAGGGCAAAAACTCGTCAGAGGTGCCGCGCGCTGTCGCCAACAGGGCCTTTGCGCTGGAGCGTCCTGAAGGGGGCGTCAGCTATGGCGCCGTGGTGTCGGGAAGCGAGGCTACGATCGTTGCCGTCGATGAGGTGACGGAAGGTGAGGTTGACCCGTCCAGTGAAGACTACAAACAGTTGAGTAACTTCCTGGCGACCATCTCCGGTCAGCGGGAATATCAGGCTTACCAGCAGTATCTGAGGAACAGGGCCGAAATCGAACGGCCATGACAAAAAAGGCACCCCACGGGGTGCCTTTTTTCATGCCTTTGATTATTTTCTGTGATTGCTCTCTTTAATTGCTGCCCTTGATTATTTGGGAAACCGGGTGGGTTTCAGGCTTTCTTTGATTTTTTTGAGATGATCAAGGAAGTCGGTTCCGCGCTTCAGGGTGACTCCTGTCGCCAGTATGTCGATCACCGTCAGGTGAATAATCCGCGACGACATTGGCATGTAGACTTCGGTGTCTTCTGGCGCCGTCACTTCGATGGCGACATTGCAGACTTCCGCGAGTGGTGAGTCCGGCGTGGTGATGCCGATGACGGTTGCGCCGTTGGCGCGTGCATCCCTCGCAATGTCCACGGTCTCTCGAGTCCGCCCCGTGTTCGATATGAGAACGATCACGTCTCCTTTGCTGCAGCCGGCAGCAACCATTCGCTGCATCAGGGTATCTTCGTAGGACATCACCGGAATATTGAAGCGGAAAAACTTTCTCTGGGCGTCCATTGCCACCGGTGCTGAACCGCCCATCCCGAAGAAATTGATCTGTTTTGCCTGGATCAGATAGTCAATGGCCAGTCCGAGAGTGTGAGGATCCAGGGCCTGACGTGCCTTATCCAGGCTGGCGATCGTGCTGAGCATGATCTTGTCTGCAAAGTCAGCGACGGTGTCGTCTGGCTCAATGTCCTGGCCGATGTAAGGTGTTCCCGTGGCGATACTTTGCGCCAGTCGAATCTTGAAATCCGGAAAGCCGGTTGCAGAAAAGCCACGACAGAACCGGTTTACCGTCGGTTCACTCACATTCGCACTTCGGGCAAGGGCGGCGATACTGTAACGAGTTGCCGCGGAGGGATCGCGCAAAATGGCGTCCGCGACCTTACGCTCAGACTTGTTCAGGCTGTCGAGGCGCTGGTGGATATCCTCAAGCAAGTTGTCGTCGCGAGTGGCTTTGTTGCCGGCCATCCATCGTCTCCCATTGATACTGGCGTTATTCTTGAATGACAGGATTATACCGATTTCTAACGCCAATAAGAGTAGTAAAACTATCAGAAGTACGACAGCGCCCTTGGAAGGCCGGGCTTAAGCTGTCATTATTTTGATAAAATTACTACATATTGTGGGTGGACAAGGCTGGTTGCCCAATTTCAGTGCCCTTGCCGTAATCGAGCGTCAGGGGTGATCAGGGAGTATTCAAAGAAATGGCCGATAATGGTGATATCCGCTGTGATTTGATGATGTTCGGCGCCTTGGGCGACTTGGCCCAGCGAAAACTGTTCCCGGCGCTGTATCAGTTAGAACGCGCAAAATTATTGGATCCAAAGAGTCGGATTCTGGCTATTGCACGTGCAGAATCGAACACCGCAGATGTGCGCACTCAGCTCAAGAACAAAATCCGTGAGCACGTAAAAGAGCAGGAGTTCGATGAGGCAATTGCCGATGGATTCCTGAAACGGATCGATTATCAGCGTCTGGATTTCAATAACGCCGACGGCTTTGCGCTGTTGAATGACTGGCGCAGTCAAGAACCCAGCCACTTGATTGTCTACATGGCAACGCCGCCCTCCATGTATGGCGAAATCGCCCGCAATCTTCGAAGCAACGGTTGCTGCGATGTCGCTACCCGGGTTGTTGTTGAAAAACCGATCGGTCACGACCTGGAGTCGTCCAAGGTAATCAATGACGAACTGGCCGAAGTCTACAATGAGGATCAACTGTTCCGTATCGACCATTACCTGGGTAAGGAAACGGTCCAGAATCTGATTGCTCTTAGATTTGCAAATAACCTGTTTGCCTCTCAATGGGATCAAAACCACATTTCCCATGTGGAAATTTCAGTGGCTGAAAGTGTGGGGATTGAAGGGCGCTGGGGTTATTTCGACAGGGCCGGGCAAGTGCGGGATATGGTCCAGAATCACCTGTTACAGCTGCTGTGTCTGATTGCGATGGATCCGCCATCCGACCTTTCGGCTGACAGCATTCGAAATGAAAAGGTGAAGGTTCTCAAGGCACTGAAGCAGATCTCGCCGGACATGATGGATACCCATGTGGTTCGCGGGCAGTATACGGCTGGCACCAGCGGTGGACATCCGGTGCCGGGTTATTTAGAGGAAGAGGGCGCAATCAAAGGCAGTACAACCGAAACTTTTGTCGCCCTGAAAGCGGTCATCGACAACTGGCGTTGGTCGGGTGTGCCATTTTACATACGAACCGGAAAGCGACTTCCCGAAAAACTGTCCCAGATCATCATTCACTTTAAACCAGCGCCCCATTACATCTTTGATCCGGATCAGAAGCACCTGGCCAATAACAAGCTCATCATCAGATTGCAGCCGGACGAGGGAATGTCCCTGCAGATCCTGACAAAGGACCAGGGGCTGGACAAAGGCATGAGACTGCGCCAGGGGCCCCTTGAGCTGACGTTTTCAGAAACGTTCGAAACCGACCGGATCCCTGACGCCTACGAGCGCTTGTTGTGGGAGGTCATGAAAGGTAATCAGTACCTGTTTGTCCGCCGCGATGAAGTTGAACATGCCTGGCAATGGGTGGATCGAATCATGCGCAACTGGGAAGACAGTGGCCAGCCTCCCAAGCGCTATGCGGCTGGCACCTGGGGACCGGTTGCCTCGATAGCAATGATTACCCGCGACGGAAGGAGCTGGTATGAGGATGCGTGACCTGGGTTTGCCGGACACAGTGGAGGCCCACGAATTTTCCGAGCCGGAAAGCGCGGCCATGGCGCTGGCCGATTCGGTGGCCGAGTTTCTGTCACAGCGGCTTCTCGTCGCGCCACGGGCCAGCCTTGTGGTCTCTGGCGGTTCGACGCCGTTGCCTTTTTTTAAGCTGCTGCGGGAAAAGCCTCTGGATTGGCGGAGAATTGATGTGGTGCTTGCCGATGAGCGCTGGGTGCCGGAGTCGGATTCGGACAGTAACACCCGTTCGGTCAAGGCGGAGTTGCTTCAAGGGCCGGCGTCGGAAGCGAATTATCTTTCCCTGAAGCAGCCTGGTGAGACGCCTGAGGAGGGACTGAACAAAGTGTCCGAGGCGTTGGCCGAGCTCCACTTTCCTCTCGATGTGCTGGTGCTGGGGATGGGGAATGATGGTCATACGGCGTCTCTGTTTCCGGACGCACCGGAACTAAAGGCGGCCATGGACCCGAATAGCAGCGCCAAGGTTGCAGCGATGAATCCCCCCTCTCAGCCCCAGCGGCGGATCAGCCTCACCTATGCTGCATTGAGGGAGGCAGGCTACACGGCCTTGCACATCAAAGGTGATGACAAGCTCAAGACCCTTGAGCAGGCCATTGCAGAGATAGACCGGGTCGAGGAAATGCCAATCAGGGCGTTCTTGAAACCGGGCCTGAATATTTTTTGGAGTGCCTAGGCGCACCGTACAGATGAAAAGAGGGAGATTCTGATGCACCAGCTTTCCGTGTTTCATCGCGAACGCGTCCAGGCCGTTTTGCAGGCATCTCCGCTGGTGCCGGTGATTACCATCCACGAGCCTGATCAAGCCATTCCTCTGTGCCGGGCTCTGGTTGAGGGCGGTATTGGCGTTCTCGAAATTACCCTGCGAACGCCCCACGGTATTAAAGCCATAGAACAGGTCAGAAAGGCGTTGCCAGACGTTTGGGTGGGTGCTGGCACAGTGACCGGCATTAATCAGTATCGGGATGCCGAGTCGGCAGGTGCCCAGTTTGTGATTACGCCTGGTGTGACGGACGCCATTCTGGAATTCGGACTGACGTCCGAATCACCGCTGCTTCCGGGCATTTCGACAGTGTCCGAATTGATGACCGGCTGGGCGTTGGGATACCGGGAATTCAAATTCTTCCCGGCGGAGGTATCCGGCGGCATTCCCGCACTCAAGTCTTTCGCTGGCCCCTTCGCGGACGCGACTTTCTGTCCAACTGGGGGCATCAGGCGCGAGACCGCGAGAGACTACCTCGCGCTGAGCAATGTCGCGGCAGTGGGCGGGACCTGGCTGACGCCCGCAGAGGCAGTGGCCGCTGGCGACTGGGGGCAAATCACAGACACCGCCCGGGAAAGCCTTGCCGAGGCGATGCCTGTTTAATTGCCAGCGGATATCGGAACCGACCTGGACAATTTTCATGGTGTTGGTTCCGCCCTGGGCATTGACGTAATCGCCTTTGGTAATCACCACCAGATCGCCTTCTTTCACAATGCCCATATCCAGCAGTTGGGCGACGGCCAGCGAGTTGGTTTGCTCTGGCGGGAGAGTGGCGGAATCGAAAGGCACGGTCTGAACGCCGCGGAACAGGGCGACGCGATGCTGGGTCGAATGGTGCCGCGAAAATGCGAAAATCGGCAGGCTGGATTTGATCCGCGACATTAACAGCGGAGTGGCGCCGGTTTCGGTCATGCAGATGATCGACTTAACACCGGCCAGGTGGTTGGCCGCATACATGGCGGATAGGGCGATGGCCTCGTCAACTTTCTCCATGCTCTCGTGGATGCGATGTTTTGACTGATGCATGGAGGGATGACGCTCAGCGCCCAGACAGATGCGAACCATCGCTTCGACGGCTTCTTTCGGATAATCGCCGACGGCGGTTTCTGCGGACAACATGACAGCGTCGGTATAGTCCATAACGGCGTTGGCAACGTCCGAGACTTCTGCCCGGGTTGGCATCGGGTTGTCGATCATGGATTCCATCATCTGTGTGGCGGTGATGACTACTTTGTTCAGTGACCGTGAACGACTGATGATGTGCTTCTGGACGCCAACCAGCTCCGCATCCCCGATCTCCACGGCGAGATCGCCGCGAGCAACCATGACAGCGTCAGACGCGGCAATCACGGCATCCAGGGCGTCGGGGTCGTGCGCTAGCTCGGCACGTTCTATCTTTGCCACCAAGGCCGCCTGGGAGCCGGCTTCGCGCAGCAGACGGCGGGCCGTGTGCATATCATCGGCAGTGCGCACGAAGGAAACGGCGACGTAGTCGGCACCCAACTCTGCGGCGGTTTTGATGTCCTGCCGATCTTTATCCGTAAGGGCGTCTGCAGATAGGCCGCCGCCTCGTTTATTCAGCCCTTTGTTGTTGGATAGGGGGCCACCGATAAGCACAGTTGAGGTGATGCTGTTACCGTCGACCGACTCAACTTCCATCTCGATGCGACCATCGTCGAGCACCAGGATGTCGCCGGGTTTCACATCGTCGATCAACTGCTCGTAATCGATGCCAACGCGGTTCTCGTCGCCATCAGACTTGTCCATGTTGGCGTCCAGAACGAATGACTGACCGGCGTTCAGGTGAACTTTATTGTCCCGGAAGCGCGCGATGCGAAGTTTTGGTCCCTGCAGATCGCCGAGCAGGGCGACGAATCGTCCCTGCCGTGATGCGGCCTGGCGAACTCGCTGGGCTCTTTCGATATGCTCATTGGCGCTGCCGTGAGAAAAGTTCAGTCGCGTCACATCAACGCCGGCTGCGATGATGGCTTCAAGCTGTTCGGACGAATCCGTGGCGGGTCCGAGTGTAGCGACGATCTTGGTGCGCCTGAGCATGGGGACGGTTTCCTTTTGGTTCATTCGTGTTAGTTCTGATGATGCTAGGAATAGAGGTCAACGGCAAATTTGTTGGCCAAAACCGAGGGTTCGCATGGCAAAACCCGCTTTGAGGCTAAAGTTGGAGTGTGCCGTGTGACGGTGAGGTGACAGTTGGCACACCTGGATCCAATTGGCATCAAAAATGCTCCGACACAGTGGACAGGTGAGTTACGCTTAGAGAATAAAACAGGGGGAGAGAATGTTATGCATGCGACAGTCGATGCCGTAACCCGCAGGATCATTGAGCGGAGTCGGGCAAGCCGTGAGGATTATCTGGCTCGCATGGAAGACATGGGGCGCCAGTCACCTCACCGAAGCAGTCTGTCCTGCGGCAATCTTGCCCACGGGTTTGCGGCGTGCCAGGAGCATGAAAAAGACACGCTCAAATTTATGAACAAGGCGAACGTGGCGATCGTCTCGGCTTATAACGACATGTTGTCGGCCCATCAGCCCTATCAGTCCTTTCCCGATGTCATCAAACAAGCCGCCCATGGCATGGGCTCCGTTGCGCAGTTTGCCGGCGGCACGCCCGCTATGTGCGATGGGGTGACACAGGGCCAGCCAGGTATGGAACTGAGCCTGTTTTCCCGGGATGTGATCGCCATGAGCACTGCCGTGGCGCTGAGTCATAACATGTTCGACGCCACCGTGCTGTTGGGCATTTGCGATAAAATTGTTCCGGGATTGCTGATCGGTTCTCTCAGCTTTGGTTACCTGCCCACGATTCTGATCCCCGCCGGTCCCATGCCCTCAGGCTTGCCCAATAAAGAAAAACAACGCATCCGGCAGCTTTATGCCGAAGGCAAGGTGGGTAAGGATGAGTTACTGGAGGCCGAGTCCCGCTCTTATCACAGTCCCGGCACCTGTACGTTTTATGGCACGGCGAACAGCAATCAACTACTTGTAGAAGTCATGGGGCTCCATCTGCCCGGGGCAGCGTTTATCAATCCGGGCACCGAGCTGCGTGATGCGTTAACCCGAGAAGCCACCGAGCAGGTCATCCGGCTCTCCCGCCCCAATGGCGGCAAGCTGGGCCTGGCCCATATGGTCGACGAGAAAAGCATTGTGAATGCACTTGTGGCACTGCTGGTGACTGGCGGCTCTACCAATCACACGATTCACTGGATTGCCATTGCGCGGGCGGCGGGCATTCTTATCGACTGGACCGATTACGCCGAACTGTCTGCGGTGGTGCCGTCCATGACCCGCATTTATCCCAATGGGGAAGAAGACGTGAACGCTTTTCATGAGGCTGGCGGAACGCCTTTTCTGATCCGTGAATTGCTCGAGGGTGGCTATCTCCACAACGATGTCGAAACGGTCATTGGTCAAGGGTTGGAAGCCTACACCCGGGGCCCTGAAATGGAGGGCGAGCGGCTGGTCTGGTCGCCAGCACCGGAAGAAAGTCGCAATTTGAATGTCTTGAGTTCGGCTCAGAGACCTTTCGCACCGGACGGTGGTTTGCGCCTGCTGGAAGGCAATCTGGGCCGTGGCATCATCAAGGTCTCCGCCGTCGCTGAAGCTCATCGTGTGGTCAAAGCGCCTGCGGTTGTCTTCAACGATCAGGATGAGCTGAAAGAAGCCTTTGAGTCGGGGGAGCTGGACAAAGACTGTGTTGTCGTCGTTCGTTTTCAGGGGCCCACCGCCAACGGTATGCCAGAGTTGCACAAATTGACGCCATACCTGGGTGTGCTTCAGGACCGCGGATTTCAGGTTGGGTTGGTCACTGACGGACGCATGTCCGGTGCATCGGGTAAAGTACCGGCGGCAATCCATGTTTATCCAGAAGCATCAAAAGGCGGTCCTCTCGCCTTTGTTCGGGATGGCGACATCGTCTCTCTCGATTCCAATCGTGGGCGACTCGAGGTGGAATTGTCCGAGCGGGAATTTGCCTCTCGCACTGGGGCGGTCTCGGATCTTGGTCGCCATCACCGGGGCCTGGGTCGCGAAATGTTTGGCTGGATGCGTCGCTCCGCGAGCAGCCCGGAGCAGGGCGCCAGCTTCTTCTGGAATCACGACGCGTGAGTGAACGTCCCATTTCCCTGGTTGCCGATATTGGCGGTACCTTTGCCCGCTTTGCTCTGGTCTCCGGTGGCGCTGTGGAACCCACTGCAATCCGGATTCTCCGGGTCGCCGACTACGCCACGCCCGCTGACGCGTTGGCGGATTATCTGTCGGACAAGCACGCTGACAGTTTGTCCTCAGCCTGCCTGGCAGTCGCTGGTCCGGTTGAAAATGGCCGGGTGCAGGTGACCAATACCCAATGGAAAATTGATCCTGAGGACCTGAAACATCATTTTGGGTGGTCTGAATGCGATGTGATTAATGATTTTCAGGCAGCGGCTCTGGGTGTGCCCTGGGTGCCGGATGATCAACTCATTTCCGTGTGTGACTCCGGCGTTGAGAAACCGGAGGCTTACGCGGGCGACCTGCGACAGCCCGCACTGGTTCTAGGTCCCGGAACGGGATTTGGTCTTGCGCTGTTGACACAGAGCGAAAGTGGCTGGATTGCCCAGGCCTCGGAGGCAGGCCACATGACGTTTGGCGCGACGTCTCAGAAAGAATGGGCGGTTCTGGAGTTTCTTCAACAGGACTATGGTTCTGTTTCCGTAGAGCGCTTGTTGTCAGGGCCCGGATTAATGAATCTGTACCGCGCCCATGCCACTCTCGCAAAGCAGACCGCGGAGCTGCGAACACCGGAGCAGGTGACCCACGCAGCCCGCAACGATGGCGATGCCCTCGCGCAGGAGGTGCTGGCTCATTTTCTGTCAGTGTTGGGGCGGGTGACGGGCGATGCACTGCTCATGCACGGCAGCGCTCGCAAAGTGTTTCTGTGCGGTGGCATGTTGCCCAACCTGATGAATGAGCTGATCGCCGGTCCGTTCTGCGCGTCGCTGGTAGACAAAGGACGCATGCGATCCCTGGTGGAATCTACGCCCCTTCGGTTAGTGACGGATCCGTTGCTGGGCCTGAGGGGAGCCGCCTGCTATTTGAGTCAGAAATGACGCCTGTCTGAATCCTGCTCACCGGTAGTGAATGAAATGATCGCGATCAAACCGGTACTGCTGGTTATAAACACCATTATCTGCCCGCTCTCCGACGGCAAGCACCATGGTCACCAGACCTTTATTGGGCAGTTTCAGCAGCTTCCGCACCCGGACTTCGTCAAACCCCTCCATTGGGCAGGAGTCGTAGCCGTGAGCCCGCAGAGCCAACATCAGATTTTCAGCCCCTAACGCCGTTGATTTTGTCGCCCATATTTTCATTTCGTTGATCGAGTAGGGCCCACGGGGCACAGGGCGTGACAGTCCAACAATCGCGCCAGCGGCCTTCTTTGCAAATCCGAAGATGCCGAGCGGGCCCTGGTTGTAGTGAATTGGCGCGATCTTCCGATAGTATTTTTCGACAATGCCGGGCATTTTTTCTTCGGGCCACTGTTCCAGGGCCATTTTTGCGTGGTCACGCCAGGAGTCGGGTCTGGCCACGATGGCAATCAAAAGTGGGGCAGTGCGGGCTGCATTCTGGCCCAGGCAGGCCTCAGCAACCTTGCGCTTGAGCTCCGGGGTTTTCACCACGTAGAACTCCCAGGGCTGCAGGTTGCTCGAATTGGGTGCAAGCATCGCCAGATCCAGGCAATCATCAAGCACTTCCTGCGGAATGGGCGTGTCAGTGAACCGTCGCACCGAACGCCGGCTGCGGACCACGTTTCGAAAGCTTTCCAGTTCGGCGTCCGTGTTAATGTCGGCTTTAGCGTTCATCGTGTTTGTTTCCTTGCCCGGGGGTAGACGAAATTCAATTAAGAGTGCCACATTACCATCATGACGCAATGACTTTAGTAGCAGAGACCATTGGCAAAAATGACCACCACGTCGAACGCTTCTTCCCTGGATAGGTTGATCGAGCAAGTGAGAGCCTGCACTTTGTGCCAGGAGGCTTTGCCCCTGGGGCCGAGGCCGGTGATCCAGTTGTCAGCCTCTTCCCGAATTCTGGTTGTGGGTCAGGCGCCAGGCAAAAAGGTCCATGACACCGGTCTGCCGTTCAATGATCCCAGCGGTGACCTGCTGAGGCGCTGGATGGGTGTGGACCGGGAAACTTTCTACGACGAGCAGCAGCTTGCCATTCTCCCCATGGGATTTTGTTATCCGGGAAAAGGGCGATCAGGGGATTTGCCGCCCAGACCGGAATGCGCGCCAGCTTGGCGGCAACCGCTTCTTGAACACCTGAAACAGGTGGAGCTCACGCTGGTCATTGGCCAGTACGCCCAGGCATGGCATTTTCCCGATACCCGGTTATCGGTGACAGAGCGTGTGGCGCGCTGGAAAGACACCTGGCCGCACCTGCTGCCAATGCCGCACCCCAGTCCAAGGAATCGTCTATGGCTGCAGCGAAATGCGTGGTTTGAAGGTCAGGTCGTACCGATGCTGCAGGAGCGAGTCGCCGATATTCTGAATCGAGGATCCTGGCTGTGATTTTTTCAGGCCTGTTGATTCAGTTCGGCCAGGTGATCCGGCAGACGTGGCTGCTGCTGGAGGTAGGCATCCAGGTCACCGACAGCCTCGTCCGAGAAATACAGACCTTGTTTGGTGCGCCGCCAGAGAATGTCCTCACTGGTCATGGCCCACTCATGATTGACCAGATAATCGACTTCCCTTGAATAGAGGGTGCCCCCGAACAGCGTGCCCAAGTCCCTGACCGATTCGGCGGGACCCAGGATGTAATAGCTGGCGGTTCCGTAGGTACGCACATAGCGTTTACAGACCGCCTCTGGCAGCCACGGATAGTCACCCATTAACCGTTTCTCCAGGCTGTCCTTAAAAACAAAGTCTCCGCCGGGCAGGCTGGCGGTTCTGGTCCATGGGCCCCGGGCCTGGGGGAAAAACTCACAGAGCTTGTTGGTCGCCGCTTCGGCCAGCTTTCGATACGTCGTGATCTTGCCCCCGAATACCGAGATGAGAGGTGCTTTGTCTCTGCCAGAGTCGACTTCGAAAGAGTAGTCCCGAGACGCTTTTTTGGCGTCTCCCATCTCGTCGTCCATCAAGGGGCGGACGCCGGAGTAGGTCCAGACAATGTCGTCTTTGGTGAGCTGACGTTTGAAATACCCGTTAACCAGGTCCAGCAGGTAGGTTTTCTCTTCGTCCGAGCAGGTGGCCAGCCTGGGATCGCCCGTGTAGTCCACATCCGTTGTACCAATGAGCGAAAATTCGTCTTCGTACGGGATAACAAACACAATGCGCTCGTCTTCGTTTTGCAGAATATAGGCTTCCTGCTCCTGACTGACGCGAGGCACCACAATATGGCTGCCCTTCACCATGCGTATGGCTTTTGGCGCTTTCATGCGAAGACTCTCATCGAACAGCCGGCTGACCCAGGGGCCGGAGGCATTGATGATGGCTTTGGCTGATACGGTGCTGAGGTGTCCGCTTTTCATATCTTGCAAAGACACGGTCCAGGCGTCTTTGCCCCTCTGGGCGTCAATACACTTGGTCCTCGGCAGGATGGTTGCCCCGCATTGCTCCGCTTTTTTGGCGCTCAGAATCACCAGTCGTGCGTCATCAACCCAACCATCCGAGTACTCAAAGCCCCGAGTGATGTCCTTTTTCAGTGGGCCATCCGGGGAAAATCGAATGCTCTTTGACCCCTCCAGAAGTTCGCGCTTGGCGAGGTGGTCATAAAGGAACAGTCCGGTTCGAATCATCCAGGCAGGGCGCAGATGTGGCTTATGAGGGAGCCTGAATCTGAGTGGCCACATAATGTGGGGACTGTTCCTGAGCAGTGCCTCCCGCTCTGCAAGGGCTTCCCGCACAAGCCTGAACTCGTAATGTTCCAGGTATCTCAAGCCGCCATGAATAAGTTTGCTGCTGTTGGATGATGTTGCAGACGCCAGATCGTTCATTTCGCAGAGGAGAACCCTGAGGCCGCGGCCCGCCGCGTCCATGGCGATGCCTGTTCCATTCACGCCTCCGCCAACGACAACGACGTCATATTCCTGATGCTCAATGTGCGATTCCTTGTGCATGTGGGCGGCTCCCTACCTGTTTCATTTCGATTTCGAACATTATGGCGGGGAATAATTGGTTCGTAAACAACCAAAATCGAATAAAAACGAAAATACGTGAACGAGTTTTGAGTTCTTCCCTTAGATATTCAGGAGCAGCAAATCAGACCATATGAAGTTGAACGTCGTGCTCTTGAAGCAGTTTTACGATTTCGGCGGGAGGCTCGGCGTCGGTAAATACATGGTCGGCCTGGGTGATACTGCCCAAACGTACCATGGCATTGCGACCGAACTTGCTGTGATCTGCGGCGAGGAGGACTTTGTCTGAGTTTTCGATGATGGTCTGGGCAACCCGGACTTCGCGATAATCAAAGTCCAGAAGCGAGCCATCGGCGTGAATACCGCTGATGCCGATGATGCCAAAATCCATTTTGAACTGACCGATAAAATCACGGGTGGCCTCGCCAACAATGCCGCCATCCCGGTTGCGCACTTCGCCGCCAGCGATGATGATGTTGAAATCTTCCTTGGCTGACAGAATCGACGCTACATGAAGGTTGTTGGTCACAACACGGAGATTTCGTTTTCGAAGCAGGGCGTGAGCAATGGTCTCCGTGGTGGTGCCAATGTTGATGAACATGGAAGCGTTGTCCGGAATCATTTCCACCAGGGCATCGGCGATTCGTGCCTTGGCTTCAGAGTCCAGAACTTTTCGCGCCTGATAGGCTGTGTTGACCGTGCTTGAATCGATACCTGCGCCGCCGTGGTGCCGACGCAGCTTGTTTTGTTCCGCAAGTTCGTTCAGGTCACGCCGGATGGTCTGTGGTGTCACCTTGAACGCGTCAACCAATTGCTCAGTGGTGGCAAAGCCTTGTTGCCGGATCATCTCCATGATCAGGTCCTGTCGACGTTGTTGGGCCATGCCGTCTCCGAGAAGTTGTTTTCGTTATGTGCGAACGAACATTCGCGCCGATCAGACCGGCAGTCTAGACGGTTTGCGCGTATTTGTGCAGTGGCCCGCCGTCCTTCTGGACTGAAAAACGCTAGAATGGTGTCCTTCCTGCTTCAGCCACACTCCGGGAGAATGATTTTGCCGGCCCGAAACCTGACAGACCGTTTCCACAGAATCCTTTTTGCGATCCTTCTGATCTTCCCCGGTTCTGTGCTCGCGGAATGGCTTCATTTCAGCGACACCGCCATGACCACGAAGATCGATCTGATGTTCTGGTCCGAGGATCCAAAGGCAGGGGGAGAGCTCGGAGAGCGCGTCCTGTCCGTGTTCCATCAGATTGATGAGCAGATGAGTCGTTATAAGGAGTCTTCTGAGGTATCGCTAATGAATCGCGAGGCGGCGGAGGGCCCTGTAGAGGTCAGCCAGGGGTTAATTGAGGTTCTGACCCGTGCAAAAGACGTCTCTGAACTGAGTGAAGGCGCATTCGATGTCAGTTTTGGCTCAGTAGGCTATCTCTATGATTTCAGAAATCGGGAGCGCCCATCTGAGGCTGATCTCGAGGAAGGTCTGTCCAGGGTGAATTATCAATCGGTTCTGATCGATGCCGCCAACCAGACCGTGGAATATGGGCAGCCTGGTGTACGTATTGATCTGGGTGGAATTGCCAAGGGCTACGCGGTGGACAAGGGTATCGAATTGCTACAGCAGCAGGGTGTCAGGCATGCGCGGTTGAGTGCCGGTGGTGATATGCGGCTGCTCGGTGACAAGCGAGGGAAACCCTGGATTGTTGGCCTTAGAGACCCGCGCTCAAAAGATCGCAACGTCCTGGTGATACCACTGTCGAACACTGCGGTTTCGACCTCGGGTGACTATGAGCGTTTTTATCTGGAGGATAGCGGCGAACGAGTCCATCACATCCTGTCGCCGTCCACGGGTAAACCGGCAATGGGTGTCCAGAGCGTCACGATTCTGGGGCAGGATGCTCTGACAACGGATGGGCTTTCGACCGCCGTGTTTGTAATGGGGGCCGAGCGGGGCCTCGCATTGGTCAACCAGCTGGCGGGCGTTGATGCGGTGATTATCGATGACAAACGCCAGTTGCACTATTCAGACGGGCTGATGTCACCGGAGCAGGCAGACGCCGGAAAGTAGGATTCCAATGTCTGCCTGGTGGTTGCAACCGTAATCAGATGGGCTCCAATCCGACCAGCCGGTCACGGCTGCTGGTGCCGCCCAGGCCGTGGCCCGGAATGACAGACTCGAACTGGGCTTCTTCGCCGTTCAGTGCCATGTAGTTCAGAACGACTGTCTGCACGAGTTGATTGACGTTGTTGGCGGCGGGGCTCGACGCGGTTTCAACCGACGCATCCGACCGCATGTAACCAATCTGCTGGTTACGGACAACCGGGCGTCCCCCAGGGTTGTAGACCAGGTAAAAGGAGGCGGCGGTTTGCTGATTGTCTCCGGTCCACTCACCCTTGCCACGACCGAACTCCGAATCGTCGATGCGGCCGTTACTGGCCACTGAACCGTCGCTGAATACGTACAGCATCAGGGGCGTGCCAGTGCGATGGGCATATTCCAGGCAGGCGCCCATACAGCGCCCTGCCAGGTAGTCCCGTTGCTCTCCGGTTCCGCGCTCGCCTGTGTGGTAATCGTAGCCGCCCAGAGTCACGGTGCCGGCGCCGGCGTAGCCGTCTTGAACCAGCTTCAT